>JADKGF010000013.1 GCA_016717105.1 Saprospiraceae bacterium | reverse complement strand
ATATTACAAGACAATATAAGACAGAAAGCATTCAGAATTCCTAAAGAAGTTGCAGAATTTATTAATAATTTTAGGGGATCTGAAATTGAAGATATACCAATTTCTGATCATAAAGATGAAATTTTAGATTATATATTAAAAAATGATATTGGATTTTTGTTTGAAGATGAAGATTTTTTTCCAGAATCCAAAGATACATTTTTATACCTAGCTTAGCTTTAGACATAATAGTTGTATGTTCAAATTTGGTACTGAGGGAGTTTTAAAAAATTTAATTGAACAGATTAATATATTGGGAGTAAAACACTGTGAATTAAGATTTTATTGTATAAAATCTCCGAATCAAATTAGAAAAATATTATCTGAATTAGAAAATACAACTATACAGTCGTTAGACATTTATTACTTTTTAATCCTAAAATAAACATAAACCATTATAATTTATTAGCTGAAAATTTTCTATAATTAACTCTTTTTATCTACTATGGATTTCCGCTCAATGTTATAGATGATCTAATTAAAAAGAACTATATGACATATGATAATTTTATTATTACTCATAAATTTGTGAACGAAAAAACCTGTGGTAATATTAACATGGATTACTTTAGCATAAATCATAATAATTATAGGTTTAGTAAGAATTATAATTCTTGCTTATATAAAAAAATAGCAGTAGACGAAAATGGCAACATCAAAAACTGTCCATCCATGACAGAATCATTTGGAAATATCAGAGATACTACACTTGCGGAAGCCATAGAAAAGCCAGGATTTAAAAAATATTGGGATATTAATAAAGACAAAATACACGTCTGCAAAGATTGTGAGTTTAGGTATATTTGCACTGATTGTAGAGCTTATGTTGAAGACCCAGATGATATACTTAGTAAGCCTCTTAAATGCGGATACAATCCATACATAGGAGAGTGGAGTGAGTGGAGTACCAATCCACTGAAGCAAAAAGCAATAGACTTTTATGGTATGCGGGAAATGGTAGATGAGATGAATAAGGCGGATACAACTGAATAACAACCCATAGGGCCCTTCCCATTCTCCCGCAATTAGATGCCATGGACTGTGGTCCTGCCTGTCTCAAGATGATCACCGATCATCATGGGCGAGCTGTGTCATTGCAAAAGCTGAGGGAGAAGTGTCACATCTCTAGAGAAGGTGTATCACTAGCTGGCATATCTGAGGCAGCAGAAAGTCTGGGATTGCGCACGTTGGCAGTAAAGGTGACCTATGATAGCCTGACGGATCAGCCAGGATTGACAGAGTTTCCGTTACCCTGTATCGTACACTGGGAGCAGCGACACTTTGTGGTGGTATATAAGATCAGTAGCAAATATGTGTGGGTAGCAGATCCTGCCCATGGCAAGATCAGGCTGACGAAGGAACAATTCAAAAAATCATGGTGTAGCGATGGTGACCAAGGGATAGCACTTGGTCTCGAGCCATCTCCTGAGTTTTATCAGGCAGGAGAAATCAATACCTCCAAAGGTGTGTGGAGTGGCTTACTACCATATCTGTCACCTTACAAGCGACTCATCATACAGTTTATGATCGGTATCTTAGTGGGATTGGTCTTTCAGGTTATGTTTCCCTTTCTTACCCAGTCACTCATCGATGTAGGCGTACAAAACCAAAATCTATCCTTTGTCACCCTTATCCTGATCGCACAGTTGGTGTTCTTTGTCAGTCAGACTTTTGTACAGTTCATACAGTCGTGGATTATCCTGCAGATAGGTAAGCGGGTCAATGTCTCACTCATATCTGATTTTCTCATTCGGCTCATGCGATTACCATTGGGCTATTTTGATAGCAAAAATGTAGGAGACCTCATACAGCGCATTCAGGACAATAATCGGGTAGAGAGTTTTCTTACAGGATCAGTACTAAATATATTTTTTTCTTTTTTATCGGTCATTGTGTTTAGTGGTATCTTGCTGATATACGATGTATTGATCTTTGGGGGTATTTCTACTTTTACTACTTTGTATATCGCTTGGGTGATGATCTTTATGAAGCGTAGGGCAGACTTGGATTATTTGGCTTTTCAGCAAGCATCAGACAATCAGAGTACCCTCTTCGAGATGATCAATGGCATGCAGGAGATTAAGCTGCAAGGTAGTGAGCGCAAGCGCCGATGGAAGTGGATAGATATACAAGCCTTGCTTTTTAGGGTACAGTCCAATCACTTGCTTTGCGGCAGTATCAGGATTTTGGCGCATTATTTTTTAATAGGCTGAAGGACATTCTCATCACCTTCATAGCAGCAAGGGCGGCGATCAATGGACAGATTACTTTGGGAACGCTTTTTGCCATCCAGTATATTGTTGGTCAGCTCAATGCACCTTTTGATCAGTTCATCGCTTTCATCCGTTCCGCACAGGATGCCCGCATCTCGCTCACTCGTATGGCAGAAGTCACCGATGTCACACCAGAAGAAGATCCCACGGTACAGACCATAAGAGATATCCCACAAGAGGCAGCTATTGTACTAGATAAGGTGGGATTTGCCTATTCGCCATTGTCACCACAGGTACTTTCGGGCATCGAACTTACCATCCCTGCTGGCAAGGTTACCGCTATCGTAGGCGCGAGTGGTAGTGGCAAGACGACGATGCTCAAGTTAATATTGGGATTCTATCCACCTACAGAAGGCAAGGTCTCGGTAGGCAGCATCCCACTACAAGCAATCAATAAATCAGCATGGCGGTCCAAATGTGGTACTGTGATGCAGGATGGTTATATATTTTCAGACACTATAGGTAATAATATAGCCGAGAGCGATGATGTCGTCAGTTTTACCAAGCTGGACAGAGCACTCCATGTGGCCAATATTCAAGACTTTGTCTATAGTATGCCATTATCTTACAATACGATGATCGGTGCCAAAGGAAGCGGCGTATCACAAGGACAACGACAGCGTATCCTGATAGCTCGTGCAGTGTATAAAGATCCGGAATATTTGTTTTTTGATGAAGCTACCAATGCCTTAGATGCTACTAACGAACGCATCATCATGGAAAATCTAAATCAGTTTTTCCAAAGCAAAACGGTAGTCGTAGTCGCCCACAGGCTCAGTACCGTAAAAAATGCAGATAATATCGTTGTGCTGGATGCAGGCAGGATAGTAGAGACGGGACTTACAAAGAGTTGGTAGCTTTGAGAGGGAAGTATTGGGAGTTGGTGCAAAATCAGCTGGATCTGGAGTAGTTTAGACTTTATAAGTTTCAGGAACCTAAAAAGGTTTGGAACCTAAAAGTGTTGAGATTTGTTATATAAAAAAAGTTAAGAAATGGGCTTAGTATATGCTGAAATAGAATTGATTAATAATGGTGATCTGGAAATGGTACGAAGAAATCTAATGGATCAAGATGAAGTCAAAGAATGACTGTTTCTGCATTGGTTGATACTGGATCGTATATGTTATGTATCAATGAAAAAGTATTCAAGAACAATTGCAACTACCCGTTGTGGAAAAAGGAAGGCAGAAACTGCGATGGAAGGATTGTGGGAATTGGATGTAGTGACAAATGTGGAATTAAAAAATTTAAGAATAGAAGGACACTTGCAATGCTATGGTGTTACAAGGAGATTCTGAAGTTCTCTTAGGTGCGATTCCTTTGGAAGATATGGACGTTTTGGTACATCCGTTGCGACAAGAACTCATTGTAAACCCTGAACATCCGTATTTTGCACAGATGAAGTTAAAATAGAAAAGTACAACTAGACCCGTGTTCAGTTAAGGAAAAATTATCTTATGCCCAATACACCCCGATACCCAAAAAAGAAGAAATATTTGCCATCCAAAATATTTTTGGTAAGCCGCCAGGTTGGTTGGTCAATTGGGGCATTACAGCTGCCTTCATTTTTCTTGGAGTTTGCCTAGGTATAGCTGCATTTGTAAAATATCCCGACAAATTGGTTATGCCTGCAAAACTGTTTACCGAAAATCCACCTGTAGAAATCGTATGTAAACTGAATGCTGAGATTGATTCTATTTATATAAAAGACAAATCACCTGCAAAACGTGGTGATGTTTTAGTAAAATTTCGATCTGCAGTGGATGACCGAGACCTAAAAGAGCTTAACTCATTTTTCGATAGTCTTGAATCCATCGGAATACATACACCTGATTATCTGCATTCAGCCATTTCCAAGGGTTTGAATCTTGGCGCCATGAGTACTTCATATACATCTTTGGTTCAACAATTTGAAGAGTTTCAGCTGTTTTTGAGACAAAGTGCCGTATTTGTAAAAAATAAAAGCTTTGAGCAATGAAATAGAACAAATCAAAAGATTGAATCAGTCATTGACAAAGCAAGAAAACTTTTTTGAAAAAGATGTGCATTGACAGAAAAAGATTTTGGCAGACACACCATACTGAGAGAGCAAGGTGTAATTGCAGATTTAGAAAAAGAAAAAGCTGAATCAAAGATTCTCAATGAAAAGAGAAACCTTGAGGCTTTTCGTTCTCAAAAACTAAACAACGAAGTACGCATTGAACAATTGAGAAGTCAAATAGCTGAACTTACCGCGGATCGTTCTACTGGTGTATCAACCAGAATATTTAGCATACATCAGATGAAAGAAAAAATCATTAATGAAATCAAGGAATGGGAAGAGTTACACATTTTGAAAGCGCCTTTTGATGCAAATGTATCTTATTCAAAATACTTAGCAAAAAATCAGTTTGTCAAAGCTGGTGATATAATATTGACTTGCATCCCACAAAATACTGGAAATAGTTATATTGCACAAGGCAAACTTCCACTTAAAGCTGCGGGTACACTGCAAGTTGGACAAAGCGTCATTTTAGAGTTAGAAAGTTATCCATCTACACAGTATGGTGTCATACAAGCAAAAGTCGCTAATTTCTCCACTATTCCTAATGAAGATAGTTATTTGGTCGGATTAGAACTGCCAATGCCTTTTGTGACCACTCCTATAAAAAAAGAAATTCCCCAAAATCAAAATCTCACTGCAAACGTCACCATACAAACTAAGGAATATAGCCTTTTGAACCGATTGTTTCAGAAATGTCATGGACGTAGTCATTAATAAACAACAATAAAAACCCATTTAAAAAAAGGCTTTGCAGAGTATTCATTACAATAATACTAAACAATCAAAAAAATCATAATTTCACCCATATACTTTAAATTTTATACCTTTGACGCATATATACCGCTCTATCGCTTTCGGAATGCCGGAAGAGGAAAGTCCGGACAACGTAGAGTACCACACCATCTAACGGATGGGATTTCTCCAAAAGAGGAGTACAGCATAGTGTCACAGAAAATAACCGCCTTCGGGTAAGGGTGAAAATGAGAGGTAAGAGCTCTCGTGGTCTTGCAGCAATGTGTGATCAGGACAAACCTTGTGGGTTGAAATGCCATGTACATCCGTATCTTCTTGTAAGAAAAACTGACTCGGTTTTTTAGCTTAACGGCTTATGTGGAGGGTAGGCAGCTTAGATAAATGATAGAGGGCATGCAGCAATGTATGTTACAGAATCCGGCTTATAGGTATATATTTTTACAGAAACTAAATTTCACATTCTATTGTATTTCAATTGTTTGTAATATTTAGTTTCTGTTTTTTATCCTACTGTTTTAGCTTGTCTAAGGCTTCCAATATTTGCCATTCGAAGACCTCATCAAATCGTTCAAAATAAGGTTCACCCATTTTTTTACCTTTTTTTATCCAGTACAAAGCCTTTTCTAAGTATTGTTTTGCTGAAGTAAAATCACTTTGGGCCATCTTTACCAAACCCATTTGATATAGTGCCTCAGTATAATTTTCATCTTTGTTCAATACCATTTGATATGATTGTATGGCTTGGTCATATTGCTTCAATGTATGGTAGCATCTTCCTTTATAAAAGTGAACTAAAAAATTGTCTTCTGCTTTGAAACCAATGCGCACTTCCTCGCGGAGCACCGTATCGAAAACAGCTAGCGCTTCTTGTATTTTACCCAATTTGTAAAGCGCCTGACCTTTCAAAAGTCCACATGGCTCGCCCCAGCAAACATTGTAAGACCGCTTAGTCATACTAGTGACTTGGTCGATATCTGCAATGGTGCCTTCGTAATCTCTATAAAAATACAGAAGACTCCAAGCTCGATATTCCAGCCCGTCTATAGAGCCTTTTTGAACATCACGAGCAACTGCATCATTGAGAATGCGCATGGCTTCTATGTGTTCGCCCCTTTTTTTATAAGAATAGGACAATTCCATCCTAAGCTCAGTATTATCAGGATCATATAATATGGCTGTATCCTTCATAAGCCTATGAATCTTAGTAGGTTGCGCCATGTAATTTGCATAGGAATCGTACAGCTTTGACAATGAAATCCTTTTCAGGCTTTGAATAGGATATAATTGGTTTGGATTTTGGTTTTTCAGGTGTTTTGCAAGCAAAATAAAATACCAAGAAACCAATTACGAAAGATATCTTTTTTATGGACATAAGTCAACAATTTTACCATTTTCAATCTTGAACATCAAAAAGCAGTGGGCATCTTCATAATAAAAATTTTTATAATCTGAAACGGTATCAGGCCAATCAGTTAATGCCATTACTTCCTTCAAAATGTGGCTGACTAAAGACAAAGAAAATTGGCGTTTTTGATATGATTTATCCATCATGATCAATCCCGGTCTTCCTGCTTTTGATTGGCAATTGACATTAAATTGTACAATAATATAGCCATCGCCTTCGTCCATAGGAGCTCCTTTGCTTATCTTATTGATCAAATATTCATTGCCTTTTCGGTAGGTTACATCTGTTGTATTGTGATAATATTCTCCTACATGGCCATCATAACAATTGGTGTATGAAGCGGATTTTGTTTCTGGTTTTGAGGATTTTTCAAAAGTTCTGATAATATCCTCATCTCCATCAAAATATCTGATAGTAAGTGCATTTTTGGTCACCTTCAAAACCTGCATAATTGGCTGTGGATTTTGAGATCCAGAATTGCAGGACATAAATAATTTATCGCCAAGATTATATAATGTCAAGGGTTGGGCTTGGTGCTCCGAGTAAATCACTTTGTCTTGATAGGCATATGTCCTTAACGTCATCAAACTGTCTTTTGTAAAAGTTAAGTATCTTTTCACCACAAGATGATCGTTGGGATTTTCGGCAGAATCTCGAGCCACAAAACTATTGCTGGTCAGAAATTGGAGTGCTTCATGTTTTTCAATCCGTTTAGTTGTAAATGTTGGGATGAGCTTCGCTCTGTATTTTTTGTCGATTCGTCCTTTTATTATTGGATAATTTAATGTGTCGTTTAATTGAAAAATATTAATTCTACTTTGGTCATTAAACAAGACTTCAAATTGATGATTCTTCATTGTTAATGTGTCACCTTTAGAAATATTTTTTGTGATTTTGCATTGGTCTATTAACTCACCAGCATGGTCTCTTAGCATACATTTATCTTCGGATACCTCAAGCAAATAAGGAAACGGCAATGTTCTGTCCATAATTCTATTGCCTCCTACCCAAAGTGTTGAATCCTTCAGGTATTCTTCTTGGGTATGACATGAACTCAAAACATATACAACACACCAGAAACATAGATATCGTAATTTCATATTACCAATCATTAAATTCATGTAAAAATAAAGACAATCAAAGGTAGATAATTCAATCTTTTGTTGGTTGAATCTAGAGCCTTCAAAAAGTTAAATAAAAACTAAATATTAGTATAAACTTAAGATCGAAAAATATTTTTTGAAATTTTTTCAAAAATATAAAAAAATTATACATAACATTATGATTATATTTAATCTGTTTGCATTTGAATAACATATATTTAAAATTTGTATGAAAAAAAATCATATATTTATAAACTAATATGGTCCATATAGCGTTAATGTTACGGTTGCAGATTAGAATAATGGTTGTATATTTGCACTATCCAAAGACAGTAGATTCTTACAATGGTAGTTTGGCTTTGGTTTTTGATTTACAAGAAATAGATACAGATTTTCTGTACAAAAAAATAAAGGTATTTATACCAAAAGATGTAGTTTTCTTATTTTGAGACCTTAGTCGAAAGAGCCCTTGTATATAGTTACCTGGGCTCTTCGCATTTTTAGGTAGAATAGGTTTCTGAGGAATTATGAATAAAAAACTATACTTCCACTTTAATTATCAAAATAGCCAGATCTTTATTCATCATAAGTGTTAAGTAACCTTTATCACCTTTGGATTGTTACATATTCTTAATTTTGCAACATCAAATACAAGATCAATCAATTTTATGGCTGATAATATGATAACCGTTACAGTGACTGACAGAGATGGCATGGAACATGAATTAATGGCGCCTACCGATATGGCTATGAATATGATGGAAGTTTGCAAGTCATACGATTTACCAGTCGAAGGTACTTGTGGTGGCATGGCACTTTGCGCTTCGTGTCATATGTATGTACTGAGTGATCATGAGTTGTCTGAATTGTCTGAAGATGAAGAAAACATGCTCGATCAAGCTTTTTTTGTTAAACCAAACTCTAGATTAGGTTGTCAGATTAAGATTACAGAAGAAGTAGATGGACTTAAAGTAGCGCTGGCTCCTGTCTCTGCTTAATCAAAAATTTAATGGATTAATTATGCCATTGCCAAGTGATACCAACGTAGAAATTTCTTCCCCAATGTAGGTTTTGTTGATTGCTCGCTTCGATGTGGATGCCGTTATTATTATTCGCTTGAAGCTGCTTGACATTAAAGATATTTTTTACACCTGTATTAAATCTCAATTTCTTATCAAAAAAGTGAACGGTGAAACCAGTATTGAGCATATGCCAACTATTTGTATATCCTTGTTGTGTAGTGCCATCCTGATTATAAAAAAAAGGTGTCTTGCCTGTAAATTTATGCCAAACATTCCAATTTACTCTGGAGCCAGGTATCGAAATACTCAGGTCATTTGACCAATCTGATGATACTAAAAATGCATCTTTTTCTGCTTGTACGCCATCATTTGGATTGTGAAATCCGGTAGTAATGACTTCAGATTGAAAACTTAGCCATTCACCATAATTTAAGTTAGCTCTAAATGAAGCACCTTTGGATTTCCAATTGTCCACATTCCTATATTCGTAATGCACAGGGCCTAATGCTGTGAGAATGATTCTGTTGCTTACGACATTATAGAAACCAGCAGCCGTCAAATTTAATGTTGCTTTGCCAGAATTTATGGTATTGATGACAATTTCTGTACGAAGATTGAGTGACTTTTCTGGCTTAAGGTTTGGATTGCCTTTTACAAAATGATTGACATCTACGAAGCTAAAAAACAACTCTTTGATCGCTGGAGACCTGAATCCATACGCCCAAGAAGACTTTATCTTAAATGGAAGTTTGGGCTGCCAAAGTACCCAAGTCGATGGTGTAAAAGCTGAGCCATATCGCAGATTATGTGTATATCTAGCGCCTGTCTGAAGCGTGAATCCTTCAAGTATCATTATTTTTGTACTTCCGAAAACACCTAAATCATTAGTGTATGCCTGCCCAGGTGTTACACTCGTCGTATCCAGCAATCTTGTACCTGATGCCCGTTCATAATAATTTTCCAAACCAAGAAGATAGTTCCATTTTTTGCCTTGTTTTTCAGATGCATAAGTTAATCTTGTAATGATACCTGATGCAGTGGTCGTATCCTGCATGCCATCCAATAGTTCATTGAAAGCAGTGTCAAAATCATACCTATACGAATTTTTGATTCTACTAAATGTATTCCAACCCAAAGTAGCTTGGATCAGGTTTTTTGACTTTGTCCAATGCTCACCAAAAAGATTGACATCAAATCGATCTGTAAAATAATAGTCATCAAAGGCATACGGCTTAAAAACGATTCGCTTTTTTTCGCCCAGATTATCGACGCTTTCTGTTAGAAGATTTGCCGATATACGAAAATCTGACCTTTCAGATGGCATAAATCTAAACAAGCCTCTTACCGATTTTTGTTTTTTGGGATTCCATAACTGATCTCGTCCAGTAGCGGTATCTGTCACTGGGACAAATTGCGTCACATTTCCATTGAGTTGGAAAAGCCATTTTTTCTTTGAGATACCGACTCTGGCTGCAAGACTTCTGAACCCATTATTTTCATATTGGGTATTCAATTCGGTTTCTAGAGCTGCTAGTTGACTTTTTCGGGTGATGATATTGATGACGCCACCAGATGCTTCCGATCCGTAAATGAGTGACTGCGCACCTTCGATGATTTCAATCTTTTGAATGGTGTTAAGTGGGATTTGTCCAGCATCGATATTGCCATTTAATCTGCCTACTATTGGCACGCCATCTATTAGGATTTTTAGGTTTTCGCCTTTCAATCCGTTAATACTTATGGTACTTCCTAAGATAGCATCCTGAGAAATACGGATATTGGTTTCTGTCTGTAGTAATTCTTGAAGATTGATGGCCGACTTCTGTTCGATTGTTTTGCGGTTCAAAACTCTGACCGAGTTGACAGTCTGTCTTGTATCTGTAGGTGTAAATTGGGCAGTTATTACTATTTGATCCAACTCTTTGCTCATTTTTAATGAATCAGTCACACCATATTGGGCAACCAAATCCGATAAAAAAGCCAGAAATACAATACTAATAACTACCCGCATTTGCCTATTATAACTTGATTACTTTTTGGGTAGTTGACAGTTTTCCATTGCTTATTTTTACCAAATATAAGCCTTTATTCCAGTCTGAAGTATTGATAGTCAATACATTAAAACCAGAAATACCTTCCATATTATTGCTATAAATGTGTTTTCCTGTATGATCGATCACATCTACTTTCAGATCTTTTGCCAAAATATCTTTGGTATCCAGAGATACAAAAATCTGATCATCCGCAGGATTTGGAGAAATTGATGTTTCTACATCCAATAGTTCTTTATTTGATGAGATGCCAAGGTCTGTTTTTATGAAGGCGGCATTACCAGTTGCTGATCCTTCAAAATCTATGATGACGATTTTCCAAACACGTTTGTCAGATGTTTTTACAAAAAATGCCTGATCTGCTGCAAGGGCCCATGATGTACCTACAAGGGTTTTCCAGTCATAACCGATGACATCAGTTTTTGAAGAAAATTTGTCTGCATAATCCTGAAGTGAAACTGTATTAGGATCTATCCCTTTTGCTGCGGCAACCTGAACACCAGGACCTGAAAGTATTCCAGTCACATTGTATTGTTGCTCTACAGTGCCATTAGGGTCTCTTGCTAACGAAATATATCTTCCATAAAATAAATCATAGCCACCAACAGGTATTATATCCACAACATCATTTGTCGTAAAGCTGAAATATACTAGTTTATTAGCGTTAACTGGCGCTTTATTAATGGTTTTTGTGACAACATCCGTACCATCCAGATTGGAATATTTGAAAGTGTAAGTGGTACCAATCAAAGATTCAATTTTAATTTTTTTGTAATTGCCATTTCTAAGTTTTAATACATAAACTCGATCACCTTCAACACGTTGTGCTGCAGGCACATATTTTCCCCAACCAAAATCAAATGGATTGGCTGCA
Organism: Saprospiraceae bacterium; assembly: GCA_016717105.1. Taxonomy (GTDB): domain Bacteria; phylum Bacteroidota; class Bacteroidia; order Chitinophagales; family Saprospiraceae; genus OLB9. The sequence continues at coordinate 178,404 of JADKGF010000013.1, read as the reverse complement.
ACACGCGCTTCATTAAATGCACCATAACTCCAAGATGCTTCACTATTCAAATATTTATTTGCTTGTATAGAGTCAAGGATAATTGTAGCATTAAAATCACTTACTTTGGCATCATACAATTCTGTTTGAGGTAGATTTTGCCCCATCGAGCTTCCAGAAGATTCATTTATAAAAATACCTGCATCTTGATATCCAAAAGCTGTAAAAGCAAGATCCCAAGCATCATTGGCCACTTGTTTTTGACTACCTTCAAATAGCTTGATATAGCTTTGTTTGTTATAGCCAGCACCACAGCTTATCACTTGATAATCCTGTGATTGCCCAAGCAAATAAAAACCTAAAACTATTGAAAATGTAAAATAAAACCGCATAATCTATTTTTTAAATTTATAAATATGATGCCGCAAAGGTAACCGAATAGGTACCAGACTATAGGTACATACCTTGTCAAAAGAATGTCATAAAAAGGCAACGGACTGATTGCTAAATGCAGTTAAAATTCCATATACCCAATTGCCCAAAGCTGAAAAAGATGATATCTGGCATCATTACAACAAGTTCAAGACTCATAAGATTGTCGTGAAATGTGATGGTAGTAGGCCTTGAATGGATCTAAATTTTTATAAATTTTAATACTTGAACTTGTCCATCCAAAAATAGAACTTTACAAATATAAATACCCGAAGAAATTGATTCTACATTTATAGTATTACCATCTTGTAGTACTTTATTTTTTAGAATTCGCCCTGAAAGATCTGATATTTGTAAAGATGCTATTGACGCTGTATTTCCCATTATTTGCAATTGATCGATAACAGGATTAGGAAGCAATGAAATACTTGATTGACGATTAACATCTTGAACAGAAGTGTAGCAGAAACCATTGGAATAGACAATTTTATTGTTGGTGATGAAACAATTGAGTTGAGATTCAGGATCAATAAAACCACAGCCCAATTCTAGTCCTAAAGACATTTTAGTTTCACCAATGCCTTCTATCCATGTTTTTGAAATTTTTCTAGAACCACATTCAGCATTAAGTGTCAATTTTCGTCTCGATATACCGTCTAAGGTTGTGATATTTTCAACATTTGTTACAACAAAAGCAGCATTTTTATCATATTTGGGGAATAAAGTATCTCCCACTTCTGAAGAAAAATTATATGATAAACGTTCATCTCCATCTATATACGTGAAAAATATGCGGCCAAAATGTTCGCGAAAATAACGATTGGATTCTTCCCATTCTGTTTTACCAACTACTTTACTAATACTCTTTCTATAATATTTATTTCCTATCAGAAAACTGTCACTTGAGAATGAATTCCAGTAATCAAACCCTGGATCTATCCATTGCGGTACTGTGAAATGCCACTTATTTTCATGACTAACATAGCTTGTATGAACTGGCGATGCGCAATCGCTGAGTGATTCATAATAAATTTGGTCAAAATCTTTGGTGTAGAATTCACACAGAAACAAATTAAGCGATGAAAGTTTTAATTTATTTCCACCAATACCTTCGATCCATTTTTGGATTTGACCAGAATTATTTTGTAGAATGATTTGGGATCTCGTAGTTGCATTTAGATCCGTTGATATATCACTTTTGTTGATAACTTTCCATTCACTGTCATAACTGTCACCTACATCAAGGCAGAAGTCAAATATTAATGTCTCAGTGTCATTAAGAAACATATATACTTGTCCTTTGTCTTCCCGAAAATAATATTCTTGAGATATGTCATATAGCTCAAAATCCAAAAGAATCAACTTTTTGTAATACCTTTCTTTTAATAAAAAACTATCTTTAGAAAATTTAATTTTTGCTGATCCAAAAGTATTACCATCATAAGAAGTTTTGTATTTTAATACATTCTCAGAATCTACAAATTTGTAGGATGTGCAATCCTGTGCTTTGGCATTAAATATGATCAAAAATGTCAAAAATAACCATTGGAGTGATTTCATATCGATGTTTTTGATGTAATATATCTATATTGTATCAAAAATACATAATTCACTGAATATCTACAATTTATTAACCGAAAAATTCTTCAAAAGTGCCTTTCACGACAGTTTTGCTATCAATATTCCATTTCAACCACTGATTTTGCCACCTTGCCACCCAATTGTGGAGCTAATTTTTCCATTCTCACCGTAGCTGAAACAATATTGGGCAATTCATCTTTGTATCTGTTTATTATGTTTAAAACCACTGTTTCTAAAAGTTTTTGGGTCTTGGACATTTCTTGTTTGCAGATGGTGTACAATTGTTCATAATTGACGGTATCGAAGATGTTGTCATCATGAGAATCAAAAGATTTGAGAGTCACCTCAGCATCGATAATAAATGTATTGCCAGATTTTCGCTCTTCGGAATAATAGCCGTGATAGGCAAAAAATTCAGCACCTTTGATGGCTACTTTTGTTTTCATAAACCTTTAAATTTGATGGTCGGCAAAAATACTACTATTTTGATAATGCGCGTTGGATTACATAAATGCGATTTTTTTAATCCAAAATTTATTCTGAGCTTTATCCATGACTTTGAAAAAATATATTCCTTGCCTAAGATTTTCTATTGTCATTTCAGACACATTGTCCCTTTGCAAAACCTTGGAGCCATTTATATTAAATATTTTGACATCAAGATTGTTATCACTATTTGATTTAAAAAACATGACATCTATACTAGGATTTGGATATAAAACGAATGGGAATTCTGATAATGTAATCAATGTGTTTGACAAGATTGTACCATCGCAATTTTCATCTATGTCATTGCCTTCGATTTCAGTAGCACTTGGATTTATTTCAGGATTTTCGTCATCACAGTCTTCTGTTACAGCATATCCATCTCCATCATTATCCAAGCGACTATTACAATTTTGGGTTTGATAATTTGTTGATTTTGCTATTCTTACAACATTACTTTTTAATGGATCCAATAGCAAAAATATGAGCGTGGTATCATTTAAAATATGTGGAAGTCCGATGGTTTTTAATCCACAAGCTATTGGCCTATATGTTTTAAAATTATCATTTGTGACATAGTTTTGTCCTTCTTCGCTCCTGAAACTACCATTTTTTGTCCCAAATATGCTAAATGTAGAGATATTTTGATTAATACCAGATGGTGACCAATTTTCTCCACCATCAAGTGTAGTCAATAATGACCCTTTGTTTATCCTACAAACACCTCTTTTTGAATTATAAAATTGAAAATCAATGACATTTGATGGTAAAGGTTTCAAATTCCAAGTTTTTCCATTATCATAAGATGTGTAATAAATTATGGTTATTACACCAATGGGTTCTTCTTTGATGGCGCTAGCAATGATGGTATCTCCTGACACATATTTAAAATCAAAAATATTATGCTCAAGATTATAATATATCTTTTCCCATGTATTGCCATAGTCGGTTGTTTTGTAATAATAATCTTGATACCTACCAGCTGATACCCATGCAATACCGCCAGCGTTAATCGCAATATTATTGACCCAATACGAGCCATCAACCTTCAAATGCCAAGTATCGCCACCATCTTCAGTAATCATGATACATTTATTGCTAGGTTTGTAATTTAAGTTGTTTGTACCCATGATGCCTCGTTTATCGTCCCACATTTTCACGGTTAATGCTTCCCGCGGCTCATTTAGATCAGATAAAATCGGTTGTTTGGTCCATGTTTCGCCAGCATCAAATGACTTATATAACATGGAGCTGAAAGTATAAAACAATAATTTACCATTCACATTACGAAAACTTGAATAAGCTGATTGCTGTATGCTATCTGATATAGTAAATCCTTCTTCACTACACATTGCCAGATTACTTTTTAGCGTATATCCTTCTGGAAAACAAGCATTTGTTACTTTTAACGAGACCGTGTAACAGCCTTCATGTTGGTATGTATGTCTTGGTGATTTTTCAGTTGACGATGTTCCGTCTCCGAAATTCCAAAAATATTGATCACCATATTTAGTGGTGTTATCAAAAGTGACTTCATTATCTACAATCCTATTCGAAAAATTCGGTTTTGGTCTTACACAAGTCAAATAGTCGCAGTCTATAATTTTTAACGTGTCTAACCAAGTTGGCAAAGTTTGTTCATACAAAAGCGCACCATTTAATTTCACACAAATGAGTTTATAAAACTCAAAACTATTCCCGTACCCTAATCTCCCAAATCCCGAGATCCATACTGTAGAAGCATTTCCTTTTTTTAGTGTGAATTTTGTGCCATCATCTCCATTTAAAAATGTTATTGGCTCCTTACTTGCAAGCACATATTGTTTATAATATCCACTTTGAATGGTGTCTCCAATTTCTAAGCCAAAATCATACAATAACTCATCTGGGCGATCGCAGTTATAATGTTTATACACCTTATCACCTTCCACATAGTAGTAAAATTGGCTTGAACCAAAATTATTTAAATACCTTATCACAATCTTTCCATTACAAATAGTATCAACTCCATCACATACGAATCCAGTAGTGCCATGAGTACCTATATCGTTTGTCCAAACTGAAGCTTGTACTAATCCTTTACGGGAAAATAATTCAAAAGTACTTTGGCTATATCCTATTTTGGGTAACCAATACAGCAGTACCGTAATCGAGCAGAGCATAAATAAGTTTTTCATACAATAAATTTAAAAGTTTAGTCAAATCCTCATTCTTCAAAACAAAGCTATCAAAATAATTTTAATAGAAGCGTTTTATTCAAAGTAAAAAAACATATTTGTCGTCTTGATACATAATAATTCTACAAATAAAGTAAGTGTGTAATAACATTCTTAATCCCAACCTTTATCTTTGCACTTTCAAAAAATAGCCCAACCAAAAAGTAGTTTTAAAAAAGTAAACCAAAATAAAAATGAGCCACGACATTAAAAAATCATCCAAAACGGATCTATACGAATATCACGATTACTACAATATCGACGAATTACTAAGCGAAGATCATCTACTGGCCCGTGATGCAGTACGTGAATGGGTAAAACAAGAAGTCAGCCCGATCATCGAAGATTATGCCAATAGAGCCGCATGTCCAGTTCATCTATTCAAAGGTCTTGCAGAAGTAGGTGCTTTTGGTCCGAGCCTTCCTGCCGAATATGGTGGTGGCGGCATGGATGAGATCGCTTATGGTATCATCATGCAAGAACTAGAGCGTGGAGACTCTGGTATCAGGTCTATGGCATCTGTACAAGGGTCACTAGTCATGTACCCAATCTACAAATATGGCAATGAAGAACAACGCAAAAAATACCTTCCAAAACTTGGCAGCGGTGAGTTTATCGGTTGTTTCGGACTGACAGAGCCTGATCATGGTTCGAATCCTAGCGGGATGATAACCAATATCAAAGATGATGGCGATGCGTACATCCTCAATGGTGCCAAAATGTGGATCACCAATTCACCTGTTGCAGATATCGCAGTTGTTTGGGCCAAAGATGAGCAAGGAATCATCCGTGGTATGATCGTAGAGAAAGATATGAAAGGTTTTTCAGCACCTGAGATTCATGGCAAAATGGTCACTTCGTGCGTCAGTGACTGGCGAACTTGTTTTTGAAGATGTGAGAGTACCAAAAGCCAATATGCTACCTAATATCCAAGGGCTGAAAGGGCCATTAGGATGTCTGTCAAAAGCCAGATATGGTATAGCATGGGGCGCTGTCGGTGCAGCCTTGGATTGTTATGATTCGGCACTCAGATACAGTAAAGAAAGAGAGCAATTCGGTAAAAAACTTGGGCAGTTTCAGCTTACACAAAAGAAATTGGCTGAGATGATCACTGAAATCACCAAAGCGCAATTGCTGAGCTGGAGATTAGGTACATTGGCAAATCAAGGTAAAGCGACACCAGCACAGATATCAATGGCAAAGCGTAATAATGTTGCTATGGCGCTCGAAGTAGCACGTGAGGCGCGTCAAATGCATGGTGGAATGGGCATCACCGGCGAGTATCCGATCATGCGACACATGGCAAATCTAGAATCAGTAGTCACGTACGAAGGTACACACGATATCCACTTGTTGATCACGGGTATGGACGTTACTGGATTTAATGCCTTTGGGTAAGATAAAATTTAAGGGTTGAGTGATTGATGATAATTTTATTCGATTACTCAACCGCTGAATAGAATCAGAATAATGGATATAAAACTCGATGGCATCGACTAACATACGTGGAGATATCTGACAGATGACGAGATCGCAAGACTGATGCAGATGGTAAAAGACCCTAGAAAATAGTGGTCTCACCTTCACAGGAAGGCTGATAATTTTAGATATTCGGTAGGAAGATTGAATTTTCTTTTTATTCATTCAATTTTGTGGCATGGAATCCAATGATACGCTAGCCCGAAACTCATTATTTTACGCATCTTGAAGAAACAGCATTGGGTATCGAATTGCCGACTAAGCTCAACTTCCCGTTTTGTTATGAGCCACATCAAATTGCCATCCAAGCTGCTGAACAATTAAAAAAATATATTCAGCAACACCTTGCAAATAATCATGCTTTCTGTTCGGAAACAGAAGCTGGTATAGGTAAGATGTTTTTCTTTGCGGCATCAAAGAATCTAGATTTTTCTCCATACAGAGATGTTACAGTTTAATCATCCAGTCACTAGGTAAGAAGTAAATATTGAGGTTAATGCTGATTTTTGAAAATATGTTTCATATTCAAATTAGGCTGACTAAGCAGATTCTTACACAGCGATTTCTTTGATAAGCAAAAACAAATGTAGTTCTGGAATTATTTGTCACTTATTTCTTGTTCTAGAAGAAAAGATTATCTTGTATTTCTGTATATTTGTATTCAATAAGATAAAGCGTTATGACTTTAGACTGATTTTTTGACTTTTATCTCCAATGATCTTATTTCATAAATTGTTTACTTTAAAGTCATCTCAGCTTGGAGAATAATTCTAGAAGTTGAATTTCAATCGGAGTTATCTAAAAATCGCCAAAAATGTACGTAGGTAGTTGCTTATAAAAATTTAAATGAAATATATTGATTATCAATATTTTAGGGTTCTTTTAATCTTGACCATCCTAATGGTTCCTTTTTTTGTTTTTTCAAGAATAGATAATATAAATTTTGAACAAAGCGAATGGAAGAAATTGGATTTGACCGAGATAAATAAGTTAGCCGAAAATACATTATTTATAGATTTTAGCAAAGCACTTGAGATGGCTAGCTATGTGACGGCTGAAGCAAGAGCTTCTAACAATGCTGATCAAGAGACAAAGGCGCTCAAGATATTGTGTGAGATATATACAAAAAAGGGTGATTTTGACCAAACAATTAAATACACTGAAAGAATCAATCAGCTAGCCAACGAGTATAAAAACTCCAAATATATAGTGGCTTGTTATAATTATTGCTATGGCCTATTGAACCTTGAATCCAATGACTTTGTACTGTCTGGAGATTACCTTTTTAAAGCTTTGACATTATTTGAAAATTCTCAGGCCGATATTGAACAGATAAAGACTTTGACATTAATTGGAATTTTATTTTATAAACAGAGATCTTATGATAAGTCCATGCAATTTTATCAACAATCGTTGGAATTATCTCGATTAGCTCATTTCGATTTAGGAATAGCTGCAAGTTTAAATAATATTGCAGCAGTCAAAAATACCTTACATGAATATATAGAAGCAAATAAGTACTTTAATGAAGCATTATATATAAATAAAAAATTTAATAACTTTAAATGGATTATAATTAATTACTTAAACTTAGGCGTAATAGCAGGCAAATTAGGAGATTACGGCCAACAAAATCTAAACTTTGAAAAATGCATAAGTCTATGTGATAGTCTCAAAAATTATGAAATCAAAGCTCAGTGTTACATTAATTATGCCACTAGCTATATCGAAAGAGGTGATATATTTATGGCTAGGAATTATATGGAAAAAGCAAAAGATTTGGTTAATAAAGAGAATATTGTCAATTCTAAATTATCACTTTTCGAGCTTCTTACAAGTTATTATCTTGTAAATAAAGATACATCCAAAGCTTTTATTTTTAATGCAGAAGCTACGATTATCAGGGATAGCCTATTCAGCCACAACAATGTTCAACAACTTTATTTAAAAGAATTTGCATACAATCTGAAATCAAAAGAAAACCAAATAAAACTTCAGGCTGAGCGGCAAAAATGGATCTTGTTGGTGCTGATTTCTATTATTTCACTCATCATCGCACTAGGTTATTTATTTTTTTATAAATCAAAGGTAAAACTAGAGAAATCAGAGCAAGAAAAGGCCAAAGCAAACGATGCTCTTTTGATTAAAAACAAGGAATTAACATCAAAAACGCTTTTTATTTCAGAAAAAAACAAGGCTTTGACTGATGTCGCACAACAACTCAAAGACTTGGCCAATACAATGATCAATGACGAAGATAGACGTAAGGTACAGTATATGTCAAATGCACTGACCCGTCATAATAATGAAGATGAATGGGAGGAATTTGAATTGTATTTTACCTCAGTATATCCCGAATTTAATGAAAAAATCAGGTCAATTCACCCAGATTTATCACCTGCTGAGCTAAAATTGTGCACCTTTCTGAAACTTAATATGAGTTCCAAAGACATTTCTAATATTACAGGGCAGCAGATCACGTCACTCGAAGTAGCAAGATCTAGACTAAGAAAAAAGCTTGGAATCACTAATTCTACAACAAATCTAAATACCTATATAAATTCAATATAAGTCATGTTAAGGTTTTTCTAAGGTGCTTGTAAAGGTTTTGTTATCTCGTAGTTTGTAATATTGTAAATTTACAATATAACTTTGCTGTAGAAACAATTTAAACATTATGATCACTCGATTATCAACAAAGTATTCCTGGCATATACTTTGTACATTTGTGCTTTTATTTCTTTTTATTAATGAAAACAAGGGCCAAAATTATCATGAAGATTTCTCGCGATATCCAGTATCAGACACCGTAAAGGTAGGAATATTGACATGGATAATCGGTGATTTGCCGCCAGAATTCAAGGCCGTAGATCTAGATGGTAATCCTTATTATGATTTTTTATCAATCATGGAAGGCCATCCATGGCGCCTTATCAATCTTGGTGGGGATACCGTGGCATTCTGCACATCAGCTTATGAAAATGAAGAAGCTGCCAATGATTGGATGATAACCCCAAAGATTTCTGTACCTACTATTCAACCAGGTCAAAAAGTATTGTTTCAGTGGCAAGCAATGTCTGGTGATGACTTTTTTAGAGAAAATTACTTAGTAAAACTCAGTAACACTACTAGCAATACCGATGCATTCACCACCGAACTAGCTGTTATTTCCCAAGAGAATGGGTCAACATTTGAAACTCGCACCGTAGATATCTCAGCATATGCAGGATCTGATATATATATTTCTTTTATCAATAATACAATTGATGGATGGCTGCTATATGTCGATGATCTCAAGGTAGTTATATCTGATGGATACGATGCACAACTCCAGGCAAACAATACTGTCAGGTATGAAAGGACACAAAAAGACATTGAAATATCAGGCACTATTTATAACAATGGTAACTATATCAAGAGTATAGAAATAGAATGGAATGATGGCATACCGCATATAGCTACCCTTGATAGTCTGAACATTGCACCACTTCAATCCTATACATTTGTACATCCTATACCTTTTAATTCATCGGTGGAGGCGGAGCATAATATTACGATGAAGATATTGAGTATCAATGGTGGCTCAGCCGTGGACAACAACCCAGATAATAATAACCTATCTTTTTATGTAAGTACTATCGCAGATTCTCCAAAGAAAAATATACTCTTTGAGATTTCTACGGGTACATGGTGTGGATATTGTCCTCGTGCAGATGTGAGTTTAAAAGAATTGGAAAGTGTTGTGTCTGATGGATCAGCTATCGGTATAAAAGTACACATAGATAACGACCCAATGGTCATCAAAGAATATCAAGATGGACTCAATCTTCCAGGCGCACCTATGTTTAATACAGATAGAGTATTGCTTCTTGAGACAGTAGAGCGCCATTATTTAGATCAGATATATGAAAATCGTAAGATACTGCCTAGCCCTGTGGAAGTCAGTGCGTCAGCAAAATATGATCCAGCTTCCAGAAATATAAAGATAGATTGTGGAGCATTATTTGCTACACAATACACAGGTGACTTAAGATTTTCGGCCATCGTACTTGAGGATAGCATACATCGTACCACATCTGACTATAATCAAGCCAATAATTATTCAGAGGGCTCATTAGGCGAAATGGGTGGCTGGGAAAATCTCCTTGGTAGCGTACCAGCAGCCGAAATGTATTACAATAGAGTGCCAAGAGCCTTGTTGGGCGGATATACAGGCATCATAGCTAGCATTCCAACTCAAAATCTGAATAATAGTCAAGCTGCTTACACATTTAATTATACCGTACCTGCAGATTTTAATCCAAAATATATGAGTGTGGTAGTTTTAGTATTACGTGGCGATAATGGCGAGGTACTCAATGCAAAAAAAGTGGCTGTTGAGACGATATCAAGCACTAATGAAGTAGCTTCAACTAAGGATTTGTTTCATGTATTTCCTAATATCTGTACATACGGTGATGTATATATAGAAAAGACAGATAATGCATCTGCTAGTTATCAGGCGATATTATTCAATAGTAAAGGACAAGCTGTAACGACACAGAAGCTTATTGACCAAAATATCACAACCTTTTCCTTGCCAGAAAACCTGCCATCAGACTATTACTACCTCAATATTTTTGATAGGAACTCATCACATACTTATTCTATTGTAATAGTTAAATAAAAACAATCAAGATACAAAATGAGAAATATAATATTAATTTGTGCATTATGTCTTTCTGGACAGCTTCTAAATGCTCAATTATTGCCAGGTAGCAAGGCAACCGATTTTACAATGGTTGGAGTTCAAGATACTATGGAATATAGGCTTTATGATTTTTTGGATCAAGGCAAATACGTGATTCTAGACTTTTTTGCGACTTGGTGTCAACCATGTTGGGATTATCATAAAGAACATCACTTGAATGCATTAAATTATAGCAATGGCCCAGAGTCAGTTATAAATAATACTCGAATCCTCGGCATAGAATTGGATGGTAATACAACCAAAGATGAGCTTTATGGAATTGGTCCAACCACTCATGGTAATTGGGTTGCTGGGAGTGATTATCCAATAGGTGATTTGGATAAAGCATTAGCTGACAAGTTAAATTATTTATACGATATTGCTTACTTTCCTACTGTGTACATAGTTTGTCCAGATCGTACTGTACGCGAAATAGGTCAATTAGATAGTTTAGCTTTACGTCAACTACTAGCTACATCACCAGAGTGTAGTCCAAAACTCCTGCATGACGGAGCACTTGAAAAAATTAGTGGAAATTTAGTCTCTTGTGATGGGTCTGTAGATTTTCAGGTTTCTATCCAAAACAATGGCTTTGAGCCCATCAAATCCTTTGAATTAGCAATATTAAATGGTCAAAATATTATAAGTAAAAAAAGCTTTACTGATAATATCCTTACTTTCGATACCACAAAACAAAATTTAATAATTTCTGGAAATATTGGGTCAAATACATTAGATTCGGTGTCATTATCCTTAATAGTACCTAATGATACTACCCATGTGAACGATATCGTAAAATTTCCAATAAAAGTATATCCAGAATCATCGGCAATTGACCTACCTTATATTGAAAATTTTGAAACATACACTAGCTTTGGACAAACCAATATAGGATACGCCGACGTAAAATCAATAGATATTATGGATTTTATAGATGGTGTCAATGGCGAATTTAAAGTAACTGGGCGAAATGGCACCAAAACTAAAGCACTCATAATTAGACCATATTATGCTTACGTAAGTACAGAAACCACTAATATCATTAAAAATGTAAATACTTTTACCAATGATAAATATTTGCAGTTTGATTTTGACTATGCGAGCAGTCAAGTGTTAGGTAACCAAGATAAGTTGGAGATAGTATATTCTACTGATTGTGGCAAAACTTGGGTACCCGTATGGTCAAAACAAGGCAGTAACCTAGCCACTGTTCCACAATCTTTTGCCGATTTTTACCCGAATGCAGCTTCAAAATGGCGCCATACCACTCTAGATATGACTGCAGCCAAGAATTATAAAAATCTATGGCTAGGAGTCAAGTTTTATACAGATTATGGCAATCATGCATTTATAGATAATATTTCATTGACAAGTACCAACATTGTATCTATAGCTGAACTCGATAATGTCAATGAATATACTATTAACACATTACCTACTGGTGAATGTAAAATACAATGGCAGACACCATACACTGGTAAAATAAGTATATCGTCAATTGCTGGAAATGTAATGAATGTACTGAATGTTCACAGTCAGAGTGAGATTTTTTTAGATACCAGTTTTCTACCAAGTGGAATGTATCTAATCACTTTTATTAACAATGATAAATTTATAAAAAGCAGTAAAATTGTAATAAGTAATTAAATCTTTAGTATAACTTTAATGCTAGAATAAGGCCTTGTAAGCAATTACGAGGCCTTTTTTAATGATATTTTACTTGGACGACCTTTATTATATTTTATTTCGCAAGTAAAATTTATCAGTGAATAATTATTCCAATCATCATATATAAGCACTGAATTCAGCCTACCTTTACGGAATATTTTTCTTTTTCTTCTAAAACGCATTCATCCATGATCATTCATTTTACGCATCGTGATACCAAATATTCGGTAGATCTGAGCAACGGATTGGATATCTCTATACCACTCAAAAGTGGAGCGCAAGGGCCTAAGTGTTTTTATGCACCTGATTTTAAGGTAGAACCAGTTATTGCAGGTGATTTTATCGGGTCAATAGAGCAGGGTAGTCCAGTCAATTTTAAAAATATATTGGTCAATCCACACGGCAATGGCACGCATACCGAATGTGCTGGACACATTACCGCTCAACCTTTTACGATCAATGGATGTTTGAAGGAGTTTCATTTCATTGCGCGTTTAGTCACTATAGTACCAGATGTAGCCGAAAATGGAGATAAAGCCATCACTGTCAGATCATTAGAGCAAGACCACTTTCGTGAAATAGAAGCTGCTGTCATCCGTACTGTACCCAATGATACTGACAAACTAGTAAGGGATTATTCAGGTACCAATCCACCTTACTTCAATGCTGAAACGATCCATTGGCTAAACGACTGTGGTATTAAGCACATCATCACAGACTTACCATCTATAGATAGGGAAGAAGATGGCGGAGCATTGGTGGGACATCGTGCTTTTTGGGGATATCCAGATTTTCCTGATCTGGGCAAGACGATCACAGAGATGGTGTATGTACCCGATTCGGTCGAAGATGGTTTGTATTTTTGTAATATCCAGATAGCTTCTATAGAGTCAGATGCCAGCCCGAGCAAGGTGATGCTTTACAATATGTTACCTACAGATTAAATATTGCTACATTCTGATTATCAATAAGTTATTCAAATCCATTCACGCCAGCAACCGTTGTGTACTTAAACGAAAGTTTCTGGTCAGGATATATATGTTTGAATGCAGATTGTACCATTAGTGTCCCTTCATGAAAGCCACAAAGTATCAGTTTTAATTTGCCAGGATATGTGTTGATGTCGCCGATCGCATAGATACCAGGTACATTGGTACTGTAGTCCGTGGTATTTACAACGATGGCATTATCTTGTATTTCTAAGCCCCAGTCGCCGATTGGTCCCAACTTGGGTGCCAAGCCGAAAAGCGGGATGAAATGGTCTGCCTCATGAGAATAGCTTTCCTTACCATCTTCTTCGATGATGACTTCAGATAGCCCGTTTTCTCCCTGAAGACCAGTGATTTGTGCATTTGTGATAAGGTTGATCTTGCCTTTTTGGGCCAATTCCATGACTTTTTCTACAGAATCCAATGCACCTCTAAATGAAGTACGACGATGTACCAATGCTACTTCTGAAGCTATATCGGCCAAAATAATGCTCCAATCCAAAGCAGAATCTCCACCACCGGCGATGATTACCTTTTTGCCTCTGTATTTTTCAGGATCTTTAATGATGTAATCTACACCACGATCTTCAAATTCTTCAATATTTTCTATAGGTGGTTTCCTAGGTTCGAAACAACCCAATCCGCCTGCTATTGCTACTACCGGAGCACAGATGACGGTACCTCTGCTTGTAGTAAGTTTAAATAACTTATCATCCACTTTTTCGAGCGTTTCTGCTCTTTCTCCAAGGGTAAATTCGGGCTTGAACGGTTCTATTTGTTTTAGAAGATTTTCCGTAAGGTCTCCAGCCAAGATACTGGGATACCCAGGTATGTCATAGATGGGTTTTTTTGGGTAAATCTCGTTTAACTGGCCACCTGGTTGTCCCAATGAATCTACCAAATGACACTTTAGTTTGAGTAATCCCGCCTCAAAAACTGTAAATAATCCTACCGGACCTGCGCCGATTATTAATATATCTGTCTGAATCATCTGTTGCTTCTAAAATTATGCCTTCTATATCAAGCACTTATATTCAAAATAAATACTATAAAAAAACGAAAACGACAAAGATAAATTTCATTTATGATTTATCTCTATGATTTTTTACTTGCCTGATGATGATTTTAATCATTGTTTTGTGCAATGTGCTTTACACAACGTTGCCCTTGTGAACTGAGTAAGTTATGACCAATTTTTTAATATTTATCATTATCCTGCATCTCATCGTTGGTTTTGGATTTATGATATGGAAACTCAATGGACCCGTCAAAGAAGATGATGAAGAATTTTGATTTTATTTTAAGTCAAAATGCATTAATTTCTTAAATCGACCAAGTCGCTCGTCTATCTCAGGCATTGTCAACGATTTTAGTTTGTTGAGACTGAAATCTTCTACACAAAACGAAGCCATGGCTGATCCTGCTATGATAGCCCGTTTCATATTTTCCATGCTTATATCATCGGTTTTTGTTAGGTATCCCATCAGCCCACCTGCAAATGTATCTCCTGCACCTGTTGGATCATAAACCTGTGCGAGTGGTAGTGCTGGCGCATAAAAGATGTCATCAGCACAAAATAATAATGCTCCGTGTTCTCCTTTTTTTATCACCAAAAACTTCGGACCCATTTCATGTATGATCTTTGCCGCATTGACTAGCGAATGTTCGCCAGATAGTTGTCTAGCTTCTTCATCATTGATCGTAAGAAGGTCTATTCTTGAGATGACACTTTTTAATTCATCCATGGCGATATCCATCCAGAAATTCATAGTATCCAAGGCAATCAATTTCTGACTGCCATCAAGTTGGTCTAGCACACTTTTTTGAATAGCAGGTGTCAGATTACCCAACATTACATATTTTGCCGATTTTGCCTGCTCAGGTAGTACTGGATCGAAATCAGCCAAGACATTCAGGTCTGTGACTAGGGTATCTCGGTTATTCATATTATTATGATATCGACCAGCCCAAAAAAATGATTTTCCACCTTCAACGATTTTCAGTCCGTCGAGATTGACGCCACGTTTTTTCAATGTTTCCAATTCCGTTTTTGGGAAGTCGTCACCTACGATAGAGACGAGATGAATATTATTTGTAAAATACGACGCAGACCAGCTTATATATGTACATGCACCACCTATAACCATTTCGGCTTTCCCAAAAGGTGTCTCTATGGTGTCAAAGGCTACAGTTCCTACGGTAAGAAGACTCATTGATTATTATATTATGTTAAAAAAATGTTTGCAGGTGATTTTTATCCACTGTCTTAATTATAACTATTTGAATTTGACGCAAAGGTATCTATATAATGTAAACTCACCAAAGTTAATATGACCTAATCGATCGGGGTACCAAATATTTTGTTGAGTATAGTATGTGAAAACATACCGGTTTCTTTGTATATCATGTATTGGATCAATAGTTCTAAGCTTACCAGGCTCGAGATACCTATGCTTAGTATCACCAGACGTAATATTATAAAGGGTTCGAAATATTGCTCTAATAAGGGCGCTAAAAAAATTCTAGCAATTGTGATACCAAGCACGATGATAAACGAAACCACGGCAAAGGCTTTCATTATCGTAACCAATGAGCTTTCTGTTTTGTATTTACATATAGTATATAGACCGATATAGAGTTTATTAGTGCGATCCATTCTTACAAGTTGTTTGAGTAGGTTTTCACATTTGTTGTATTCCTTTAATTGGAAGTAACATGCCGATTTTCTGAAGAGTAATTCATTAAAGATATTTTCATGGTTGAATTCCATGATGTTTTCGGCTATTACACATTCTACAATTGCATCTACTTTAGATAAGTATCGCTCATATCTCCCTACTTCAAATAGACAATACAAATAGTCGAATTCCATTTCAATTCTATCATCAAAATCTAAACGAGATATAGCATCAGGATTTTCTTCAAAAAATCTGACCTTCTCCCGATACGCTGTTGGGCCTAATCGGAAGTACCCATTATATATTTGAGTTGAGAGGTGACCCATAATTGTAAAATATCGTACTACAATCAATTGTT
Source organism: Saprospiraceae bacterium (assembly GCA_016717105.1). Lineage (GTDB taxonomy): Bacteria > Bacteroidota > Bacteroidia > Chitinophagales > Saprospiraceae > OLB9. The sequence goes on along the minus strand of JADKGF010000013.1, from coordinate 161,809 downwards.
TATTAAAATTTTGAAAATTTGCTTTCTTTGCACTATTTCATTGGGAATACCCTTATTTTTGGGCAAATTATTAAAACTGGAATACCCTTAGAAATTAGATATGCTATTTGGTTTTCTTAATTTTCTATTTTTAAAAAAACATATTGAAATTTTTATAAAATAAATTCAGTAAAATATTTTTGTTATTGAATTATTGATTAGCTTTGCGCCTTAATAGACCTTGTCAAAGGACGGGTTATGTATTTTAATGACGAATAAGAAATAAGAAAACTACGCCTGATCGGTTTATTTATCCCTATAAATAATACGAAAATCAAATTTGAATATTCTGATCAGTTTCTGTTTCTTATGGTAATATAGATAAAGACGAAAGTATCTGTTTTCCCATATCGTCGGCTAAGGTTTAAAAGTAATGCTCTAAGTATCCCTATGATGCAATGAGTACCGTCATGTATTAATATGGCTAATTTATTATTTTTAAATAACATTTATTTTTTTTTAACCAAAACTCAATCTCATGAAGAAATGTAATTTTCTTGCGGTGCTAGTAACAGCACTATTTATGGTGATGGGCTTCAGTGGATTTTCACAAACTTTTCTGCCTGCGACAAAAGCAGCAGTAATGGTGCAAGATCAAATTGAAGTTCTTAAGAAGTCATCTCCTTCGATGACTGCTCAAGCTAAAACTGCGAATACGTCAGTTTTAAATTCTGTAAAGATTGCCTTTGACAGGCATTATTAGAACCATTAAAAACTGGTCAAGATGTCGGTGCAGCGATTGCAGCGGTTTCTAGCCGTTTTAGTTCTAATGTCCCTGAAAGACAAGCAATCATAGACGAAGCGGGGAATTTTTATAAAAATCTCCTTAAAAAATCATTTTAAATAACCAAAACTCAATCTCATGACGAAAATTTTAAAATTATTCGTATTTATGCTTGTGGCACTTAATGTGCAACTTGCATTTGCTCAAGATGGCGAAACATGGAATTGTAGCAATAGCTATAATCTTCCAGGTAGAGATGTGGCTTTGACCATCTTTCCTGCACCACTTGACTGTGCTGAACCAGCACCTGTTAACTGTGTAGCTCCAGGATTTTCATCAAGCCTGACCGCAGTTTCATTATCTAATGTAGCTATTCATTATTCAACATCTACAGGTACTACTACATGGTGTCCTGCATGGTATGATTTGGATATCATTGTAAATGGAAATATTGTTGCCACTAACTTACGTGCAGCTGCAGTAGCAGCATACAATATTAATCAACATGCACCGGTAACAAGCCTTGCATTGAGAATCAATGACAATGATGCTTTCGGAGATAATGTATATGTTGAATTTACAGTTAATAGAACATATACTTGTGCAGCAGCACCAGCTCAAGCTGCTTGTGTACTAGTATGTTCAGGCGATCAGAATGTAACGCTTCCTGGTGGAGAATGTGCATATCAAGTGCCTAACTTAGTTACTATGGCTGGTACTTGTGAGCCTGTATTAGTGCCTGGTCCACTAGTTTCTGGATTCAGAACTAGTCCTTTTAATGTTCCTACATATAATGCATATGCAGGGGCATGTCCTGATGTTAGTATGATATTGAATACACCTTTAGTTACTACTACTACAACTGCTATGACGATGAGATCTTCTGATCCATCTAATGCAGGTATTTATATTGGTACGTTGGTATATTCTGATCCTATGCCATTTGCTGGTACTTTGACTTTCAATTGGAATTATACAACAGCAGACACTGATGCATTTTGGGATCCATTTGGATATCAAGTGAATGGTGGTTGTAATCTTCCACTTCAAGTAGAGTTGATGAATGGATTTGGTGTAACTTCAGGAAATGGTACAGTTACTATACCAGTTAATGCAGGTGACATCATTTCTTGGGGAACATATACACAAGATTATGGTGGTGGTGCATCTACTATTACCATTAGTAATTTGTCATTACAAGGAGCTTCAGTTCTTAATCCTTGGACAATCAATCACGTGAGTGGTCCACAGGCTGGAGATTTTCTAGCAGAAGGATCGTACACCTTATGTTATGAATTGGTAAATCCTGATGGAGACGCCGTTGAAGATTGTTGTTTTGACATAAATGTGTCAGGTTTTCCAAATGCAACAGCAACATTAGTTCAGAACGATTTAGTGAATGTTAGTTTAGATGATGATGGATGGTCTTTAGTAAGTGCTGATGATGTACTTGAAGGCGATAATTACAGATGTTATGATAGTTATTTGATGAGGAGAAGACCGCCAGTAAGTGGAACACCTCCATTACAGGAGCTTACAATTCCATTACTTACAAATGCATCTTATCCTGGTTATACTTATGGTGCAGTTTGGGTAAATTGTGAGGATGTTGGAAAAAAGATTGAGGTAGAAGTTTTAGACCCAGTTTCAGGTAACCGCACTTGGGGCTATGTGTTTGTTGAAGATAAACTTGCCCCTACAATTGTATGTAACTGTCAAGATATTGATATCCCTACACCAGTTACATCATTTGGTGGTTCATTAGATGCAACAGATCCAGTTTTCGACAGATGTGGATTTACTGGTTACAATACTTGGTATTATGATGTATATCAGTTTACGGTATCTGTTTCTGGATCATATACATTTAATGCAGCAAACTCAAATGGAGATACTTATGCATATATCAATGGTGGATCATTTGATCCTGCAAATCCATGTGTAGGTTTACTTGCACAAAATGACGATACAGCAGGTGGAGCAGATCCATTGATTACAATTAATTTGACAGCAGGTACTACATACTATTATATTTTCACAACATGGAGTCCTTTTGATGGTGCTACAGGTGCATATAATGTAGCTATTACTGGTCAGGTGTAGTTCAGACAATTGTAAATCCTTCTGATGCTCCAGCTTGTCAGTTTGCATGTTATGAATTACCAGTAGTACAAGGTGAGACTGTAGGAATGTTATATGACATACCTGGTCAAAATGCAAACAAATCTAAATTGACGACTCCACCATCACCTAGTGATAATTGTGGTGTAACTGGAATTAGTTTTGAAGATAGAGTAACCACTACTAATTGTGGAGCTACTAAGTTGATAAGAGATTGGAAATATACAGATGGTTATGGTAATGTAGCGTTATGTAGCCAGACCTTTACATTCAATCAAATTACTGTATTTGATCTTGTACCACCAGTGCGTGAAGTACATTTGACATGTGGCTTGGATGCAACACCAGCTGCAATCGCAGGTTACTTAGATGTAGATTCAAGAACACAACCAGCTAGTGCAACCAACATCGGCGCATATGCAGACGATTATGCACAAACAGGTTCAGTAGTAGAATTTAATGAAGGATATAGCTATGGCTATTTCACATATCAATTGCCAGGATATGCTGCACCAGCAGGTCAGCCTAACCTACATAGCCAAAAAGTAGATAACAACGTTTGTAATCTATATACAACATATACAGATGATGTAATTCCAGCATGTGGAATCGGATGTAGTGGTAACATGAAAGTGATCAGAAACTGGAAGTTGTTAGACTGGTGTACAGGTGAAGTATTCACATATACACAAGTAATCAAAGCGACAGACGAGAAAGCACCAACTTTCAATGTTAAGAATGCAACAGTGGGTGTAGATCCATGGGGATGTGCAGCCAACTGGAACGTAGGTCAGCCATGGGAATTGGCAGACAACTGTGCGAAGGCAGAGGAGATCAAGTGGGGCGTAAAAGTACCAGCAGGATTGACCTTGAGTGGTACAGCGCCAAATTACAGAATCACAGGTCTTACAAAAGGCGTACATACCATTACATATTGGGCAAGCGACTGTTGTGGCAACGTGTCAGAGAAGACAGCAACAGTAACAGTAATCGATGCGAGTGCACCGGTAGCAGTAGCTAAGCAGAACATAGTAATGAGCTTGACAGGATCAGGAACAGGAGCAGATGGAGCAGGCAAGATCTATGGCTGGCAGATAGACAATGGTTCATATGACCACTGTTCAGATGTAAGATTTGAAGTAAGAAGAGTAGATGGAGGTTCATGCGGTAACGTAGGAGCAAACGGTACACACAATAACAACAGTACTTACAATGACAACAATGGTTACCCAAGTGAGGTACCAGGCGCAGTGTGGTTCCACCCACAAGATAATGCACAAGATACAGATGGTGGAGCTTTTGTTAAATTCTGTTGTGAGGATATTCCCTGCAGGAGCAGACTATGGCTTACATGATGTAGAATTGAGAGTATGGGATGATGGCAACATGAATGGTGTGATTGGAGATAATGATATCATCAATGGTATGAAGGACAATTATAACACTACATGGGTAACAATCCGAGTAGAGAACAAATTGCCACCAGCATTGGTATGTCCACCAGATGTAACTATCACTTGTGATATGGAATTGAATCTAAGCTTAGATGCAGAGACGAATGTAAATGATGTAAATCTTACGATGACAGGTTACCCACAAGCCTACGACTTGTGTTCAAACCTACAAGTGACGTACAAAGACCAATGGGTAGGAAGTCATGATCCAGTATGTAAGTCAGGAACAGTAAGAAGAACGTTCAGGGTTACAAAAGGCGCAGTAGTAGTTACATGTCCACAATTCATTACAGTAGCAACATTGACAGCACCATTTACCGTAACATTCCCTAATCAAGGTCAAGTGACAGAATGGGATAAATGTAGCTTTACATTGGATGATGCGAGAGATGCAGCGAATGCGTCTATCAAGCGTCCAATCGTGAACTATGGTCAGTGTGATATCGTGGGCGAAAACATCACGATAGATACCTTCTTGTTCGAAGATGGAGCATGTAAGAAATGGAGAGTAAAATATAGCTATAAGAACTGGTGTACAGGCGAGGAGATCAACACAATCGCAGGCTTACCAATCGTACACTGGTATGCATTCAAAGATGTAACAGCACCAGTATTGAGCTGTACAAATCAAATGTTTGCAGCCAATCCAAATCCACAGAATCCAAATGGTGGATGTGAGGCAGCAGTAGCATTGGAAGCATCAGCTAGCGACAAATTGATCTGTGCAGAGGAGAGTTGGATCAAGTGGCAGATGTTCTTTGATGGCTGGAATGATGGAACAGTAGACAGATTAGGATCAAGTTTTGTGAACAAATCATGGAACGGCATCTGGGTACCACAGGCTAAGTTTATCTCAGGCGTATTGAACCCAACATGGGTAGCATTACAGAATCAACATCCAAACTTACCATTGGCAGACTTAGTGTATGTAACATACATCAAGCCAACAGCAGCAAGTGGAGGAACAGCTAAATTACCAGTAGGAACAGGTGCAACAGCATTTATCTTGAATGCAGAGAATATCAGCCACAAAGTAACTTGGAAAGTAACAGATGGTTGTGGAAACGTAGATCAGTGTGAAAGTACTGTAATGGTAGTAGATAAGAAAGCACCGACACCATACTGTGTAAGTGTAAGTACAGCATTGATGCAAACAAATCCACAGATGGTAGAGTTGTGGGCAAGAGACTTCGACAAAGGCGCATTTGACAACTGTACACCACAAAGCAAGTTGTACTTCACATTTGATGGAGCAGCACCAATTTACTCAAGAGTAAATGAGGAGCACTTCTACAAAGTAGTAGGTGGAGTGAGTGTAAATGCAACAGCAGCAGAATATGCACAAGGTAAAGCATACAGATGGTTACCAACATCAAGAAGCGCAGGCTTTGTATGGACAGCAGCTGGAGATTACAATGTACAAGTGAGTGTATGGGATGAGGCATGGAATACTGATTACTGTACAGTAGTACTAAGCGTAAGAGGTGGTAACGGATCTAGAATATCTGGAACAGTTGCAACAGCAAGCGGACAAGGTGTAAATGATGTAACAGTAGTATTAGAGGCAAATGTACCAGAATATCCAAAATCTACACAAACAGCATTGAGTGGAGTATATAATGATGGTTTATTACACAATAATAACATAGATTATAAAGTAACAGCTAACAAAGGCGGTGATTACTTGAATGGTGTAAGTACATTAGACCTTGTAATGATCCAGAGACATATCTTAGGCTTACAAGCGTTAGATAGCAATTACAAGATGATAGCAGCAGACGCTAACAAAGATGGTAAAGTAACAGCAAGTGACCTTACAGATCTAAGAAAATTGATCTTGGGAGTAACAACAACATTCCCAAACAATACAAGTTGGAGATTCCTGTAACAGGAACACCAGTACAAACATCACCAATAAAATTTGCAGAAGCGATCAATATTACAAACTTGAGTTCAGAAATGGACAATCAAAACTTTGTAGCAGTTAAGATCGGAGATGTAAACGGTAATGTAAGCACAAGTGTAAATTCACCAGAAGTAGAAAGCAGAAGCAACGCAAATGTAGAAATGAGCGTAGCAGAAGCAGCAATTGCAGCAGGTGAAGTGGTAGAAATACCAGTAACAGCAGCAAACTTCAGTGAAGTATCAGGCTTCCAATACACAATGAACTTGAACGGAGCAAGCTTCGTAGGTGTTCAAAGTGGAGTGTTAGAAGTAAATGCAAACAACGTAGGAGTAATCTCTGACAATGTAGTAACAATGAGTTATGCATCAACAGAAGCAGTAAATGCAAATGAAGGCGCAGTATTATTCACACTTACAGTAAAAGCAGACAAAGCGATGAAAGTAAGTGAAATGATCAGCTTGAACTCAGAAGTAACGAGAGCAGAGTCATATAACAGTGACCTTAAAGTAGGAAAAGTAAGTTTAGGAGTAAGAACAGCACCTGTAGCAGGTATCGAATTGTTCCAAAACGAACCAAACCCATTCAAAGGAATGACAACAGTGAGCTTCGAAATGCCTGAGGCAGCGACAGCAACATTGAGTGTATATGACGTAACTGGTAAGGTAGTAACAATAAGAAACATCAATGCGATCAAAGGATTGAACAGTGAAATCTTCACTAAAGATCAGTTGGGAGTAAGTGGAGTATTGTACTACACATTAGTAAGCGGTGACTTCACAGCTACTAAGAAAATGATCATCGTTGAGTAAGGGATAACCGAACCAGCAAATAGAACAAGAGCCTGCCGGAATTTTCCGGTAGGCTCTTTTGTTTTAGATAACCAATGATGTCCAATTTATTAAAGCATAGACTTGGAAGGCTAAATCTCTAAATAGCCCATACTAATCAATTTTGTAATCAATTCATTACTATTGGAACAACAAAATTTATCAATTAGATGATTTTTCTGATTATTGATAGTATTCGCTGAAGTGCAAGTAATTTCGGAAATTTATTTAGATGATTTTCCTTGTTTAAGCAAGTTAATGATGTTTTTTTCTTTATTTGTCAGTTTTACAGTTGGTTTAATGTTCGTACAAGGAATTTTTTCTTTCAAGTTAACTTCCATAATTTTATTGAACAAATTTTCAATACCTGTTTTTTTGGAAACAAAAGCATCGGCACCTGCTTCCATGATTGTTTGAATGGTGAATGACGATGAAATACTACTAAAAGCGATAATTTTAGCCATTTTATTAAGTTTTTTAATTTGGCTAATCAATGAGATTCCGATTTCATCACTAGATAATATACCAGTGATTATAATATCTACTTGGTGATCCTTTAAATGGTTGAGTAGGTCTTCTACAGAACAGCAAATTTTCTGCACTTTAACATTATAATATTGAGACAAATAATGCTGTATAGCATCAGTAATAATAGGATGTTCGTCATACAGAACTAAGCGTATAGGTTTCATGTGGTTTATTTGTACGGGGTATTGAATCAAAAATTAAATTATATAGGAATAATTTAAATTTTTTAAAAAAAAATATTAAAAAAATATTTCGAATTATATTTTTATGTATCCCATCCTAAATAATTTTGCAACTAGCTCAGGACTGGTGTTGCAATTAAATTTTTTAATGAGGTGATTTTTTTGATTATTTATGGTGTGAATTGAACAATCCATTTTTTGAGCAATATCGTTTGATGTTGCACCTTCTATCATTTGTAAGACAATGCTTCGTTCTTTTTTAGTTAAATATTTGGCAACAGGTTTTTCACGACGATATTCTAATTCTTGATTACACAAATCGACAATTATATTGTGCAATGTGGATATTGTTGATTTTTTGTTTACAAAAGCATCAGCACCACTTCTAATTAAATTATATTCTAAATGGGGATTATGTGCACTAAATACAATTATTTTTGATGAAGGATTTATTTTACGGATTTGACAAACCCATGATAATCCCCCTTCATCACTACACATAAATTCAGTAATAATAATCTTTGGGTGATAAGTGTTCATGTAGCGTACTAAGTCAGATTTGCTGGAAAAAATACCGCCAATACGGAACCCTTCCTTTTGACTAAAAAAATTACTAACACTATCCAAAATCGCAGGATGCTTATCAAAAATAACTATATTCATGATTCATTGATTTAAAAGGGTAATTCAAAGGTAAACTATTCTATGGTATTTATATAGCATTTTGTGAATAAAATAATATTTGATATTGATATTATACAATTAAATATGAAATTATTTGGCATATTATATTTACATTTTCATGTTAAGATAAACACAATTTTCATCCTATCGAAAAAAATATTTCAATAATTTATGTAAATTTTAAAGATATGTAATTATTATATAATGTATATATCATTAATATATAGGTATTTAAATTTATGTGATTAAGACTGACTATATGATGTAAAATTCCAGTTCTGTAAATTTGCAATTAAGTAATAGAATCAAAACCTTACATCCTATGCCCCTAAGGATATTATTAGTGATTTTTTCTATTTTAGGTATTGCTGCTGCATTTCTACCCTGGCTGTATTTTCCTAAAACAGATGATACTTTATATGGATATAGAGTTGATGGAATAGTGACGGGAATTTTATTTTTTCTGATACTAGTGACGGTTTTATTTACAATGAAAAAATATAAATTACCTACATATTTAATAGCTATAATTGGACTTTTAGGCTGCTTATTATCATTTATGTGCTATTATAAGATGATTGACATGGCATTTCAACAGAAAAACTTTTCGAGTGATAATATTCTTTTAGCTACCGCAATGGCAGGTGTAAAATTAGGTTCAGGCGTTTATTTAACTGGCATTACGGGTGTAGGCATCCTACTTACTGCTGTTGGTATTTTCATTGAGCAAGTTTTATACAAAAAGACAACGTTAGCTACGTTAGAAACTGGTAGGTATTATAAGATTGTAGTCGGGTTCCTATTGATAATCGGAATATCTTTGTTTGCTTGGATTGGGGTAAATAATCGTCCAGTTGAAGACAGTATCGTCAAATCCAGTATAGAGTCAGAGGTGTTACAAATGGGCAATGCCTTATCTCAGGCTGATTATGACAAATTTGTTGCGTACAATCATCTTATAATGGTAAATTCTATGGGTGGAGAAGCCAAGATGAAAGAATTGATAGACGATACTATGAATGGCTTGAAGGAAAAAGGTACCATTATCAAATCAATAAAAATTAAAAATATCGCTGATATCCAACAAGATGGCGAAAGTATCCAAGCTTTACTTACCCAATCTGTCATTTTTGATACCTATGGCAATGAATCTGTAGATGACCAAAAAATGATTGCAGTATCAGAAGATAAAGGAAAATCCTTCCAATTTATAAATGTAACTAATAAATCCAAAGCGGATATTATCAAGTTTTTCCCTGACCTCAATGAAAACCTAAAGTTTTAATTAAAATCAAATATTATGAATACTCAATCCAACTCAAAAATAAGCTTTCTAATTGACCAAATAAAAAATGTAATCAAGCAATCTATTTTGTTTGCTCATTTGAATCAAATTAAGAAAAATAATTTAATTTGGACTAAAGAATTTAGATTAATTGTGATGATTTTGAGTATCACAGCAATGTCACAAAGTGTTTATGGACAGATTACATCGGCTTCACTTGGTTCAACTTCACCGTTTTGTCAGGGCCAAATAATTACTGTTAATTTTACCATGGCCTTAGGTACAGCTACCGCCACTAATAATATTAAATTATATATAACTGAACCAAGTTCAACAACATATAATAGTACACCAATAGCTACTCAGGCAAGTGGGTTAACGGGAGAAATTCTCTGGTCAATACCCACAAACTATTTATCAGGTACATATAATTTCAAAATTGAATCAGAAGATCCTTTGAGTTCTTTTATTATTCCTACTCAATTTAGTATTCAAAATAGAACAGTTACCGCAATGTGGAAACTCAACAGAGTGTCGGTTTTTTGTTGATGTAAGAGATCTTTCAAGCCCTGTTGCAGTCGCAAAACAAAATATTGTAATAAGTCTGACTGGTGATGCTGGAGGTAATGGATCTGCCAAATTGTATGCATATCAATTGGACAATGGCTCTTATGATAATTGTTCCGACGTCAGATTTGAAGTAAGGAGATTAGATGGTGGCTCTTGTGGCAATGTTGAGCAAACGGTACGCACAATAACAATAGCACGTACAATGATAATAACGGCTTCCCAAGTGAGATACTGGAGCAGTTTGGTTCCATCCAAATGATAATGCACAGGATACCGATGGTGGTGAATTCGTGAAGTTCTGTTGCGAAGATATCCCTGCTGGAGCTGAGTTTGGTTTACACGATGTAGAGCTTAGAGTATGGGATGATGGCAATCAGAACGGGATAATTGGCGATAATGAGATCATCAATGGGCTCAAAGACAATTATAACACCACTTGGGTGACTGTAAGGGTAGAGAATAAGTTGGCCCCAGTATTGGTATGTCCAACCGATGTTACCATCACTTGCGATATGCAATTGAATCTGAGCTTGGATGAAGAGACGAATGTCAATGATGTCGATCTGACAATGACAGGCTATCCACAAGCTTATGACCTGTGCACAAATCTTGAGACCACATACAAAGACCAGTGGGTAGGAAGTCATGATCCTGTGTGTAAATCAGGTACTGTCAGAAGGACATTCAAAGTGACTAAAGGAACAGTAGTAGTGACATGTACCCAATTTATAACAGTGAGTACCATTACAGTACCGTTTACAGTGACATTCCCTAATCAAGGTCAAACCACAGAATGGGATAAGTGTAGCTTTAGTCTGAGTGATGCCCAAGACGCAAGTAATCCAAGTATCAAGCGTCCGATCGTAAATTATGGACAATGTGATGTAGTAGGAGAGAACATAAAAATAGATACCTTCCTATTTGAAGATGGTGCTTGTAAGAAATGGAAAGTTACCTATTCGTACAAAAACTGGTGTACAGGTGATGAGATCAACACGATCTCAGGGTTGCCTATCGTCCACTGGTATGCATTCAAAGATGTAACAGCACCAGTATTGAGTTGTAGCAATCAAATGTTTGCAGCAAATCCAAATCCACAGAATCCAAATGGTGGATGTGAGGCAGCAGTAGCCTTAGAAGCCTCAGCGAGTGATAGTTTGATATGTGCAGAGGAGAGCTGGATAAAGTGGCAGATGTTCTTTGACGGCTGGAATGACGGTACAGTAGATAGATTAGGCTCAAGTTTTGTGAACAAATCATGGAATGGCATCTGGGTACCACAAGCTAAGTTCATCTCAGGAGTATTGAATCCAACTTGGGTAGCCTTACAAAATCAGCATCCAAACTTACCATTGGCAGACTTGGTATATGTTACCTACATCAAACCAACAGCTGCAAGTGGTGGCACAGCGAAATTACCAGTAGGAACAGGCGCAACAGCGTTTATCCTGAATGCGGAAAATATCAGCCATAAAGTAACTTGGAAGATAACCGACGGCTGTGGTAACGTAGATCAGTGTGAAAGCACTGTGATGGTTGCGGACAAGAAAGCACCAACGCCGTATTGTGTAAGTATAAGCACAGCGATCATGCAGACCAATCCACAGATGGTCGAGTTGTGGGCAAAAGACTTCGACAAAGGAGCGTTTGACAATTGTAGTCCACAGAGCAAGTTGTACTTTACATTCGATGGTGCTGCTCCGATATACGCCAGAATAAATGAGGAGCACTTCTACAAAGTAGTTGGTGGTATAAGTATCAATGCAACAGCAGCAGAATATGCACAAGGTAAAGCGTACAAATGGTTGCCATCAGCGAGAAGTGCAGGTAAAGTATTTACCACTTGTGGTGATATAAATATCCAAATCGATGTGTGGGATGAAGCATGGAATACTGATTATTGCAATACGGTGGTGAGTATCATAGGATGCGGTACAGGAAGTATCATAAGTGGAAAAGTGGCGACAGCCTTGGGCAATGATATGGAAGGCACGACCATTACATTCCAAGCGAATACACCAGAATATCCGAAATCGATCTTGACCATAGATGATGGTACGTACGAAATGAATGTACTACCAAGCATCGATTATATTGTAGATGCCAGTAAAGATGGAGATTATAAAAATGGTGTAACCACCTTGGATTTGGTGTTGATACAGCGACATATCTTAGGCTTGAGTATCTTCGATGATCCGTATAAGGAGATAGCGGCAGATGCCAATAATGATGGGAAGATCACAGCCAGTGACTTGGTAGAGTTGAGAAAATTGATCTTAGGACTCACAGATAAATTTGCCAATGCAAGCTGGAGATTCCCGATCAAAGGACAACAAATGACCTTGGGTAAAGTGATGCCATATGTCGAACAATACACATATCAGCCATTGACGAGTGATATGTCAGGACAAGATTTTGTAGCGGTTAAGATCGGAGATATAAACTCAAGTGTGGTGGTAAATATGACAGGCAGTAGTGCTGAAAGTCGTACATCAAGTACACTTCAATTCCACATAGAAGATGCACAGGTGAAAGCTGGGGAAATAATCGAAGTACCAGTGACATCCGACAATTTTGCAGAAATCTTTGGATGTCAGATGACGATCAATCCAGCAAATGCAAGTATTGTAAAAATAGAATCAGGAGCAATGGGAATCGAAGACCAAGATGTTGCGATCCACAAAAACGGAAAGGCAACGATGAGTTATGCGGCAAGACAAGCGATGACCATTGCGAAGAGTGAAGTATTATTTACGTTGTATATCAAACCAGCAAAAAATGGTATGTTAAGTGAAATGCTCACATTGTCATCAGATATCACCAAAGGTGAATACTATACAGCGGATATGAATGTTGGTAAAGTTAGTCTCCGCATAGACAAGGCTGAAGCTGGCATCGAATTGTTCCAAAATGAACCAAATCCATTCAAAGGTACAACGACAGTGAGCTTCGAAATGCCAGAGGCAGCGACAGCAACATTGAGTGTATATGACGTTACAGGCAAAGTTGTAACAGTAAGAAACATCGATGCAATCAAAGGATTGAACAGTGAGATCTTCACTAAAGATCAATTGGGCGTAAGCGGTGTATTGTACTACACATTAGTAAGCGGTGACTTCACAGCTACTAAGAAAATGATCATTGTGGAGTAGGCGATATTTAATAATTGGAGAGTTTAAGTTCAAATAATTATCCACTTCCTGAGTAAAATTGGGAAGTGGATTTTTTGTTTGCAAAGAAAATTAAAATTAGATGTAAATAAGTAATGACACATTAACACAGACCTTTATTAATATATTTGCTACCTCGAAAATATTTTGTGTACTTTTGCAGTTAATATTAATTCAAACACATTCTATGGTGAATATTGATAGTAAATTAGTGAAATTTCAAATGAGAAGTTTGATTTTGATGTTTGCGATTTCTCTACAATTAAATCTTCAGGCTCAGGACCCACATTTCTCCCAGTTTTACGCATCACCACTAACACTAAATCCTGCTATTGCCGGTACATATTCTGGAACTTTTCGTATATCATCTATTTATAGAGACCAGTGGAGATCGGCTGTTGATGATCCATTACGAACCTTCGCAATTAGTGGTGATGTCAAATTTGAATTGAATTTTAGCAATAAAAAAAATCTATCTGATATAGTTGCATTAGGCATTACTTTCTTTGGAGATAGAGTATCTACTTTTGACTATAATACAAATCAAATAGTGCTTACTGCAGCGTATCACAAAGCACTTGATTATAGGACAAAACAATACATTGGGTTAGGTTTTCAAGGTGGAATTTTTCAGAAATCATTAAACTATGAAGACCTAACATTTCAGGATCAATTCAATGCAATAGATGGTTATACAAATGCTAGTGGTGAAAATTTCCCAGTAAACAATAAAGCTTTTTCTGATTTAAGTGCTGGTTTATATTATAGTATTACGCCATCAAAATCATTTAGTTTTCATGCTGGGATAGGATATTTCCATATGAATAAACCTAATCTTTCCTTTTACAACTCGGCAGATGTAATTGACCCAAATGTTATAAAATCTGATATTCTGCATGCCAAATGGAGTCTGCATACAGGAGCTTCAATAAAAACAAGTGAAAGAATGTCTCTCCAACCTAGAGCAAATGTGTTAGTGCAAGGTCCAAATACCGAATTGAACTTAGGAGCAACATTTAGATATAAATTGTCCAAAACAAGTGGTCAGTATTTCCTTATTGGTCCTTATATTCGTGGTGTAAAAAATTATAACAATTACGGTATGGAATCAATTATTGGCATGGTAGGATTTGAAATGAGTAATTTTATTTTAGGTTTTAGTTATGACCAAAACTTGAGTACATTAGTTAATGACAGAAGATCCCTTTCTTCCCTTGAATTTTCTATAATTTACATCGGAGAGCACCACAATGAAGACCATTTTTGCCCTCAATGGTAACTAATAAATGTAAAATTACTTAGAAATATAAGTGGATATCAATGTGAATTAACTATTATATATAGTTGAAAATCAAATAGATTAACACTATAAAAACCAAAGTAACAATTATAGCTACCTTAAAGAATTTTTTTTCTTCTTTCACATCTTGAGCACTTTGCACATCATGCTTTGGCGTATGTCGGACTTTATATTTTGACATGATTATTAATTTATATGACACTAAGGTAAAGGGATTGCTTCGATTTACCAAAAAAATGATAGAAAATTATTGTATATTTTTTAATGAATTGAATGACAATGCATTGTGAAAATATTAAAATTGAAGGTTGGTTGGTTGTTTTTTTACTTACCTTTGCGAAATGAAACCCACCGTGTATTTCAGTTGGATAAAAGATAAGAAATATAAAGAAGTTTGGGATATCCAGACAAGCATCCACCAAAATCTAGTAACCCGAAAGTTGGATTTTAGACGCACAAATGCTGAAAATAGTATTTTGTTGAAACAAGAAAATCAATTGATCTTTTGTGAACATTTTCCTGTTTTCACCTTAGGGAAAAGTGGAAGTATGGATCATCTTTTACTATCGGAACAAGCACTCCAAGAAGATGAAATCGAATTTTTTAAGATAAACCGTGGCGGAGATATTACATATCATGGACCTGGGCAGATTACAGGATATCCGATTTTTGATCTCGACGAATTTTTTAATGATGTACATAAGTACGTTAGATATTTGGAAGAAGCAATAATAAAGTTAATTGCAGAATTTGACCTTGAAGGAATTCGAATACCCGAAAATACTGGTGTCTGGTTGCCACCTGATAACAAATCAGATAAATACAGAAAAATTTGTGCAATAGGTGTGCACATGTCCAGATGGGTGACATTGCATGGATTTGCATTTAATGTAAATACAGACTTATCATATTTTGATAAAATCATTCCTTGTGGTATCCAAGATTACAATAAATCGGTAACTTCGCTAGCCATAGAAACTGGATATGCGCATAATTTGCAAGATGTTGGTGATAGGTTGGCTACGATATTTAGTGAATTGTTTGATTTTGAATTAATAAAATAAATATTCTATAATGGAAGAACAAGTTTTGGAAGGCAAATTAGTTAGTGCATCAAAGACTGTAATGACCGAAATGATCATGCCAAATGACACTAATCCTATGGGAAATCTCATGGGTGGCTACCTGATGCGGTGGATGGATATAGCTTGTGCGGTATGTGCTGCACGTCATACTGAATCGCTTGTGGCCACAGTCTCCGTTGATCATATTTCCTTTCATGAGCCTATTCATTTGGGTGATGTAATCACACTTACTGCTCAGGTTACAAGGGCATTTAATACTACGGTTGAGATTTTTGTAGAAGTATCTGCTGCTGATATTACAGGTGCCAATCCGCGACAATCTAACCATGCTTATTTTTCATTTGTAGCGCTAGATAAAAGTACAGGAAGGCCTATAAAAGTGCCACCTGTCATTCCTATTACGAATGAAGAAAAAAAGCACTTTGAAGTGGCTTCACGCAGGAGAGAACTGAGATTGATTTTGGCTGGTAAGTTGAAGCCAGAAAATGCACTTGAACTCAGACACTTTTTTACAGAATTCAAGTAAATAATTTATTAGTCAAACAATTCGTATCAAATAGTTACTCAACAAAAAGTTCAGATAATTCACTATTTGTAATTTCAGGATTTACGATCCGAAACAGGCTATATATTGCATTTCGACCTTTTTCACCCAATTCCTGCGAATAGGTATTCACATATAAATCTATGTGCGACTTCATGACAATTGGGTCCATTTCTTGTGCATGTTTTGCCACGAAAGGCATAGAAATATCAGGATTTTCGAAGGCAAATTTTATACTATTGAACAAAATACTATTCACCTTTTTTTTGACCGTTATAGGTAATGATCGCTTGATGGCAATTCCACCCAAAGGAATGGGATGAAGTGTTTTCTGTTCCCAATATTCCCCAAGGTCCATGACTTTGTGCAAGCCCTTCAACTGATAAGTAAATCTGTTTTCATGAATGATAAGGCCCGCATCTGCTTCACCAGTAAGTACAGCATTTTCTATTTCCGAAAAAACAAATTCTTTGAAATTGTTTGCTTTAGGCAATGCATATTTCAGAAGTAGAAATGCCGTTGTGTTATATCCGGGTACTGCTATTCTTAGGTTTTCAACACCTTTAGCTTCCAAAGGTAATTTTGAAATTAACAACGGCCCACAATTGTTTCCCAAAGCTGCACCACTAGTAAGCAGTTGGTAACGGTCATGAATTTTGGTGAAAGCATTAAAACTCATTTTGGTGACATCGGGCTGATGATTGATTGCAATTTTGTTGAGATGCTCCACATCATCTATAATGAAATCAAATGTCAAACCTTGTAAATCTATTCTTTTATTGACAATAGCATCAAACATGAATGTATCATTGGGACAAGGCGAAAAGCCAAATGTTAATGTCATTTCGTTATGTTTATTAATATTTATTGACAAGTCTTTAATGCTTGTTCAACATCCAAAATTGTAATTTCTTTAAATGATGGCTGCCACTTGTAATTTATAAAATTAATTATATTTGTTACTTCTGTGGCACTCAGATGAGAGAATGAAGGCATTTCTTTCAAGAGGTATGTAGAATCTTTAAACAAAGTGTCTTTGATTCCATTTTTGACAATGCAAACCATCGATGCCTGTCCTAACAAAGTAGATTTGTTGAGTGGCGGTATCAATTCTCCTAATCCTGAACCATCTTCCATATGGCAATTTGCGCAGTTTGCTGCAAAAAGCCTTTTGCCCTGAACGTATGGTGTGTTATTGCATGAAACAATACTTAAGGCAAATATTATCAAAAATATATATTTCATTTGCCTTTTGTATTATAACTTTCTGAAAGTATCTTGATATCATCAATCAATTTTGGTGTAGTAGATGGATCTGTACCTTCACTAAATGATCGTACATGACCTTCTTTATCAATTAATAGTATTTTTCCAGAATGATCGAATCCACCTGGTGATTCGGCGTCTTCAAATGCCGCTACAAAAAAAGTATTAGCAAGCTCAAATGTTTCGTCTTTATCACCTGTCACAAATAACCACTTTTTATGATCTACACCCAAATTTTCAGCATAGAGCCGCAATCTTTCGGGTGTATCGCGTTTTGGATCTATGGTGAATGAAACCAATTTTACATTTGGATTATCGCTTACTTCATTATATATCCTAAGCATTTCCTTTGCTACTTTAGGGCAAATGGACGGACATGATGTGAAAAAGAAATCCGCAACATAGATGTACTGCTCCAAATCCTTATTGGTCAATAAAGTACTATCTTGAGTGTAATGATTTATCTGACCAACTTTATGGTGGATTTCCTTGCCATTTTCCACAATTGTTTCTCCAAGAAAGGGTAGTGTTTGTTGGTTGTTTTTACAAGCAGTGAAAAGCAAAAAAAGGAATGCAATCCCTAGAAAATTAAAGTTCATTACTTCTTTGTTAATGTGGTAAGTGAATCAATCAGTTTTGATGCTTTATCCATAGCACCATACATTTGGTCACTGACTTGTTGGATTTTAACTTTTTCAGCTTTAAGATATTCGTCATGTTGTGCTTGGTCTTCAGGCACTTTGAAGTCTGCCATCCACGTCATCATTGCTTCATCGGCATCGTTAAGTTCTTTAACATGATCCAAAATGATTTCATTTGCCTGTGGTACTTCGATGGCCTTCAATTGTTTTTTCAGACTATGAATCTTACCCATTTCAGGCATTACTTTATCATGAATGGCCATCACATCTTTGTACAAGGGTGACTCGCTCTGTCCGTGCTGATGTTTGCAAGACCAAATCGACAAACAACAAATGGTCATCAACCATAATTTATACATAACATTTCTTTTTTGCAAAGGTATTAACACCTTTTGATACCTTACAGAAAAAATGGGCTTAATTGTTAATGAATTATATGATTTTAATTATCTGTATGTTAAGGTATTACTATTTTTTTATTGACAAATACAGATCCTAATTGTATTCTAATAACATATACTCCTGCAATAAATTGGTCTATTGGAACTGAAAATTCCTGCGCCATCGGTCTCGCAACCAATATTTGTCGTCCTTGTATGTCATAAATAAATAACCGATCTATGATGCCTGACTTAGTTGCATCTATATTTATTTTGTCCTGGCTGACACCAATATTTATACCTGACGCCAAAATTTCTTCAGTGGCGGAAGTACATTCTATACCTGGAATAGTAAAGACCAGTTTGCAAGCTTCATTTTCAACATCCCAAATCACAATTTCATGCTGTTGCTTTGGTTTGAATCCAGGAATTGTCACAGGCAAATCTGCATAATTATAAGTACCTATTAGGACACCATTTACTTTGACTCTGAATTGTGGAGAATTTCCAGTATGTCCAAAATTAATTTGAATACCAAATTTGTTATCTACGCATGGTAAAAATGTCAGAAGTGGCTCTTTGATACTACAAGCTGCATTTTCACAACAAATTTTTTCTGTAAATCCATAATCTTCACGGCATTCAAACTGGCGGTCGAGAATTAGAAATTTGTATAATGTTGCACAGTCACCTTTCAACGGACCGATTTCATAAAGCGCTTGACCATATTGAAGGGTATCGAAATTAACGTCATTTACTCGGACTATAAATCCTTGATTACCTGGATTACTTATAGCAAATTTAAGAATAGCGTAAAATTCACCATGATCATTACACGGGCCTGCCTTCACAATCATATCAGTGATAGAGCATTCCTTAGTGTTACAACAAATTTTTTCTGTAAATCCATATTCTTCAGTACAATCAGGGTGAAACAAATCATACATGAAAAACTTATATATTGTACTACAGTCGCCTTTTAATGGGCCAACTTCATATACATCTTTTCCGTAAGGTAATGTATCGAATACTACACCATTGACTTTGATTACAAAGCCACCACTTCCTGGGTTATTTGACAAAAACTTCACTTTGGCATAAAACTCACCTTTGTCATTGCAGTCAGTCGCAGTTACGACCATATCATATAATTTGCAAGGCGATGGCGCAGGCGAGCAGCTGAAAAGATATTCTTTGATCAATATACAATCTCCTTTTTCAGCATCCTTTATGGTTATAGTTACCTTTGGTAAGCCAAAACTCAAATCGGTGATTTTAAGTGGTAGATCAGCATAATTATAAGTACCTAAAATTTTATCATTTATTTTGAGAATAAATGTTTTACTGGTATTGGAATGGCCAAAATTTAATTCAAAACCTTTGAGCAAGCTATCCACACAAACTTCGTGAATCGTCAATTCGCCAAGATGGCAAATGCTGTCACAACAAACTGGTTTGGTCAATGCAGTGAAAGCTGAGCAGTCTAGTAACTCCTTATCCTTTACCACAAACTCGTAAATCGTTTTACAATCTCCAGCAAGTGGTCCTATTTTATAGGAAGTTTCACCATATTCATAAGATCCGTAAATCTTTCCATTGCCTCGAACTTCAAACCCTGCAATGCTTGTATTTTTTTCTTTGAAAAATAGATTAACATAAAATTTGCCATCATCGTTACATTCTGTTACTAATGCCTGTACATCATCAATTGTGCAAGGGAAATGGCAATTGGTGACAAACCCTAATGCATATGAGCCAAAACAAAATGGGTCATTTTTATCTACAAATAAAAACTCATAATCTGTTAAATCGCTAAATTTCAGATTCTTGATGGTAATAGGCAGATCACTATATGCAAATGTTCCATAATTATGGTTATTGCCGCCTACACGAAAACTATCCGCAGTTAATTGGTGTTTGAAGGTGAATTTTATAGAAAAAGTACTGTCAGCTTCATTGCAGTCTATAACCTGACCTTTGATTTTACTAATATTGCAAAGACAAGGATTAGATAATAATATTGTATCACAGCAATGCGGATTATCATTGGCACAAGCCACAATTTTATTGGTGGTTTCATGCAAATCCGAAGGGAATTCCTTCAAAGTTAATGGCAACTGATTATACTGATAATAGCCATAATGTACACCATTATTATATAAATCGAAACCATTGTCAGGGGCGACATGATGCAAGTTGAATTTTAATGTATATTTTCCGTCAACACAATCGCTGGCAGTTACATCATAAAATTTGAGACTACATTCGTCATTACAACATTTTGTTCCAAAATTTTTGAAAGCCGAACAATTTGTGTTTTCAAAATCCTGCACAACAAATTCATAATTGGTATGGCAGTCAGCTTTTAATGGGCCAATTTTTACAGGAATAGAATCATATTTAAACGTACCATAATTTTTACCATTGCCAAGTACTTTAAATTGGTCCGATGTGCCTATATGATTGAAGTTTATGAAGACAAAAAACTCTCCGCTAACATTGCATTCAGTGGCTTCTACACGCAATTCATTAATACTGCATTGTGCCGTGATAAATGTAGAAACTGCCATTAAAAGGGCAATAAACGATATTTTGACTTTCATAAATATGGATTTAATTTTGAATCGAATTGCAATATACTTATATTAAATATATTAACAATTAAAATTAACTTATAATGTTGGATTTTTAGTTCCAAAATTACATTTTACTTACCAAACGACAAATTTCAATGATTGTATCTACTCCTTTTTCCATGTCTTGAACTGACACCCATTCATATTTGGAATGTATCGCTTGTTCACCGGCAAAAAGATTGGGGCAAGGCAAACCTTGGTGCGAAAGGGCTGCGCCGTCTGTGCCACCACGAATACTTCCATATTGAGGCGTAATGCCAATATTTTTCATGGCATCAAGGCAATTTGGCTTACATGCGGATGCTGGATCAGGATATCTTTCATATTTCTATACTGATATTTTGATTCACTTTCATATCTTGATCCTGGATAATTTTCAAGTACATGTTCAGTAATTTCATTTATGAGTTGGGCATATTCATCCAATTTGCTTGTATCAAAATCCCTAAGTATAAAATCTATGGTAGCAGACTCCAGTCCACCTTGTATTTTTGTAGGATGAATGAATCCTTCTTTATCTTCTGTTGTCTCCGGCGAAAGGCATAACTTTGGTAAGGCAGAGACAATTTCTGAGGCTATTTTGATGGCATTCTCCATTTTTCCTTTAGCCATACCAGGATGTGCACTCACACCATGAATAGTCACCTTAAAAGAATTAGCAGAAAAATTTTCATCTTCGAAGCAACCCAAATCACCAGAATCTAAAGTATATCCAAAATCAGCATCAAGAAGTTGAAGATCTACTTTTGCGACTCCTTTCCCGATTTCTTCGTCAGTGGTAAATAATGCTTTGACTTCGCCATGAGGAAGCTCAGGATTGTTTGTCATCTGATAAAGTGCATCCATGATGATGGCAACACCCGATTTGTCATCACTACCTAATAGTGTTAATCCACTTGCTGTGATGATATCATGGCCTTTTTTGTCTAAAAGATTTGGATGGTGTACTGGAGAAAGCACAACATTTTTGTCATCTGGCAAAATTATGTCTTGTCCTTGATAATTATGATGAACTATTGGTTTTACATTAGTACCACTGCAGTCAGGTGCTGTATCTAAGTGGGCACAAAAAAATATTTTTGGTACTTTATTAGTACTATTTGCGGCCAATTTGGCATAGATATATCCAGCATCATTGGTCGTGAATGGAATGTTCATTTTTGTCAATTCATCACAAATGATTGCGGTCAGATTTTTCTGTTTTTCTGATGATGGAAAACTCGAAGACATAGGATCTGCCTGAGTATCCACCTGAACGTACTTCAAAAATCTTTCTTTTACAGTGTATTGCATTACCTTGGTTTTATTTGCAAAGTTACTTCCAAAATTGCAAAAAGCAGGTATATTTTCTGTATTAATTATCAAAAGTGGAGTCAATGTACTGCTTTAATAAAAATACTTACCTTTGACCAGTTTTATTTTACAATGGCAGACTATATGTATCCATTTATAGATTTTCATAATCATTCTCAATGGCATGAGGACAATGATGTCTTGGAAATTGTATCGGTCCATGGTAATCAGCAAAAGGAAGCAAAGCTGTATACATACGGTTATCATCCGTGGTGGACAATGGAGAATCTGACTCAATTTCAGCTTGAAGTTATGAGACAAAAATACCTTACAGATCCAGCATGTCTCGGTTTAGGTGAGTTCGGTCTTGATAATTTAAAAGGTATATCGATTGAAAATCAGGAAGCCATTTTTATACAACAGTTAGAAATAGCTAATGAAGTAAACGCACCAGTTGTAATCCATTGTGTGAGGGCATTTGACAGATTATTGAGAATCAGAAAAGAGTATGGCAAGACTGATTGGGTGATTCACGGTTTTGTGCGAAATAAAATTTTGGCAAAACAAGTCTTAGATGCTGGGATTTATATCTCTTTGGCGCCTCACTTGGAAAATAATACTACATTTAATGAAACAATGAAATTTTTACCACTTGAGCGAATATTTCTTGAGACTGACAGTGATTTTTCGCTACAAATACAATCACGATATGCTATCTTTGCGGCACTCAGAAATTTGGAAGTTTCTGTACTAAAAACAATTATTTTTAACAATTTTGCAAAATTTTATCAAGGAAAATGGAAACACCACGATGGCTCGAAAGAACAGCATTGTTGATTGGAGATGAAAGCGTCAATAAACTTTCACAAGCAAATATCTTATTAGTTGGTTTGGGTGGAGTAGGTAGCTATGCTGGTGAATTTATAGTTCGAGCAGGTGTAGGCAAGATTACAATCATTGATGGCGACATCGTAGATCCAACCAATATCAATAGGCAGATGCAAGCCACACATAGTACCATAGGATTATCAAAGTCTGCGCTATTAAAACAACGATTCCTCGATATAAATCCCGAATCTACAGCTCACAGCTTATGATAAATTTATGGAACCAGAAGACATGGAAAAGCTATTTTTAGACCAGGAATTTGATTTTGTAATGGATTGTATCGATAGCGTCACACCAAAACTTACCTTGCTAAATACAGCAGTAAAATCCAAATCGAAGATAATTAGCGCAATGGGCGCTGGAGGAAAACTTGATCCGTCCAAAATTAAGATTAGTGATATAGCCAATACAAAAGAATGTAAGTTCGCCCATGTGGTTAGGAAAAGATTGAAAGCCATAGGCGTAAAAAAAGGGATAATCTCTGTTTATTCTGAAGAAATTCAGCCAAAATCAGCTTTACAGCTTACAGATGGTAAAAATTATAAGCGATCATTTTACGGCACCATTTCATATATGCCAGCTCTTTTTGGCCTTACCATGGCATCTGAAGTGATCCGAAGATTAGGTGAGTTGAAATAGTGAGATTTTGGTATTATTATGATGCAAACTTTAATGTGTGACATTAGGTTATTAAATATAGTAATGCTACACAGTTGCTTTATCAACAATTAGTTTTATATTTGCATTTTTAATATTTAAGCGAGTTGTAAATTCGCATTTCAAGAGACAAAAATGACATTCAAAGAAATAGGTTTAGATGAAAGATTACTTGAAGCTATATCATACATGGGATTTGACAATGCAACTGCTATTCAAGAACAAGCAATCCCTCAAATACTCAAAGGTCGGGGATCTGATCGCTTGTGCACAGACTGGTACTGGAAAAACAGCAGCGTTTATGTTGCCGCTTTTACATCAAATGGCTGTACAGCCACATAATGGTACAAGTACATTGGTGATAGTCCCTACACGTGAGCTCGCAGTTCAGATAGACCAGCAAATTCAGGGTTTTGCATATTTTGTTCCGGTATCATCAATGGCAGTCTATGGTGGAGGAAGTGGAAATGAATGGGAAACCCAAAAAAAGGGACTTATCGGCGCTGACATTATAATAGCAACACCAGGGAAACTCATTAGCCACATCAATATGGGTAATGTCCGATTTGATAAATTGAAGTACTTAATCTTAGACGAAGCCGACAGGATGCTCGATATGGGATTTTATGAAGACATACAAAAAATCATTGTTTCATTACCAAAAGACAGGCAAACTTTGATGTTTAGTGCTACAATGCCGCCAAAGATGCGGACTTTGGCCAAACAAAATCTCAGAGATCCGTTTGAAGTAAGTATCGCCATTTCAAAACCATCTGAAAGGGTAGTACAGGAGGCATATTTGGTCAGGGATGGACACAAGGCAGCATTGATACATCATGTAATCAAGGATAAGCCGGATTTTGACAGCATCATTATATTTTCGTCGACCAAAAAATCAGTTAATGACATCATAAAGGGAATAAGCAATAAAGGATATACTGTCGAAGGTATTTCGTCTGATCTAGAGCAGCAGCAAAGAGAAGAAGTACTCAACCGTTTTCGTGCAAAAAAAACCAGAGTGCTTGTAGCAACCGATGTGCTTTCAAGGGGTATTGACATCAAAGACATTAGTCTTGTCATCAATTATAATGTACCAGGAGATGGAGAAGATTATGTGCACAGAATAGGTAGGACGGCAAGAGCAGATGCAGAAGGTGTTGCTATAACTTTGGTCAATGAAGACGAGATGTATCGACTTGCATCTATCGAAAACTTAATAGGTAATGAAATCCAAAAATTGACAATTCCAGTAGAAATTGGTGAAAGTCCGACATGGAATCCTGGCAGACCCAAAGGTGGTTTCATGCGTGGCTCTAGAAAGCCTGAAGGTAAACAAGGATTTGGACAAAAAAATAAATCAGGAGGCAATAAAAAAACATTCAGACCTAAAAATCAAGATAAAAAGTCCTAATTATTTATAATTAATTGTGCTTGACTCGCAATAGATTAAGCCATCCAAAGATAAAAAGAAGTCCACCAATCGGTGTGATAGGACCGACGAAGTTCCATGTATCACCACCATATAAATGTCTGGTACTCAATATGTAGAGCGAGCCTGAAAAGCAAACAACTCATGCTAGAAATAAGTAAAAACTTAGATTATTTACCTTAGACCTTGTTGAATTCATAGCAATAGTAAGCATTGCTACGATATGTATGAAGTGATATAATGTTGCGGTTTTGAAAGTCTCAGTCTGAGCAACATCAAGATATGGTTTTAGTCCATGAGCACCGAAGGCACCGATTCCTACACCCAAAGCACCTAAAATTGCCACGATTTTGATTTTATTATCCATAAACTGTACTTTAAAAACTATCTAAACAAGTGATTATGAGTAAAAGTTGGTGAAATTAGTAAATCTGCCAGTCTATGACACTTTTACCATTATTTGTAAGGTATTCATTTGCCCGTGAGAAGTGTTTGCAACCTTGGAAAGAATTGCCAGCTAAAGGTGACGGATGTGCTGCCTCCAAAATAAGATGTTTGGTGTCATCAATTAATATCTTTTTATTTTTTGCAAAATTGCCCCACAACATGAAAACCAGATGTTCGTAATGGTCAGACAGGTGTTTTATGGTAGCATCTGTAAAATGATGCCATCCTATATTCCTATGTGATCCTGCATTGTTTTTTTCTACAGTCAAAAAAGCATTAAGAAGAAATACACCTTGGTCAGCCCATTGCGTTAGATCTCCATGATTTGCATTGTACAACCTATATCAGATGCTAGTTCTTTATAAATATTCTTAAGCGATGGTGGTATTTTTACACCCACGGGCACCGAAAAACTAAGACCCATTGCTTCACCAGGATTATGATACGGATCTTGTCCAAGGATAACCACTTTGACATCTTCTGGAGCTAATTTATCATATGCGTTAAATATCAGATTTCCTGGTGGGAATATCGTTTTACCTTGAGCTATTGCTTGTTTTAATGATAAACTTAATTGATCAAAATATGGAGATTCGAATTCCTTTTTTAGGGCTTGCTGCCATTTTGGGGAGATTTTAACTTGTGAAGCAAGCATTCCAGATTGTTTAAATTATTTTGCCCGATGTTTTAAGGATATCAAGCACTTTATTTTCTGGCAGATCAGTGATGTTACTGATCATTTTGATTTCAATTCCTTGATCAAAACATTTAATTACAACTTGTGTTTTTGCTTCGATCTTTCCTTCAATCTTCCCTTCGATTTTTCCTTCTACCTTACCTTTTTCTATTAATCTGGTGTATGTTGTCATGATGTTATCTTTTAGAATTGGTGGAATATTTTTAAGTGTTTCAGAAAGAGCATGGTTAGAGCCCATTTATTTCACACTCTGCAGTATCATCTCTGATATATCCATTACCATTACATCGTCTTGTTTGTCTTTAGCTTTCATGCCGTCTGTGATCATTGTAATGCAAAACGGACAATTCGCAGCAACAATATTTGCATTAGTGCTCAAAGCTTCTTCTGCACGCTCTATATTGATTCGTTTATCACCGGGTTCATCTTCTTTGAACATTTGTGCACCACCTGCACCACAACAAAGCCCCGTAGTTTTGCACCTTTTCATTTCTACAAGATCGGCTTCCAAATTTGTAAGTAAATCTCTTGGTGCTTCATACTCACCATTGATTCGACCTAAGTAACAAGAATCATGATACGTGATTTTTTTGCCTTTAAACGAGCCGCCTTCTACTTTGAGTTTACCATCATTAAGCAGACCTTGCAAAAATTGTGTATGATGCACGACCTCATAATTTCCACCAAGCGCCGGATATTCATTCTTAAGTGTGTTGAAACAATGCGGGCACGCAGTGACAATCTTTTTGACGCCATACATGTTTAGGGTATTGATGTTTTGGAGTGCTAGCATCTGAAAAATAAATTCGTTACCAGCTCGCCTAGCTGGATCACCAGTGCAAGCTTCTTCATTTCCCAAAATAGCAAATGAAACACCAGCTTTATCCAACAATTGGGAAAAAGCCTTAGTTACTTTTTGAGCTCTTGCATCAAAACTTCCTGCACATCCTACCCAAAATAGGACTTCGACTTCTATACCTTCAGCCGTTGCTTCGGCCATCGTTTTTATGGTCATTATTCAGATTACTTAGATTCGAAAGTAAAAATATAAAATATATCAGAAATATTAATGAATGTATTTAAAATTTTGAAGTCAGGAAAATGAGAAATTGTAAAAAGAATCAAAGCAAACCTAAAAAAAACCCCCCTCCCGCCGCCTGCTCCGTTTTTCCCTTCCGCTGCTCATCACACCTCAGCTCGCCATGCTTCCCGCTCCACAGGCATTTGCCAGACGCAGCCACCATTTTCCATTGCCGTAAACATCGGTACCCAATCTCCAGGACCAGCTGACTCGGTCAATATCTCATAACGACGCATCTTAAGAATAGGCTCTAAAGGATCTATCAAAATAGGGCAAGCTTCCACACAGGCATTACACGTGGTACACGCATGCAGTTCTTCCCTTGAAATATAATCAAAAAGTGATTTTCCATCATCATAATTATCGGCTGTCAGCGTTTTGATATCGGTATTATCTTTGGTTTTAGCGTATTTTAAGTCACCAGAAGCAATATTATTGCCTATTTCGGTCGCTCTATCTCTGATATCCATCATGATTTTACGTGGTGAAAGATTTTTCCCTGTAAGATTAGCAGGGCAGACAGCAGAACAACGTCCACATTCTGTACAGCTATAGGCATTCAAGATATTTTTCCAACTTAGATCGAAGACATCTTTTGACCCAAATTCAGGCATTTCGCCACCTGAAGTGGCTGAAGTATCTGCTTCCATACCTAGCATAGATTTGACTTCATTCATGATCTCTGGCATGTTTTCCATTTCGCCACGAGGCGTAAGCTTGCTGAAATACACATTAGGGAAAGCCATGAATATATGCAAATGCTTAGAGTAGGGTAGATAACTTATAAAACCTAGCACTACCAAAAGATGTAACCACCATCCAAATCGCTCTACAAACATCAAACTTTCTGGTTCCATACCGCCAAAAACTGCTGGCCCGAACCAAGAACTAATAGCCAAGCTACCAGTTTCAGGATAATGTGTGGGATCTATGCCTTGAAGGACACTATCAGCACCATTCATTGTAAAGATGCCTGTCACCAAAAGTAATTCGCCAATAAGAATTAGATTGGCATCCAATTTTGGCCAACCATTGAGTTCTGATTTTACAAGTCTAGGAACTTTTAGCAAATTTCTCCTATACAAAAATACAAATGTCGCTACCAAAGCTAGTAATGAAAGTACTTCTATGCTACTGATAATCAATGTGTAAAGCCCACCTAAAAATGGTGCAAAAAACCGATGTACACCAAATATTCCATCGATGATGATTTCTATTAACTCAACTTGGGTAAACAGGAACGCAACATAAATAAACAAATGGAAAATAGCGGGAATCCAGTTTTTGAACATTTTCTTTTGCCCAAATGCAACAAAGATTACATTTTGCCAACGTTGCGCTGTATCACCAGACATGTCCGATGATTTGCCTAGCATGATATTTCGATAAATCTGACTAAACTTTTTATAAGCAAAAAATGAAACGATACCAGTTAATACTATAAAAATTATCTGTTGCATGCCTTATTCTATATTTTTAAATTTTGCGACAATTTACGAATTTATTTTTTTTTGCATACATTTGTCTTCTTATTTAATGAAATTGCTCATGCAGATATTAAACCATTACCAAATCCAGCAAAAAATAATTCGCTTATCATATGAGATATTGGAAAATAATCTGGATGAAGAAGTTATAGTTTTGGCAGGAATCAACAATAATGGGTACAAATTTGCAGAATTTCTGGCAAAAAGCTTAGAAGGTATTTCACAAAAGAAATTCGTACTGACACATATCAGATTAAATCCTGCACATCCGCTGGGATCACCTATAACAACTGATATTTCTAATGATGATATACAAGGTAAATCTATAATTATCGTGGACGATGTGGCCAATACCGGAAGAACTATTTTTTATGCATTCAAGGTATTTATGGATGTGCTACCTAAAAAAATAGAGATTGCCGTCCTCGTGGATAGAAAACACAAAAGATTCCCTACAAAAGTTGACTATGTAGGTTTGTCTCTTGCCACTACAGTGCAGGAACACATCAAAGCCGATTTGAGCCAATTTGACAATTTGACGGTAAATTTAAATTAAATATAACTTTTGTGGCAAAACAAATTATCTCAATTTTGCGTCTTGTATGCGCAACCAAACCTGTCAATATGAAATTTTGTACTTTTTTAAATATTGTTTTCTTATCTTTATTTATTGGTCATCAAGCTTTTTGTACAACCAATATATTGACAAAAGATACTGTAACATGGCAGACATTGAGTGATTTGGAATATAAAGAAGCAAAACATGATGTCTATGGAACAGTTTATTTGCCTGAATTTTCAAAAAATCTAAAAAAACTAGCTAATAAACAAGTGATCATCAAAGGCTATTTGGTTCCTGTGGATAAAACTACATGGGCTTTGAGCAAAAATACTTACGCAGCTTGTTTCTTCTGTGGTAAAGCTGGCCCTGAAACAGTTTTGGGTTTGACATTCAAAGGTGATCCAGGAAAGCTCAAGATGGATGCAAATGCAACTATCAGTGGCAAATTAATTTTGAATGGAACGGACGTAGATGACTGGATGTTTAGCCTAAAAGATGCCGTCATCATTTCTGTAAAATAAACACCTATTTCTTCAATATATTAGGAGTCTTTGTGCCTGAATCTCCTTGTCATCTATATATTCGTCAAAAGTCTTCAACTTATCCAAAAATCCTTTAGGCCCGATTTCAATGACTCTGTTAGCGATCGTTTGGGTGAACGTATGGTCACGCGATGTAAACAGAATATTTCCATGGGAAATTCATTAGTGAATTATTGAGTGTCGTAATGGTTTCCAAGTCAAGGTGATTGGTAGGCTCATCTAGCATCAGCACATTGGCTTCAGTGAGCATCATGCGTGACAACATACACCGCACTTTTTCTCCACCTGATAGGACATTTGACATCTTGAATGTTTCATCACCAGAAAATAACATCTTACCTAAAAATCCTCTGATATATGATTCATCTTTTTCTGTGGAATATTGTCTCAACCAGTCGATGAGATTCATTGGTTCAGTGCTGAAAAATGATTCATTTTCGTTGGGAAGATATGATGGAGTGATTGTTTGTCCCCATTCAATAGTACCACTATCTGGTTTCAAATCTCCAGCCATTATCTTGTAAAATGCCGTAGTAGCCAAACTGTTTTTGGAGATAAAGGTAATTTTGTCATCCTTATCTACATTAAAACTCAAATTATTGATCAGAATCTCTCCGTTTTCAGAATAATTAAGATTTTTAACTGAAAGAATTTCTTTTCCTGCGTCTCTGGCCTGTTTGAAAATGATACCTGGATACTTCCTAGATGATGGTTTGATGTCTTCGATATTGATTTTCTCTAACATCTTTTTCCTTGCCGTAGCTTGTTTTGATTTGGAAGCATTTGCCGAGAACCGATCAATGAAGGCTTGTAATTCTTTTACTTTCTCTTCAGCTTTTTTATTCGCATTTTGTTTTTGCCTTAAGGCCAATTGACTAGATTCGTACCAGAATGTATAGTTTCCTGTATATAAACTGATCTTGCTATAATCTATATCCGCTATATGTGTACATACTGTATCTAGAAAGTGCCTGTCGTGGGATACAATCAATACCGTATTTTTAAAATCCAATAAAAAATCTTCCAACCATGTGATCGTATGAAGGTCAAGGTCATTGGTTGGCTCGTCGAGAATCAATACATCGGGATTACCAAATAATGCCTGAGCAAGTAAAACTCTTACTTTTTGATTACCATCAAGTTCTTTTAAGGTTTTGTAATGATCTATTTCTGCGATACCGATTCCACTCAAAAGATTGGCGGCTGAAGATTCTGCATTCCAACCATCCATTTCGGCAAATTCTTCTTCCAACTCGGATGCTTTGATACCATCAGCTTCAGAAAAATCTTCTTTTAGATAGATAGCGTCTTTTTCTTGCATGATTTTCCACAATTTCTGGTGGCCCATCAATACGGTATTTAGTACAGTGACGTCATCATATTCAAAGTGATTCTGCTTCAAAACAGCCATTCTCTTGCCTGTCTCGAGATGGACGCTGCCTTTATTAGGCTCAAGGCTACCTGCTAATATTTTTAGAAAAGTGGATTTACCCGCTCCATTAGCACCGATGATACCATAACAGTTTCCTTCTTTGAAGGAGACGTTTACCTCATCAAAAAGCACTCTTTTGCCATATTGAAGCGAAATATTTTGTGTCGAAAGCATGTCGAAAATTAAATTTGGCCGCAAAGGTAACAAAAATGCATGAAAATAATGTTGTTTTGAACTTATGCTTGCTATGATTTTTTCGTAGGATTTATGAAAGTTGGAGCAAATAAGACACAAACTTGGTTTGAACCTGAAATATGCATAAGAAAATCTATTACGAAGCTAACTTGCTTCAAATCAGAAGCTTCTCCAAATTATTTTCTGTAACCATAGCGATGCTACTGCTAAACCAGCACACAGTATACTTTTCGAATTTAAGTCGCTGATTTATTGCAATTTAACTTCACACTACGAATTCTAACGCATAATTCAGGTCGAAGTATTGAAAAAAAAAAGAGGCGTCACCTTTTATGCCGCCTCTTTAAAATCAAAACAATTAGATCAACAATCTATACTTCTAAATTAATCAATATCATTCGCAATGTCTAAGCAGGTATAAAATAAGGTCGGTACTCGTCAAAATACCAACAAGGTTTTGATCATTCATTACTGGTAATGCATGATATGAGCCCAAGCTTATTATTTCTGCGGCTTCTTTTATTGAATCATCGTGCGACAATGTATGGACATTTTTTGTCATCAATTGCTCTACACTAAGATTCTCAACGAGTTTATTTTGCAAATCATTATTGATGGTTTTATTATTCAAGATAAACTTATCAATATCATTTTTACTGATAATACCCACTAATGCGCCGTCAGTGGTAACAACTACATGTCTAAAACTATTTTTAATCATTAAGTCCAAAACATCTTTAAGATTTCGACCTGGTGATACACACACGATCTCCTTAGTCATTATAGACGTTACCGTTTCATTACCTATTCTAATCATATCATCACATCTTATCACAAAGGTAAGTAAAGGTGAAATTATCTATCTATGACTCAAGTCACAATGCCCATTGATTGTAGTCATTATTGCGGCATGTTTTTAAGTTTCTCGATTTTCAATAGTTCGATTTTATTATCGTCAATAGAAATCAGACCTTCACTCTTGAAATCCGATAATGTCCTGATGGTTGTTTCTTTGGCTGTACCAGCGAGACTTGCTATGTCATCTCTGAGTATTGACATGGTTGTGGTATGTTTAGACTCACTGAATTTCAGCAATGCATTGGCAACACGTTTCCTGACAGAGCTATACGCCATTTCGATGAGTTGTTTTTCTACTTCTTCGGACTGATTTGCTAACATTTTGATAAATTTAGCCGAAAATTCCCGATTATTAAATAACAACAGCATGAAGTCTTCGATAGGAATTAAACTCAATTCGGCATCATCGATAACGGCTACATTATCATGGTATTTTTCGCCTTTTAATAAAGGAATGAAACCGAAAAAATCACCTTTTGAAAAGATATTTGTTGTAAACTCCTTACCAAAATCATTGATCTGAAAAGATTTAACACTACCTGAAAGTACAAAGTAAAGCCACTTTGGGTATTGTCCTGATTCATAGATCATATCCTTTTTATGGTACTTTCTGATTTCACGATTTTCTGATAGTTTGTCGAATTCTTTCTGAGCTTTAGCTTCATCAATAAAACGCTGCAAGCCATGACCTGTTTTGTCAAAGGAATTTTTGATTCGTGTACTTTTCTTTAGTCTTATTTCTATAGTATCAAGCAGTTGGACATCATCATAAGGCTTAGTAATATAATCGTCAGCTCCGAGTCCCATGCCACGCCTAAAATCTTCTTTCTCAGTCTTGGCAGTGAGAAAAATAAATGGAATATCCATAGTGGACGGATGATTGGACAAGATTCTCAATACACCAAACCCATCGAGCTCGGGCATCATGATATCACACAATATTAGATCGGGAATTTCTTCCAATGCCTTGGCTGTTCCTACTTTGCCGTTTTCTGCAGTAAAAACTTTGTACCCAGAGAGTTGCAATAGTTCTTCTATATTCTCCCGTACATCATTATTATCTTCGATAACAAGAATTTTTGCTTCCATGATAATGTTTTAAAATTGTGATTTTTATGAATTGATTTTGTTTGGAATTGATACATTAAAGGTAGTGCCTATATATAATTTACTGACAAAACTGATTTCTCCATCAAGCATTTCGAGATATTTTTTTACGATATTGAGTCCAAGTCCGGTACCTTCGATGTTTGTCACATTGCTTGCCCTAAAAAACCTGTCAAAGAGATGTTTTTGATCTTCATCCGGAATGCCGATACCTTCATCAGAGACAGAAAAATCTAGGACTTTTTCATTGACACTTATGTTGCAATTGATCTTACCATCTTCTTTAGAATATTTTATTGCATTGGATATTAAATTAATCAATGTGTTTTTTATGATTTTTCGATCAGATCTCACCAACATGCCGTTTGTGGAATGTAGGTTGATCAATTGTTGATTTGGTTTTAATATTGTCTTCATCTCTTCGATCACTTCATGGAAGAGTTCTATAGGGTCAAAATCTTCGAAAAATGTTTGAATTCTTCCTTCTTCCAACTTATTCATAGATAGAAAATCATTCAAAATAGCCGTTAAATGTGCTACTGTTGATTTTACTCGATTGATATGCTTTTCCCTGTTGGCTTGTTGGTCGCTCTCAGTGTATCGCCCAATAAGAGAAACAGATGACAAAACCGTAGATAATGGTGTACGAAATTCATGTGAAGCCATTGAAACAAATCGAGATTTAAGTTCACCTAATTCTCTTTCCAATAGTAAACTCTTTTCGAGTTCGGCTTCTCTGTCCTTGAGCTGTTGTTGGATTTTAATTTTGATATTGATCTCTTCTTCTAGTTGCTTATTGAGTGCAAGTAATTGGTTTACAACATTCTCTAGCTCGTATGTGCGCGCTATTACTTTCTTCTCTAACTCTTCATTGAGCATTTGCAACCTTCTTTCTGCATTCTTTATTTCCGAAAGGTCATGTATAAATCCTGTATAAATCGTCCTATCATTTAAACGAACTTCGTTTACAGCAAGCCAAAATGGAAATTCTTCACCAGATTTTCTTTTTCCAGTGACTTCACGACCAATACCTATTATTTTAGGAATCCTTGATTGCTGATAATTGTGTAAATACCCATCATGACGAACCGCTTCTTTTTGAGGCATCAGCATGTTTATACTTTTCTTTACCAGCTCATCTTCGTTGTAGCCAAACAGCACACATGCGGATTTATTTACTTCTTCGATAATCCATCTTGAGTCAATAATTATTATGCCATCAACAGCATCATCAAAAATTGCTTGGAGCCGAATTACAGCATCTTGATAATCATTCATTCAATTTATTTTAATTCCACTCATCCATTTGCACATCAAATTTCCGATAATAGTACCTTTAATTGTAATTATAAAAATCATGTAAAGTAATGATTTAAATCATATCCATCCTAATTTATTTGGTGCAACTTTGACACAAATTTAAAATAACAATATATGAACCTTCTAAATCCGGTTTCTACCATAATGACTCCTAATCCCATTTCGATAGGAGTTGATGAGCCTTTAGCTGTAGCAGATAAGCTGTTTAAGCAGCATCGTATTCACCATTTGCCAGTCATAGCAGAAGGTGCACTAGTCGGGATGATCAGTAAGTCTGATTTTTCGTTTTTTAGACGTGGATTTTTGTCTGATGGCGTAGATAAAGTAGAAGATGATGTCAGACTCAATAATTATACTGCCAAAGATATAATGACCAAAAAACTTGCTAAGTTGGATCCAGATGATAAAATCAATGTTGCACTTGAAGTATTTAGAGAAAATCTTTTTCATGCTATTCCTGTTGTACAGAATGAAAGGATAGTCGGTATTCTTACTACATTTGATATTATCAACAATTTGGCCAAGGATGCAAACGCTGTAGCATCGTACGAATAAACCAAATAATTCATTCCATCACGCAGTGCAATAAAAGATTTTGATATGTTGGAAATAAAAATTTACGGGACGGGAACACCAGGGTATCAACTGGCAAAATCAAAACTTGCAGAAATGCTCAATATTTCAGGCTTGGAATATAAACTTGAAGAAGTAACAAATATTTCTGAAATAATGAGTGATAATATTACATCTGTACCTGCAGTGAAGGTTAATAATTCGCAGCTTTATGAAATAAAACCAAATGGAAGTTATCAAAAGTCCCTTCGCGATACCATTCAAAATATTCTTAAATCAGAAAATTACGGTAAAATGCTGAAGATCATTGTTCCAACGGATTTTTCAGAGCCTTCTCTGAATGCTTATAATTTTGCAAATCATCTGGCTAAGGAATTTCAAGGTGTTGTAAGGTTATCACATGTATATTATCCTACTTCAGCAGATGTCAATCAAATGATTGTGGTCAACGATGAAGTAGAAAACATCCATAGAGCAAAATTGGATAATTTGGTACAATCTCTTAATCAAGATTGGATTGGGAATTTTGTGGCAGAGCCAATGGTCGAAGGTGTTTTTAAAGTAGGTTTCCCTAAAATGGAGTTGATAGAGATGTCCAAAGATCCTGATACAGTGCTGGTTATGGGCACAACTGGAACAGGTGATGCTTTCAAAAAAATATTTGGGTCCTTGTCATTAGATATTATTGACGAATGTTATTGTCCACTTTATCTGATACCACCAGGATGTCATTATCCAGCTACCAATGAAATTGTCTATCTTTCTGAAGACTTGAAAAATGATTCATTGCATTTGCTCTATGTAGGCCGTATTTGTATGAAGATTGGCGCAAATTTCAAATTGGTTCATTATCGCAAAGGTGAAGAAATTTATGATGTTACTGATACGATTAATTTGATTGAAAGTTATTTTCCTTCATTGGATTACAAAATAGAAATAGAAGATACCAACGATATCTTTGGCAATATAAAAAATATGGTTGGTAAAAAGAAAATCATTTGGTAGTTCTATCCACAAAACACAGAAATATTTTTCAAAATTTGTTCCATAAAAGTGTGACAGAATTTGCTGCTCTGAATAGTATTTGTCCTTTATTGATTTTATCAGACAAGTCCATCGAATAAATTATGTAGTTGGGTTTTCTAAATGCGGTTTGTGCATTTTTCCATACATCGGCTTTTAGGCTTTAACTTTTAACGGCCAATATTGTTAGTATAAGTTTAAAATCAAAGGCAAATCACATGGACAAGCGTTTATTTAATCCTGATGCCCACTTTCTTTCGGGACCTAATAGCCGAGGAAAAGAATTATTATTCCTTTTTAAAGTTTTTTTCCAGTTTTTAGGCGCTTTTCGAAAATTGCATTTTGTAGGTCCGTGTGTGACTGTTTTTGGATCGGCCCGTTTTGACGAAAATAATATTTATTATAAACAAGCCAGATCACTTGGGAAGGCGCTGAGTGAAATGGGTTTTGCAGTCATGACAGGTGGCGGACCTGGTATCATGGAAGCAGCAAATCGTGGAGCTGCTGATGTCAAAGGACAGTCGATCGGATGTAATATCAAACTTCCAAAGGAACAATTTTCAAATCCTTACCTTACTAAGACTATAAATTTTGATCACTTTTTCGTACGCAAAGCCATACTTACAAAGTATTCGTACGCCTTTGTCGTTATGCCTGGTGGATTTGGTACTTTGGACGAATTGTTCGAGACATTGACATTAATCCAAACAGGTACTTTGCACAATTTTCCCATCGTGATCATGGGAAAAGATTATTATAAAGATATCGAAGAAATGATAATCAGAATGATAAATGAGCGTACTATTTCTTCCAATGACAAAAATCTCATCCTTTTTACTGATGATATTACCGAAGCTTGTGACCATATCGGTAATTTTATCAAAACAAATTATAAAGTAAAATACAAACCTAAATGGCTCCTAGGTGAATAGTAATCAATTAAGATTCATGCGCCTTACTAAAAGGAATAATGGATAACTAATCATAAGAAAGATAAGTGCAAATTTGCTGCTATCTATATCACTATAAATGGCACCACCCAAGAATGCCAAAGAAAGCAAAATCAATACCGTTGGCAATACTGGAAAGAATGGAGCTTTGAATGGACGTGGCAAATCAGGTTCTGAATCGCGCAACTTGATCAAGGCCGCAAATCCTGCTGCATAACTCAATACAAAAAAGAAAGTAGCAATATCAGATAATTTACCACAAATATCTTTCCCACCTAAGATCAATAAAATGGAGAGCAGTGCTGTCAACAGCATAGCTACTGAAGGTGTACCAACTAAATTAACTCTTGAAGCTGCTTTAAAAAACAAACCATCACGGCTCATCGAGAATATCACTCGCGGAGCAAACATAATTTGTGCATTTACGATACCAAGGATAGAAATCATTAAGAATAGCGTAATAATCTTGGAGTAACCATCACCGAAGATATAGCTGATTGTGTCGGCTGCAGCCAATTTTGAATTTCTAAGCATATCTAAAGGTAGTGCATACAAGATAGCTGCATTGACCAAAATATAAATAAGAATAATCAAAATTACACCAGATATCATGGATTTGGGCAGTGTCTTAGCTGGGTCCGTATTTTCTTCAGTGAAATATGTAGCAGTATGCCAGCCATCATAAGTATAGAAAATAGCTTGCAACGCACCTATCAAACCCAAAAAAGTAAGTGGTATAGCTTGTTCGCTTACCGTATTTGTAAATTGAGATGTAGGCACATTTTGACCAAAAATAAAACATACAAGTACAAAAATGCTTAATCCTACCGCTTTGATTACGGCCAATATCTCTTGAGATTTACCCGCAGATTTTGTGCCGAGCCAATGAAAACCGGTAAGAATAAATAGCATTCCTATAGCTATGTGTGGAATGTAATTTTCAAATTGGGGCAGTAGGATAGCAGTATATTCGCTCATAGTATAAGCGCCAAATCCCAAAGCCGCTACAGTCCCAAGCCAGCTGGTAATACCAGTCACAAAACCGAAATAATTGCCAAAAGCTCTGCGTGCATATACGTACCAAGCGCCAGCCTGTGGCATCGAAATAGCCAATTCAATCGCACATAAAACGCCAAGTAAAGCATAAATACCGACAGCAAGCCACAATAATAATATCATCCAAGGATCACCGATCAAGGCTGCGATAGGTCCTGGCTTCCGCAAGATGCCTGTTCCTATGGTACCGCCGACTGTTACAGCAATACCAAATCCTACACCCAAAAGTTTTAATAAATGCTGATTTTGCTTTGACATGGTAATTATTAATGAATTTTTATCCGCAAGTTTGGTCAGAAGTAATCAGCCATTTACCGTCAATTTTTTTCCAAATCAACGTAAAAAGTCCTGTTGGTTTATCTTTTTCTCTCAATAGTGTAAATCTTCCAATCATGATGGCTGCTTCAGTACTCAAAATATCGAGTTTTATGATTTCTAGGCTTAATTTTCCCATCGTAGCTTTGTCCGGATAGCTCTTTTTATAATTATCCAAAGTTTTTTGCCAACCCATGGTCAATCCTTTGCTACCGATAAAAGTCAAACTGTCCGAACGCCAATATCCTTCCATAAATCCAGGGATATTGCCTGCATTCCAGTCGGTTTCTTGTTGCTTGACTACGTTATGGATACTTTGAGTGATCTGATCCCGATCAATTAATTTTTGTCCCCACGAATTTGTGTTGATAAAAAGTGCTAGAATCAATATATATTTTGCCATTTCAATCTTCATTTATGATGCAAGATAATGTAATTTATAAAATAGTGGATTTTTAGTTGTGAATATTTTGATTCATTAAACCAAGTAACCAAAGTAAAGATTGGAACGATGCTTAAAAAATTTAGTGCTTATTTTATCCATTTTTCCATTTGAGATACCACAGCTGTTATATCTTTGGGAATTGGCGCTACAATTTCTACTTTATTTTCGGTATATGGATGGATAAATGACAGTTTTTCGGCATGCAGTGGATGTCTTGACAATAGTGGTTTTTCATCTTCATTTTTAGCCAAATTGAATTTTTTCTGTTTTATCTCTGACAAGTAAAAAGCCTCTCTATTTCCATATAATGCATCTACGATAAGTGGATTTCCGATATACTGCATATGTACACGAATTTGGTGCATCCTACCTGTCAAAATCCTTATATAAAGGTACGAATAAGTCCTGAAGCTTTTGAGTATTTTATATTCAGTGACTGACGCTTTTCCTCTTTTATGTGCTAACATTTTTCCTCGTGTCACTGTAGATTCAGCCAATGGTATATCAATCCGACCACTTTCGGGTGAAGGAATCCCATCAACGATGGCCACGTAATATTTTTCGATTTCTCTATTTTCAAATAATGCCGACAATGCTTTATGTGCTTCTGCATTTTTTGCAAAAATATTGACACCACTTGTGAATTTATCGATTCGGTGTACAGGAATTGCTTCAGGATAAATTCGTTGTAATGTGGTTGCGAGGTTAGGAAGTGCTGCATTAAACCTGTCAGGAATAGTCAATACGCCAGCCGGTTTATTGACTGCAATCATATACTCATCTTCGAAAAGGACTTCTAAATTGTGTTTCAACATATTACCAGTTAAGATCACTGAATTTTTTCTTTCGTTCCACATAGTATTTCCAAACGATGGACGACCTGAAAACTCCAGTAAGGTTGGGTTTATTTATTTTAATCTTTCGTATCCAATGATGCTCTTTATTTCTGCGCTCTATTACTAAAGGCAAATGGATGTAAAATGACAAATGCGCCCTTATAATGGCAAGTGTCGATTTGGGTTTATTGTCAAATAGGAATTTAATGCCCGCTAATCCATCAAGGATCAATTTTGCAGGTATAATAAAGAGAAGTTTTGAAAAGTTTTCATTTTTGGTCAGTAAGTACAAATTATTCCTGAAATTCAGAAAGTCCTTTTTGGGATTGGAATAATCCAATGTGCCACCACCTAAATGATAGACCTTGGATGACGGAATACATTTGATAATATAACCTGCATTTCTTATTCTCCAACATAGATCAATTTCTTCTTGGTGTGCAAAAAATCCACCATCAAAACCACCTGAATTTTTGAATAACGCCGTTCTGCAAAGCATAGTAGCACCACTTGCCCAGAATATTTCTTTTTCTTCGTCATATTGACCTAGATCTTTTTCGACATGATCGAATATTCTACCTCTACAAAAAGGGTAACCTAGGCTATCGATAAATCCACCAGCTGCACCTGCATATTCAAAACTATCCTTATTTTCTAATGATCTGATCAATGGTTGGACAATACCCAGATTCTTATCATTTTCTAATGCTTCAACCAAAGGATCCAGCCAGTTTTCTGTAACTAGTACGTCAGAGTTAATGATAACCAGATATTCACTTTTTACATTTGCCAGTCCTTTATTGTATCCTTCTGCAAAGCCATAATTTTTGGATAATTCTGCCACTTTTATTTCAGGATACCACTCTTTGACAAAATCTACCGAAAGATCTTCTGAATGATTATCAATTACTAATATTTCAAATTGATATTTTTCGGATGAATATTCTAACATGGGAAGATATGCTTCCAATAACTCAACGCCATTGAAATTAAGTACGGCTATGGTTACTTTTGGTGTTGGTTTCTCTTCCGATTTCAATACTTCTATGGCTAGTTGGGCATTCTTTTCATCGATTTTAAGCTGTGCTTTGAGCTGATCCAATGTCTCAAAACGTATATCAGGTCTTAAGAATTTGAGTATATTTATCTTCAATATCTTGTCGTAAATATTCTGATTGAAATCAAAGATGTTGATTTCGATATTGACGGATTCCTGATCAGAGACTGTAGGTCTGCGTCCTATGTACATCATTCCTTCAAAAATCGTATTTTCCACTTCAGCTTTGACTGCATACACACCTTCTAGTGGTATCAACTTTTGTTTTTCACATATCTGAAGATTAGCAGTAGGAAATCCCAGTTTCGAACCCAATTTATCACCATGTATGACTTTTCCTGTTAAGATATATGGATGATTCAAGAAGAGATTTGCTTCATTGATATTACCAGAATGCAATGCCTTCCTAATTTTCGTACTGGATATGACGATGTCTTCTATGTCTTGTCTTGGGATCTCTATGACTTTAAAATGTCCCTTACCTTCATATTCTCTAAACAAAGTGATATCTCCTGCTCTATTTAGTCCAAATTTATGATCATAACCAATGACAACATATTTGGGCTGAAAAGACGAGATGATAAATTTTTCGACATACTCTCTTGGGGACTGTCTTGAAAATTCAAATGAAAAAGGTACAATTACCACATTTTTAATTCCAAAATCCGAAATTAAGTCCAATTTCTCATCCAAAGTATTCAAAATACTAATATCCGCGTCTGACGCATCTACAACACTTCTCGGATGAGGATAAAATGTTATTACAATACTTTCACCACCAATTTCATCGGCGAGATCTCGGACTCTTCTCAAAATTTTTTGATGTCCAGAATGTACGCCATCGAATGAACCAATAGTGATAACTGCGTTTTTGAAAGCAGGGAGCTCCTTAATATTTCTGTATATGTTCATGGATTGTGATCGAAACAGTGCTATTTTGGCGCAAAATTAATCATTTTGCAGTAATATTGAGATTACTTTGCATTTAAGTGAACATTTAACTCATAAAATGAATTTAGTGTATGTTTGTTTATATAAAAATATACAGAAGTGATAGATCATAATGCGGTCGTAAATGCTTTGAGAAATGTTAAAGATCCCAAAAGTGGATACGATATTATTTCTGCCAAGATGGTGGAAGATTTTAGAGTAGAAGAACCTAACATTTATTTCTCAATAGTCTTGAAAACTAACGATAGTGAACTAAAATCAGCGTTGAATTTTGCTTGTATGGAAGAAATTTCAAAGGTTTATCCACAAGCTCAGGTACATATCCACTTGAAGATTTCGGGAGATTCGGAGTCAGGAGATTCTGTTTTGCCACAAGTAAAAAATATTATAGCAGTTGCATCTGGTAAAGGTGGCGTAGGAAAATCCACAGTTTCAGTAAATCTTGCAGTGTCATTAGCTAATTTAGGTTATAAAGTGGGACTAATAGATGCCGATTTGTACGGGCCGTCTATTCCTACAATGATGGGGCTAAGTGGTCAGAGACCCAAAGTGGAATTGTTATATGGCAAACACAAATTGATTCCTTTGAAAGCACATGGTGTCTATGTCATATCTATCGGATTTATTGTCGAACCAGAACAAGCAGTTGTGCTTAGAGGACCAAGATTGGGTGGATTGCTGCGTCAGTTTATTCAAGATTGTCTGTGGCCAGAACTTGATTTTCTGGTTATAGATTTACCGCCAGGTACGGGAGACATTCAACTAACACTTGTACAAACTGTGCCAGTGACTGGTGCTATAATGGTGACTACGCCGCAGGAAGTGGCTGTAATTGACGCAGTGAAAGCGATGAATATGTTTTTGTTGC
Source organism: Saprospiraceae bacterium (assembly GCA_016717105.1). Classification (GTDB taxonomy): domain Bacteria; phylum Bacteroidota; class Bacteroidia; order Chitinophagales; family Saprospiraceae; genus OLB9. The sequence goes on along the minus strand of JADKGF010000013.1, from coordinate 118,398 downwards.
CAAATGTCAATGTACCAATTCTAGGTGTTGTTGAAAATATGAGTTGGTTTACTCCGGAAGAATTGCCCAATAACAAATATTACTTGTTTGGTAAAGGTGGCGGAGAGCAATTGGCAAGACTCGCCGAGTCAACTATTTTGGCGCAAATACCACTTGTGCAAAGTGTCAGAGAAGCGGGAGATATGGGGCTTCCAGCTGCTGCACAACAAGACCATATTTTATCAGGTATATTTTCAAAAATGGCCCAAAATACAGTCCAACAAATTCAAAAAAGAAATGAATTGAGTGAGCCTACCCGAATTGTTAAGGTTCAATCGTAGATTCAGCACATATTGATAATTGAAATAATTTTATTAAATAAAGATAATGATCTCAGCATTACATTCAGAAATTTTCGACAGAGTGGACAAAGCTTTGGAAGAAATAAGGCCGCATCTTGCCGTAGATGGTGGCAATATTGAATTGGTAGAGGTAACGGATGACCTGATAGTCCGAATAAAATGGGTAGGCAATTGTGAGCACTGCGCTATGTCTGCAATGACAATGAAGGCCGGCGTAGAACAAGCTATCAAATCGAAGATACCTGAAATCAAAGGAATAGAAGCATTAAACGGATATCATGCAGTATGACAAAGGCTGAATTAGTAAATCAAATAAAGGCTAAAAAGAGTTTTTTGTGTGTTGGCTTAGATACTGATGTCACTAAAATTCCTTCGCATTTATTGCAATACGATGATCCTGTTTATGAATTTAACAAAGCAGTCATCGAAGCTACATCAGACCTTTGTGTCGCTTACAAACCAAATATTGCATTCTATGAAAGTTTAGGTCCAAAAGGTTGGGCTTCATTGGAAAAAACTATGAAAATCATTCCCGAAAATATATTTACCATCGCTGATGCAAAAGAGAGACATCGGTAATACTAGCAAAATGTACGCGAAAACGTATTTTGAGTATTTTGATTTTGATGCTGTTACAGTTGCACCATATATGGGATCAGACTCTGTAACACCATTTCTGGAATTCACATCAAAATGGGTAATCTTATTAGGGTTGACTTCAAATGAAGGTAGTGCTGATTTTCAAAATATATCCGACAAAAATGGAAAAACGTTGTATGAAAATGTCATCACAAAGGCGCAGAACTGGGGCAGCCCCGATAATTTAATGTTTGTCATTGGCGCCACACATGCCGAATCATTTGCATCAATTAGACAGCTCGCTAAGGAGTATTTCTTTTTAGTACCTGGCGTCGGAGCACAAGGTGGTGATCTAAGTTCAGTAATAAATCATGGACGTAATGACGAAATTGGTCTTTTGATCAATTCGTCAAGAGAAATCATCTATGCTGGATATGGCTTAGACTTTCAAGAAAAAATTAGAGCAAAAGCAATTGATGTGAGCAATAAAATGAGTGAATCTGCTGATTTATAATCTTAGATTTCTACTCTTTTATATTTCTTCCAAATGGCTTTGAAACTTTGAGCCATATTTTGTGATGTCTTTTTTGAAAACTTGATCACATCATCACCATCTTCCAACCCAGGCGCAGCACATGCCACACAATCATCACTATTCCCTTCGTAAATACCTATTTCCATCATGAAAGGCAGAAAATCTGCTTCAGCAAGTATTAGGAAATTTTGCTGGATTTCGGCTTCACTTAGTCCATAAATATTTTTATACAAATCTATGTGTTCATTTATTTCTTTTGAAGCGGGCACGATGTATTTGTATTTAGTTTTTTGTCCCAAATTTACACTGACTAATTCAGAGAAATCCTTATTGGCTACATCATAATGTAGGGTAGGGCTTATAACCCAAACTTCTTTGGCTTTATCTTCTAACTGTATTAATTGCTTGAGTGTCATATTCTTTTTAATTTGATAGCAAAGGTAATCGAAAATCGAATGAGGTTAATATAAATTCAACTTTTTTAATGATTCCGTCACTGTTTTTACCATATTGGGATCAGGAACTAATTCCGGTGCATGATGCGGTTTTTTGCGCGCATCTATAATAAGACTTCCTTTACAGCCCCAATGTTTATGCGCAACGAAGCTGTGTACACCATAGATATCATGTGACGGGTTTGATCTTGTAAAAGTAGCCCAAAGAAAGTTATTCAAGTCTTTGGCTAGAAATTCTGGGTCGTCGCCAATTACAATCAAAGGAAAACCATCTAGCGAAATTATAGATAAATAATTTGACAACTGATCGAATTCCTTTTCAGCGTTACTATATGAAGAGAATTTTCCAATAGACAACCCTAAAATTCCTTTTCTAACCACCACTGATTGTTTTATTAAGTCATTTGGGCTAATGTCAGGTTTCATTTCAGAAAGATTCCTAATCTTATCGCCTCTACATGCCATTACAACCTTAGAGCCACCATTCCAATCGTCACCAGAATAATCCAAAGTGTCTATCGTTGTTTTGGTATGGAAATGCAAGTCTCTTCTCCAATCAACTCTTTCTAAAAAATGCGTAAAAAAGTGATCAAGATTTTTTGTATGTAAATTCGGATCATCGCCATAAGCCGCTATGATCAAATATTTTGCTAAAGAAGTTTGGCCAGAGCCTAGGATTCTATTGGCTATCGTTAATATTTCTTCTGGTTTTTTGTCTCGAAATGGCATATAACGCTCTTGGCCAATAGCAACCAACAACGGATGAACGCCCGCAGCATCGACAGCATGAATCTCCTTTACACCAGGAAATTCTTTTTCCGTAAGGTCTTCAACCAATTTGTGAATCAAGATACCAAAAGCTCGAATCTTCCTGAGGTGGCCTACCAACTACAGTAAAGTGCCAAATTGGATCCTTTCGATGGTAAACACGATCTACTTTCATAACTGGAAAATCGTGCTCCAAACTATAATACCCAAGGTGGTCACCAAATGGTCCTTCTGGTTTTTTTATACCTTTTAAAATTGTGCCAGTGATCACAAAATCGGCATCTGATGAGATGAAATGTCCCATATCATCAAATTGATATCTGAATCTTTTGCCTGCAAGCATTCCTGCAAAGGTGAGTTCGGATATACCTTCAGGCATTGGCATGATAGCTGAAAAGGCATGTGATGGCAATCCACCTACAAAAACGGAGCACTTAAATGGTTCGTTGCTCCTGTTATATGCTTCATGATGTACACCAATTCCTCTGTGCAATTGGTAATGAAGGCCTATTTCTTCGTTTTGTATATACTCGTTGCCAGATAATTGTATTCTATACATACCGATATTCGATTCCATTGGGTTTTTACACCCTGGAGGCAAAGTAAATACTTGTGGTAGAGTGATAAATGCACCGCCATCCATTGGCCATGATTTTATCATTGGTAGCTGATCTATGGTCGTTCTAGCATACATTGAAGGGCTACCAATGTATGATCTCATTGGTAAGGCCAGCAGTGCAGTAAGTGGTGCTGAGAGAAATTTTAATGGATTTTTTAAGAAAACACTAGGATCTGCTTTTAGTTGAATGACTTTTTTGATTTTCGGTATAGTCTTCCTAAACAAAAAATCAGTTCTATCAATTGTTCCATACAAATTGGACAATGCAGGAAATGGACTACCTTTTACTTTTTCAAAAAGAATTGCAGGCCCTTGTTTATCATAAATCTGTCGGTGAATCTCAGCCATTTCTATATCAGGATCAACCGAAGTCTTAATACGGATGAGCATGTTATTTTTTCTAGATCTCGGACGACGTCCCACATATTTTGGTACATATTCAGTCTGTTTCTCCCCAACGATAGGATGTGATATGAATTCCTGCCAAATCTAAAACCCGATCAGCCACGGTATCGGCTATTTGGTCTTTTGTCTCAGGTTTGCTATAGAAAGAAGGTGATGCTGGACAAATTATTGCACCTGCTTCGGTTAGTGTAGTCATATTTCGCAAGTGAATGAGATTGTACGGTGCTTCTCTTGGGACAATGATTAGTTTACGCCTTTCCTTAAGTATGACATCTGCGGCTCTTGTCATAAGATTGTCAGATACACCCGACGCTATTCTTCCAATTAGACCCATTGAGCTTGGACAAATTATCATTGTTTCATATTTGGCTGAACCTGAAGCAAATGGTGCATTAAAATTATTTTGGGTGTAAAAATCAAATGGCCAATCAGCTTGTTAAATTGACCTATTTCCAATTCCCAATTTACTTTTGCATTTTCGGACATTATTACGGCCGTCAATATATTTTCCGTCAAGGTAGCCAATTTTGTCATCAACCTCATGGCATAAATTGAGCCACTAGATCCACCAATCGCCAACACTATTTTTTTATCTATCAATGACATTTGATTTAAGCTTACATAAAAAAACCGGAATAAACATCAATTGTTCAATCCGGTTTTTTAAACGTGATATATTAGATTATTATCTCACTACAATTTTTTCGAATCTGCTACCTTGATTTGTTTTAATTTCAACAAGATACACACCTGAATTTAACTTGTATAAAGGAATAGGAAGGATTTGATCACCATTCAAAATTCCATAATCTCTTTTTTGCTAATGTTTGACCTGAGATATGATACAATGTAACAGTTACTTCGCTTGGATTCGGAAGAGAAATCTCTAAATTCGTTTCATTTTCAGCCGGATTAGGATAAATACTTACACTGTTCTCACTCAATACTGTATTGTGAGTACCAGTCGTAAAGCCAGTAGCTATTGCTTCAGTAAAGGTAGCTGTAGCTGCATTCAAGTATCCAGAGTCTCCAAGTAATATCGGAATAATGTGCATATTGTCAGTCTTCCAAGTACTACCAACTGTGAATGTAAAATTGAGGGTAACCTTGTCACCAGATTTGTAGGTTCCAGTGAAAGAATTGGTAGCTGATGATGTAAGGCCTGAAACTGCTCTTGCCACGTGATCATAAACCATCTGTGCAGCAGGTACTGGATTAGCTAGCAATTCAAATCCGCCCATGACACCATTTGAGCCACCAGCATAGGCATTCGATTGATTATATCCTGCTGTTGTACCTTTTACGTCATCTTCAGTCAATACTAAAGTGGCATAAAAATCTCCGCTCATGTCTGACAAAAATTCTACAACAGCAGAAACATCTAATGTTTTAGTAGTTGCATTATATTTTGCTCCAGGTAGGATTTTGCAACAGGTGATTTTGTGATTTCTCTAAGGAAAGGTACTTCACTTGCGGAAGGATCCAGCAAATCATTTCTATTTATCTTACAGTTTGAAAACCCGGAAAATCCATGAAAGAATCATATTCAGCTACTTTCATTGGATCATTTACACCATTATGTACAGCAATAGGAATAAATGTTTTTGGATAGTATTTGGCATAAAGGTCCATAAAGACTGCACCTCTAGGGCACCATTGACACCAAGTACCAGTACCTTCTTCGATCAAAACTGCTCTATTTTCAGCTGGTGCTGTCGCATTTACTAAAAAACTTGCAGAATTATTGCATATTTCCTCATCTGTACTTTGTCCATTGAGCTTTACAATATTTGCTCTTACTACATTCAGGCCATCTTTGAGCGTAATTTCAGGCAATGTTAGTTTCAGCGTCTGACCTTTTTTAAGCGATAGATTATTAACGGCAACAGGCATACTACCTCCATCAATTTCAATATTAAGGTCGATACTATTTACTGTTGTATCCCCAAAATTTCTAAAAGTCAATATTGGTTTATCAGTCGTACCAGATAATTTACCGTTATTCCAATTAAATTCTGATAATCCACCGTCGAGTCCAACTTTAGTTACTTGTGTAGTATGAGAAAAGCTCACATCATCTACATAGTATAAAGTTGCAGCATTGATTGGGAATAAGTCAATGGATGCAATACTATTTGTACCATTGGCAAATGCTCCAATACAATTTCCATTTACTTTCACTTTCCATAGATTATAAGACAAATTGATATCGAATTCCAATTCAAACCATTCGTTTACAGGGTAAGCTGCAGTTAGTTTGGCTACACTACTATTCGACAAAACCATTACACCATTTGCGAAAAAGTTAGCATCCAAGGCCCAAGTTTGACCAACAGTTGCATTACCTTGGAAGTTGAAATATGCATTATTGTCCTTAGGAATAAACATACTCATTTTGTAATTAAATTGGCCGGTAGCATATCTTGCGCCGAAAGGTAGAATCAAATCCGTAGCGCCACCAGCAGGAACTGTATTAATAATCTTTAGTGAAAGAGCACCGCTTTTGGCTTTTTCTTTTGTGACTTTTGCATCTTCTTCTGTACCCGGTTTTTTTGACCAAGTTGACCATTTAGGGTTTGAAGCTGCGATGTAAGCGCCGTCAGTATATCCTTCGAAATCATCGGAAAATGTGGTTTGCCCAAAATTTGAACCTAGGCAAAAAGCAAATAAGCAAAATGTAAAAAATAATCTCATTTTAATGGGTTTTAATTAGAAAAAAATAAAATTTTAAAATGACGCATCATGAGGCATAAAAGTAGGTAAAATTGATAAGAATGTTAAAATTTCAATAGATTTTCTTTTAAATAATTTTGGAAATGTAACTTTTGAAGATGAAAGAAAACTATGTGTTATTTTTTTATCAATTGATCTACTTTTTCTATAAGCCACGGCTTAGATACGACACCTTGTGTAGTTTCAATTTCTGATTTTAATTTTAATAACTTCTGCTGATCCCTATGGTTGATTTTCATGAGTGCAGAAGTGAATTTAATAAGGTGAAGATAATGAGTTTTTCTATCGGTGGATAGTGATTTCTCCCTACGGATATACATTTTGAAGGATTGTAGTAATGACTCAAGGGCGTCGAATTCGTCAAGCTCATAATAACTGGCAATTTGCAAAGTTTTTGTGTTCAAATTATACCAAACATCTTCATATGAAACTTTGTACATATGCTCCAAAACTTTCCCATAATTTTTACGGTAAAACTCTAGTCTTGCTAAACTAAATTCAACAGCATTAACTCGATACTTTTCATCAACATATTTTGCATAATCGTGAATAAAGCTTTCTGCCCAAGAGAATTCTTCAACTCTTAAGGCAGCTATTGCAATGTTTCTAAAGGTGGTAACAGAAATACTGTGATCTACTAAAAGAATATTTTCCGATATTCCATCTTTGTAAACTTCAAAGGTTTCTCTAAAGAAATCAGATTGATTTTTATTAATTTTATTAATACAATATCCTAAAATTGTAGAATAAATTTCTCTTTGTTCATCGATCGGGAATATATGCATGAATGTCTTGGTGAGTTGTCTTAGTTCATGATAGTTTGTAAGATTACCCTCATCTTGGTAAGTCAAAAACATCTTATAATAAATACTTATAGGTGGTATTGAATTAAATGGTGGTCGATTAGCCATCTGAATAATGTAATCCATATTATCCATTTCTATTTCAATTTTGTACATTTTCTTCCAACTAAGCAAAGTACAATATTGTCGGAGTTTATCTGCAATGTAAAAATAGTCAAGATTATCAGTAATAGCTTTTATATTTAATGCTGATGTAATCTCAAATTTTTCATTTTTCTTTTCATTTTCTGTTTTAAGTCTAAAAAGATTTTTTTCGATCAGATACTTGGTTAAATAATAATAAGCCGATTGGTTGTATTCACTTTTATTTAATCTTTCAGCTTCGCTTATGATGCCTGAATAAAGGTTCTCAAGATTTCTTTTTTTTGCGCCTTCCAATTTCAAATTGGTTATAAGACTTTCAGAAGATTCAAATTCTTTTTGTGCTAGAAATGTTTCTAACAATTTAGTCAAATCTGAATTGAGTTTTAGGAATTTCTGGTTATTGTAAGGCTCATTATTATACACTTGCTTCCAAACGTCTTGAGGCGTGAGTATTGGTAAATTTCCATTTTTAATGGCTTCAGATATAACAAGAGTAAATTGTGCAATTAATTGATTTACATTAAAATAAGGCGATTGCACAAACTTTATAAAGCTATTAAGTTCATAAATATTTAAGGATGATAAGGCTATACTTATTTTTCTATCCTTCATGATGCGAATTTAAATATTATAAATTTCATTGGTCAAATTTACAAATATATAACTATCATTTTACTTAAATTTGACAATCGAAAGATTTCTTAAAAAAATCAGACAAATAAGTTTTAAGCTTTTCGAAAAAGCTTTTATATTAAAAGCAAAAATGATGTGTATTGTAAAGTTATTCAGTAGTATTTGTATTAATTAATATATAATATGAATGAACAAAAAAGTTAAATATTGTATAAATAATTAATATTTAAATACATTATTTTATAATTCATTACCTATCTGCCTGTTAATAATTAAAATAAAGATAAAAAATATATAAGAAAAATTCAATTATATTAGGAAATATAAAAATTTAATACTTACTTTGCATGTAAATTGTAACCAAAATCGGAGCAGGTCTCCTAAAGACGCGCCATGAAATTTTATAACACATTGAAAATCATGATTTTAATTCTGGCAATATCCCCCATATTGTCAGCACAAATCAACGACGGAACTAAATATATTTCGATTCTCAAAGGACAGACTTATATTGACACCATAGAAAGTAATAATCCACTTGCGCCTATAATTGTTGAAAATTGTTTTGCTAGTGCAATCAATATTGGTAACAAAAAAAGACAAGTGACTATAGCATCACCTCAAAGCAATCCAAACTACGTAGGTACTGCAAAAGCATATACTCAATATACTGATGGCTTGAAACCAAGGTACATCTCATGGGAGATTAATTTTGTCGAATCAAAAATTGCAACTAATGAAGATTTTGTGGTTTTTAATTCAACCGATACAATAGAAGTTTTACCTTTATTAAACGATATAACTACTGCTAATGGACTTAAGTTGGTTGGCTTAGGTAATGTTCAAGGTGGTAATGCATGGTATTCAAACAACCAAATTAATTTTATACCTGATGCTGATATCGAAAGAGCCTTTATTCAATATGCAGTTAAAGATACTTTTGGAACAGTAGCCAACGGATTGATTCATTTTATAAAAGACGATCCTAATTTTGTTTCTGCAGATACTTTAAAATATACATTGCTAAATACAAGGCATCAAAACATCATTTTGCCAGCTGAAGGTTTTACACTTTTAAGCACGCCACTACTTGGGTCTGTATCTTCTGTTCATCCTCGGGTATTAAAATATATTCCAACTAAATCGGCTTCAGGAACAGACACATTCATTTTAGTTGATTCAGGAAATAATACTAGAGTCGTTGAAATAAAGTTAATCCATATTTCGCAAAATACTTCATCTGTAAGAGATGACAAATTTTACACTCCAAAAAATACACCAATAACTTTTGATGTATTTGCAAACGACCTAAGTAGTAATTTCCCAATTATAAATTACTCACCTGCTTTAGTTCGCGATACTTTAGGCATATTTACATATACACCACCTAGCGGTTTTTCAGGAGTAAATAACTTTATCTATAAAGTTAACTATGGTCAATATCAAGTTACTGGTAAAATCACCATAGTTGTCGGAAATTTTACACCGTTGACTACCCAAGATTATACATTTAATACCATTAAAAATGAATCATTAGTTTTAAACTATGATGTACCTGTAAATGGTTATCATTTTAATGTTTTAAATCAACCAAATTTTGGGATTGTTGAAGTTTTTGAGAATACTTTAGTAGGCGAAGGTTGTGATACATTAATGTCTAAAGCAACCATAATTTATACACCAGACAATAATTATTATGGAAATGATTCATTTGATATAGAATATTGCATATTAAATAATCCTTGTATTGTCCAAAAGGTTGCTATTCAAATTTATAATGTAGCATCCGATACCTTATGTCATTGCAAAGGTTCTGATTGTGTTTGGGCAGGTGATTTAAATGGTGATGGACGAGTCTCAGTTAGTGACATTCTTTCTATAGGAAGATTTGGAGGTCTAAGTGGTGCGTCTAGGTCAGATATAGCGTCCCCATTTTGGTCAGGTCAAAAAGCAGATGACTGGAGTTATACCCATCCAAATGGCTTGAATATTAAACATGTTGATGCTAATGGTGATGGACTTATTTCCTCCGCAGATACAAGCGCAATATCTTCATATTATGCGACAGTACATACTTTTGTACCTGAAGAAGTGCTGGCAATTAAAGATTATCCATTTAATTTGATTCCTAACTCCACTGAATTAGATTCTGGAGATTTGTTGATCCTTGATATTGAAATTGGAGACGCAACAAAGGATGTAGTAGATCTTTTTGGTGTTGCTTTTGGATTAAACGTTGCTCACCATTAATGATAGATAGTGCAAGTTTATCTGTGCAATTTGACAAATTTAGTTGGTTTGCAGATAATAGCCCTACTTTGCAAATGTATAAACAACCGAAAGAAGGTAACATCCACACTGCATTTACTCGAACAGCATCCATAGTTGAGGATGAAATTGAAGGATTTAGACCAATAGGAGTAAGTGGAAATGGATCAATTGGGAAAATTTTTTTATCGTTGAAGATGAAATTGAAGGTTTCAAAACAAATGATAATTTCATCACTAGAAGAATATCAACAAGTGGAATAGAAATACAAGATGCAGATGGTGAAAGATATATATTGCCAGATACCTATGTCGATGTTCGTATAAATCTAAATAAAAAAGAAATCCAGCCAACAGAAGATAAGTTGATTGTTTATCCAAATCCGGCTAGAGATAATGTTTTATTACATTTCAATGGTAGAAATGAGATTAAAGCATATAGAATTTATGATCAAATGGGTATGCTTATAAATAATACTGAAGATATCAATGCACAATCAACCCAATTCAATACAAATAATTATCTTCCAGGTATTTATATGCTTCAAGTTGTTACTACGCAAGGAACAATCAGCAAAAAGCTTATAGTTTCTCCAAAATAAAATTATCCCACATTTTGATAGAAGTTAAAAAGGAAGTACATGTGTATTTCCTTTTTACTTTTTATTTAAAAGCTAATATTATTGTATAATTCTTGATTCTAATCTAATCAAATTCTGCACGGCTTAATATACTTTCTGTTCGAATTTTATATTTCCATGTATCGCGTTTACTATAAATTTTATGAAATTCGCAAAAGATTTTGTTACTTTGCATGGCAAAAATATCCAATGTGAAAATAGCGGTATTCCCAGGGTCATTTGATCCGATAACATTAGGGCATGTCAATTTGGTCAAAAGAGCCTTGCCTTTGTTCGATAAGATTATTGTAGCTGTTGGTGTGAATAGTCAGAAGAACAACTTATTTTCTTTAGAAAAACGGTTAAGGTGGCTTCGAGATGTTTTTTCTGACGAACCCAAAATAGAAATCGCATTTTTGAAGGATTAACTGTGAAGTTTTGTGCTGAAATTCATGCGCATTATTTACTGCGTGGTTTGAGAAACGCGTCAGATTTTGATTACGAAAAAACGATTTCCCAACTAAATACAATAATAGGCGAGGAGTTGGAAACCGTTTTTTTGATAAGTGCACCAGAGTACTCACACATTAGCTCAACAATAGTACGTGAGATTATAAAAGGAAATGGGAATGTAGCACCGTTTGTTCCTGAAAATATTGCCGATGAATTATTAATCCCTAATCAAATATAATTTTTTTATGTCAAATGCATTTTACAAGGTACCGGTAGCAGTAAATGAACCCGTATTATCATATGAACCTAATTCAAAAGAAAGAAAAATTGTCAAAGATGCCTACGCTTCGTTAAAAAATACCGAAGTGGATATACCCATGTTCATTGGAAGCGAAAAAGTATATACCAATGATAAAAGAGCAATCCATCCACCACACGATATTAACCATACATTGGGCTCATATTCTCATGGAGATGAGACACATGTTAAGAAGGCAATTGAAGCTGCACTGACAGCAAAAACTGCTTGGGAAGAAATGCCATGGCAAGAGAGAGCTGCCATATTTTAAAGGCTGCGAGATCTACTAGCGGGTCCATATCGTTGCAAAAATGAACGCCGCTACCATGTTGGGCCAATCAAAAAATATTTTTCAATCAGAAATAGATGCTGTTTGTGAGCTAGCAGATTTTTTTAGATTTAATGTGCAGTACATGACAGAGATGTATGCCATGCAACCTGAAAGTGCAAAAGGTATTTGGAATCGATTGGAATACAGACCACTAGAAGGATTTGTTTTTGCCTTGACACCATTTAATTTTACATCTATAGCAGGTAATTTATGTGGTGCCCCAGCGATGTTAGGTAATACTGTAGTTTGGAAGCCAGCAGAGACACAGATATATTCAGCAGCAGTAATCATGGAGATTTATGAAGCAGCAGGATTGCCACCAGGCGTAATCAACCTGATCTATGTAGATGGCCCAACTGCTGGAGATGTTATATTTAACCACCCTGATTTTGCAGGCATACACTTTACAGGAAGTACAGGTGTTTTTCAAAAAATATGGAAAACCATAGGTGAAAACATTCATAAATACAAGACTTATCCTCGACTAGTTGGCGAAACAGGAGGCAAAGATTTTGTGGTAGCTCATGCAAGTGCCAATGCAAAAGAAGTAGCTGTAGCTTTATCTAGAGGTGCATTTGAATTTCAAGGTCAAAAATGCTCTGCTGCATCAAGGGCGTACATACCAAAATCATTATGGTCAAACGTTGAATCTCAGCTAGTGAGTGATCTAAAAGACTTTAAAATGGGCAGTCCGGAAGATTTTAGTAATTTCATCAATGCTGTAATAGACGAAAGGGCATTTGATAAAATAACTTCATATATTACTAAAGCAAAAACTGATAAAAATGCTTCAATTGTCGCTGGTGGAAATTTTGATAAATCCAAAGGTTATTTTATCGAGCCTACGGTAATTAAAGTCGAAGATCCATATTATACCACGATGTGTGATGAACTATTCGGACCAGTTTTAACCATATTTGTGTACGATGATGAAAAATACGAAGAGACATTGGATTTGGTAGATAAAACTGGGCCATATGCATTGACAGGTGCAATCTTTTCAGGGGACAGATATGCACTTAATCTGGCAGTAAATAAGCTTAAAAATGCAGCTGGAAACTTCTATATTAATGATAAACCAACAGGTGCCGTAGTGGGTCAACAACCTTTTGGAGGTGCAAGAGCTTCAGGTACTAATGATAAGGCAGGATCTATATTAAATTTGTTCAGATGGGTATCGGCTAGAACAATAAAGGAAAATTTTGTTCCTCCTACCGATTATAAGTATCCGTTTTTGGCAGAATCTTGATAATCAGATTTTTAAAACATAAAAAAGGGAATAACTATCAAATTATTCCCTTTTATTTTGCTTAAAAAGTAAAAACTTATTTCTTAATCATTTGCTCTACACCGCTGGTAAATTCCTGAACTGTTGCGGTATATCCAGTTTTTCCAAGTGCTTCGATGGTATATTGATTTTTAGCTTCATCTTTGTTAAGATGGAAAACCCAAATAGTAGGGTAGCCACTAACTTGAAACGCCTGCTGCAAATTTGCATTCTGAGCTTGAATATTTTGAGGTACAGTTTTACGTCTTGGGAAATCCAACTCTAGTAAAACGACATTCTTTTCAGCCCATGTTTTGAATTCATCTTTGCTGAAAACTGAAGCTGTCAATCTTTTGCACCATCCACACCAATCACTACCTGTGAAATTTGCCATAATGGGCCTTCCTGTTTTTTTTGATAGCGCATAAGCTTCATCTATATTTACAAGCCATCCTGGATTTTCAGCGGCGTATGATTCCGTTGGTTGGGCCGGTTGACCACTTGATTGAGCGTGTACAGAATGTGCAGTCAAGAAAAACCACATAAAACAATTAATTACCAAAAACTTATACACCATTGATTTTTATTTTAAAATTTTTATATTTAAACTGCAAAACTAAAACTAAAGTTTGATTTTTCGAGGAAATAAGAAATATTTAACTAAAAATATATTGAATAAATATTAAATATATAAGCCTCTAATAAAATTAAAAACCCGGAACTTTGATATTCCGGGTTAATCAAAACAACACTTTAAAGTGTCCCCATAACCCTAGACAACAATCTAGTCAAAATAGTTAAAATAAAAGCTTCAATGTAGATATCCATAATTGTGTTTAAAATTTTGACCCTTTGGTCATAAAAATTTTATGCACGATTTGTGGATAACTAATGATTATGCAGCAACTTCACTCTTTAGCAAATCACTTTCATAAACCAGTGATGGTTTACTGTTGCCAATCGAACTATGGATTCGCTCTTCGTTATAATACGTTACGAACTTGTCAATTCCCGTGGACAGTTCATCTGTTTTACTGGTTGGGTACAAATATACATGTTCGTATTTAATTGTACGCCAGAATCTCTCGATGTAAATATTATCCAAAGCCCTACCTTTAACATCCATACTTAGTTTAATGCCATTATTAAGCACTCTATATACAAAGTCATCAGAGGTAAATTGGCTTCCTTGATCTGTGTTAAATATCTCTGGTCGACCATATAGAGCTATGGTATCTTCTAGGAGTTCATAGCACCATTTACTATCCATGGTATTCGATATTGACCAAGACAATATCTTACGACTATACACGTCCATGATGGCCAGTAGATACATAAATCCTTTGTTCATTGGCAGGTATGTGATGTCTGTCACCCATACTTGATTGGAGTGTGTAATAGAAACATTTCTAAGTAGATACGGATATTTTTTATGCTCTTTTCTCGCTACCGATGTATGCGGACCAGGTAGCAAGGATGTTAAGCCCAGCACTTCGTAGTACAGCCGATCCACTCGCTTAATATTGATCGTGTACCCCATATCAAGACATAACCATTTATGCATTCTGCGTGAACCATAATCAGATCTTTCAGTATATTTTGTATCCATCAATACCAGTATTTCAAGGTTCAACTCAGACTCCACCTTAGGTCGTTTTACGACATAAAAAGAACTGCGATTTAAACTTAATAATTTGCACTGCTTGCTAACCGATAAGTCTTTATACGTTTTGTCAACGAGCACATATCTAGCAGATATTGGGATCACATCAATTTTTTTTTAAGAAAATCATTCTCATGTTGTAGCCTCCCGATGGTGGCAAATAATCGCTCTTTTTCTAAAGCATCCTCATTCTCAACCATAACTTTAGTGTCAAACACAAGCTCTGCCTTATTTAGAAACTCTGTCTTCCATGTAGTAATCTGTGTTCCTGCAACCTTATATTTAACCGTTAATTCTGCCAAGGTACTGCGCTCTTTGAGTGCTTCCAATACAACTTTCAATTTGAATTCAGATGTCAACTTCCTTCTAATCCCCATTTTTTTTGATTTATTTAGTTTGTAAAATTATGAATATTTTTTAACTAATTCATTGTCTTTTTTTGCGGGGATACTATAGTTCCTGACTGGACCATACAATTTTGAATGAATCATGTAGCTAATCCATCAGGATATACCCAAAAAACAATATTTTTAACTACATCCAATTAGGAGCTAAGATAATACCAAATAATATTTGTTGCTCCATTTAGGGGTAGAATATAATTTGGTTATTTTGATTACAATCAAGGTGCGTGTTGTTTGCCGATATCTGTTCTATTTAATGATGATATCAGTAGATGATTTTTTAATGCAAATGCTAAAAAAAGCGAAAGTTGATATATATTTGTGTCGGAGATAGATAAGTTATCTCTCATCAGTGAATAAAAATGAAAATTTAAATTGAAAACTTTTGTCCATATAGGAATAGTAGCAATACTAACTATCGTCACCCAAATTGGTGGAATAATATGGATTTTGAGTTATGGATACTTCAAAATCAGCAAGCGACCAATTACACGTTGGAAAAAACTATTTAGTTTTTCAATTTTGTACCTTCTCTCAACTTTACTAATTGTACCAGCTTTAGCAAAACTTAATGGAAGAGTTCCTTTGCCAATAACTAAATCTTCAAACCTTATACCTCATAATTATATAACTCCACTATTGAATAGACACTATGTAAAACCAAAACTTAGAGATCAGCTATACGAAGTAGCCAATGAAACAAATTTTGAAAACAGGAAACTGAAACTCTCATATTTGGATGCAAACTTTCCTTTTATAGATGGATTTCCGCTTCTCCCACATTTAAGCCATAATGACGGAAGAAAAGTTGATTTGTCTTTTTACTATACTCAAAATAATGAAGAAGGAAACTTAAAACCATCCAATACTGGATATGGATTTTTTGTTGAACCAAGAAACACTGAATTCAACCAATCAAAAGAATGTAAGTTAAAAGGATATTGGCATTATGATTATACCAAATTTCTAACATTAGGAACACGTCATGACCTAGAGTTTGACCAACTTAACACAAAGAAACTTGTGACCAAAATAGTTGCTGATCCTTTGACTCAAAAAATATTAATCGAACCACATTTAAAAACAAGGATGAATTTGTCAAATAATAAAATAAGGTTTCAGGGTTGTCACGCTGTTCGACACGATGACCATATTCATCATCAAATTGTGCAATGAAAATAAATCTTATCATATTCTTTTCTATAGTACTACTTGTTTCTTGTAAATCACAAAAAACAGAAATTAATTTGAAACCCGAATTGGAATTAATTGATAAACTACATTTAAAATTTGAAAACCAAACACTGAAATACTCTCAATTAGATTCGATTTTGAAAGACTACACACAAAATATTCCGCCGGAACTTAAAGACGCAATCAGAATAAATTTAGAAGTAAACACCAAAGAAGTAACCATGCAAAATGTAAGTGAAGTAAAAATCTCCCTTAGGAAAAACAAACTATTAAAAATAAATTATAAACCAAAGTATGACGAGAGATAACACCGTACATGACGGAACATGTCGGCTAATAGCCGCCACGTCGCATGTACTAGCCGTTATAATGTATAAAAAAGAGAAAAATTGAGAATAGTTAAAATTTTGATTCTTTTATTAACACTTCAAAACACAGCAAAGGCTGATTGCTTAGCATGTTGGGAAACCCAATTCATTCAAATAGAACAGAATAATGGGTCTATTGAAAAAGGATATATGCTTTGGAACAAAGTTTGGCTTTCTGAGTCTAAAGGCAACTACGTTGGATTAACAAGCTTCTGCGACACAATTGCCGAATTTCTAAATAATAATGATTTAAAGATCTACAAAAAAATAAGAACTTTTGATCACATTTTACCATCTGTGCCTATTTCAATTGGCGATGTAAAATTAATTAACATGGAAAATGTTATTAATTTAACAAAATTAGAAAGTAAGTTCAACAATTTACAAGGAGCAATCTTTATCCCGCAAATAACAGAGCAACAAGAGAAATTAATGTTAACAAAACCAATATTTATATATAAAACATTCGGAGAAGGTCTTTCTGATGCTTATTATTTAAACTATAATCCTAGATATAATGAAGAAGATTTAAAAAAAATGATTGAAAGTGGAAGGACAGAAAACCTTGTCAAAGTGATTAAAATTGAAGTTCATTATGATTAAAAATACAAACCTAATCAATAGAAAAAACACATTATAACAACGGCAATGACGTCTGTTTTAACTATCGTCAAAAACTGCAACAAAGCACTTACTTTAGCTCAATGCTAAACCTACAAACCCACTTAAAACACTAAAATTCCGTATAAATCCGCGTCCTTTTTACAATTGGTAGGATATTTGATATATCACCTTGTTGTATAATAAAGTATAAATAAAACCATAAAACAAATGCCTACACCACATATCGAAGCCAAAGAAGGAGAAATCGCTGAATCTATCTTATTGCCAGGAGATCCATTGCGCGCAAAATACATTGCAGACAATTTTTTGGAAAATCCTGTACAATTTAACCGAGTAAGAAATATGCTTGGTTATACAGGCTATTACCAAGGAAAGCGTGTATCTGTGATGGGAACTGGAATGGGAATGCCATCAATAGGCATCTATTCATATGAACTGATCAAGTTTTATGGCGTCAAAAAACTAATACGTGTTGGCTCCGCAGGTTCCATCCAACCGGATGTAAAAATCAAAGATATTGTCATTGCACAAGCTGCATCTACCAATTCCAATTTTAGCAAACAATTTAAAGTACGTGGTGTAATATCTGCTATCTCTGACTATAAGATGCTCGCATCTGCAGCTACAAGAGCCGAAGAATTGAAGTTGAGATATCATGTAGGTAGTATCATGAGTTCAGATACATTCTATGATTTTGAGAAGGGTAGTTGGAAAAAATGGTCAAAAATGGGTGTCACATGCTTAGAAATGGAAGCTTATGCACTATTTCTGACAGCTACATCTTTGCAGGCATCAGCACTTACTATTTGTACTATATCTGATTCACTGATCACAGGTGAGAGCATGGATCATCAAGATAGAGAATCTGCCCTTGGTCAAATGATTGGTCTAGCCTTGGATATTATCTAAACAACGCGTTAAGTTATATTTGTAGGTTATGTATTTGTAATGTGGTATGCTTTGTACCTTTGGTATCTTTGTATGCGGTCTCCACAGATTTGTTTTTTATTGCAAGATAAAATTATAGCTATATTTGAAAAAAAATGACGGTATGTCTTGCATGAGTATTTGACGCAAAAAAATAATATTAAATTTTAGGCTAAATACTGCTAAAAGGCCTATTTTTACAGAATAATTAATTATAAGATGCAAATAATTCGCATATTTATATTGGCGATAGCCATTTTTTGTGTAGATCAAATAGATGGTCAGGATGTTTTATGGACGCGTGTTCAAGGTGATGCTGCGCGTCTCCTTGATGCAAGAAGATACATTAAGCCCGAAAAATACCTGACATTTCAGTTTGATTACCCTTTGTTCAAATCCAAATTGGATAATAATCGAAGAAATAGTGGCAGTTTTGACATGCAATTGCCTTTGCCTGATGGCAATTTTATATTGTTTCACCTGACTGAGACAAATATTTTTGAAGAAGCTTTGCAACAAGCTTATCCTGGATTCACATCATTTACAGGCATAAGCGATGAAGGAGACATACTGAAACTGAGTTATTCACCTTTTGGAATTAATGGAATGATCATTTCTGAAAAGTATGGATATGTGTTTATAGATCCACTTACTTTGCACGATCACCAGCAGTACTATCAAGTGTATAATAAAGTTGACTTCAAGAAAAAAACCGGCAATTTCACTTGCGGTGTCAAATCAGACGAACGGCCTAAGTCTCCGCAAACATCTGATTTCAGTAGAGTAGAGATTGTCAGTTGAGAACTTATAGATTGGCAATTTCTTGTACAGGAGAATATGCATCATTTCACGGAGGCACCAAGGAAAAAGTGCTTGCTGCTTATAATGCGACTATGACAAGAGTAAATGGTGTGTACGAAACAGATGCGGGTATTACCATGAAATTAGTAGCCAATACCGATAAATTGATTTTTACATCTGCGAGTTCAGATCCATTTACCAATTCAAATGGTGATGCCATGTTGGATCAAAATCAAACTACCATAGATAATTTGATAGGTAAAGCAAATTATGATATTGGACATGTTTTTAGTACAGGTGGTGGCGGTATTGCGCAATTGAGATCGCCATGTTCTAGTTCAAAAGCAATGGGTGTCACAGGTCAACCACAACCTGTGGGTGATCCTTTTGATATAGATTATGTAGCACATGAGATGGGGCATCAATTTGGAGCCAACCATACACAAAACAATAGTTGCCAAAGAGAAACAACTGCCAGTGTAGAGCCGGGTAGCGGTAGTACGATCATGGGGTATGCAGGCATTTGCGAACCAAATGTTCAAAATAATAGTGATGCTTATTTTCATGGGCTCAATCTAGGGGAAATAACTTCATTTGTAGTAGCGGGCAATGGCAATACTTGTGCTGTAAGGTCATCTGACGGCAATTCTAAACCTCTTGTATCAGTTCAAAAAAACGCCTATACAATTCCAGTATCTACACCATTTGTCCTTACGGCTGCGGGTACTGATGCAGATGGTGATATTTTGACCTATTGTTGGGAACAAGTAGATCCTGAAGTGACGACGATGCCACCTACAACAACAAGTACCAAAGGTCCTGCATTTCGTTCTGTAAAACCCAGTTCAAATCCTACCAGATATTTTCCTGATCTAACTAAAAAATATGGGCAATGGGAATCACTTCCCACAGTAAGTCGAATTATGGATTTCAGATGTACGGTTAGAGACAATCACACAGGACTAGGGTGTACTGATGAAACAGACGTACGCGTCACAACCACATCAGCAGCAGGTCCATTTGTAGTCAACAATCCTAATACAGCTACTGTAACTTGGCCTGTGGGATCTAAACAAACGGTCACTTGGAATGTAGCAAATACGGATGTCTCGCCGGTCAGCTGTGCCATAGTGAATATATATTTATCGACTGACGGAGGTATCACTTACCCGATTGTGATCGCAGAAAACCTACCAAATAATGGCGCTGCTGAGATAGATGTACCAAGCTATGCTACAACCAAGGCAAAAGTCATGGTGAAGGCAGCAGACAATATATTTTTTGATGTATCAAATTTCAATTTTAAAATCGTTTCTAGCTTCAATGTCACAACCGATATTAAGAGCTTGGATGTATGTACCCAAGATGAATTTACCACAAATTTAGTCTTTACCCAAAATCAGCCAATAAATGCACCGATTGAATTAACTGTATTGAATCCAATAGCTGGTTTGACATATGATTTTTCTCCAAATTCTGTCACCGATTTACAAAATGGATCTATACTCCGTGTTACAGGCCTTCAAAATTTACCAAAAGGTGTACAAACTATAACGATTCAAGCTCAATCTGGCAATGAAAAATTAGAAACGGACATTTCTTTATTTGTTGGAATAACTGATATTACTGCATTTAAAAATATATCTCCAGAGCTTAATAGTGTAAATATTAATGAAGTAAAAGTACCATTCATTTGGGAAAAAGTTAATGGGGTCATAAACTATACCCTGGAAGTAAGTTCATCGCCTACTTTTGTCCCATACGTATTGTCAACTACAGTTGCAGACACATCTTACTTGTATTCTTTAAGTGCAAATACAGTTTATTTCTGGCGTGTAAAACCAAATTCTCCTTGTCTTCAACTTCCATTTGGAGAAACCTTCACATTTAAAACCAAAGGCAGTGTTTCTGGTATTCCCATCATTTTGAAAAATGAAACCTTGGTAGTCAAGAAGGGACAAACAGCCACGATAGACTCTACACATCTTTCTCTAAAAGGTGAAAATTTTAATTTTATATCTTTTACATTAACAAAGATACCTGCCAATGGCTTACTCGTAGTAAATGGTGTAGAAATGAAGGTAGGCAGTGTTTTCACAATGGAAAACATCCAATTATTAGCTGTTCAATATATCCACGGTGGCAGGATGATTGCCACGGATGCAATGACATTTAATATACTGGATGATAAAGGTAGATGGCTCCCTGATGTTACATTTCATTTTTTAATTGATCAAGGAGCATTAGGTGTTTCTGTCTCCCGTGTTGAAAATCTGAAATGCAATGGAGACAAAAATGCATTGATTCAAGCCACTGGTTTTGGTGGTACTTCACCATATTTCTATTCATTGGATGGAAATACTTATCAGACTTCGGATATTTTTGAAGGTTTATCAGATGGTAAATATGTAGTTTTCGTAAAGGATGCAAATAATCAAGTTGTAAAGTCAGATTCTGTTACTTTTGTCCAACCATCGCCTATTGATTTAAAATTGACAGTCGATAAATACGATATAGGTGTAGATGCATCTGGTGGTACTGGGTTTTTATCAATGAGCATTGATAATTTGGTTTTCTCAAATATTGCCATAGTTAAAGATCCAGGCAATGGAACCCATAAAATATTTGTAAAAGATGAATTGGGTTGTTTGGTATCTGATACGGTGAATATTAATGTAGAACCATTGATTATTTCAGCTCAAATTGTAAAAGATGTTACTTGTCCTGGCCAAAATGCGAACTTTGAAGTAAATGCGTCAGGTGGATTTCCACCATATACTTATAGTAGCAATAATGATTTTTATGTAACGGGTAATTCATTTACTCGACCTCAAGGAAAATACATTTTTTATGTGAAGGATGCAGCAGGAAAAATTTCCTTTTCTGATTCTATATTCACCAACAATCCAAAACCTATTGAAATTTCCTTTATCAAGGAAAAATTAAAAGTTCAGGTGATTGCGACTGGAGGTACGGGAAAATTTATTTATAGCACCAATAATATAGATTTTTCAGAAAATAATACATTCGAATTCAGCAATAATGGAACATATAAAATCTATGTAAAAGATTCTCTTGGCTGCTCAAAATTGGCCACACTAACGCTCAATGTACTGAAGGATGTCAATATTACAAAAAGGGATATTTCCTGTTTTGGCAAAAATGACGGTTATGTGAAGTTATTAGCTTCGAATGGTGCATTGCCTATCACGTATAGTTTTGATAATTCGGCATTTTCATCAAATAATGAATGGACCAATTTGTCAGCTGGAATATATAAATATACAGTAAAAGATAATATAAATGATTCTCTTACAGGAGAGATAATGATTGTTAATCCTGATAGCATCACTTTTGATGCCCTTGTTTCGGGACGTGATCTGACCATCAATGTAGCTGGTGGTACGCCACCTTTTCAGTATAGTTTAGATGGTGGAGGTTTATTCTTAGAAACAAATCAATACTCTGATCTACCAGTTGCCGATTATAACATTGTAGTAAAAGATAAGAATGGATGTATCGTCACAGGACTTGTTCAGATTTCATCATTAGAAGATAATAATGATCATCCGCTATTGCGAATATTACCAAACCCAACGAATGGAGTGGTATATATACAATCACAAATAGACCTAGGTGAGAATGCGATATGCCATATTCTAAACGCTGAAGGACGATTTATATTGAAGGCGCATATTTCATCAAATGGTGAGACCATAATAGATTTAAAACATGTAGCTGCTGGCGTATATTTTGCTAAAATAGTCACTAGAAGCACAGTGCTAACATATAAAATCGTGAAACAAGATTAATACGGATCAAGTTTCCATGTGAAATTTACAAAATATATGTAACTTTGTAATCTAAATAAATGTGTCATGCCATTAGACAAAACAGGAATAGCCAAGAGAATAGCGCAAGAAGTAAAAGATGGATATTATGTCAATTTGGGTATCGGCATACCTACCTTGGTGGCGAATTATGTACCTGCTGGTCTCAATGTAGAATTTCAAAGTGAAAATGGTGTTTTAGGCATGGGGCCATTTCCTTTTGATGGAGATGAAGATGCAGATGTGATCAATGCAGGTAAACAGACAATTACGACCTTGCCTGGAGCCAGTTTTTTTGATTCAGCATTGAGTTTCAGTATGATTCGAGGCAAACATGTGGACTTGACCATTTTAGGCGCTATGGAAGTATCTGAAAATGGTGACATAGCGAACTGGAAGATTCCTGGTAAAATGGTGAAAGGAATGGGCGGCGCTATGGATTTGGTGGCTTCCGCCGAAAATATCATCGTGGCAATGATGCATGTCAATAAAGCTGGAGAATCTAAATTATTAAAAAAATGTAGCTTGCCACTCACAGGTGTTTCTTGTGTCAAAAAAATTGTCACTGAATTGGCAGTATTGGAAATTACACCCAATGGATTCAAACTCCTAGAGCGTGCTCCTGGTGTTACTGTAGATTATATCAAATCTGTTACTGAAGGAAATCTAATCATCGAAGGCGAGATTCCTGAGATGAAGATTGACTAATTTTGCGTGTTAGAGCCCATATAAGGCGAAATTTTTATAAGTTAACTGTTGATAAAATAAATAATGCGATTAAATCAGTTGGCTTTTTTGTTAATATTAATAGCTTCCGAAACAATTTTCAGGCAAAATTATTACTTTTGCCTAATGATTTGTGAATTATGTTAGACTTATCTACAAGTCAGTCAGGTACTAAGAATTTAAATATTATTAAACAATTTTAACAATGAAATCTTTTTCACTTCTCTTAATAAAAATATTTCTTACGATTTTAGGGCTCGTAGTTTATTATGTTGGAACTATGATGAATTTAAATATGTTTCTTAAACATACTTTAGTTTTATTTTGGTTTTCTTACCATGGAGCTACACTGGGAAAAAATCAAATAAAGGAGAAGATTAATTGTGCCAAATCCAATACGCTATAATAATTTGCATTAATCCTATAATTTAATAGCAAAATATTTAACTAAGAAATTTTTCATTCTTTGATTTACTAACTCAATTGTATCAATGCAATATGCCTATTCGTCAACCATTTACAATTTCTTTTTTGATTTTTATAATTATCGTATTAAGCTCATGTAAAAAAAGCTTGCTTATTCAAGATAGACCAATATTTGAGTATAACTTTTCCAATACAGAAACTTATGAAAGGGGAGGAATGTTAAGAGAAAAATTATCAGGAGGTGCGATAAGTGGACTTAAAAAAAATAAAACTTCAGGTTTAATATTATTTAATCAGTATGATGTAAAATTAAAATTGACCAATGATAAAAAAAGTGACCACTTCAAAGATAGAAAAAGTATTTAAAAATGATGATGGTTATACTTTTCATACTGATTCTGGTATATTTTCTTATACTATAATTAAAGGAAAAAATGGTCGAGATATAGAAATGTTAAACTTAAAAAATGGAACAACTAGAATATATTTCAATAACTATTAGTACCTGATTTTGAATATTCAAATCAAAAATTTAAATATATGAAATATTCATCATTAACAAGGTGTATAATTGTAATATGCTTAAATATCATATTTACTTTTAATTTGATTGCCCAAAGGGGCTTTGAGTTGGAAGATGAGACAGAAAGTTATGATTGGTCAAAATTTAACTTAGAAGAGTTTGTTTATTCAGCAATTGTATGCGCATTAGTAATTCTCCTTGGGCTTAAACTAAATAATAGTGCATCAAATTCTTACCTAAAAGGTTTTGGTTTGGCTCTTTTTTATGCAGGTTCAATCGGGGCGTTTGCAACTTTAGGAGGTCCAATAATAGGCGCAATTGAAATATTATTTAAAGTCGCATTTTATTCAGCAATATTCATTGGAATCTTTTATTTTATATATAAAGAATTTGTTGAAAAAAAGTAACTTAAAAATATTTGTAAATAATTAAAAAAAAGTTTATAAATCATAGTCAAAAGTTATTATCTAATTATAGATTTGAGACAAATATTATCCCAAAACTAAATTAGATTTTAAAAAAACCCAACTTAACGTTATATCACCTCAGTAATTTTATAGCTATTTCTTTCTGACGAACTTCGGCTTATCAATTCACCTAAGAAGCCTGCTATAAATAACTGAATACCAACAATTACCATCAAGATACCTAAATAAAATGCTGGCCGATTAGCAATACCTATGGCGTTAAAGAGTATTTTGTCCGCACTAAGCCAAGCTAATATACCTAAACCTCCAAAAAATATAAATGTACCTATTACTCCAAAGAAATGCATAGGTCTCTTACCGAACTTGCCCATAAACATAATGGACAATAAATCTAACGGGCCGTATATAAATCTAGATAATCCGAATTTGGTGACACCATACTTTCTAGGTCGATGCTGGACGACTTTTTCACCTATATTGGAAAATCCTGCCCATTTGGCTATAACTGGAATATAGCGGTGCATCTCGCCATACACTTCGATATTTTTTACTACATCGCCTCGGTATGCCTTCAACCCACAATTCATATCATGCAAGTGCACACCAGACATCTTGCTCGTCACGAAATTATATAGTTTAGTAGGTATTGTCTTTGATAGCGGATCATAACGTTTCTTTTTCCAACCAGAAACCAAATCAAATCCGTCTTTCATGATCATATTGTATAAACCAGGGATTTCGTCCGGACTATCTTGCATATCGGCATCCATGGTGATAACTACGTCACCTTTGGTGTGTTCAAAACCCACATTTAATCCCGCTGATTTACCATAGTTTCTTCTGAACTTAACGCCAGTAACGTTTTCATATTTTTCGTGTAATGACTTGATAATCTCCCATGATCCGTCGTTACTTCCATCATCTACAAAAATAACTTCGTACGAATATCCATTTTCTGCCATGGCTTTTTTAATCCAGCCATGCAACTCGGGAAGCGATTCGACTTCATTATACA
Organism: Saprospiraceae bacterium; assembly: GCA_016717105.1. Lineage (GTDB taxonomy): Bacteria > Bacteroidota > Bacteroidia > Chitinophagales > Saprospiraceae > OLB9. The sequence continues at coordinate 92,218 of JADKGF010000013.1, read as the reverse complement.
AAGGTATTACTAAAGATATATCCAAAATAAAAGGATTTTAGGTATTTGGTAAAAGTGGCTCTTTTTTCATGATCAATGCAATAATTAATGCGTATAAAGTACCAGGAAAAATAAATGAAAAGGGTAGCGCAAAAGCTATTGATTTGATATCAAAGGCATCAGATTCTGCAAGTTGCTCCATCATTTTTTCTTTATCTGATTCACCCAATTTCAGCCATCCAGATGCTTGTTCGAACGCTTCAGCTTGGATTTCTTTTACCACATCTTTCAAACTAGGATCGATATAATTCATCAATAAAAACGTGAACAATGTTGTAATTGTTGTGGTAATAATGAATGTACCCCAAGCTGGTTTGAACGCATTAGCAAAAGAGATAAAGCCGTCTGATTCAGATCTTACTGCTGAAACGGTTTTAGTCATAAAGTATATAACAATACCAAATTCAACAAATGAACCGAAGCTAACCATCCAGGATTTATCAACAAAATAAAATAGCAAAGTCAAACAAATCACGGTGGCGCCAGCTATAAGACCAAAACGTAATGGATAATTACTCATAATAAAAGTTCAAATTTGTGGTAAAGGTAATAATTTTTCAAAAGGAAAGTAACCTGACAGCGCTGCTTTTAATTTTATAAAAAATAGATGACAATTTTACTTTATTTGCATATAAACTTAAAGTTAATGTGATTGTTTGTATAAAAAGATCAATTGTTATTTATCAGGGCGCAAAATTTTTATAATATAAAGAAGATAAGTATTTTTGCGGCGCCATATAAAAATCAAAGTATAATGTTAGAATATTTTAATAAGTTAAATAACGAAGAAAAAGTGCAATTGCTAGATGCATTGCCGCTTATTACTGTGCTTATAGCTGGAGCTGACGGTACTTTTGAACCTAAAGAGTTAGAGTGGGCTGAAAAAATAACACATATAAGAAGTTACAAGTTAAAGAAAGAAATGAAAGCCTTCTATCAAGAAGTAGATGCCGGATTTTTCGAAAAGGTACAATATTATATGGAAGCATTACCGGCAGGTGTTGAGGCAAGGACCAGTTTAATTACCGAAAGGCTTGCAGCACTAAATCCAGTTTTGGCTAAAATGGAACCATTTTATGCTTACAAGCTTTATCAGGGATTTCTAAGTTTTGCTAGTCACGTAGCGAAATCATCAGGTGGAATTATGGGCTTCTTCACAATTAATCCTGCGGAAGCAAAATTGGTAAAATTGCCTATGCTGACTCCAATACTTTATACTCCAAACGGAGAAGAAGAATAATTCGAATTATATCTAAGTCGCTTGATTATTTTTTGTTCTGATTGGAAATTGGCATTTGAAAATATCGTAACTTTCGGTTTTCAAAAATCAAATGATATGATCAACAGAACGCTTTCTATTATTTTTTGTGTGCTGATTTTTCCTATTATCGCCTTTTGTCAGCCCAATCTTTGTAAAGTTTTGGACGAACAAACAAAAGAACCACTAATAGGCGTTAATGTCACATTAGGTAGTTATGGAACTTCCACGGATGTTGACGGTCATTTTAGCCTAATAACAGAGACTTTTCCCGTTAAAGTAACGCTTTCATATATTGGGTATAATACATTGCAATTCAATTGCTTAAGCGCAAATGATTTGCCAGCGGAAATTTATATGAGCGAAATAGCAAAAGCACTCGATCTTGTGACAGTTACAGGATCCAGATATGAACAAAACATCAATAAAGCTACGGTAAGTGTAGATATTTTGAAACCTGATCTCTTACGCAGTGTAAATGCCGTGAGTTCTGACAAAATTTTGAATAAGGTTCCAGGTGTTCAAATACTTGATGGTCAGGCAAATATCCGAGGGTGGATCTGGATATTCGTATGGTGCAGGCAGTAGAGTGATGTTGCTCATAGATGACATACCAGCTTTACAACCAGATGCAGGATTTCCCAATTGGAATGATATCCCAATAGAGAATTTATCCCAAATAGAAATTGTAAAAGGCGCCGCTTCAGCTTTATATGGATCTGCAGCACTCAATGGCATCATAAATTTCAGGTCATCGTATGCTAAATCCACTCCTGAAACAAGGTTTTCTATTGGTGGCAATATTTTTTTATCACCAAAAGACAAATCCAAAAAATGGTGGGGAAATAAAGTGCGATATGACAATAATTACAGTTTTGTACATAAACAGAAGTTTGGAAAGCTAGATTTTATTGGAAGTGGAATGTATTATTTGCTAGAAGGCTATAACCAATTTACCAATGAAAGAAGAGGTAGAGCCAATGTTAATCTTCGGTATCGATACTCGGACGCACTTACTTTTCAATTGTCTGGCATGGTAAATTCGACAAAGAGCAACAGTTTTTTTATTTGGAAAGATGGAAAATCTGGAGCTATGCTGCCGTTTGATGGCACGGTCTCAGACAAGATGTCCACTCGGATTTATATAGATCCTTCAGTAACGTTCTATGACACGTACAAAAACAGGCACAAGTTGATGGGAAGGACGATATTGATCGACAATAAAAACAATACAAACCAATCTAATAATTCAGTAAATCAATATCTTGAGTACCAATTTCAACGAAAATTTGATAAGGCCCAAGTAATGCTGACAACTGGTATTGTCGCTTCTTGGAATAAAACAAATTCACAGATATTAGGAGACACCACATTTACAGGGCAAAACCATGCAGCTTATGTCCAAGCAGACAAAACATTTTTTGATGACAAACTCACCATTTCGGGTGGTGTTAGGTATGAATACATTAAACAAAATAGTCCAGCTGTATTTGATGGCGTCAAGATACCTGATGGTGAAGTTACCGATGATAAACTTATAGGTAGGCTATCTGCTAATTATAAGCTCGCTCAGTATTCGTCACTTAGAGCCTCGTATGGACAAGGATATCGTTATCCTACATTGACCGAAAGGTTTGTCACCACCACATTTGGGATATTTTCTATCTTTTCGAATCCATTATTACAACCTGAAACTGGCTGGTCATCCGAGTTGGGATTCAAACAAGGATTTGCTTTAGGTGGATTTAAAGGGTATCTAGATGCTGCTGCTTTTATTTCCGAATATGAAAACATGATAGAATTTACGTTCTTGGGCTTACCGAAATTTGGGTTTAAACCTTTAAATGTGGGTGACACGAGAATATCGGGATTAGAAACAGGAATTGCTGGCGAATTTAACTTCTTTGATATTCCTATTAAGGTATTTGGTGGCTATACGTACATAAATCCTATTTATAAAAATTTTGCATCATCAGATACTATAAATACAAGCATTTCTGAGGCAAAAGCAGGTATCAATGTCCTTAAATACAGATCAAAGCACCAAATAAAAATGGATGCAGAAGCAAAAATATCTAAATTTAAATGGGGCATATCTTATCAATACACGAGCCATTTTATAAATATTGATCGCGCTTTCGAAGAGCCATTCTATATTCTACCCATTACAGTAGAAAATCCAGATGTTTTCGGTATTGCGGCTTATCGAGACAGTCACAACAAAGGATATCATCTGATTGATACAAGAGTATCTTATGAAATAGGCGTATTAACGATCACCGCTTTGCTCAATAATGTATTCAATATAGAATATACATTGCGTCCAGCACTGATAGAAGCACCAAGAAACATAGGCCTTAGAATTGATGTAAATTTGAAGTGATGCAAAAGATTTGTTTTATTACTGATTTGCATATCGATACTGATGACAACAAACCAATGGGTATCGATACAAAACAGCATTTTCTTAACATTTTGGAAAAAGCAGTTCAGCACAATGACTACGATCTAATCATACTAGGTGGTGATTTGTGCCATCGTACTGGCGATGAATTTACGTATAAATGGGTCTATAATCAAATTTCCAATACGGGTATTAATTATTTGGTCATTCCAGGCAATCACGATACATCCGTTATGTTGGCAAGTGCTTTTCATCAAAGTCAACATATTCATAATGATGAATTATATTTTACACACCAGATTGAGCATTATAAAGCCTTGTTTTTGGATTCATCATTAGGTAGTTTTTCCACTCAACAGTGGCTATGGTTGCGTGATCAAATACAAGAAAATGGCGATGAAGTCCTAATTTTTATGCACCATTCACCGATCCAAGCTCATTCAAAACATATGGAACCAAAGTATATGTTTCGACAAACCGAAAAATTTGAAGCGTTATGCGATATGTATCCTGAAAAGAAATTTCATATCGTTACAGGGCATTACCATATCGAGCGGACAGTAGTCAAAAAAAACATAACAGTCTTCATTACGCCATCTACCTTTGTGCAGATCGATCCCAATTCAGATGAGTTTAAGCCTTATACATCATTAATAGGATATAGAGAGATTTGTATCAATCAGAAAGGAAGTTTTCATACCGAGGTAATTTATCTCTAAGCACTTTCTATCTTTGGCGTTCGGTTTTTCCAAATCAAGGCTAAACCCAATGCACTAATTAGATGCCAAATACTCCACCACGCTGCTATTAGGGCCATACCACCATTACCGTCGAAAAAATTGAAAACAAGAATAAGAGCTAAACCCGAATTTTGGATGCCTGTTTCTATACTTATAGTTCTAGAGTCATAAGCGGAAAGACCAGCAATATATCTGGGCCATAAGTATCCAATAAGCAACGCCAAACCATTGTGTACCAATACTATAACAAAAACAATGTCTAAATATTTTTTTAGGTTGTCCAAATTTCCTGCAACTGCAGCAACTACAAATCCGATAAATATGATAAAACTTATTTTTTTTACCCAATCTTTGATTTTCATGACGAATAAAGGAAAAAAAAAGCATTCAAGCCAAAACCAAAAACCAATGGTAAAATAATGAGCTGAAAGATAGTCGTAACCATATCAGCAAAATGAATGTTAAAATCGGAATCTGCAACTTTTTCTACCGGTATAAAGTGCTGTAATGTAGAAAAAATAAATGGAGTCGTAAAGACACAGCAAAGTGTAGATATGATTGTAAGAATAACTGATAAGGCAGCATTTCCCTTGCTTAAATGTGTGGCATAATTTGAAACATTACCGCCAGGACAAGCTGCAATGAGTGCCATTCCCATCATAAGGCTATATGCTGGATGCAATATATAAATCAATCCTAAAGTCATTAAAGGCAATAAGACCAATTGAGAAATCAGGCCAACAATGATAGATTTTGGTGATTTTACAACATATTTGAAATCATCAACTTTCAAATCCAAAGCAACACCAAACATCAGAATACCAAGACAAATATTGAGTAAAAGTACCTGGCTTTGATCGAAATTTATTTGAATTTGGTGCAGATTATCCATACCTACTTGTCTATCCAAGTTAAGAGTTGGTCAGCAATCTTCCGATCATTGCTAAGTCTTGGCACCTTGTTTTGTCCACCCAGTTTACCTTGTGTTTTCATATATTCTCTAAAGGCATCTTTGGACATAGGTCTTATAACCAATGGCCTCAGGATATGGCCTTTGATGAGGTCGTCATAATAAATATTTTGATCACACATGGCTTTATCTACTTCAAGCGCAAAAGCAGCAAGGTCTTTCGGTGCCTTATCGAATTCTATAAACCATTCGTGGAATGGCACTGATCCATCTTGTGGATTGACTTGTGGTGCAACTGTAAATTCAATAATACTTACATTATGCTCTTTGGAGACGCTGAGCAATGCTTCTTCCACTTCTTTGCCGATGACATGCTCTCCGAATGCCGAAATATAATGTTTGACTCTGCCAGAAACTATTAGTTTATAAGGATCTAGGCTTACAAACCTGACACAATCGCCAATGTTATATCCCCAAAGTCCTGCATTGTTGTTGATAATCAAAGCATAATCTTTATTAAGTTCTACTTCATCTATCATCAATCGTACAGGTTGTGGATTATTGAGTGATTCTACGGGTACAAATTCAAAAAATATTCCCGAATTGGTATTTAATAACAAACCACTTTCATTGACATCATCTTGAAAAGCTATAAATCCTTCTGAAGCAGGAAAGGTCTCAATGCTATCGATTCTACCACCTACAAGTTCTTCCAGCTTAGCTCTATAAGGCTCGAAATTGACTCCGCCATACATGAACAAGCTATAATTAGGGAAGACTTCGCGAACCGTTTTTCTGCCACTACGTGCGAGCAATCGTTCATAATACATCTGGACCCACGGTGGAATGCCGCTGATGAGTCGCATGTCTTCATGAATAGTTTCATCCACGATCTTCTCCAATTTAGATAAGAAGATAACTTTCCCTTCAAAGACAGATGCACTTCCTTTTTGGTGGAAGTAATTTAACATCGCATTTCGCGCCGAAACAATATGGTTTGGCATACTTTCATGCGTGATGGGTATATATTTGACGCCGCTGGTAGTCCCTGATGTTTTAGCAAAGTATTTAGGTTTTCCTGGCCACAAAATATCTGCTTCACCTTTAGTGACACGGTCTATGTATGTTCGCAGCCCTTCGTAATCTCTAATCGGTACCGCTTTTTTGAAATCGTTGTAATTTGTGATTTGGTCAAAATGATGATCCTTACCGAATGCAGTATTTTTTGCTTTTGATATCAGCGTTTGTCTAATCCTGTTTTGGTCTTTGACAGCAGTTTTTTTCCAAGAATTAATCTGTCCTGCTATCAGCCCACTGACTTGTTTTATAATAAAGGATTTAAGACTCATGCTGCTATTTTTGTACGTTCAAATGTAGAAACTTTTAATAAATCAGATTATTATTTCGGTAGTTTCATGATATAAATTAGTCGCTTGACACTGTATTTGCCAGCTCCATTAGCTATTAGCAAAAATAAGCCACCACAAAGCGCAAGATTTCTCATAAAATACAAGGCATGAACTCTTTTATATTCTGGGGCATCATCCCAAAAAGAATATACAATCAAGGTAAAAGGCAACCAATACATTAACAATAAAATAGCCCCAAATCTTGCAAAGTAACCTATTAAAACCAAGATGCCGCCAAGTAGCAAAATGGCTATCAAAAACTTGAGTAAGTTATCTTGTTGCCAAGTAATGCCATAAGCAGTCATAGTGGCCTTTGTTTTGGAGAAAAAGACCAATGCATCCAAAGCTTCGTAAATAAATACAAATGCGATTAATATCCTTGCCAACAACTCCGCGATGTCCTTCATATGGCAAAGGTAATCAAGAAATAGTTACCATTATATCATCTTTAAAATTTAATAACCTTAAAGGTTTTTAGTTTTCCTGATTTTAGTTTGGTTTTAATGAAATAGACTCCTTGCATATTATTCTTTAAATCTAATTGGTTATCATCCTGCAAGATGCTAATTCGATGACCATAAATATTTTGAATATCAAGTACTTTAGAATCATAAGGCAATTTAATTTTTTCATGAAATGGGTTGGGAAATAAATTTTGATCATCATATTGATTATCATTAGTGTAGGATAAACAGGCATCTAAAATTTCTAATTCATTATTGCACCCTACTTCATTATTTTTAATTATGGTTAGAGAATCTGGATATGATTTGAGCATTTGGCACACAGGAAAGATACTACATGCACTCAGTTGTGGGCTATTTGAAATTTCAAGTCCTGCCTCTGATTTCCATTTCGAATCCTTTTTGTAAAATATTGACTTAACACCATGTAATGCTGAAATATCTGTTAAGTCCGTATTATTTTTCAAAATAATCTCAAATAATGTATCAGAAGGCGGTAAAACCACTTAATGAATTTAGACCATTAACATTTTGCATATACAAGACTCTAATGTCAGTGATGGAAGATAATTCTTCAAAATTATTTGGGGCAAATTGCTTAATATTATCAAAATAGATGTTACCAAAGCTTTTATATTCCTTAATCCGTTATGAAACTATAGTTTTACCATTTCGAACATTCAATAAATCCAAAAATTCAATATTTTCCATACCAGAAAAATTAAAATCAGTCCAAACTGCCGTAAGAAACAATTCAGACAATGAATTTCTAGTTTTCAACTCTTGCAGGTCTTTCAGAACATAATTGGATGTTAAGTTTAATTTATTAATACGCTGGATTCTATCGATTCCTGTCAAAAGAAAATTTCCTTTTATATTTAAGGATTTTTTTTTTAACAGAAGGAATTGCAACAAACAAACATTGGAGAATTCTCAAATGAAGGTGCATTTAATGCGCATAAATCTATTGATGACAAATCAGTGAAACCACTCAGGTCAAAATTATTTTCGTTTTGAAAAAATAAATACTTGATATGCTCTATCCCCTTAAGGCCGAATGTAGATTTTGATTTAGTGATACCAAAATAGTCAATTGTGTCAATATTATGAAGCCCTTCAAAAGAAAAATTTTCTCGTTCATATGCATAAATACTTATGGACTTTTGATGACCATTCAAAACTTGTAACCCTTTAAGATTCTGTAAATCTTGTGTTAGATATTTGAAAAGCTCATTAACTTGATGACAATTTGGATATTTTATGGTGAAACTGTCCACTTGATTTTGATTGAAAATTGTTATTCCTTCAGGACATTGACTTTGTAAGCTGAATTTTAATTGAATACTTAAAAGAAATAGTAAAATAACTTTGACATACATAATTACATACAAATTGAAGAGTAAATAATTTATAATAATATTGCTCTCACAATATTTTGGCTTTTTTAGCTCTCGAATACCTCCTTCAAGTCTATCTCTAAGTCGTTGATAGTGTGGCAAGCTATTACATCATCTTGTACATAGGCTTTTACCCTTTTGTATTCATTATTTTCTAGCACAAAGACTTCAACCGTATTGTTTTTAGGTTCGATAATCCAATACTCCTTTACTCCTGATTCTTCATACAAATCGAATTTATCTTGAATGTCTTTTTTGGTGGTATGAGGTGACAAGATTTCAATAATCCAATCTGGAGCGCCAAAACAACCTTTTTCTCTTATCTTTGATGGATCACACACAACAAGGATATCAGGCTGCACTATACGGTCAGATTGCATAAAATCTTTACCCTTAACTGGCAAAATTACATCAAAAGGCGCATTATAAAATTGACATTTTTTACCTCTTAAATGATTAAATAAGAGCCCACATAAATTTCTTGAAACGACTTGATGCTTACTACTTGGTGCAGGACTCATTTTAAAAATCTTACCTTTGATGATTTCCACCATTTCGTCATAAGGAAATTTTAGGTAGTCCGCATACGTGTAGTGTGTCGCTTCATATTGTGCTGCTGGTTCTTTTATAATTTCATTTGACATTTTGTTAAAGAATTTACAGACAAAAATACAAGAGAAAATTGACAATATCAATCAAATTATAAGAAAATATAGGTTTAGACCATATTAACATTAATTGCTTTTACAACGTTTTGGCCATCCATAGCTGCAGAAATGATGCCTCCTGCATATCCTGCACCTTCACCACATGGATAAAGACCAGAAATTTCAGGGTGACAATACGTTTGGACATCTCTTGGTATTCTGATTGGTGCTGATGTTCGACTTTCCACACCGATGATGTTCGCTTTGTTAGTCTTGTAGCCACGCATTTTTTTATCGATATCTATCAATCCTTGCCGTAATCTTTTATAGACAAATGAAGGCAAAATTTTGTGCAAAGGTGCAGATATCAAGCCTGGAATATAAGAAGTCTCATTCAATTCAGGAGACAGAATACCATTGACAAAGTCGTCCACACGTTGTGCTGGTGCTTTCTGACTACCGTCACTTGCTGCAAACATCGCCTTTTCTACGTCTGCTTGGAAATCCAAGGCTGCAAATATACCAGTGTAACCATGGTTTTCCAATTCATCGAGTTCTATAGATGTGACAAACCCTGAATTGGCAAATAGGCTATCTCTTCTGCTGAGTGACATACCATTTACCACGATCTCACCAGGCGCAGTTGCTGCCGGCACCACAAGTCCACCGGGACACATACAAAATGAAAAGACACCTTTAGCACCAACTTGGGTAACTACTCCATAAACTACTGGCTGGTAGATTTTCTTCTCTGACTTCTTGATGGTATTGCGTCTGATCGATGTAGGATTGTTGATGTTCGATCCTAAGCCCAAGTGCAAATGGTTTTGCTTCGATTTTGATGTTTTTGGTTACCAATAATTGATAAATATCTCGAGCTGAATGGCCAGTAGCAAGGATGACAGCATCGCCCAAATAGGATGTTTCATCACATTTGACACCAAGGATATGATTATTTTCAATGATGAAATCTGTCACTTTTTGATTAAAAATAACCTGACCACCGTATTGCAAAATAGTTTGTCTAATAGCAGCGATGATCACAGGTAGCTTATTACTTCCAATATGCGGATGAGCGTCAACCAAAATATCAGGATCTGCGCCATGCTCCACCAATAATTGAAGGACTTTCTCAATTTTACCGCGTTTTACGGATCGGGTATAGAGTTTACCATCGCTATATGCGCCAGCGCCGCCTTCACCAAAACAATAATTGGAGTCAGGGTTTACGATACCGACTTGCTGAATAGCTTTCAAATCTCGTCTCCGTTCACGTACATCCTTGCCACGATCTAGTACTACAGGCTTCAATCCTGATTCCAAACATTCCAATGCTGCAAAATATCCTGCTGGGCCAGCACCTACAATAATTACAGTTTTCTTCTCGGAAACATCCTTATAGCGGGACAGAATTGGTGCAGGATTCTTATAGCTTTCATCAATATACACATCATATCTTAGGATGTATATTGGTCTCCGACTGCGAGCATCGATTGATCTCTTCACAAGTATGATGTCTTTGATGCTAGATACATCACGCTTCATTTGTTGATGAATGAGCGAATGGATATACATCTCATCATATACTTTATCTGGAAAAACCTTAACTTCTACTTGTCTGACCATGCCTAACGGCTATTTTGGTGGCAAAAGTACGGGAACTTTTGGGAGAAATTGGCATTAGTGATTGCTGATGTTTCAATAATTTATAAGTAACTTATTTTATTGAGCCGTAAAGTACTAAATAGGCGCGTTTTATTAGGTAACATATCATCACCTAAAACTTAGCCCACTTGCGACTCCACATAACAATCAAAGGTGTTAAGAATACTGTAGGCAACAACCATACAACCAAACCTGGCAACATGGTGTTATTGACTACCACAAATGCAGTCAATGCTGAAATAAAGGCGCCCATCATCCGCTGTATATGAATTAGTTGATGCGCATTTTTGGCTTTTAGCCTTCCTTTAAAAAAGCGAAAATCTGTCCAAACAAATAGTAAGCTCAAAAATCCAAAAACCATGGAAACGATCGGTAAACCAAGACCAAAACTAAGCTGATAAAAACCAATTCCCACTAGTAAGACACCAAAAACAGCCATTATTAATGTAATAATCCAATCTAAATATGTTACTTTCTTAATATCAGAAATCTGAAGAGACCTTTGTCCTGTGATAATCATATATAAAGTCCATACTCCGATACAAAACAGGAATATATTCTCCTTATAAAAGCTAATAGGAAATGATGCCAACATGGATAAGCCGAGATTATAAGAAAATATTTTGCCAATGAATCGATGTCTTTTGTCTCCCTTCTGCAGCAAGATGACAAAGACTCCTGCTAATAGGCCTAGAATTCCTAAAATTATGTGTGTGTATAATATGATGTTCATTTGATTTATTTTTTAATATGAATTAATTTTCTTTTCTGTACTTTTTATAAATTTTGGCTCTGCCAAAGAATTTTACATACTGAATAAAGTTAAACTCTAAATGATCAAACATGATCTTATCATCTTTTACTTTCACGTGGTGACCCGGTACATACCTCAAGTTGGTTCTAAGTAATGAAGTTCCAGTTTGAGTCACTCTGATATCCCACCCAAATACAATACCTATTGCTGGCTTTACATTGGTTATTTTAGTGCCATTCTCATTGACCACAAGGTGATCCAACATGATAGAAGGCCCTATGAAAGGTACAAATCCATGATAATCAAGCAGAAACTTATATCCTTCTAATGCAGTTGAGAATCTTGACATGTTGATTTTTGTATCAAATGCTGATTTCGACCAAAACATATACCTTGCAGCCACATTGACATTAAAATCACCCTTGTAAAAATATTTTCCTGCGGCGATTTCGGGAACCAAAAAACTATTGTTCATATCTTCATAAAAGTATGGATGGGCATTCTTAAAGTACGAAGACTTAGACATTTGCAACGCTGTAGAAGGACCTATTGCCCAGTACCAACCACTGATACCATTTTCTTTTTCTAAGACATAATATTTCTTGTTCAGTTGGTCCAGTGCCTAGATGATGCCAATGATTTATCAGTATCCATAAATCTAAAAATGCTAATATTGAAATTCAAGGGACTAAATGAAGATGCTACCTTGGTATCAGGTGACTGATAATAATCAAAATTTGTATTCTTTACCCATCTGGCACCTATATTGTATATATAGTTTCGGGAAGTGTAAGTTAAACCAGCATGAATTGGTGTGATAAACTTGCTATAGTTGCTTCCTTCATACTTGTACTCATCGCCCTTTAATGTATACTTAAAAGACATGGGTTGAAAACTGATACCGATGTAAGGTGTCAAACGCCCTTTTTTCATTGCCCAAGGATAAAACTTTGCGCCAGTCTCTACACCTTCTGTGTAATTAAATCCATTGACTCCTGCCTTACCCAATCCTAATGATAGTCCTAAAGGAAAAGTAACATAAAAATCTGTATGACCCCAGAAATGCGTTCCTCCTACATTGATCCTTGGCATAGTCTGAGCAGGCAGTTGAGTCTTGAGTCCATTGATCAGCGTAGCCGAATGGCCCAATGTAAGTAAATCTCCTCCCAATGTCAATGAAGCAAACGATGTACTCTTTTTTATTTTTTCATAAGTGTACACAGAATCTACAACGACTTCTTGAGCCATACCAATAAAAAAGGTGAAAATGAAAAATAATAAGTTAATAATCTTGGTTGTCATGTCTTAAAAATTTTAGATTTGAATTAAAATTGACAAGACAAAAATACATGGCTTTAAATATCTAAAATGGTCAGAGTGACATACAGCAAACTTACGGGATAAATGACAAGAAAATGGGATTAAAAACAGTAATTGGGATGTTTGACAAAGTTATTTTGCAAATAAAGCCTTAATCTTAGGTCCAAAATTGCGTGAAACGGGCACTTTAACATCTCCATATGGCATCGTCAAAAGATAACCTTGGGCATTGCCTTCTATATGGGTGGCATTTGAAAGATTGACAATGAAACTGCGATGACACCTGACCACATTTTCTGCTGATATTTGTGATTCAAAGTGTTTTAATGAGCCTCTTAGTAATAATTTAACTACCTTTTCATTTTCGATATAATAAAACTGAGAATAATTATCCATACTTTCTATAAATAACAAAGCATGATATGGTAAATCTAGTGCATCTTTTTCGTTTTCAGCTAAAAAATTTAGATTTTTGGTGGTACGTGTGACCACTTCATGGTTTCGAATTAAATCCTGTTCGATGGCTGCTGCCTCCCGTTTGTTTAATTCGATATAGCGCTGGTATTTTAGCCGTATACTTCCCAAAATAGGAAATACAGCTATAGGGACGACCATGCCTAGAAAACCTAAAAATGCAGAGATACTCAGTTCGCTAATTCCTATTGCATTGGAATACAACAAATTGCCAAAAGCAATGCTACTGACCAGGAGGATCAACCAAACGATTTCATGCCATACTTTATATTGGTATTCGGCTTTTCTCTCATTTAAGGTTATTTTCCTAAGTAAAGTCAGCGCTACGGGCATTATAAATGATACTAACCCATACCCAGCTAATTTCCAAAATTTGTATTGGGTCACCCAAATGGAAATACCAAATGGCTGAAAAACCGCTAAAAATAGCCCTACAAATAATCCCAAGATAGCATAAAACCTTATTTCATTTAGATTTAGAAACTTAAATGGGTATGGTTTTGAAAGATATTGGATCATGCCTTTTATTTCAAATTACAAAAGTAAATATTTTAGACAGGAGAATGATCTTAATTCAAATTCCTTTTTGTACTGATTTCTGCTAGAAATTTAGTAATACCAATTAAAATATTGGATCAGTACCTGAAGTGTATGACTGAAGTGTAATCGGAAAAAGTACATCTGGCATCAAAGTATTGGTGTCTAGTGTTACAGGGTCAAGTGTTGTCTTCCGTTGACTTCTTGAGAATGTGATTTGCAAACATGAGCTAGGTAAGTACCTTGAATCTGTCCCGCCATAAAAACTGGGCTTGCCACCAGTAGGCTCGCCAAGTATAGTCGCATTGAGCAATCGCTTCAACTCCATCGCATGTATGACACCAGCCGAAAAAGTCCTTCTGCCTACAATAACATAAACTTTGGTTTTGGCGGTATCTATCATTTGGGCCAATTTTTCTATCATGACCGAGCCTTGACTAGTTGTGCCGCCACCGTTTTTACTTAAATCAAAGACAAGTTTTTTAACTGGTTTGGTATTGATAGTTTGAAAAATTGTATCTCGGAATGTGCGAAAATAGGGTAGAAGTTTTACTTCCTTATTATCGTTAGATTTTTTATCTGTTTTGGGATGATTGGTACAATATTCATTTACATCTTTATACAAAGAGTCCTGAATGGCCTTCACTTGTTGATCTTCTCTTCCTGTACATTTGTTGTAAATCACAAAATATAAACTGTCTTTTGGAAAATATTTTTGACTGAAAATCTCATTTGTTTTTGGCCTTTTATTTTTTCGTACACTGAATCTCATATAGGAAATTTCATCTTTTTCTATATCATCTTTATGAATAGCTTTCACAACTTTTTCTTTTGGAATGCCATAATAATCTTCTAGTTGAAGTTTTACTTTTTCGCTCTTGACAAAACCAAAATATTTTAACAAATCATAATTAGTCAGATAGTTTGGAATATTTGATTTGTGCCAAGAATCATTTTCAGCTACATATAATGTCCTTAAGCTGTCAATAATATTGTTTATCGGATGGCCATCAATGCTTATAAGTTTATGTGCTATCAGAGATTCGTCATTATCTACCACACCAGCTACAAAAATACCTTCTTCGTAAACATACAAAATAATAGGTAGATATGTGTTCGATAGTTTGGAAATGAACTTGGATGAAGTATGCGAATCTCCCAATTTTGCCAATAATTGCTGGATTTTTATAAACATGGCTTCATCTGGAACATGTCCAGCTCGTTTTTTTAGTTTTTCTATATCTTCGTTATACAATGATTGTGGATATTGGAAAAACAAGTTGCTGTGCATAACGGGCAAATCATTTTTTAGATAATCAAGGTCCTTCACCCAATCAATCTTGTTAATATCTTGGGCAAGTGTAGTAGCTTGAAATAGCGCTATAACCATCGAAATACTTATAATTTTTGCAATAGCTAATGATATTTTCATTTTGATGCTGAATTTGGTTTGGTTCTAAATTTTTCTAAAATTTTGGTATCTCTAGTAAATCATTTACCTTTATGTCTTCTTTTTAATAGCAACAAAGTTAAAATAAATATGCACACTGACACTATTGATAACTTACAAATGATAGAAGAATCTGCCAAAACATTTGCGCAGCAACAAATCCTACCACATGTGATGGAATGGGACGAAGCACAATATTTTCCAGTGGAAACTATGCGTGCCTTAGGCCAATTGGGATTTATGGGTGTCTTGGTACCTGAAGAATATGGTGGATCAGGACTCGGATATCAGGAATATGTGAGTGTAATTGTAGAAATCGCGAAAGTGTGTGGATCTGTCGGACTAAGCCTTGCAGCGCATAATAGTCTTTGTACCGGACATATTTTGGCTTTTGGCAACGAAGAACAAAAACAAAAATACTTACCTAAATTAGCTACAGCCGAATGGATAGGCGCGTGGGGACTAACCGAAGCAAATACAGGATCGGATGCAATGCGCATGAAATGTGTTGCGACACAAGATGGTGATTATTGGGTACTCAATGGATCAAAAAACTGGATCACACACGGTAAATCTGGTGATGTTGCCGTGGTATTGGCACGTACAGGTGAACTATTGGATAGTCGTGGTATTACAGCTTTTGTAGTGGAAAGAGGTACGCCAGGCTTTTCAGGTGGTAAAAAAGAAAATAAACTCGGTATGCGTGCTTCTGAAACGGCCGAAATGATTTTTGATAATTGTCGAGTACACAAATCACAAATCTTGGGCAAAGAAGGCGAAGGATTCATCCAATCAATGAAAATCCTAGATGGTGGACGTATCAGTATCGCTGCTTTATCCCTTGGTATCGCCAAAGGTGCTTACGAAGCATCAGTAAAATACGCAAAAGAACGCGAACAATTTGGCCAGCCTATAGCCAACTACCAAGCTATTTCATTTAAACTGGCAGACATGGCCACCAAAATACAAGCGGCAGAGTTGCTCATCAGAAAATCAGCGCACCTAAAAAATTCACACCAACCAGTAACCACGATCTCGGCTATGGCCAAATATTATGCATCTGAGATCTGCGTGCAAATAGCAACTGATGCCATCCAAATTTTCGGCGGATACGGATATACCAAGGATTTTCCTGTAGAGAAATACTTCCGTGATTCTAAGCTTTGTACGATTGGAGAGGGCACATCTGAAATTCAGAAATTGGTAATAAGTAGGAATATATTGAAAGAAGGGTAGTAGTTAATTTTTCAATACCATAAAATATTGTTTTTTACTTTTATTACTTTATGTAAATACTCTGAATAATATACAATATTGCCATTCATTTCTTTGTTTAAATATTATTATTAAACTAAGAAATTATGCCAACACACTCAGTTACACTAATTACCGCCTTGTTTTCGCTAGTATATTTTTATATTCCAATAAAATATCACCATCACAAATGCAATCTTGTTTTACGGTCGAGTAGCATTTCTTTGGTTTCTACTCTGTCTGGATCTGGTATACAACAATCTACAGGGCAAACAGCAGCGCATTGTGGCTCTTCGTGAAATCCTGTACATTCCGTACATTTATCGGGAACAATAAAGTAATATTCGTCGCTTACTGGTTTTTGTTTGGCAGCAGCATCTACGATTTTACCATCTTCTAGGGTATAGTTTCCTTTAATATTTGTACCGTCTTTGATAGACCATTCAATGCCTCCTTCATAAATCGCATTATTCGGACATTCAGGCTCACAAGCTCCGCAATTTATACACTCGTCTGTAATGATAATTGCCATAATAACATCTTTTATTGAAGCCGCAAAGATAATACAATTTGTGTTTAATCCGTGGTTTTGGGCTTAAAACCTGATGTTAATGTATTTATAATACTTAATATTACATACGCAAGTACAAGGTATGATACTGATTCATATTTGAAAATAAAAATGCATATGACTCCTACAATTGCCATGATATATTGAAAAATATTATCCTTCCAGTTACTTGTCATTCCTTTGGTAGAAAACATTTTTAGATTGAAACTTACCATCATAGCACTCAAAAATAGGGGAGTAAGGAAGTAATTGGTTTTAGAGCTAAAAAATCAATAAAACTCTGGCTTTCATTTTCTATTCCCATGATAACACCTATATAAAATAGGGCATTTGCAGGTATCGGTAACCCTAGAAAATATGGTAATGAAGGTGTAATATTAAATTTTGCTAATCTGATAGTTCCTGCTATGACAATCATAGAGCAAGTAGCTATCGTGAAAAATTTGTTTTCAAAATCTGGTGAATACAAAGAATATAAATAAGCAGGTGCCACACCGAAACTTATGACATCCGCCAATGAGTCCATTTGTTTGCCGAATTCACTTTGCGCATTCAGTGCACGTGCAGCAAGTCCATCAAGGCTGTCAAAAATAAAACTTCCCAATAGTAGAATTGGGCTCCAATAAAAATCGCCGATCATGATGGCTGTAAATCCGCAAATTAAATTGCCCGAAGTTATTGCTGATGGTATATATTTGGTCACACTAGTACTTTTGTGCAAACATAATTAAATTTTTTATATTCTCAAAATAACACAATATTTGTGCTAGCTCAACAAAAGAGAGAAGCTCCATGGATGTTGAAATTCAGTAATACTCTATTTAACATAATATTAATTATAGGTTAATAATATTGAATAAAAAAGCAGCCCATTAAATGAACTGCTTATTATATTTGATTCTATATTTGGTTCTATGTTTAAAATCCCATACCCATGCTGGAAGCCATTTTTTGGAATTCATCCATGGTCATCTTCTTAAATCCTTTTGTGTCCAAAACAAATTTGGATTCATCAACTTTATCAGTTAATTCTTTAGCTGTCATTGTAATAGAAAACTGTTCATTTTTCATGGTGTATTCTAATGGGAATCCTTCAAATTCCACAGATTGAAATCCTTGAATAATATTGGCTTTGGTAAGTACATCTGGTGCAACATATCCAGTTAATGTCATGCCTTGCATTTCAGGATTTGTAACCGTCATTTTATAACATTTATAGCCTAAGATTTCTTTTGTATCATTTTTGTCATACGTAACACTATTTTTCATAGCAATCTCTTTTTGTTGTTGCGTTTGAGCTTGATCCAATGTAGATTCAACCCAAATTTTATTTCCCATGGCTTCAAAAAGCATATTCATCATATTATCTTTTTTAGAAACATGTGAAGTAATTTAGACCATACCGCCCATCATATCAGATGAAGACACATATTTATCTTCTGCAAATACCAAACTGGTTTGCGAACCACGAATTGCCTCTAATCCCATCTGCATTTGCGGATCTTCGGATGATACATTGGTAATCTCCATAGTTGCAGTGCCTTTTGTCAAAGTTTTCTGGGCTACTAAGAACGACGCATTGCACATTAGAAATAAAACAATAACAGAAAAAATGTTTCTCATTTGCTTAAAAGTTAATTTTTGGATAATAAAATAAATTTATAAAACTAATATAATGGGATTCGCATAGGTTTAGTTTCAATTTTGGCAATAAATCGATGAAATCAATACATTTTACGATCAAAAGGTGCCTTTACTTGTTTTTATTTTTAGGGATAATATCTTGTTTTGGAGAGAAGAAATCACTATACCCATGAAAAATGTCGCCTACTACCCTATTTTGTGATGTATATAGGTCGTCATCATTTGTGTAAATAAATACTCGATTCAATGCTCTAATTTCAGCTGGAGTATTTGCATTTATACCAGATGTTTCGTATCCATCATAAGAAAAATACTTATGGATATGTGTCTTACCTTCAAGAGTTGTAAGCGTTAATATACAACATGGAAGACTCTTTATTATCGAATCCCTTTCTGGAATAGCATCAATCAGCCCTTCTGTTCCCATACTTTCAAATTGATCAATAAATGCGTTCACCCTTATTTCATTGATCGGATTGGTGGGTATTTTTATATTTTCGAGTACTGGTTTCAATTCAAATTTATCACCTTGCTTTGTAAGGATAAAAGAAGAAAAATTATCCTTTGGGTATTCAATTTTAATACTTTTTATAATATTTCTCGGGAATTGATATATGAACTTATCTCTAAAATTCTTTGCAGGTTGCTCAAATCTTGACCTTAATCCGCCTTCCAATCCAGGTAAATACATGACATACGGCTGAGCTGATCCTGCCATTACCATATGCGTACCTGCACTTTTTTGCAAATCTGTCCCAATATGAAATATTTTTATTGGCGCATCATCATCTTCATATAAATCAACTTGAATGCCATTCTCCTTAATGCTTTCCATAATAGTGTTGGTATGTCCGGCCGGTGGTACGTACAGCAACGTAACATTTGTTAGTACCTTTTCTACATTGACAAATACGCCTGGATCCACGGGATATTTGCCATTCATTATCCAACCTTTACCTTTTCTTGTAAATACAATCGGCTGCATTTTTTTTTGTTGGATTACAATTTTCTTGATTTCATTAAGATCAGGTACAGAAAAACCACGATCTGCCGTTACCATGCCCTTTTGATCGTTTTCTCGTATGAGATAATAAGCTGCAGCTGACAAACCAATCAATAATAAAACAAGGATAATGATCCTTTTCATAAGCTAATCCATTTTAATTTTGAAATCTGGCATATTTTCTTTTTCTAAAATATTGATATAATATTCCGAATAAGATCAATATTACCACTGGTAGCAGTACATTGATCATCTGCCACTTAAATCGTTCTTCTCTTGTCTTTACTGAATCCAGCAATCTAAGCTTTATTTCTTTAGATCTAGCTTCTAAGATATTGCCTTCATCGAGCATGTATTCTATCGCATTCAAGATAAAATCCTTATTACCTTTATAATATCTCCTCTCCCATTTATTGTAACCTATGTCTTCTGTGACACCGGTTGTTGTATTAACAAGATTTTTGGCAAAATCAGCATCCGAAACAACAATTTGTTTCCCTTTTTTGCCTTTTTCTATAAAATCAATCTTGATATTGTCCAAAACTGCCTGAAATTCTGGGGTAAGCCGATTTTTGAAAAATGATTCGAATTCGCCTTCAACTAATACAGCCACTGGTCTTTTACCATCATTATATTTTTGCGGATCTGGAGCCACTTTGAGCATTTCGAAGGATAGACGCACTGGAGACAGCTGCGACCTTGAATAAACCGAACTGCTTAAAAGTACCGTTTTCTTTAAAGGAACACTGGTTTTTATGGTGTCAATGGTACTTGGGAAAAATAAATTTACTCTGTCTATGTTTTTAACAATTGGGTGTGTTGAAGTAGATGCAGCTGCTAAATGATACGGCCAAGGAAATAGTTTGGTTTGCGGTTTGTCACCTGCCATTCCCACTACTTGCGGTATTTGACTACATTCGAGGTCCATTATCAGATCCGGCATGATACGGACACCATATTTAAATAGCGCTTCTTCTACACCGATTTCAGACTCTGTTGGGACATAAAATCGATATTTGTTGATACTATCCAACGAAACATCAAATTTGTCAATCAACCAAATAACTTTTCCACCTTGCATGACGTATTGGTCGAGCTTAAAAAGATTTTGTATAGAAAATGATGTTTTTGGCGATGCTACGATCATCAAATCTATGGTAGAATCCAATCTCATCAATGTATCAAGGCTCACATACCCTATTCTATGAAACTTCCTTAATTCCGAAGTTAGTCTGAAGGTTTGACTTTCGTCCAATTCGCCGTTACCTTGAGTGAAGAGTATGTTTTTAACGCGATTAGATTGCATTTGACTAAAAGCATTGGCAAATTTATATTCCAATAATGCAATAGATTTATTTAGAATAACGTCTTCATCATCACCGGGTTTTTGCTCTTCTAGGAGATTGACGATGAACTTTTTAGTCTTATAATGAATAATCGCGAATGGGAAAACTGCTTTTTGAACCAATTGCGTGCCATCTGAATAGCTTAGATTGATTGGAACGATCTTATCTTCAATCAGCTGTTTGCGCCTACGTTCCACAAGTGCTGAGCTTCCTTCAGAAGGATCTTCGAATTCATAGATAATATTAGGATTTGCGTCCCTTATTTTATCCATCATGTCTTTTACCGCAGATTGCAATCGCTTAAAACCAGCTGGAAATTCGCCATCAAGTAAGATCCTGATATTGACATTATCATCTACTTCAGATACTAGCTGTTTAGTATTATCACTTAATGTAAATCTTTTGTCTTCTGTCAGATCAAATTCCGCATGAAAAAAATTAGCAATAATATTGATGACGAATATTATTGCAACTATAAGCGCTAATTGCGTGTATTTTCCTAATGTTTTGCCTTTCATCTAAAAAATTTTATGATCGATTTTCCATGACGGTGACAGTGCCGAAAAGAAATACAAAGATTACAGAAAAGAAATATAAAATATCTCTGGTATCAAGCAGACCTTTACTCATACTGTTATAATGATAATTGATACCTATTTTTTGAATAAAAAGATCTAAAGTTGTAGTGAATACGGGCATTCTCGCTATGTAAGTAAAAGCCCAATGAAAGAAAAAGCACAAAAATGCACCTAGCACAAAGGCCACTATCTGATTATCGGTAAGTGTAGATGCAAACATGCCGATAGCAATAAATGATGCCGAAAGTAAAAATAATCCTGCATATGAACCCAAAATAGCGCCTGTGTCTAAATTTCCTACAGGTGATCCCAATTGATAAACTGAATAGTAATAAATAGCCGTAGGCAATAAAGCAAATGAGACCAAAACAAAATTTGCAAAAAACTTACCTGCAATGATTTCGAATGATGTGAGTGGTTTGGTATATAGAAACTCAATGGTACCTTTGGATTTTTCTTCTGCAAAACTTCTCATCGTAATAGCTGGAATCAGAAATAAAAATACCAACGGTGCAATGGAAAATAATTGGTCCATAGTCGCAAAATTATAATCCAATACACTAGTATCTGAAAATACC
Source organism: Saprospiraceae bacterium (assembly GCA_016717105.1). Lineage (GTDB taxonomy): Bacteria > Bacteroidota > Bacteroidia > Chitinophagales > Saprospiraceae > OLB9. The sequence goes on along the minus strand of JADKGF010000013.1, from coordinate 69,776 downwards.
CACATAAATAGACCTATTGAGATCAGGAATACACTGATCACTATATAGCCTATGAGCGAACTAAAAAACAAATGTATTTCTTTAGAAAAAACACTAAACATAATCTACAGATTTGGTCAGTTGTCTGAAAATATCTTCCATATTGGCCTTATCGCGGTGCATTTCTAGAATGGTAAGCCCATTGGCTACAGCGGTTTGGAAGATTTCTTTGCGGATGTCGATTTCTTCACTTGAAGAAAAAGTAAATCCACCATTTTCTTGGGAAATTTCGGCGATTCCCTTTATTTTGCTAAAAATCTCAGGTTTTACATTTTGCTCTTCAAAAATGACAGATACTATCTGACTTCCAGTAAGCCGCCTACCAAGTTTGTCGATAGGCTCGTCTGCTACCAATGTACCATTATTTATTATCACTACCCTATCGCACAAGGCTTGAACTTCCTGCATGATGTGGGACGAAAAAATGACTGTTTTCTCTTTCCGAGATTCTTAATAAGACTGCGTATATCAATAAGCTGATTCATATCCAGCCCTGATGTTGGTTCGTCCAAGATCAATACCTGTGGATCGTGTATTATTGCCTGAGCCAAGCCTAGTCTTTGTCTGTATCCTTTGGATAAGGTACCAATGATTTTATTTTGCTCTTTGCCCAAGCCAGTCATTTCTATAATTTCAGAGATGCGCCCTTGCTTATTCTCAATTTTATGGATTGATGCTACGAATTGGAGATATTCTTTGACATACATCTCATCATATAACGGATTGTGTTCAGGCAGATATCCAATATTTTTTCTTACCATCAATGGTGATGTCCTTATATCATAATCACAAACGGATGCAGTACCTTCTGAAGGTTGGGTATAACAACACAACATTTTCATCGTTGTCGTTTTACCAGCTCCGTTTGGCCCCAAAAAACCAAGAATCTCACCAGGTCGGACTTCAAATGTTAAATTATCTACCGCTTTTTGTGATCCGTATTGTTTAGTTAAACCTTGTACGATTACTGACATTAAGATGTGTTTTTACTGTTTTTGTGCCTGCTTGAGCAAATATGGCGCAAAATTACAATTATTACTTAATAAAAAAATAAATATGTTTTCTAAAAAGTCGCCCGTGCGCTATTCACTACTTTTTAACTGATAAAATGAGTATATTTTATTCAGGAACAACGAAGGTATAAGGAAATTCTCCAGGAACTTTGGGGTAAAAACCTTCAAAAATGATACTTTTACCTTTATGATCCTCTAGATATCTTATCAACATTTGGACAGAAGTTACTTTATGATTATCTACTTTAGTAATGATATATCCTGGCTCTACCCTAGTTGTGGATATTATCTTACCATTTTGAATGCTAACGATTATAACACCTTGCGGAGCGATGACTGCTTTTTCGTACTTATCAGGTTCGCGCAATTCCATTCCTATTTGCCTTAAAACTGGTGCGTCATAATTAGCTATTAAATCAGTGGAATTCAATTGATTAAGTAGAGTTGCTTTTACCAACACTTTAACTTCGTTTCTGATTACTAACATATCAATTTTATCACCAGGCCTGTATTGTGCCATTTGTGCTGTAAATTCAGAAACACTCGAAGTCCTTATATTATTGACACTAATGATGACATCATTTTTAGTAATACCCGCAGCTGCAGCGCCACCTGATTTATGTACAGAAGCAACAAATACGCCGGCTACCTCATCCAACGCGAGTTTAGATGCCATTTGATTGTCAATATTTTCTATGTCAATGCCCAACCATCCGCGTTGCACTACACCATATTCTCTAAGGTCTGCAATCACTTTTTTTGCAAGATTAGACGGTATGGCAAAAGAAAATCCTTCAAATCTACCTGAATTGCTTTGGATTGCGGTACAAATACCGATAAGATCACCACGTGTATTTATTAGCGCGCCACCACTATTTCCAGGATTTACTGCGGCATCAGTTTGGATGAAGGATTCAATCCCTTGATTCTCAAGCAAATTGATACTTCTTGCTTTGGCACTGACTATACCTGCTGTTACTGTAGATTGAAGCCTGAAGGGATTACCTACAGCCATCACCCATTCGCCTATCAGGAGAGAATCAGAATTTCCAAAAATCAAATAATCCAAATTGATCGCATCTATTTTTAACAAAGCGAGGTCAGTACTTGGATCGACTCCTATTATTCGGGCTTCAAATTCCCGATTGTCATTGAGTGTTACATCTATTTTTATGGCATCTTTTATCACATGGTGATTAGTTACGATATATCCATCATTGCTTAGTATGACACCAGAGCCCGAATTCACTCCAAAATGTGCATCATTATTGCCTTTGGTTCTCAAAAACACTACCGACTTTCTACTCAATTCTGCAGCGGTTACAAAATCGTTTGGCTGAGACGAGTTGAAAGCTTTATTAAATCTATCAGAGAATAAAATGTCACTTTCTGCTACAGCAACTGCTTTGTTTCTGGTGTATATATCATATTCTTCCAAAAAGAAACGGTCGTATAAAAACAAGGTGCTTATCGAAATCAATAAGGAAGTTATTATGCCTAAACCTAATGCAAACTTATAGGAAACCAAATTTTTATCTTATTTACAATAAATTATAAAAAGTTTAATTGCTTGATTATTACAAACATTAAACTATAGCTTTTTGTTATGATTACACTGTTTATTTTTTAAATATTTATTTAAATTTCAACTTACACTCGGATAAAAAGGTGGATAAATTTATCAAAATTACAACAAAACATACATTTTCTGATTTCTATATCTATTAAATAAAAAGACATGGACATACCATTTGTAAAATATCAAGGTACAGGCAATGATTTTGTCATGATAGATCATCGAGCTAAAATATTAATTCACCATAATGATGTTGGTAATATCGAGCTTTTATGTGACAGGAAATTTGGTATCGGAGCTGATGGATTGATCCTATTGGAAAAGTCAGATATTGCTGATTTTAAAATGGTATATTTTAATTCTGATGGAAAACAAAGTTCTATGTGCGGAAATGGCGGCAGGTGTATTGTAGCTTTTGCTGCATCCTTGGGTCTATTTAATGATAAAGCTACATTTGAAGCGATAGATGGTTTGCATCACGCCACTATTCACAATGATGGCACAATAAGTTTACAAATGATTGATGTTGAAAATATCCAAAAGTTATCAGATTTTTCATACGAACTGAATACAGGATCTCCACATTTCGTTGAGTTTTGCGCTGAATTTCCATCCGATATTAAGTTTGCAGGTTCAGCAATAAGATATTCAGACAAATATAAAGACCATGGAATAAATGTAAATTTTGTAAAATCGGTTGAAAGTCTGATTGAAGTAGCAACTTACGAAAGAGGTGTTGAAGACGAAACACTTTCATGTGGTACAGGTGTCACGGCCTGTGCATTGGCTTATGCACAAGCACAAAACCTTTTAGGTGACCAAAACTTGGCCGTTCATACCAAAGGAGGTACTCTTTCTGTTTCTTTGTTTAGAAATGAAAATGGCTCATGTAAAAATGTGTGGCTTACTGGGCCTGCATTAAAAGTTTTCGAAGGCCTTATTTCGATTTGAAAAATTATCCTGAGTAACTTTTGTAACTTACTGTCTTTTAATCTAATTGTAACTTTGCATTGTTATTTAATTAATCAACATTTTAAAATAAAAATATTTTCATGAAATTAGAGCAAATTTACACAGGATGTCTAGCTCAAGGGGCTTATTATGTTGAGAGTAAAGGAGAAGCAATTGTAATTGATCCATTACGTGAGGTACAACCATATATTGACAAGGCAAATGCTGATAATGCGAAGATAAAATATGTATTTGAGACCCATTTTCATGCGGATTTTGTATCAGGGCATATCGATCTTGCAAAAAAGACTGGAGCTACTATAGTTTATGGTTCAACCACTGCAAAAACTGGATTTGAAATGCATGTTGCCAGCGATGGTGAAATTTTTAATGTAGGAGATGTAAAGATAAAAGTCATCCATACACCTGGACATACGATGGAGAGTAGTTGTTATATGTTGATTGATGAAAACGGTGAAGAAAAAGCCTTATTTACAGGAGATACTTTATTTATAGGTGACGTGGGTAGACCAGATCTTGCACAGCATGTGATTTCAGATTTGACGGAAGAAAAACTAGCTGGTCATCTCTTTGAGTCCTTGCATTTCAAAATAAAACCTTTGTCTGGCGATCTTATTGTATATCCTGCTCATGGTGCAGGTAGTGCGTGCGGCAAAAAAATGTCAAAAGAAACATGGGATACCTTAGGCAATCAAAAGAATACAAATTATGCTCTGAGAAACGGATTGACTAAAGATGCATTTATCCAAGAAGTATTGCACGGACTTATGCCACCTCCGGGATATTTTCCAAAAAATGTATTGATGAATATTCAAGGATATGATAGTATCGATACTGTGATGGAAAGAGGACATAAAGCACTTTCTCCGAGAGAATTTGAGCTTGTAGCCAACGAAACACACGCGTTAATTCTCGATACAAGATCAGCTTCTACCTTTGCAAAAGGATTCATCCCAAATAGTATTAACATCGGAATCGACGGAAGTTTTGCGGTTTGGGTAGGGACGTTGATACCAGATATAAAGCAAGAAATTTTAGTCGTGGCTGATCCAGGTAGAGAAGACGAAGTTATCACTAGATTGGCCAGAGTGGGATATGATTTTACAATTGGATATCTAGATGGAGGTATCGATGCTTGGCTTGGCGCCAACAAAGAAGTCGATATCATTCCAAACATTACAGCGCATGAATTCGCAGAAATTGAAGCCCAAAATCCAGAAATTCATATCATCGATGTGCGCAAAAAAAGTGAATATGACTCCGAACATATTGTTGGGGCTGAAAATGCACCACTTGATTTTGTCAATGAGACAATGAAATTAGTTAACCCTGCAAAAACATATTATGTGCATTGTGCTGGTGGTTATCGCTCTATGAGTTTTGCCTCGATCCTAAAATCACGTGGGTTTGACAATCTAATCAATGTAGATGGAGGATTTAAAGAAATCAAAGATTCAGGAAAGTTTAATCTCACGGACTATGTATGTCCAAGTACATTACTTTAATTTATCTAATATAGAATTAGTATTGTAAAGAAATATTTTTGATTTAAAGTTAAGAAGTGCCCTCTCATGATTTATGTTGACAACAAGTCGTTAACTTATAACAACGATGTGGAAAACGTAAAGTTAAAAAAATAATATTAGGCTCTATCTTTGAATCGACGATTATGTGAAGCGGCATCAAGCTCTGCTGGGGAGCAACTTGGTAAGGAATAGCATAATTGCTCAAAGTGGAAAGTAAGGTTCGGTCAAGGAGTTCAATTATAAGACTCCTTGACATTTTATTACCTACATTCCAATTTAGGGAATCATGCCTTACAAAACCCATGTCCCGCTTAGGTCCAATCCAATTTGAGCAATTGGTAGCTAAGTTGCATCCGGAGGAAAGGCCCAAAAAATATTATATGATTTTAACAGCTAATTGTCCTAATTGTTCGATGGCTCTTTGATGATTATTAATATAAACCAATTCTTGACATGCTTGATGAAGCTCCTTGAAGGTGCGTATGTTCCAAGGCTTTAGATACATATTTTTGACGATGGAATTTAAATTCTCGGCACTTCCATTTTCTAGACAATTATCAGCTCTACTGATAAGCATTCTCGCATCTGCTAGCATTTTTTTATACGCCTTTGAGTCGTATTGTGACCCATTGTCGGAATGATGAATGCATCCACCTAAGCCCACATCTTTACGTTGTGCAAATGCCTGCTCTAAACACTGAGAGGCAAAGGAAGCTTCCATGCTCAAAGATGGTACCAAGCCTAGTATTCTTTGTGAATAAATATCCTTTAATGTGAATATGTAACTCCACTGATCGTCAATAATATCGTAGTAAGTAATATCCCCTACAATGAGTTGATTCACATTGTTTAAAATCAGGCCATTTGCCAGGTTTGGATAGTGCCCTTTCCCTTTTCCATCACTTGTCTTTACTATCCTTGATCGCAAAGGTTTGATCGTCATACCTGAAGTACTCATGAGTTGTTCAAATTTATTAACTCCCATGCCAAGGTCAATACCTCCTATGTTTTTTATACTGTAATACAACGAACGACTCCCCATTCGTGGATGTTTCATTCTCCATTCTTTGACTATTTCGAAAAGATGTTTGTGGTGCGTTTGTTGACCCATATCTCGTCTACACTGTTGATGTAGGGCTTGCCTACTCAGCCCTAGTTCTCTATAAACTGTTTCCATGCTATACGGCGTTTTATTACTATGCAGACGAGTGATCACTTTTTTAAAAACTTCTTCTCAATATCATCTTGATAATGTTCCTTTATCATTTCTATTAATGTCTCATAATAGTCTATTCTAATTTGTTGCTTGCCAACAATCCGCTCCAGATTTGACTTCTCTTTTTGCAATTCCACAACTTTCAGATAATCACTATCACTTTCTATCACGATCTTATCTGGTGGCGTGAGCTTACCGTATTTTTTAACCCATTGGTATACTGCTGTATAACTCACATCAAACTGTGCCGCAACAGATCCAGTGGTCAATTTGCCACTCTCTATTAATTCGACTTTGTGCTTCTTAAAGCTCTCTGAGAATACTTTTCTCGTTCTTTTTGTACTCATATTTGCAAATTTGTGAAATGTTTTCCACATTTTTGCTGTCAACGTATTTCATGAGACCACAATCTTTATAAAACCAAATATCACCATTTATGTAAGTTCTTTCATTTAATAACGATGTATGTTCTTCTATAAATTGCGCTTTTGATGTACACGGCTTAACAATTCCTTTTGCCTTTTCTATCATTTCTTCAACATTGGCACCTTCATATGCTAAGTCTTCAACACCTTGAAACTGACCATCGTTAATATACAGATGTATGTTACCTTCAATGGGTTCAGTAAAGCTTTTTAAAAATGATTTAAACAGATTCCAAGTCTTCTTTTGTTCGCTGAATCTTACTGGTTCATCTAAATAAATACTAAAAGGTTCATCCATAAATTCAGTTATCATATTAGTTGCATTTCTTCCAATTCCAACTGGGGTAATACATATTGTTTTTTGCATACAATATTATATCCCCTGAAAATTTAAAATTAGTTCTCAAACTTATTTGTTTAAATTTTGGATATTCAAATTCTATTAATTTAGGACAAATCAATATTTTATATTCAATTGAGTTAGATATTAATTCATTTTCTTTTATTTCAAGTGATTTAACAACTTCAGTCTTGCCATCCCAAATATTCGTTAATATTTTTATAACTTCATCAGTATTCTCGGGAAAGTTAAGTGAATGATTTAAATATATTTTAGTGTCAAGTCCCATTCTTTCTTTTAAAGTTCAATATATTTTTTGCTTGGGTATAACGGTTCTGTGATATAGAACGGACAAAGCGTTAGCAAGACTGTTCTCATATCACTTGTTATCAGCTTTTTCTTTCATTTTGAATTTTGAACATCTACTCCAAATATTCGTCATTTGTTCTTTAACAGACTTTTCTATTAATTGATCCCTTACTAAGGAACAATAACCTGTACTTCCTACTAAAAAAATCATCGGCAAACAACACGCACCTTGATTGATATTACATTAACAAAATTATATTTTAGCCCTAAACGGAACATCAAATATTATTTTGATAACATTGTGCTCCAGAACGGATGCCATAGTAAATTTTGTTTGGAAGCTTCTCCCGTTTAGGAGCTAGCTTCCAATCTATTTGATCCACATGCTCCCAAACGGAGCAAAGTAAAAATGTTATTTGAAGGCTTCCTCCACAAAGGAGATGCAAAAAAAAGACTTTTGAAGGTATCCTCCGTTCGGGAGATACAAATTATACAATTTTGTTGGCTTGCTCCGTTCCGGAGTACACTTTTATAGGATTTTGATAGCTTGCTCCGTTCTGGGCTTAGTATTTGCTGGGCTTGCCGGGTATTAACGACAAAAAAATAGCATAAAAAAATGGGTTTGATGAGATCTATACATCATGTTCTTATTCTTTTGTCAGTCTTAATTTTAACCCTAGATCTTTTGCTTGAAAAATTGCTCCAGTGGGATCTCGTGGGAACTCACTGGGAATTCGTGGAACTCAGTGGGAGTATGTTGGGAACGTGGTGGGAAAGTGGTGGGAGTTGATAGGGAGTTGATAGGGAGCTCCTACCAAGCAGGTACGGAGTTGGTCTGCCTTTTGTGTTGTCTTAGAATAGCAAAACCCTTACAATTCTACGCCAAAACTTGTATCAAAAGGCGAATGGTGCAGTTTATTGTTTTATATTCGTTTTATTTAAAAAATTATTCCACAATGTTTTGTCAATTATGAATGAATATTGAAAATCTCGTTCATAAATTCTTATTTTATCTTTGAACTCAATTGTATCTACTGCATATGAATCAAATTGATCTTTAGAACTATAAAATGATATAATGTAATTCTCTTCAGGACAACAACAGTAATCTGTCTTTTCTGCATTTTTGTATAAATTTCTAAACATTTTTAATTGTTCAGTAGTTTTTGCTTCGTATAAGTTACCATTAGCTATAAATGTCTCGCCAAATTCAGCATCAATCTTTTTTTGCTGTTCGATAATTATTTTAGTACATGAATTTATAGTATAAAAATGTGAATAAAATTCTGCTTTCTTGGAAATTTCATTGCAACTCACAAAGATTGTCAGAGCAAATAGCGAAAATAAACAATGTTTTTTCATAACGAATTTATGGGTTTACTAAAATGTTAAAGCACAAATTGCACATAAAGTTTTGGCGATATGAAAAATTGCCGATTTCGGGCGATTTCCAGTCAAGTTACACAAAAGTGAAAGCAGACTACAAACCTTTAATAACCTACTGCCTAGCAATTTTATATACCGCGTGTTAACTGGTGTTTTTCTTTATTAATCTTGTTTTTGTTGTCTGCATAGTTAAATTTCCATAGTTATCAAACTTTTCAGTTCTATCAAAATCAATTGATAAAGCGTCCATTTTCAACAATCTCAAAATGCTTTTTGCTTTTAACCTAACCCAATTCCAATCTGGGTTTATATCTAATTTAAAATCGTCCCAGAAATCAGGATTTCTATCACCACTTCTATCTTCTAAATATTTGTCAAGTTCGTCGAATTCGATTTTTTGGTCAATCGTTAATACTTTAAAATCTAAGTATGATTGATAAGATAAAGTATAATATGTATCAAAGTCTATAGCCATTTCATCAGCAACAGCACCGTATCCAATTAATTCTAGCTGTCTTGGAGCGTCACTAGACAATGTAATCAAATTTTTAATCAGTTCACTAAACTTCCAATATGCCAGATTTTTATCAATCGATAAGTCCATTTGGCTGTAATCTATTGTTGGGTCATAACTCATATCTTTCTGTATCGTTGTCTTTTTTTAAAATGCTACCAACGTCTGGGCACTGGCGGTGGACGACCGATAGCAGGTCTGTACATCCAGTGCATTGTTATACATTGTATTTTTATTCATTTAATAATTCTCCTATTCTTAATTTGTTATTACTCCACCAAACATAATGCACCTTTTTCTCAAGGTTTTGAACTGGTATAGTTCCGTACATTCTACTATCCATAGAATTATTTCTATTATCTCCCAAAACAAACATTCGATCTTTTGGAACGATTATTAGTTCTTTGTTTGATATTTCTTGGGGTGTAATTTCTGTGCCGTTGAAACTTAACATTTTGAGAGTTCCAAATTCCTTACCATTAGGTAGTTTACATTTATACTTCTGATACTCTATTTGATCTTTCGTGGTACTTCCATTTTCTTTCCATTCTTCGAGTTTCCCATTAATTGAAGCTCTGTCGTTAATTATTTCAATGCTATCTCCAGGAAGCCCAATTACCCTGCTTAAGTATTTTTGACCATCTTCTTTTGCGAAAGTTACTACATCTCCTGTTTCAATATTTTTAGAATTGATTCTTATAGCCATTATTCTGTCACCTACATTAATTGTTGGTTCCATTGAAGGCGTTGGAATTTCAAATGATTCATAGCCTATTATCACTCTTCCTGCACTTACACCAATCCAGTTTGGCAAACAAATCCAAAAGAATGAAAAGCATATATTTGCTAATATGATTTATTGGCCCAAGTTCGTATGGATTCAAAGATTTTGATCTTCGGTATGCTTCTATTGAAACTATCAGTTTGTAGATTATTATTACTGAACAGATTAATATCATTCCGTTAAATGATGAAACCAACCCAGTCAGACCTATTAGGATATAAATAGGAAATATTAAGATAGCTAATAATATTCCTTTCATTATTTCTCCATTATATACTTGCCCAAGCCCTGAAAAGAATAGTGAAAGTAAAAATGATATGATTGGATTTCTGTTTTTCATTTTTCAATTTATGCGGTATAACGAACGCCCTAGAACGGCTAGGCTATGTGTTGGTTGAAGCGATAGCGAATCTATTATCATAGCCATTGTTATGCGGCCGCTTTTTTTACTCATTTTCGATTTAGTAAGCATTCAAACGGCTATTTACTTCTTCAATTGCAGCATGAAATTTTGCTACATATCCATCGTCGACTCCATATTCACTAAATTTTTTCACAGCCCAATCAAAAACTGTAATACCCATCCCAGTTTCTTTATGAACTATTATTGAATGGTAATATGGATGTGAATAGAGCCAATCGTAACCCTCGATTTTTCTGAAAAGTTGTCCGAGTAAAACACCAAATTCACAGACTGTAACCAAGTAAGGGTTTGAAAAGTCTTTGGGGTCACTATCTTTTATGAGTTCAGTGATTTTTACTCTGTCATAGTATGTGTCGACTCCATCCAAAAATTCAAAACTAATGGTGTCGGATTTATAAATTAAGGAAAAGTCTTCAAGAGCTGCGTTCGTCATTGTATCATTTATAATTGCTTTTACTTGTTCTAAGTATTCAGGCATCAAATATTGTAAATCGTCCAAGTCAAGAGGTTGTCCTTCAAATGCCGCAATTTGGTACATATCAGGTCTTGTCATTTTCGGCCTGTCGTCTTCGTTATACCAAGGACTTAAATACTTAATGAAAAGTTCGTCACAATGAGGGAGTTTCTTTTTAAATAGTCCAAACATACTTTCTTAATTTTGGTGTTGTTGAAAATCGTCTTTAAGTGTCACAACTTATTCATCTCCGTCACAAATATATATCAACTTTCGCTTTTTTTAGCATTTGTACTAAAAAAATGATCTACTGTTATCATCATTAAGTGGAACATATAACGGCAAACATCACGCACCTTGATTGCTATCAAAAGAACAAAATTATATTCTACTCCTAAACGGAGCATCAAATATTGTTTGGTATTGTCTTAGCTCCTTATAGGGAGAAGTGTTAAATATTGTTTTTTAGGTATATCCTGATGGATTAGCTATATGATTCATTCAAAATTGTATGAGTCCGGTCAGGAGCATCTTAAAATACAATTTTTATGATTAATTCCTTTTAGGAACTAGAAAAAAAAGAATAAAGATATCCTGCTCCTTTCGGCAACTAATAATTCTACACTTTTATTTTCTATATCCGCTCAGGAACTAACAATTATAGGATTTTAATTTGATGCTCCGTTCCGGGCTTAGTATTTGCTGGGCTTGCCGGGTATTAACGACAAAAAAATAGCATAAAAACGGGTTTGATGAGATCTATATACCATTTCCTTATTTTTTTGTCGGTCTTAATTTTAACCCTAGATCTGAGTTGTAAAATTATAGAAAGGCACAAGTTGCTAGAAATGCACAAGATGCAAATCGCATCAAGCTTTAGCATGACTTGCGCCAGCAAAGGTTATAATGTTACTCATTGTTCTTCTTTTTATCAAATTTAATTAGTTCTAAAACAGTCTTAGTTGAATCGATATTTGTGTAATCTAATTTTACAAATCCCATATCCATGCTAAAGTATGCTGTTAAATGTGTTTGACCGATTGAACTATTTGCAGTTGATTGAATAACGTAGCATTCAACTTCACCGATTGCAAGTTTAATCTTTTTCTTTTCTTTAATTTCGTACATGTAAGTGTTTTCTATTGATTCATCCCATGTTTTCCATCTTGAATCTCCCCAAAAACTGCCAATCTTTAATGACCAATTCCATTTATTTCCAATCTCATAAGGTGCCTGTATATATGGAAAGGGGTTTATTTCTAAAATTCGAAAAAATTTATCTCTTGGAGGATGTACCCAAATATTTTTTTCGTTTTCGATTAAGCCGGTCGAAGAACTAAAAGTTTCCTTGCCACTAATTTGTGGATAGTCATAAGATATTACCGTTTGGTTGTAATCAGGATCGTTGTTAATCATAGGCTTTAAGCCGTATTTAACAGTAAGTATTAATTTATCTATCGTATTCTCACTTAAACAATCAATCGGTACAAAAACCCAAGCTTTTCCCTTTTCATTGAAACCTAAATCTCCCGCACCTTTTAATTCTTGAAATTTATACCTTGTACCATCACGATTTTCATAATAATAATCATAGGTAAGTTTGTTCCCTTCCAGGTAGATTTGATTATTTGCAGTAAATCTATTTTCTGAAATGTTAGTTGAATCAAATTTTTCTACATAAATCCCTTCATCAAATATAGTTTCATAGTCCTTTTTTTTGACTGTATTGTTTTGAGAAAAACAGTCAGAAAAAATAATAATAGAGATTATGAATAGGAATTGGAATTTCATTATTTCGTTTTTATCTGGTGAGTAATGGGGCTGTGATATGGAGCGGACGCAGAGATAGCAAGCACAAGTTGCAAACTTGCGCCAACAGAGGGGAATTTTGAATAACGATATATCAGATCTTATTTTAATAAAATCCGTTTTATTTATTTCGTAAAAGATTGAACTTTGTCCCATTTCAGTTTTTTGTCAAATGACGCATAACGGCTGCGATTTACGACGGCCGTCCTCGATAGGCTGTAGTTAAATCGCTTGTTATCAGCTGAATTCACTTTCATTTTTCATTTTGCTAATTCTTCTATCCAAATAACTTTCAAATTCATAAAAATAATCTGCATTGTGTATATTTAGTCTTACGAACTCATCTTGTGAATTTTCGGTAGGAGGCAGATATATAACCTTATACTTTAAAAAACCAGTTTTGGGATAAAATGAAGCAACTTTTGCTTTTGAATAATAACTATTAATCTTTTCGAGTTCGACTTTTTGAAGCGAATTCCACAAGCTTGTTGGTGGATTTAGTAGTTCAAATATTACTTGTATTATTTCTCGAGCTATATTATCTAAATCTTTGTGCTGTGTCATTCCTTGTTTTACCAAAACAGTTAATCCAATAGGATTTAGAGTTGGAATAAGAAAGTTTTTATTTTTAAATACTCTTGAACTTGATTTTTTATGTTTTTTTTATATTCATTACCTTCTCCTTCTCGTGATGGAAGTGATCCAAAGTTGAATTGAAATGTATCAATATTTAATTCATAGATTATATTATCAAAGTTTAGACCTTGAAGTCTTTCTAAAGGCTTAGACAAATCTTCTTGACTAGGAGTTTCAGGATAAAAAATATCAACAATTGATTTATTTGTTATTTTATTATTGTGTAGAAAGGCCTTTTGTGTATTTCTTTGATTCCAAAATTTCCAATACTCGAAATCATTCGAATTAGCAATTGATGAAGTCAAATGATTTCCATATTCACTCAAACTTTCATCTTCAATAGGCATATCTTCATTTTCTTCATAATCATTGTGGGTATTCTTATGGTACAAATTAAACCATTTAACTAGGTGAACTCTTTCTTTAAATAAGTGATAAGATAAAATTGTAAATTGAATACGTGATTTTCCTTCAGTATTTTCTGAATATTCTACATTTAAATATTTGATCTGCAAATCATCTTTAAAATTAGATATTGTCTTTTTTATTCCTGTTTCAGGAATGGTTTTACAAATTAAGTCAATATAGTGCTTGGCTACACTTTGAATTGATGGAGCATTGGCTTGATATATTGATATTTTAATTAAAAGAGCAACATCGGTGCGATAAATATTTCTATTTGACTCTTTAAGTTTTTCATATAGGTTCTTTTGGAATTGTAATTTATCATGATTATTTTTCCCTTTTTTTGTTTTTAGCTGATTTGATTCATAGATGAATTCAAATTTACTTTTGCAAGTATTTGTTAAATTTCTTGGGACAATAAATTTTGGGTTACGCACGAATTCCTTCATTTTCTTTTGCTGATAACTTGTTCATCTCCGACACAAATATATATCAACTTTCGCTTTTTTTAGCATTTGTATGAAAAAAATCCCTATCGCAATCATTGGATATCAATGTTTCATGTAGCCCTGATACATTATTTATTCTGTGATAGGACATCAGTGTATTATAAATGCAATACCTTTTCATATTCTACACCATTTAACCTGAATTATGCGTTAGGATTCGTAGTGAGAAGTTAAATTGCAATAAATCAGCGACTTAAATTCGAAAAGCATAGCATCGCTATGGTTACAGAAGATAAGTTGGCGAAGCTTCTGATTTGAAGCAAGTTAGCTTCGTAATAGATTTTCTAATGCATATTTCAGGTTCAACCTAAATCTGTTGCAGTTTCGAAAAAATGCGTTATTTTTGTGTTATGAATACATATTTTAGGGCATCTATTTTGTTGTTTATACTTACTTTTATGCAAGTCAGCCTTTTGGGGCAATCTGATGATTTGCGTACAGAAATAGACAAAATCATCCGTTTCGACACAGAGATAGACTTCAAAAAAACACCTGGATTTATAGTAAGTGTTATAGACAATGACCGTGTGTTTCATTATGCTTTTGGAAATAAAATAAAAGGCGACCATGTACAATTGACGGCTGATGATATTTTTGAAATAGGTAGCGTCACTAAGGTATTTACGGCAACTTTGATCTCGACATTGGTCAAAGAAGGCAAAATGTCCTTGGAAGATCCTGTAAATAATTATATTCCACTTGACTTCCAAAACCCACGTCTCACAAAACTCACTATTTCTGACCTTATTCATCATCAATCCGGTTTTCCGAAAAGGCCAGCATTTTTTGGCAAAAAGGAAAAAGATCTCCGCAGCCCATATGCACATTATACCTACACTGATTTACTGAAGTATTATAGAGATTATATTCCTGAAAAAAACAGCTTTGTGTATAGCCATACAAATTATGCATTGTTGGAACTAATAGCCGAAAAAGTAACTGGCAAGAGTTTCGATGACGCCATCAGAGAAGCCATATTTTTACCACTGTCTATGGGCAATTCCTTTGTAGATTTTCCTGAAAAGAAGCAAAACCTGATTGCTCCTGGCTATGATAGAAGCCAGAAAGTCACGCCACCTTGGATCTTTTCATCTTTCAAAGCTTCTGAAGGTATCAAAACGACTCCAACAGATTTGGTTCAGTTTGTAAATGGATTTCTAGACAAACCAGCATTGGACTCAAGCTTGATGGGAGAACAAAATGCAAAGAGTTTTAATGACAGACTAGGCATTCAAATGGGCTGGCATACCATTCACATGAACGACTTCGATATCCTGACTCATACGGGAAAGACTTCGGGTCATTCAGCATTTGTTGGCTTAGTGCGAGAGACCAATACTGCCGTCATTATTTTGGCCAATTCGTGGGTTGGTACAGATGATTTGGGATTGCAGATACTGCGTATGATCAATTACAATTGGAAACGAATAAAAGCTTAATTCACTTATAAACCGGCTGAATCAATGAGTAAAAAAGAAGTCAAGATCTCTTGGGATGATTTCAGATTATTGGGAAATCCTGAAAATGCCCCTGAAGAGGAAGAAGAACCAAAATCCGTATTTAATCCTGCACTACAGATACTCCGCGTCCACATAGACAAAAAACAAAGAGGCGGCAAGGAAGTTACCTTGATAAAAGGATTTACTGGCCCTGAGACAGTACTGGAATCTTTGGGTAAAACACTAAAAACAAAGTGCGGCGTAGGTGGTGCTGTCAAAGATGGCGAGATCTTGCTTCAAGGCAATCACCGAGACAAGGTCATGCAAATCCTACTTGACATGGGCTATAAACAAGCAAAAAAAGCTGGTGGCTAGTCCTTAAAATCCTTCCAATTCAAAAGCGAGTGTTTCCCATTCAAGCATCTTGGCTTCCAATTGGTCTTGTTTGATTTTATAGGTTTTGTTGGTCTCCATGAACTGTGGTGTAGCGTAGAAATTGGGGTCAGCCAATGATATTTCTATAAGCGCTATGTCATTTTCGAGTCGAGAAATCTCCTTTTCCACCTGATTTATTTGCTTTTTGATACGGCGTTCATCTTCTGAATCCAGCTTTTTCTTGGTCTTATCTGATGACTTACTTTCTTCATTATCTGTCTTTTGCAATTCGACAGAACGCATATTATCCATATTCTTCTTAGATAGGAAATATTCGATATCGCCCAGATATTCGCGTGTAGATCCGTCTTTAAACTCGATCACTTTGGATGTCAATCCCGACAAAAACTCTCTGTCGTGTGAGATCACTAATAATGACCCTGTGTATTCCTTAAGTGCATTTTTTAATATCTCCTTTGAATAGATGTCTAAGTGGTTGGTCGGTTCGTCCAATATCAAAAAATTGCACGGGCGCATGATAAGCGACGCCATTGCCAGCCTTGCTCTTTCACCACCTGAGAGTACCGATACTTTTTTCTCTACATCGTCACCAGAAAACAAAAAAGAACCTAGGATATTTCTGACTCGTGATCGCATTTCTTCAGGCGCCTTATCTTCCATGATCTGAAGTACGGTACTTTTTAGATCCAAGAGCTCGGATTGATTTTGTGCGTAAAATGACAAAAACATGTTTGATCCTTGTTCTATATTACCAGATGATGCGGGCAATAATCCAGCAATAATCTTGGCCATCGTCGTTTTTCCTTGACCATTCTGGCCTACAAAAGCAACTCTATCGCCTCTTTCTATGACAACATTTATATCACTAAAAACTGTTTTCTCGCCAAATGACTTCGAAACATTAACGGTTCTGATTACATCTCTACCCGACCTCGGCACCTCAGCGAATCGGATATTCATCGCCTTGGACAATTCGACAGGCGCTTCTATCTTATCTATTTTTTGCAGTTGCTTCTGCATACTTTGCGCCATTTTTGTTTTCGTGGCCTTAGCCATAAATCTCGAAATGGTCTTTTCTTTTTGTGCGATATCACGCTGTTGGTTTTCGTATGCTGATTGCTGTATGGTCTTTTGTTTTTCCTTTTCGGAAATAAATTGGCTATATCTCAGCTTATAATCATAGACATCACCGGCTTCCACTTCTATGATTCGGTTGCACACATTTTCCAAAAACTGAATATCGTGAGATATGACGATGACGGTACCTGGATAATCGATCAGGTAATTTTCCAGCCAAATGATAGACTCGATGTCCAAGTGGTTTGTAGGTTCGTCCAGCATCAAAAGCTCTGGACTTCTTAGGAGTAGTTTGGCTAGCTCGATACGCATCTTCCATCCACCGCTAAACTCTGATACTTTGCGGGCGAAATCAAGGTCCGTAAACCCAAGTCCTTTAAGGATCTTTCGGGTTTCTACTTCAAGTGTGGCGTAATTAAAATGCTCCAATCTTCCTGTCAGTGATGAAAGATCTTCAAGTAGTCTTGCGTAAGAATCGCTCTCGAAATCTTGTCGTTCGCCCAACTCCAAGTTGATAGCATCCAATTGATTTTGGATCAAAAATGCTTCTTCATGACATGACATAGCTTCATCAAGTAGAATTCTAGTCTCGTTGAGCTCAAATTCTTGACGTAAGTATCCAATGGTTGTTTTTGATGGAAACTCCAGAAATCCACTATCCGGCCGGCTCTCACTGGCAATAATTTTTAGTAACGTAGATTTGCCTGCTCCATTGCGACCTATGAGTCCGATGCGTTCTTTAGGACTGATCATAAAACTCACTTCGTCCAATAGCACTCTTTCTCCGTATTTTACTGTGATGTCCCTGACGTAATACATGTGATGCGATTTGTTAAATTCTTACTTCAAATATCGGCACTTACTCCGAAAAAAATGCAAAAATAAGCAATTTACTGCACTTTAAATTTGGAAAAAATTTGCTACAACATTACCTTGTGTTCTGTAACTCAAGGTACGATATTTTAGTGTGTCTAACTGAAGGTAAATAGTATCAGAAAATAGGAAATACCATTGGTTTTACCACATATTATATTTATGCACACCTTGTTTTAAGATATATCACAAAATTTTCGCAATGAAAGCTAACCAAAAAATCCTAATTTTACTCGCTTGTCTTTTTGTAGGTAATGTTTTGGCAATCTCACAGGAAGTACAGACACACATGCTGAAGCCCAACAAAGGTAGATTTTATATTTACTGGGGCTGGAATAAGGAAGTCTATACGCAATCTGATATTCATTTTAAAGGGCAATCCTATGATTTTATCTTGAAAGATGTGGTAGCAGATGACAAACAAAGTAACTTTAGCCCACGCATTTATCTCAATCCTTCAAACCTGACTATTCCTCAATACAATTTCAGATTAGGTTATTTTATTAACGAATCTTGGAGTATTTCATTAGGGGCAGATCATATGAAGTATGTAGCTAGACCAAATCAAATTGTAAAAATAGCAGGTTACATTCATGATACGAATTCAGGTTATGATGGCGAATACAATGACAATTCAGTTATTTTGGGCAAAGGTTTTTTGGAATTTGAACATACCGATGGACTAAATTATCTCAATGTAGATGTAAGAAAACAATTTGATCTACTTAAATGGAAGAAAATTTCTCTACTGGCAAACACTGGTTTGGGGCTCGGCGTCCTTGTGCCACGAACGGATGCTACCCTACTCAATTTTGAACGTCACGACAAGTTTCACCTCGCCGGCTTTGGTACCAATTTCCTAGCTGCCCTTCAAGTCAAAATCGGCAATTACTTCTTTATCCAATCTGAATATAAGTTGGGCTATATAAATATGAATGACATCAGAACAACTTATTCCACCAATGATAGTGCAAATCAATATTTTTTCTTTCACCAATATAATATCTTATTCGGTAGCTATTTTGGATTTTAACGTCTAAATTTATTTAAACAATTAGATCAGTTTGTCACAAATCAATACAAATGTAGATGGTATCACATTAAAGCTCACGAATCTGGAAAAGGTATTGTGGCCTGCTGACAATATCACCAAAGCCGAACTCATCCAATATTACATTTCAGTATCTGAATATATGTTACCCTTAGTGACAGACAGACCACTAAGCCTGATTAGATATCCGGATGGAATTGATGGCCCTAAGTTTTATTCAAAAAATGCACCTGATTTTACACCCGAATGGATCAATCTTTTCATGAAGGATGATATCAATTATATCTGTCCTAACAAAAAAGCCGACTTGGTCTATCTGGCCAATCTAGCAAGTCTGGAAATACATGCTATGAACATCCAAATGCAAACGCCGGCAAATCCTGACACCATAATTTTTGATTTAGACCCGTCAGAAGATATAAATTTTGATACAATAAAGATGACTGCGATTGATTTATACAACATGTTGATCGACAAAGGCTATCATCCACACGTCAAGACAAGTGGCAGTAAAGGGCTTCATATTTACGTTCCCATTTTGCCATTGTATTCGAGAATAGAAGTCTTCGATACCGCTAAAAAATTGGGTCAGGAGTTTATAAATTTCAATAGCCAATGCACATTAAAACTTAGCAAAGAAAAAAGGCAAGGAAAAATCCTAATCGACATCTATCGCAATCATGACTCACAGACTTGTGTTTGCCCGCTTAGCACGAGAGCAAAACCTGGAGCACCAGTGAGTATGCCGCTTCATTTTGATGATGTGAAAGATATTCATTCATCCGCGCAGTTTGATATCAGAAATGCAGTAGATTATTTGATACAACAAAAACCTTGGAAAGACTTCAAAAACTTATCCACAGAAATTCATCACTTAGTAAAAGATGAAGCACCTGTGCAGGAAGTAGTGAAATCATCGACCAATAAAGGCAATTTTGATAAAACGTCAGAACCAAAACCTAAACCTACATTTGTAATGCCGAATGTGGATACTTTTGACTTTATGCTCGCAGACCAAGCCTTGAGTATTCCCAAAGGATCGGACTATGTCTATGAAATAAAATGGGACGGCATCCGTGCAAAAGCTATAAAAACCAACGAAAAAGTGGCGATTTATAGTAGGTCAGGGAGAGATATAACAGTGCAGTTTCCTGAAATATGCGAAAAATTAAATGCCATCGATGCTGATTGCTTTGTATTGGATGGTGAGTTAGTTTCTCTTGATGAAAAAGGCATCCCGATTTTTGCCAATATTATAAGTCGAATGCACTCCAAATCCACTACAGTCAGCCAATTTAATGTCAGCTTTTATGTATTTGATATCCTGTATCTCGATGGCAGAGATTGTCGTCCTTCACCACTTCACAAAAGAAAGGAATGGTTGCATGCCATCGTCAAACCTAATAACAAAATCAGAATTAGTGAGACATTTGATGATGGCGAAGCACTCTTCGAAGCGGCAAAAGCCAATAATTTGGAAGGAATCATGGCAAAAAATATCCATTCAGCCTATCAGAGCACTAGAAGCGCTAATTGGCAAAAAATAAAAGTGAGAACAATAATTAATGCAATAATAGTAGGATTTACCAAAGGTAAAGGCGATCGTAGTCCACTTTTTGGTGCCCTACATATTGCATCCATCGATGGCAAAAACTATTTAGGGAAAGTAGGCACTGGCTTTGACGAAGCTAAAATGAAGGAAATATTCGCCATTTTAAAAGATAAACCGATCATAGCAAAACCATTTGCGGCCAGCGTAGAAGATGCGCAGAACACGGTTTGGATCGATTGTGACCAACAATGCGAAGTGCAGTACGCTTCTATCACCACAAATGGTACATTGCGTGAACCAGTGTTTTTGAGAATAAAATATACAGATGAATGATTGGCAAAATAATTGTACATAATCAACATAAGTAAATCAACATATAATGAGATCAATCTGGAAGGGACATATCCGTTTTTCATTAGTAACTATTCCTATTCAAGTATTTAATGGCTTAGAAACGGAAGGAGAATTGTCTTTCAAACAGCTGCATGATAAGGATCACGGCAAAATCAATTATAAAAAAGTATGTGCTGGATGCGCAGAAGAAGTGCCTTTCGGCAATATTGTAAAAGGTTATGAATACGAACCAGATCGATATGTAGTATTTAATAAAACAGAACTGGATACCATAAAGCTTAAAAGCACAAAAGTAATTGATATTGAAGCATTTGTTGATATCAGCGAAGTCCATCCTTCTAGGTTTGAAGCACTGTATTTTGTAGGTCCGAATGGTGATATTGCTAATCCAACCTACAATTTACTAAAACAAGCACTCTTACAATCAGGTAAAGCCGGTGTAGGTCGCATTGTCATCAGAGAGCGCGAAGATGTGGTACTTGTGATGCCCGAACAAGATGGATTGATCATGTACAAATTGAGATATCCATATGAAGTCAGAAATGTAAAAGATATTCCCGATGTCAAAACCACTGCTGTAGATGATGCCCAACTTCAGCTTGCAGGAACACTCATAAATAGTATGGTAAAATCATTTTCGGATATCAAATTTGAAGATCATTATCGTGATGCTGTCTTAGAAATGGTACAGAAAAAGGTAAATGGCCAAGAAGTGGTAAGCATTGAATCCAAAGAAGATGCAGCACCAGTTGTAGATATTATGGAAGCATTAAAACGAAGTATAGAAGAAGCGAAACTCAAAAAAGGCGCTTAAATGTTCTCTATATTATCCTGGAATATCCTGCAAGGTGGTGGAAGCCGAGTCAATTTGATATTGCAGCAAATATCTATGCTCCAGCCCACGGTTTGTATTCTTTCAGAATTTAGAAATAATGAAAGTGGCTTGCAGCTAAGATACGGACTACTTCGAGCAGGATATCGACACCAATTTGTGACTCAAGCTCAAAAGGATGATAACAGTGTGCTAATTGTATCCATTTTACCTTGCAATAGCCAATTGCATCCTTCATCTGATCCATTGTATTCTCAAAATATCCTGAGCATCGAGTTTGACGTTTTCAGCATCATGGGTGTGTATTTACCCCATAAAAAGAAGCATGCTTTATTTGAATACTTGCTGGATCACTTCAAAAATAGCGACAAACCATACATTATAGCAGGAGATTTTAATACAGGCATCAATGGCATCGATCAAGCTGGCGATTCATTTTGGTACGAAGACCAGTTGAAAGAAATGAATAAGATAGGATACATAGATGCATTTCGATTCCTACATGGCGATGTGCGAGAATACTCTTGGTACAGCCATCAAGGCAATGGTTTTCGATATGATCACACGTACATCCATGAATGCCTAAGTCCTGTCATCAAGGAATGTTACTACCTTAGCGAATGGCGTGAACAAAAATACTCAGATCATGCGCCGATGATTCTAAAGTTATCTTAGAAGAATGCGTAATTAAAACTAAGATTGCCATATATCTGCAGCTGTTTTCCAGATAAAACATTAAAGTTATCAAATGGATCTAAACCAAGAAATTCATATCTATTTATCATATAAGATGTATTTTCAAGCCGTATTGGACGGTAAAACAAATTGTCCTTATTATAATTATATCTAACGCAAATAAAACCACTGATTCGAGATCTATAGTTAATAAAATATGAAACAGAAACTGGTAAATTTAACGAAAAATAAGTATCATCTAATGAAGCTAAGAGCACAGTCGCTTTTGGACTAATAGCATAAGTTGTTCTAGAATTTGGATTGTATGAATAATTGTATGCAGTTGATATTCGAGCTAAATCTTTCAAATCTCCAGCTTGAAAATCATACGATAAAGTTATACTAATATCTGATTGTGAATTTTGGCTCAATGGTTTTGCAATATAATAATTCAACTCAATTCCCGAACCATAATAGATATTGGAATCAAAGTCATTAATTTTCGAATATTCTGCCCATGGTTCAACTCCAAGTGAAATCCTTTTTCCATTTTGTCTTCTAAATATAGACGCATTAGTCCAATTGTCATTTAAGATCGTAAAAGACTGAATATTTTGGGGAATGTCATTTCGTTCCATCCATCGGGACAATTCAGTCAACTGATAAATATTAGCTCGTCTATAATCAAAAACTCGAACGTTCTTTATTCGGCTCATCGTCTGTGCCAAATCAAATAATTGCTCTTCGGTGAATTTTTCGCTTATTAATCCAGCTTCAAGAAGGTCATCCATCAAAAACTGGGCTAAAAATACATCGGTCATCGGTTCGATTCTACCATAACCCATTTTTAATGGTAAAGAGCCATATGCAGATATGTTATCTGTTTTTGATTTAAAATTATCATCCTCATATATACGCTTGGAATAGTACACAATTAAGTTATGGTCGATCTCTGTAAACTTTTGTCGAAAACCCAATCGCTCAAATTCTGGATGTGAATATTTTCTATTGATTTGAGATTTTGAAGATTGAATGTAAAACTGTTGATTTAATCCATGTGGTTGATAAAGATTTTTTTCCGACAATGACCTCTCAAAATAATTTGTTAAACTCCAACTATCAATTTTTTGCTTTGAATTGGTATTTTCAAAAAAAGAATAATTTCCATTTATATTATAAGAAAATTGTTTAACTTTAGATGTTAGATTATCATATTCAAATGAATTGTTATTGCCTATTAAAAAAGCAGTTCCAGTAAGCCCTTTCACTTTAACTTCCGGAAATCTGAATTTAGAATACTCATACAATGTCTGTGCATCCAAATGACAAAATTGCATCGTAATTACAACCAATGTGAGCAGGTTTCTAATTTTAAAGTAATTCATAATAATACTTTTTTTTGATAATAAGATGTTTCATAACTTTTACGATGCAAAATAGTAAATTGTCCTAACGAAATCAAATTTTAACAGAATTTTATTAACATCCAATTCTAAATTGAAAAAGGATGACGATGATTATTTTTTTAAAACGAAATACGTGTGCTTGGTGACAGATGAATTGATACACACATTTTCAAAATTATATTGTAATAGTCCTAGATGCAGTTTTTCCATATTCCGATTGGTATAGAATCATTTCTTCAACCTCCTACCCGATTTGTTCCTAACAAAACAATTTCAAAAGTCTCGTTGTTCTATTTACTTAGCATCAAAACAATAGTCATGCAAGAATTTCTTTATATTTTAATAGTGATTTTTGGTTTCTTCGGGTTAGCTTTTTTACTGCTCAACTTGAGACAATTATTCACAGGGCAAGAATTCAGAGGAACATGTGCGAGTAATAATCCCATGCTGAAAAATCAACTGGGCGAATGCACGGTTTGCGGAAAAAAACCACAAGAAGACTGTAAAATGCCTGAGGCAAAGGCAAATTAAATGTAAAATCAGCGTTTTGCAGGATTGCTCTGGATAAAAGATCCGATCACCAATACTGCAAATACCGCCAATGTTAATCCTATTATTAACATGATAGGTTATGAATGTTGCAGGACAAAGATCAAGTTTTTTCAGAAATTGACAAAATAAATGACCTTATTCTTTAAAACAAATAAGATTTTTTTTTCGAGTTTAATAAACAATTTAATATCGTGCTAAAATTTAAAGTATTACTTCTTATCTGTGTTGTCGTTAGCACAGGCTTGCAATTGGCCAATAGCCAAGTACCAAAAAAATTGACTTCTGGAGAAATATACCAGCAAATGGAAAAGTTGGGATTTTTGGGTTCTGTGCTTTATGTTGCTGCGCATCCAGATGACGAAAACACCAGATTGATATCATACTTAGCCAACGATAAGAAGGCACATACAACCTATCTCTCACTTACGAGAGGCGATGGCGGACAAAATCTCATTGGACCTGAAATCAGCGAATTGCTAGGTGTAATGCGGACGCAAGAGTTGCTCATGGCGCGTTCTGTGGATAATGGGCACCAGATGTTCACAAGAGCCAATGATTTTGGGTACTCCAAAAATGCCGAAGAAACAATCAAAATTTGGGATACCGAAAAAGTGAAAGCTGATGTGGTTCGCGCTATCAGAACCACACGACCTGATGTGATCATCAATAGATTTGATCATCGTACGTCGGGCGAAACTCATGGACATCATACCGCATCCGGACAATTGTCTTATGAACTTTTTGAAAAGGCTGCCGATCCGACCGTTTATCCAAATCAATTGCCTCGCTTATCTACTTGGCAACCACGAAGATTATTTTTTAATACCAGTTGGTGGTTTTATGGTAGTGAAGAGAAGTTTAAGAAGGCCGATAAATCAGCCCTAATGAGTATGGATGTAGGTGTTTTTTTTCCACTATTAGGCAAGTCAAACACAGAGATAGCTGCAGAATCAAGAAGTAAACACAAGTGTCAGGGCTTTGGTGCTACAGGAACTCGTGGGCTCCAAATGGAGTACTTGGAACTGCTCAAAGGTGATCTACCGCCAGGGAAATCAGATATTTTCGAAGGCATTAACACTACTTGGTCCCGAGTACCCAATGGTGCACCCATTCAAGCTCTGGTAGATGACCTACTGAAAAATTATAAATTTACCGATCCATCTACTTCTATTCCTGCGCTCATTGATCTCTATAAAAAAGTGCAAAAAACTGGAGATCCTTTTTGGAAAGAAATCAAATCCAAAGAAATTGTTTCGCTAATACAGCGCCTTATTGGTTGACTCAAAAGGGAAGTTTAGGCACATACTATGTTGAAGACCAAAATATGATAGGCAAACCCGAATCTGATCGAAATTTAAAGGTATTCTTTACAATCAATATTTTGGGTAATCCATTTACTTTTGAAAAAAATGTAGTCTATAAGTATAACAGTCCTGAGAACGGAGAAACTTATCGCCCATTGGAAATAGTGCCACCGCTTACTGTTAATGTAAAGGAAGCTGTCTATGTCTTTGCGACCAACAAACCCAAAGAAGTTAGCGTACAAGTTCATGCTTGGGCAAAAGATCAACAAGGCTCAGTTGTATTACCTATGCCAAAAGGCTGGACAGTCACACCTGATAAATTTGATTTTAGCTTTAAGGAAAAAGGAGAAAATAAATCGTTTGTCTTCACTGTCACACCTACGTCTACACCAGAAGAAATAGACGTAACGCCGATAATTCATGCAAATGATAAAACATATACCGATGCCATGATCAATATTCAATACGATCATATACCTTATCAAACAGTTTTAATGAAGGCTGAAGCGAAATTCTCAAGGTTAAATATTCAGACAGCGGCACATCGAGTAGCCTATGTTGCAGGTGCTGGAGACGAAATACCTACAAGTCTTCGTCAGATAGGCTGCACGGTAGAAATCATCAAACCAGAAGATATTTCTGAAGAGAAACTTTCCACATTCCAAACACTTATCCTCGGCGTACGTGCCTATAATACAGAAGAAAATCTTAAATACAAACAAGCCATGATTTTTGATTTTGTAAAAAAAGGTGGAACTGTTGTTGTACAATATAATGTATCTAATGGATTGGTTACAAAGGAATTGGCACCATATCCCTTGACACTTTCTAGAAATAGAGTCACTGTAGAAGAAGCAGAAATGCGATTTTTGGCACCTGATCATGCCGTAGTCAACACACCAAACAAGCTAACATCAAAAGATTTTGAAGGTTGGGTACAAGAACGTGGTTTGTATTTCCCAAGTGAATGGGACAAAGCTTTTGTTCCGATATTCTCATGTAACGATCCTGGAGAAACGCCATTAGATGGAAGTCTATTGGTAGCCCAATACGGTGAAGGATATTATATCTATACAGGACTTTCCTTCTTCAGAGAATTGCCCGCAGGTGTTTCAGGAGCCTATAGATTATTTGCTAATTTAATATCCTTAGGCCATGATTCAAAACCATAAAAATAATTGGAATGCTTCCTATACCTTGGTATTGGTGGCAAATGCACTTTATATCCTGATCTTCTTTATCATCATGTTGCTTTGGGCATAATCTTCTAAATGAAATTCTTCTTATGAGCAGCATAGATTGGGTCATTCTTATTTCATCCTTACTTTTCATCGTTATTTACGGAACATGGAAAACAAGGGGCAAACAAAATATGGATGATTATATGCGTGGCAATAATGAATCCAAATGGTGGACGATAGGACTCTCAGTAATGGCTACGCAGGCGAGCGCGATCACATTTATGTCCACGCCTGGACAAGCATTTCATGATGGAATGGGATTTGTCCAGTTCTATTTTGGGTTGCCATTGGCAATGGTTATCATTTGTATCACTTTTATCCCAATCTACCACAAACTCAAAGTTTTTACCGCTTACGAATACCTGGAACAAAGATTTGATGTCAGAACCAGAAGTCTGACTGCAGTTCTATTTTTGATACAGCGAGGATTAGGCGCAGGTATCACTATTTACGCTCCAGCTATTATTCTATCCACTATATTGGGTTGGAACTTAAATTTACTCAATATTATTTTGGGTGCATTGGTTGTGATTTATACAGTAAGTGGTGGGACAAAAGCCGTAAATGTGACCCAAAAACAACAAATGTTCATCATATTTGCCGGTATGATAGCTGCATTTACTATAATAATGTATAGTTTACCACCGGAAATTAATTTCTCTAATGCCATGAAAATAGCTGGTGCTGGAGAAAAACTGAATATTCTCGACTTTTCATTCAATGTAGAAAGCAGATATACAGTTTGGTGGGGATTATTAGGTGGTATGTTTCTCGCTTTGTCATATTTCGGTACAGATCAATCACAAGTACAACGATATTTATCAGGTAAGTCGATTCGCGAAAGCCAGATGGGATTGATCATGAATGGATTATTGAAAGTACCTATGCAATTTTTTATTCTTTTGGTTGGTGTGATGGTATTTGTATTTTACCAGTTTACAGCACCACCTGTGTTTTTTAATGCCGCCACTTTGGATAAACTGAAAAAAACAGAAGCAGTTTCACAAGTAAACAAGCTTGAAACTGAGATTAACTCCATTTTCAGATTAAAAAGTACAGCTATAAATCAAGTGGTCAACAATGACGATAATAAAAATGCGAGTAAGGAATTTGCCCAAATATTAACCAAGGAAAAAGCTGTCCGTACAGAAATAAAACAATTGGTAGAAAAACATCTACCTGCTGAAGAATCGAATGATAAGGATTATGTTTTTATAAGTTTTATACTCAATTTCCTTCCCAAAGGTATCATTGGTCTCTTGTTAGCGGTGATATTTAGTGCTGCCATGTCATCGACGGCATCGGAGCTAAATGCATTAGCAACCACATCAACCATAGATATTTATAAAAGAAGTGTCAATCCTAATGGTGACGATACGCATTACGTACAGACAACCAAGCTGCTAACCGTAGTTTGGGGCGCTATAGCAATAGGTTTTGCTTGTTATGGTACGTTATTCGAAAATTTAATCCAATTGGTTAATATTATTGGTTCAATATTTTATGGTACCATTTTGGGTGTATTCCTAAGTGCTTTTTATGTAAAAACAATCCAAGCGAAGGCCGTTTTTTATAGTGCATTGATGACCCAAATTCTGGTAATATGTATTTATTTTGCAGACATTATTAGCTTCTTATTGCTCAATGTCGTTGGATGTACATTGGTAATCATTTTTGCACTCTTGATGCAAAATACAATCTTCAAAGGTGAGACCAAAAAATCTTAACTCAGAAAAATATACTTGTAAATCCTGATCAAAACATTGATTAGTACACTGATTATCAACATTGTAGTTATAGGGAAATAAAACTTAAAATTCTCCTTTTCTATTCTGATGTCGCCTGGCAAATTTCCAATAAATGTCAACTTTTCACCAAAGTAATACCACACTATTCCAACCAACATGATAATTCCACCTAATACGATGATACTTTTTGCCATTATGACGATTTAGCTCCACAATTTATTAGGATATACGCCTTGTGAAATCAGGTGATTAATTTTTTCCATGACAAAAGGTTTATCTTCTTGATAAGTCACACCAAACCAATCAGATTCGGTATCGATCACTTTGACATTGAGTGTACCTCTTTTTATCAAAGTATCAACCAATACTGGAATATAAAATTCTGAAGTCAATTCCATACCTTCTCTTTGCAGAAAATCTTTAAAGATCTCATCGCAATACACAAAATAAGATGGAAGAAATCCCCACATATTCATTGAGACCAAGCTATCTTCAGACAAATTAACGGTACCTTCATTTTCAGGATAACGAATAATACCATCAGCATCTCTTTTGATTTTAACGCATTCTTTCACGTCTATCAAATTTCGAGTAGCTGGATCCATATTGCAAACACCGCGATTGACAGTACCATGATCCGAAAGTGTATTGCGCAAATAATAGGCCACAACAGCGTAATCTTCCGTATTATTTTTGTGACTTTCTGTTAAAAAATCTGCCAACTGACAAAAGGAATCTACCCCATAATAATCATCAGCGTTGATCACACCGAAAGGCTCATTTATCACATTTCTAGCTACCCAAATTGCGTGAGCTGTTCCCCAAGGTTTTTCTCTATTGACGTTGAAAGTACTATTTTCAGGCACATTAGATAGCTCTTGGGAAATAAATTCCATTTCGATTCTATCCCCAAGTTTTGACCTGAAATACTGTTCAAATTCTTCTCTAAAAAAGTCCCTTATGATAAAAACAACTTTTCCAAATCCCGCATTTATAGCGTCATAAAGTGAGTAATCAATAATCGTCTCACCATTCGGGCCAAATGCATCCATTTGTTTAAGTTTTCCATACCTACTGCCCATACCGGCAGCTAGGATCAATAATGTTGGTTTCATTTATCTGCTATTGTGGTACAAATGTAATGCTAATACACATCATTTTAAATGAAATGCTATTACAAAACAAATCTAAATCTGAAAAATTATGGAATTATTGTTATGTCCTTTTTTAAAACCTGCTTTTTACCAAAATAATCAGTAAGTTCTATAATCATAACATAAACACCAGGAACAACATAGTCGTTGTTAAACGTTCCATCCCAACCATCAGAATCATCATTAAAGAGAACATTCTTCTGGTTATACACCATATTCCCATATCTGTCAAAGATAGAAATCCGGTTAATATCAGCTGGTATTTTGTTCTTGCCAATGATCAATTTATCATTGACGCCATCACCATTCGGAGAGAATATATTCGGGAAATATAATTTCAACTCATTATCTACATTTATCTTTATTTGTGATCTGCTTATACAACCATTAGTATTGGTCACTTCCACTGTCACAATATCCAACTCACTATTTGAATAGTCCAAGGTAAGTCCATCACCCAAAATCTCACCTTTGCTATCCGTCCATACCACAGAACTAATCTCAGAATTCGGGTAATTACAAATAAATGAAAGCAATGTAAGATCAGTAAATGCGATAGTGATTTCAGGTTCTGTAGTGACAACAAGTTCATCAGGTTCTTGTACATTAAAATTAACATCAGTTATACAGTCATATTTATCGCGAACTTGAAGTTCGTAATTCCCTGGCTTTAAATCATTTAAAGCTTGTTGATCCAACTCAATACCACCTAGAAAATAGTTGTAAGGTTCATATCCTCCATTTGTACCAATAATGTTTAATACTCCGTTATTTTCACCAAAACACCTAACATCTTGTGTCTCAAAATCAATGCTAACAGGAATATTGGTGTCTTCTACAACTTGTATAATACCTGATCTACTGCACCCATTATCCACATCAAAAACTACTAGCTCATACTTCCCTACACTACCAGCAACCAAATTCTTATTGGTCACATCAGATAAGATTTTACCATTGTTTGTTTTCCAATCAAAAGTAATATTTGCTCCATTCGATGTAGATGGAATTACATCCACGGATTGGGTATTGCAATGCCACAATATCTCGTTATTTAAAGTCAAATCCGGTTTTACGGTATTTTCTCCGATATACAAAGACTCATCATTCCAACATTTGCTGCTAGATGCCAAAACCTCAACTCGATAATTACCAGCTTCGGTGACATCATGACTCAACTTGCTCAAATGACTTCCAAAAAACTGTGGATTTGGTGCTGATTTACTCCATCTAATAGAATCGATAGGAATACTAGTAGAAACGGACAAAGTCTGTTTTGGAAAATAACAACTCAAGTCGTTTCCGTGCATATAAATGACGGCTTTATCAAAATTTGTCTTCAAGACAAAACTGGTATCTAATCTACATCCATTATTGCCAGTGGCAGTAAAAGCATAAGGTTTTCCAGTTGCAGCATTGAGCGAATCAACGACGAGATTTTGTGTATTTACAACAGCTCCCAAAGGTGTTGTCCACTTTGCACCATTCAATATTTCCGATGAAGTAATGGTAATGATTTGTTTTGGGTCTTTAGGGCCTGTACATCTTACAGTCGGTAAATTTGCGGTAATAGAAGGTTTTCTAAAATCCGCATCTATTCGTACACGTTCCCAGTCGGAACAAGTAGCGGTTGAAGTTTTATAAGTAGCTGTAAAAATATATTCTCCTGGTTTTTGTACTTTCAGGTCAGTACCGCTGGCCAATATGTTGTTATTAATGTCCTTCCATTCAAAACCTAAAGCATTAGTACCATTGGTATTGCCCGATCCAACCAACGTCAACTCAGGATTATTACAATCTAATACTAAGACTGGTACGGAAACTGACGCTGTAACTGCAACATTTTCCACTGTAAAGCGATGTAATAAAGCACAATCAACATTGTCAATTACATCATAGCTTCCTGATTGTGTGTAATTTACACCTTGAAACGAGAAACTACTGCCTTCACAAATGTATTGCGTGCCCATAAGATTGAGCTTTGATGTACCTACTTTAAACTCCTTGGTAACAATCCTACAAGGGTCTTGATTACATATAATGGTTGTATCTTTTGTAATAGGTTGACCACAATATACACGGTTATCGCCCGGACATAAAAATTCTGTAGGCTCGGTGACTTGCACAGGTGGCAACACAGTAACAGTCCATGTATTTATTTTTCCAGCAGCAACATTGGCACAGCTGCCCACATAAAATGGGTTAAAATGGGTCTCTGCAGAAATTGTATAAGTACCTGGAGTAGAAAAAGATAAATCTACTGTTGTCCCTGTAGAATCACCATTGACAAACTGCCGACCGTTACTTGGCACCACATTCCAAACATAACAAATACTATCTGCAGGATTAAAATCTGAAGGTGGCAAGCATGTCTGATTGAAAGCTACCTCACGTTCTGGCTGAATCAATGTATAAGTAATCGGCTTATTCATATCTTCACATGATATAGAATTATTTCCAGTAATATTTCCTTCATCCAAAAGACTAGCATCTGGTGGCGTAACAGGTGTGGTACTGATACCATTGATGACCCTAATACTAAAATTACAAATAGTTATAGTCGTAAGACTTACATTATAACCATCTAGATATAAATAGCCCAATTTTCCAGGAGTAAACTTATTGGAACTCACTCTAAATGTACCTGTAACACCTGGTGGATTTGAAGGGCTTTGAGAACAATCAAGCCATTGACCTTTTTCGCAACCACCATAAAGTCCGACCTGCAATCCAGCATTTGGATGAGTACCTAAAGACCTTTGGGTTATGGTATCAAAAACATAACATGCATTAACAGTTATTTCTAAGGTCACTAAAGAATCACAAGGTGTGAAAGAAAACCAAATGATATTTTGAGGAGATCCGTTGCCATTACACAAACCTGTCCAAGTTTGGTCAACACTCATTTTAGTTGGTAGAGAATTTGAATACCCATTTAATTCACTTCCACAAATATAAGTTGCGCTACTGCATAATTCACCTTCAGGTAGCTTATTGAAATTACATTGGGCATAAGAAAATATCGAAAAATTTCCTATGGTCAAAAGGGTTAGTAAAAATAAATAAAAATTCCGATATCTTATCCTCATTAAAATCGATTTCCATTAAAACAAAAAAATATATATCACATTGTAAAACAATAAGTTATATTTTATTGCCTAAAATAATATGTTTATAGAATCAAAAACATGGTAAAGGTAATTAAAGTATTTGAATTTTGTACATATTAAGTCAACTTATTGAACAATATACAAGAATCAAACCAATCTTTATTTTGGTTGTTTGGTTGATAAATATTGATCAACAGAATTTAAGTCAAGGCTAAATGAAATCAAAAAGTAAGACATTAGTGATTGGTGCTTCAGAAAATCCAGAGCGATATTCGAATATGGCAATGAAACTTCTAAGGAAAAATGAGCATTCTGTAGTAGCCATTGGTAATAAATCGGGTATGGTTGGAGATGTCGAAATCCAAAAAGGACAAGTACATTTTGATAATATAGACACTGTAACCCTTTATATAAATCCAACCTTACAGAGGCAATATTATGATTATATCCTAGGCTTACATCCAAAAAGAATAATCTTTAACCCTGGTACTGAAAATGACGATCTACGAAAATTAGCAAATAACGCTGGAATACTAACAGAGTATGCTTGTACGCTTGTTCTATTAAGACTTAATCAATATTAATTAATGAAGCCAATCACTTTTTGGTTTTGAATAATTCAACGAGCTCCTTTTCAGACTTAAAGCCCAAATCAAGGAAAGTAGATGTAACAAATTTCTTGATATCTTG
Organism: Saprospiraceae bacterium; assembly: GCA_016717105.1. GTDB lineage: Bacteria > Bacteroidota > Bacteroidia > Chitinophagales > Saprospiraceae > OLB9. The sequence goes on along the minus strand of JADKGF010000013.1, from coordinate 35,985 downwards.
ATAATCTCTACCGCGCTTATCAGTATAAACGTCGAGTAGTCGATTGATATAATTCATGCTAAGATCTTTGATGTTCTGGTTGAATTTCTGGTTATAAAAAGTATTGATATACGAGACAAATACTTTATTTATTTCAAAATACTCATGATAACTTTCCGTGTCCAGATTATTTAGGAAGCTTTGGCAGTAGCCAAAAATACCATCTCTAAGACACTCATTTTCAATACTCAATCCTTTGTGTTGCTCATAGTAATTTTTAACCGCGGCGATGGTATCTTCGTGTACATAGCCTTTTGTATGGACGATATCCATTAGATTGTAATAAGCTGATACACCGTCATCTATCTTTTTATTGATCAATTTTGACATCCTTTTATCAGTGTCTGGTGTGATTTCCACTTCACTTCTATATAATTGCAAAAGATGTTGAAAATATTCGGAAACAAAATCTTCGTCATTCTTACGTAACTTATCTAAAATGTCTGAAACTGTCTTTTTAGAATGGTCACTGATGTCGTAAAACATACCAGTAATCATGAGAATTTCCAAGAAATCAGGATCTGCTTGTAAGCTTTCATTCGATATCAACTGATCCAAATGCGGAATAAGTGATGCATTATCAAATCTTCTGTTGCTTCTAAATTCCAAAAAGTGAATCAATGAAGACCCAAAAACCTTTAAGTCAACTACATTTTTTGGGAAGTCAGCTGTCATAAAATTTTGATTGGCAAACTGCTTTTTATAATTTTTATATAGCTGAATTCGATGATTCAAATCTCTCAATTTATCCACCTTTTGAAGGTTCAAAAATGTTTTCACCTTCTTATTAGTAAGTTGATCCAAGAGATTTGTAAGCCAGATATCGCTACTCAATGAAAATCCAACTTGGATAGTCTGCCCTATTCTCATCTTTATCATATCAAAATTTGCTGACTCGCAAATCGTTAATAAGATATTTTTAAAATGATCTTGCGGGCGTTTGTATTTATAATTTGAATCTATCTCTCCACGCAAAACAGAATATCCAAGTATCCTAGGCAGGAACAAACCTTCAAAACCACTATCAAGTAATTCGGTTTCGAGGGCTATCAATTGTAAAGGAGATTTATCAGCGACCAAATTGTATAATTCCAAAATGTGAGGCTCAAATGCATCAACCATTTGTTTGTACAAATCATCTGTTTCATCATCTAGATACAAATTCAACAATTCTGAATCCTGAATTGCAGCTTTCAACTGATCTAGGTGATTTTTATAATTATTGGCTAAAGCTTCCATGATTTGATTTATTTTTACAATTAAGTAGGATATTTTTACTAATATTTTATCGATTTTATAAAACAAAACCTGATAAATTTTTAGGTTTATCAGGTTTTTGTCCAAATCTTTATGATTCGGATTTCCTTATCTGCAGCGCAAATAATCCGTTTCTCTTATTCTTCTGTTGCCTCTTCAGCAGGTGCTTCGGTGGTTTCTCCTGATGTTGTCTCTGAAGTCGGTTCTTCAGCTACTTCTACCACTTCATCAACTACATCTTCTGATACATCGTCATTTGTTTCCATAAATGCCTGTGCTGCTTCTTTTGTTGCTGCATCGGCTACCACGGCTTTTACTTTCGCTTCACCAGATACCATTTTTCTAAATGATTCTAGTTCAGCCATAGTATTTGCTCTTCTTGCCGCAATGCTAGCTTCTTTAGCATCTATCCATGTTTGCCACATAGTATCTGCTTGCTCTACAGTCATTGCACCTTTTTTGACACCTCTCATCAAATGTTTTCTGTAATATACACCCTTGAATCTCAAGATAGCTTTTACAGTATCTGTAGGTTGTGCTCCTTTTGTCAACCAATCATAAGCTGCATTTCTGTCGATTTCGATGGTAGCAGGCTTAGTCATTGGATTGTAAGTACCAATTTTCTCGATAAACTTACCATCACGTGGCGATCTTGCATCTGCTACAACAATATGATAAAATGGGGCTTTTTTTCGTCCTTTTCTGGACAATCTTAATTTAACTGGCATGGTTAAAATTCTTTTTAATTATTTGATAATCAAACCAAAATCCACCGACAAAACGGTCTCCTGGTTTTTAACGGCTGCAAAGGTAATACAATTCTATTAATATTTCAAATTTTAGAAATATAATTTTCCAGTCAAAGTAGGCAGGATCGGCAGTTGGTTTACCCTTTCGTAATTGAGTCGATCAAAATAAAAGATATTCGGACGATCATAGGCATTGGTTACACTCAAACTCAATTCTAGTCCCGTATATTTGGTAAACTTAAATTTCTTTTGCAGAGAAAGATCTAGTCTGTGGTAATATGGGAATCGTCCTCCATTTCTTGTATCTGAATATATTATACCTATTTTATCGGGATTATTCGTAAGAAAATCAGTTTGAATGCCTTGAGAAAAGTTTTGATAATTATAAAAGCCTTTGGTCTTTGTAAATGGAAATCCTGAACCCAAATTCCAGCGAACACTTACTTGAAAACTTCCATTCTTATCTAGGTCATAGGTTGCTAAAAAATTAGCATTATGTCTCCTATCAAAGATTGTCGGATAAATCTGCTCGCCATCATTACGATTTACATATCCATGACTGTAAGTTGCCCAAATATAGATACGAGGCACTTCATATTTTAAGGTAAAATCTACGCCGTAAGCTTTACCAGTCTCCACCACATAATCTGTTTCATTTTTGTCCACCTTATTTCTGTTTACCACAATAAGCTGCGGAAAATCCTTATAATATCCTTCAATGTTAAGTTGAATATTTTTGGTAAGATCGTACTCGAATCCCGCTACTCCATGGTATGATTGCTGCAACTTGTTTTTCACAAAATTACCATCTAAGCCGGTAACTGGTGACTCCGGTCCTGTTAAAAAGCCATTGAAAAGATTTACTACATCGCCTTCATTAGATGTACTCAGGATGTTTTGAGTAAATCGACCAGCGGCTACTTTCAGACGCAATTTATCATTAATATTATATTTGAGTCCCAGCCTTGGTTCTAAAGTTACAGATCCCAATGCAGAATAATATTGAGTCCGAATTGATGGGTCAATAATAAGATTGCCGAATATATGCCTATATTTGAAATAAAAGCCTAACTCCGTTGTATTTTGTTCATCTTTAAAGCGGTTGCCAAATGGATTAATGAATTGAAAATCTGTTCGGATACTTTTCATCTCCAAACCATATTTGATTTCATTTTTGTCACCAAAAAACGAAAAGTTTATCCCAGCTGTAAGTTCATCGATATCAGATGATCTCGGCTCTGCATCCTTTTCTTCAATTCCCACGGTATAAGTAGAAAAACCAACTACTCCATCTACGATAATACTACTACCAGAAGGAATAAGGTGGAAATTGACACCACCTCCTTGATTTTTCCAATTAATGGCAGCCAATAGAGGATTTTCGTAGCCATCTTCAAAATTGAAGCCAAATAAATTAATTCTTGATCCATTGCTGCTATTGATAGAAACCTTACCATAGAGATCAAGAAATGAAAAAGGTAAACCTATATTTTTGTCTTTAGCTGCATAACTATATAGTGATTTTGATGTTTGATCTATCAAAGATTTTTTTGCCGATAAAACATAAGAAACAGACGATCCACCTTCTTTAAATTTCTTTATTGGACCTTCAATCAGCCCTTTTACCAAAAAAGGTCCACCACTAAGAAAGCCACTAGTTCGTGATTTATTTCCTTCTCGTGTGCGTATATCCACAATCGCTGATATACGGCCACCATGTTCTGCACTAAACCCACCAGTCAGCACATCGACATTTTTAATGAGTTCTGTTTCGAATACAGAGTAAAAGCCAATGGAGTGAAATGGATTAAAAATGTTCAATCCGTCTAAAAGTATTTTATTTTGAACAGGCGCTCCACCTCTTATATAAATCTGTCCACCTTGATCACCCGTAGAAATAATACCAGGAATAACTTGTAGATATTGTACGATATCAGGTTCACCACCAACAGCTGGGAGTGACTTTATTTGTTTCTGAGATACAGATACTTGCGAGATGTTTACAGTGGTTCTAGCTTGTTCTCTAGCTGCAGAAATTGATACCTCACCCAAATTTATGCCGCTTTCTGCCATCGTTAATGACAGGTAGGAAACACCATTGGCTTTGACTTTTACATCAGCTGAAATACTGTCATATCCAACATAGGTCGCTACGATTTTATACTCACCAACTGGGACATTGGGAATAATGAAAAATCCATCAATGTCTGTGGTACCACCATAACTTGTCCCTTGTAATGCAACATTACAATATATAATAGGTGTTCCACTTTCTTTTTCATAGATGTTTCCTCTTATGACTCCCGTCTGACCTATTGCCGCCAATCCTATCATCAGAAAACAAACTAAAACAAATAATTTTCTTTTTGTCATTATATTAAATAATTTTATATCCTTCATTATCAAGGCAATATTGTTATTGATTGGTATGTGAGACAAATAATCTGCGAAAATCTCACTCAATTAAACTTCCAAAACAGGCGCAAATGTAGTCAATAATTCCATAAAGTTCAATATCAAACTGTCTTCTATGCGTTAATTTGAGCTTTTTATGGTCTCATGCTGCAACGTTTCTTATCCTACATAATATAACATAATGATAATCAAATACATTAGATTTTTTTTAAAATATTCTCCAAAATACTTGTTTAGTTTCCGAACAATTCTGATCTTTGCACTTTATATTAACAAAGCCCATATATATAAATTCCTGTTGGATATTTCCATATAAATATAAATAACTATATATTAGGAATAAAAATAATCTGAGTAGGATTTATTAGGGTTTAGTTGAATTTATCAATTTACGTTACGACCAGCACTATGAGTATTTTTGACAAAAGAGTTAATTACAAGCCTTTTGAGTACCCCGAAGTTTTAAAATTCACTTCTGCAATGAATAATTCTTTTTGGGTTCATTCTGAGGTTGATTTTACAGCAGACATTCAAGATTTCCATTCTCACTTGAGTGAAATCGATAGACAAGCAGTTAAAAAAAGTTTATTGGCTATAGCCCAAATTGAGGTTGCTGTGAAGACATTTTGGGGTAATTTATATCTTCATTTGCCTAAGCCAGAATTCAATGGATTAGGTAGTACCTTTGCTGAATGCGAATTCAGGCATTCGGAAGCTTATTCAAGGTTATTGGAAGTTTTGGGTTATAATGACGAATTCAATAAACTCATTACAATCCCTGTCATCAGAAAAAGAATCGATTATCTCTCCACAGTGTTGTCCAATAGCAAATCTACTGACAGAAAACAATACTTGAGTTCATTGATTTTGTTTACAATTCTGATCGAAAAGGTATCATTATTTAGTCAGTTTGCAATTATCCTTTCGTTTACAAGATTTAGAGGAGCACTTAAAAATGTGAGTAACATTATAGCTTGGACTTCGGTAGATGAACAATTGCATGCAAATGCTGGTATATATATTATAAATAAGATCAAAGAAGAACATCCGGAAATTTTTGATGAAGAGACCCTGAAATCTATCAATGATATAGTTAGAAATTCCATTGAGATTGAAGCAGAAATCTTGGATTGGATTTTTGAAGATGGCGAAATTGAAAATCTTAAAAAGACAGATCTTTTAAATTTCATGATGTACCGTGTGGACGAAAGTCTAGAACGCATTGGTTTGGGGAAAGTGTACGATATTTCTGACACTGCATACCAGCCTATGATTTGGTTTGAAGAAGAAGTTTTTGCCAATAGTTTGGATGATTTCTTTGCCAAAAGACCTGTGGATTACACAAAACACGATAAAAGTATAACAGCAGACGATTTATTTTAACCATTAATATATAATATGGAAAACAGACTTTGGTGGGTCAATGATGAGAGTGAGCAGGTACTAAACCGCGGCTACCTTTTGAAGGGTGAGACCGTAGAAGGTGCTATAGATCGTGTCACCACGGCAGCAACCCAAAGACTGTATAAACCAGAACTCAAGGATGCATTCATCGAAATGATATCTAGAGGTTGGATGAGCTTAAGCTCACCTATCTGGGCCAATATGGGGACAGAACGTGGACTTCCCATTTCGTGTTTCAATGTGCATGTACCTGACTCTGTCGAAGGCATCACCCACAAACTGGGAGAAGTCATCATGCAAACCAAAATAGGTGGCGGTACATCAGGATATTTTGGTGAGTTAAGAGAAAGAGGTAGTGCTGTCTCTGATAATGGTAAGAGTTCAGGCGCTGTGAGTTTCATGAGATTGTTTGATACTGCTATGGATACGATTTCTCAAGGTGGCGTCAGAAGAGTGTGCTTTTGCAGCGTATCTCGATATCGATCATCCCGATATCGATGAATTTCTCACAATAAAGAATATAGGAAGCCCTATTCAAAATCTATTTAATGGTGTTTGCGTACCAGATTATTGGATGCAAGAGATGATAGATGGTGATCGTAAGAAAAGAGAAACTTGGGCAAAGCTCCTAGAAAGCAGACAACAAAAAGGATTGCCTTATATTTTCTTTTCGGATAACGTCAACAGGAATAAGCCACAAGTTTATAAGGATAAAGAAATGACCATCCATGCGAGCAATCTTTGTTCGGAGATAGCATTACCATCGACTGTTGATGAGTCATTTATATGCTGTCTTTCTTCTATGAATCTCGAATTGTATGATGAATGGAAAGATACAGAAGCCGTAAAAATGGCCATTTTCTTCTTGGATGCCGTACTACAAGAATTTATTGCAAAGACGGATGGCAACCATTACCTTGGATCTGCTAATAAATTTGCAAAAAGACATAGAGCTTTAGGGCTTGGAGTATTGGGCTGGCATTCTTATTTACAAAAGAATATGATTCCTTTCGAAGGTTTACAGGCGAAAATGTTGACCACAACGATTTTTAAGGATATCAGCGAAAAAGCAGAAAAAGCGAGCCGCGAATTAGCTAGGATATATGGTGAGCCAGAAGTACTCAAAGGCTACGGTCTTCGAAATACGACTTTGATGGCCATTGCTCCAACTACTTCATCATCTGCTATATTAGGACAAACATCACCAGGTATCGAACCATTTAGTAGTAATTATTATAAAGCTGGCTTATCTAAAGGTAATTTCATGCGTAAAAATAAATATCTACGTGCACTCCTATCTGAAAAAGGTTTGGACAACGAAGATACTTGGCGGTCGATAATGCTAAATCATGGAAGCGTAATGCATCTAGACGAGCTCAGTACCGAAGAGAAGGATGTTTTCAAAACCTTTAAGGAAATAAGCCAACTAGAGATCATCCAACAAGCTGCCATCCGGCAAAAATATGTAGATCAGGCACAAAGTCTCAATCTAAATATACCTTCTAGCCTTCCTGTCAAAAGTGTGAATCAGCTGATCATGGAGGCGTGGAAATTGGGTGTAAAAACCCTGTATTACCAAAGAAGCCAAAGTGTGTCTAAGGAGTTGGTTAATAATCTTGTTTCTTGTAGTAGTTGCGAGTCATAGAAATGTGATCTATTGTAAACAGGAATTATCTGTCTTGTTTTAAGTCTTTATAACTCAAAATTAAAGCCTGAATTTCTCTTACTTTCATAGACAGATTCATCGAAAGCATATAATCGTGCAGGTCGATGAGATACAGATTCTTCTATTTCTCCAAGATCTTTTAGTATCTCGAGTGCATTCAACTTACGTCTGAAATTGCGCTTATCCAATTCAATATTCAAAATTACCTCATAAAGTCGTTGCAACTGCAACAAGCTGAATTTTTTTGGTAAAAGATTGAAACCTATTGGTTGCTCTCTTATTTGCTTTTGCATCTTCTTGTGACACGTGTGCATGATATCGTAATGATCAAATGCTAGGGTACTTATTTCTTTGACGGGAATCCACTGCAAGCTGGCATTTTTTTCTAAATGTGCTAGATGATCTTCATCGATTTTGATGAGCGAAAAGTAAGCGACTGTAATAACACGTCCTAGTGGATGGCGATTCAAATCACTAAAGACCTGCACTTGTTCAAGATACACGTCGGTAAATCCTGTTTTAGCCATTAGTACCCGTTTTGCCGCTTCATCCGTAGTTTCATCTGGATGAACTAAGTCACCTAGAAGAGAATACTCATGCTCGAATGGTGGCATATCGCACTTGGAAACCAATACCTTTAGAGCATCATCATCATATCCAAATATCACGCAATCTACAGAAACCGCTGATTTGAAGTCATTATGGATTTGAGTCAACCAAGTATTTATGTTTTGAACTGAGCAGGAAGACATTGTTTGACCTTTGTTTGAGCGTGAAGATAGCCGAAATATTATTTTTTGCAAAATTTTTAAACAATATTTAAAACAATGTATTGTATCTGGATGAAAATATCCATTTGGTGCATTGGCAAAACAGATGAAAAATACCTTATCGAGGGTATTGACAAATATCTATTACGGCTTAAACATTATTGTAAGATAGATTTTGAAACCTTTAAAGATATCAAGCCTGGGGCAACGCCTGATGAAACCACCAAAAGAGAAGCTGAGTTGGTTTTTAGCAAACTGAAGTCTGATGATGTACTGATTTTGTTGGACGAACATGGCGAGATGTACGATTCTGTAAAATTTGCACGATATATCGAAAAACTTCAAGTAAATGCCCATAAAAACGTAATTTTTTTAATCGGTGGCGCCTTTGGGCATCATAAGACGGTACGAGCCAGAGCCGATCATCAAGTTTCACTTTCGAAGATGACTTTTTCGCATCAAATGGTCAGATTATTTTTAACAGAACAAATTTACAGGGCTTTTACCATACTTCGCAACGAAAAGTATCACAATGAATAATAGATTTCAAAAAAATGATACCTTTGTAAGACACATTTACTCCTATACATTATGAGCGTAACTTTGATCATTGTGATTATTACTTGCCTTGTTTCTATAGCTTGCTTTAACAATGAAACACTTTTTAATGAATTGAAGCACTACCCTATCGCTGAAGACAGAAAAAGTCAATATTATCGATGGCTCACATCAGGATTTGTACATGGAGATTTCATGCATCTGTTTATAAATATGTTCGTTCTACACGAGTTTGGTAAAACCGTCGAAGGCTATCTCATATATCATTTTGGACAAACCGGTGGTAGTATTTTATTTTTGGTCACCTATATCCTGATCTTAATAATGGGCGACATTCCTACTTATTTTAAGCACAAAGACAATGCCTATTTTTCGAGTGTAGGTGCTTCAGGTGGCGTTTCGGGCATTCTTTTTATTTATATTTTATTATATCCTTGGAATATGCTCGGACTATTTGCCATCATTCCAGTTCCAGCTATTGTTTTTGGTGTACTTTACCTATGGTATTCGACATGGGCATCGAAGAATCAAAATACGAATATTGACCATGATGCCCATTTTTACGGTGCTATAGCAGGTTTGCTGATTGCTATCGTGAGCAGACCCGCAGTTTTTAGCGAGTTTATTAATAGTTTGATTAATGATTTCCCATTTTAATTTTTGAGAATTTTGAAGTAGTTTATCATGACTTATATTAAAGTTTGTATATTTTCGTTAAGCTTATTTGTTTTCAATTTGGCCAAAAGCCAAGTGAGCAATACAGGCCTCATGGATACAGTTGGTGGTGTCAAAATAGGACAATTATCAATTGGTGGATATATCGATGCATATTTTGGTGGTGGACCAAATGTGAATAACAGCATGCCTTATTTTGTATCATCTGCTCAGATAAATGAATTCAACATCAATCTTGCTTATATAGATTTGCGATATTCGGATCACAGTTTTAGGGCCAGATTTGCACCAGGCATGGGCACTTACATGAATGCCAACTATCAGGCGGAACAAGGAACATTACGAAATATTGTAGAAGCTTCTGCTGGATTTCGGGTTTTCAAAAATAAAGAAATATGGGTTGATGCAGGCATTTTGGGTTCGCCATATACGAATGAAAGTGCGGTGAGTAAAGACCACCTAATGTACACAAGAAGCTTTGCGCCAGAATATGTGCCTTACTACCTTTCGGGAATAAAAATCACAACACCACTTTCTTCAAAAATGCTATTTTACACCTATATTTTAAATGGATGGCAGCAAATCCATGACAATAACTCTGGAAAAGCTTTAGGAACACAATTGGAATACAGACCGGACAATCTAAATTTGATCAATTGGAATACATATATAGGAGATGAAAGTTCGTCATCAGCTCCAGACAACAGAATGCGATATTTTACAGATTTGTATTGGGTACACAATCCTGATGGTGTTTTTTCAATCACTTCTTGTGTGTATGCAGGCAATCAAAAACGTAAACAAGGTAACGAATTGACAAATAATTATTGGTGGCAGGCAAATTTCATTGGTAGATATTCCTTCAACGAAAGTTTGTCATTATCAGGTCGAGTTGAGTATTTTTCTGATGCTAACAATGTACAAATTAGTGCGATAAATCCCAATATTTCAGGATTCTCTGCATTTTCAGGTGGCCTTTGTCTCAATGTAAAGATCAAAAAGCAAGCACTTTTAAGGTTTGATGGTAGATATTTTGGTGCAAAAGATAATTTATTCATTGACAAAAATAATTTACCATCAAAATCAGCCTTATGGTTGGTGTCAAATATGACAGTATGGTTTTAGTGATTTTCGATTTCAAAATTATTTACTAAAATCATAAAATGTTATGCTTTTCTGATTGCATAAATTAATTCATCTTCATAAACACCATTTTTTATAAGCGTTTTACTGAGTTTTGCTTCCAAAGTAAATCCTGTTTTCTCTAAGACACGCTGAGAACCAATATTACTCCCAAACGGCACGGCAAATATCCGTTCAATATTAGGCAGTGAAAAGCCAATCGGAAGAATTTTCTTGATAGCTTCCACTACGATTCCTTTTCCCCAATAAGCTTCCGCTATCCAATATCCCAACTCAGCATTAGATTTATAAATATCATTTTGCGGGTGCAAACCGATACCACCGACTAAATTACCGCCGTATTCAATTGCAAATATGGTCTGTGGTACCTTTGAATGTACCATTGTAATGAATTGAACAGCATGCTCCATGGTATATGGATGAGGGAAAGCATCTCTAAGATTTTTTGCAATATTCGGATTGTTAGCGAGTTGCGCTAGGTTTTCTGCATCCGATAGTCGCCAAGGTCTGAGTAAAACTTCCATATAATTTTTTAAATTGAAAATCAAGAAATTTATTTTAAACACATAACAAAATCAGCATTTGTGCTACAAAAATTCTAAAGATGGTAACTAAAGGATAAACCGTAGCATAGGCTTGAGTCGGTATGTCAGAGTCCAAATATCCATTACTAAAAGCAAGTGCAGCAGGATCCGTATATGTCCCGCTCATGAGACCAACCAATTGAAAGTAATTTATCTTCATAAAAAATCGACCAACAATTACCATCATTATAAGGGGAATTACAGAGATGACCAAACCATATACCACCCACAGCCAACCATTATACGCAACAAAATTTTCATAAAAATGGGTACCTGCATGCAAACCTACGGATGCAAAAAATAAGCTAATGCCTAAGTCCTTCATAAAAAATATTGCTCCATTATTGATGTAAGAATGGATAATACCCAATTTGCCATATCTACTAATCAATAGAGCAGCTAATAATGGCCCTGCAGCAAAACCCAATTTTACAGGGACAGGCAATGAAGGTATAAAAATCGGAATAGAGCCTATCATTATGCCTATGACTAAACCACCGAATAAAGATAAAAAGTCAGGTTCTAGCAATCTTTTTTGTGAATTTCCAATCACTTTTTCTACTTCAGCTATGTCGTTTTTTGTACCTACTACCCTGATTCTGTCACCATAAAACAACTCTAAAGACGGCACCGCAAGCAATTCCATTCCTGATCTATATACCCGAGTAACTCTCAAACCGAATTTATTGAGCAAATCTAAATCTGAGAGCTTTTTATGTGTGGCTGATTTTCTTGTCACATAAATTGTTCTAGTAACAATATCATTTTCTGATTCAATTTCCTGATCTTCAGATTCTTTGCCCACTAGATTAGTAAACCGATCTAATGCATTTTCTTGTCCTACCACCATTAAGACATCTCGCTCTCTCAACTTTGTATTTAATGATGGTGTAAATACTTCGGTAGATGTCGTGTGTTTTATACGGGAAATGATAATATCGTTCAGGTCATTTTCTACGAGTAAACTTTCTATAGATTTCCCAATAACAGAGGGATTTGAAACTCGAATCTTTTTGCGCACAACACGTATTTCTTCTTTCTCCTTTTCAATATTTATTATGGAGTGCTCATCTTTTAAATTAATTTTAAGCACAGATTTGGTTAGTATTATCATTATTATCACGCTCAAAACGCCCATTGGATAAGTGATAGCGTAAGCAATAGCAGGATCAGCAAATGTTCTTTCAGAAAATTGAGACTGAATCTCTTGTAAACTAGCTTTTGCAGCTCCGAGCCCTGGTGTATTTGTGACTGCGCCAGACATAAGGCCTACAGCATTTTCTATCTCAAGATGAAATATTTTGTATAGTACAAAAGTGATCAAGCCACCAAATAGCACCGTCATGGTACTCAAGAGATTGAACCTTGTACCTTCTCTTTTGAACGATGAGAAAAATGAAGGGCCTACCTGAATTCCGATCGCATAGACAAATAAAATCAACCCTAAATCCCTTGTAAAACCTGAGATATTCTCATTGACTGTGTATCCAAAATGCCCCATAAAAATACCGACAAACATAACAGCAGACACACCTAAAGAAACTCTTTTCAATCTCAATTTACCAATAAAAACACCAAGACCTATAGTAATTAAAAGGGCTACAAGTGACTGTGTAATATCTGGAGATATCATCGGATAAAAGAGGTTTTTAAACCAATCAAACATCTTTGAAATTTTGGGTGCAAAGATAATACAATTAGTCTGGGTATTCGAAATTATACCATAATTACGCCACCATTACTGTTCATCAAAAATAAAAGAGCCTATCGGACAATCCGACAGGCTCTTTTCTATATCTGTTGGCTCGGTTACTGCTTACTCCACTATGATCATTTTCTTAGTCGCTGTGAAGTCACCACTTACTAATGTGTAATATAGTGTACCGCTGATACCCAACTGATCTTTAGTGAAAATCTCACTATTCATTCCTTTGATGGCATCGATGTTTCTTACAGTAATTAACTTGCCTGTCACATCATATACGCTAAGTGTTGCCGTTGCTGCCTTTGGCATTTCGAAGCGGACAGTAGTCAATCCGTTAAAAGGATTTGATTCGTTTTGGAACAATACAATTTCAGATGATGGCATCGTTCTAGTGCTTAAACTAATACTACCCACTTTAAAGTCATTGTTATATGATTCTGCTCTCGTTATTTGAGAATTTAAGCTGAATATGTCACTTACTTTCGTTGTTCGATCAGCTTTTACTGTAAGGGTAAACAATACTGCATCCGATTGTACCGTCAGTGCCTCATTTGAAGCGTAACTCATGGTAATGACATTATTTGATATGATGCCTATATTACTAGCACTTACATCCAAAACACCATGTTGAATACCAACAAAAGTTGCACCGTTTAGATTCATGGTAAACTGGAAGCCCATAACTTCATAAAAATTATCAGATGTGACTGGTATTTCTACCACATCACCCTGTTCTATTGTCGCCTCATCTACACGCATTTCCACATTAGCTTTGCTTCTTGCTTCTACATTTGGTGTATTGACATTTTTGCTGACACTTCCGTTTACATCGCCAATTTTGACAGCAACAAAATCTTGATCTTCCATTGCCGTGGCCAGATTGTTGATCTCGATTTTCTCAACACAACTTATTGGAGTAGCATTAACTGCCACACCCGCTACAGGGAATCTCCAACTGGTATTTTTTGGTAATACAGGCGTTATTCCCAAGATGAGTTTTCTAAGTTCGGTAAGATCACTTGCCGTCACTTTACCATCATTATTAACATCTGCTGCTAAAAGTTTGTAATTACTATCAAACAATTGTATGCCGAGAATATGTCTTTGTATCTGAACCATATCCAGTGTGCTTACACCATTTAGATAATCACCATCTTTTTGGGCTCGGACTACGTAATCATTACCTGTCAAAACATCAAATGTATATAAACCGTTTTGATCAGTTAAAACAGATTTAGGATATTCAGGCACATTGGCTTCTACAATTACTGTTACTTCGCTTACACCTTGTCCTCCTTCTGTTGCAACTGTTCCCGATATAGTCGATCCTGTACCAACTCTTACACTTAGGGTGACATTGCAATAATCTGTATTCCATGCTTCATCCCAAACGTTAACTTGAACATTGTAATCGGCAGCGGCTGTCCATACAAATCCTGCACTTCTAGCAGATGGTAACCACTTGTAAGCTTTGCCTTGGGCATATTCTGCTGCTGTTGCATTTACACTTATACCACCTACTACTTTGTAGAAGTGCTCTTCATTTACCCTTGCATAGATTGGTGCCGCACCATCGAATGTAAAGTACAATTTATTCTGTGGGCTACAATTGTCAAACGCACCTTTGTCGAAGTCTTTTGCCCACAACTCGACCATCTGTGGATTGGTCTGCATAATGGCTGTACTTACACTTAAACAGTATGGTGTTGGTGCCTTTTTGTCCACAACCATTACTGTACTTTCACATTGATCTACATTGCCACAGCCATCGGTGATCTTCCAAGTAACTTTGTGACTGATATTTTCTGCATTGAGGATAAACGCTGTAGCACCAGTTCCTACTGGTAATTTCGCTGTACCACCACTCGCTGCGGTTGGTTTGATATATGTAACGTACACTAAGTCTGCAAGCGGTAAGTTTGGATGTTGATTCTGTAATGCTGTCCATGTTGGATTTGGGACACCAGAGATAAACTTAGCCTGTGGTACCCAGATGCCATTCCATGATTTGTTTACAAAACTTGATCCTAATCTATCCACGGTACCATCATTCCAACCATCAAAAAACATTTGCCATTTAATCCAACTTTCTTCAGCACAGATCAAACTATCTTTTGCTGATGCTTCGAGTACTACTTGTGCTTCACATCCGCCATTAGGATTTTGTGGATTAGGATTTGCTGCAAACATCTGATTTGTACAACTCAATACAGGTGCTATTTCATCTTTGAATTCGTACCAATGAACTATCGGTAATCCAGCGATCGTGTTGATCTCTTCTCCTGTACACCAGTTTTTGTATGAATATGTGACTTTCCACTTCTTACAGGCACCATCTTCAAACAAGAATGTGTCTATCTTGATATTTTCGCCTACAATATCACACTGTCCATGGTTCACAATAGGTCGTTTGATACTTGGATTGCTTGCGTCTTGTGCATCAGACAAATTAAAGCTACATTTATCCCATTCAGTCGTTTGTCCTTGATTAGGGAATGTCACTGTAAATGGAACTGTGATAGTACTCACTGTGATAAATTGTGAACAGTTTACAACAACAGGGCCTTTTGTCACTTTGAATGTTCTTCTGATTGTGCCTGCTTTGCATACTGGATCATGACTACCAACCCACTGATCTTTATAAGTGGTTTCCAGATTTGTACACAGATCATAGGCTTGTGGATATCCTGTCATCGTCAGATCTACATCATTTACATTTGTTTCTGCGTCTAAGCTAAGGTTCAATTCCATATCACAGGTAACAGTCACATCAGGTGGACAAACTAAAACTGGGGCTAGTTTATTCTCTACCCTAACTGTTACCCAAGTTGTATTATAATTGTCCTTCATGCCGTTGATGATATCATTGTCACCATAGATGCCATTCATATTACCATCATCCCATACTCTCAATTCTACATCATGTAAGCCAAACTCTGATCCCGCAGGAATATCTTCACAACAGAACTTCACAAATTCACCACCATCAGTATCCTGTGCATTATCTTGTGGATGGAACCAAACAGCGCCTGGTACCTCACTAGGATAGCCATTATTATCATTGTATGTACTATTGTTATTGTGTGTACCGTTAGCACCTACATTCCCGCACGAACCACCATCTGCTATCCTTACTTCAAATCTAACTTCTGAACAATTATCATAAGAACCATTGTCGAGTTGATGAGCATATAATTTGGCTGCTCCATCGATATCAGTACTACCAGTCAAACTCAAAACAAGATTTTGCTTAGCTATGGCAATCGGAGGAGTTGCATCTATAACCGTTACATTGAATGATTTCCTAGCGATATTTCCACACATGTCAGAAACTTTGGCCGTTACCACAGTTACGCCTTTTTGGAGATCTGAAATGATAGAATCCTGAACGTTTCCATAATTTACAATCCACTTAACCGAATACATACTGCATTTATCGGTCAAAACAGGATCAGGTAACACCAATTTTCCACTACATTTCCATGGATCTGTTCCGATAGTAACATCAGGCAATTCATTCAATAGCGGCGCATCGTTATCATCAACTTTTATAGACTGAAGATAAATGATCGGGTTCACGCCCAATAATACCGGTTGACACTCATTGCGAATAAACCAAAATCTTAGAATCTCATATGCTGATGGGCAATTGGCATCCTGAAGGAACTGGTCATTATAACCAACATTTATATCACAATAATGCTTACCAAAGATTGGCCTGTCATTGATCGTAGGATATCCCGTATTTTCTGGTTTTGTAAGATTTGGATTGTGTGCTACATCACTGCATGACAAGGCATTTTCATCATTAAAGTGGTCAGGAAATACCACATCATTTATGTCAAATCCTTCAAAAGTGATAATTTGATCGCAAGTAGCCAAATGACCATTTGCTGCCAATACTGACCATCTTCTAGTTAATGTTGCTCTTGGGCTACTACATGTGCCATTGTTATCCAAATAATCAGCATATGATATTTTTGCACCAGGTGCACAGGACTCTATTACGACTACGCCAGTTACCAAAATACTGTCTTCACCTATTGCCAATGGATCTTCATTACATGCCAATGTCACATTTGCTGGGCAAGTAATTATCGGTACCAATTTGTTTTCAATCTTGACATATCCCCAACAACTATTATTGCTATTTAGACAGTCAGAAATCGAAACTATAAATGTTTTGCCTTCATCTGCCGTTGTAAATAAATTAGGATGTGGGTTTCCACTTAAGTCTGTGATGGTAATACAATAATTTTCATAACATCTGTATGGTCCGCCTTCTAGGATCATGTCAGGATCAATCACTGCAGTACAATCACTGCCTAGAGAAATATTGACACTATTATTACAAGCTAATGTATTATTGGTGGTATTGTATTCGAATACATCGTATGTAAAGGTACAAGTTCCACGTTTCCATAAATGTCGGTAACCTTCACAGTGATTTCATGGCTACCAATTGGTACTTGAGTAATATCAAATGGATTGCCATCCGCATCACAATAACCTACGCTCGCCACACCACAGTTATCTGTATTCACTGGAGTCTCTCCGAAAGAAGCAAAACACTCACCTGGTGCCAATTGAATTGATCTATCCTTGCAACCAAATGGGAAAACCGGATCTTCCCTATCTTCCACCGTCACGGTAAAGCTACATTCTGCTTCATTTCCATATTGATCTATCAATGTATATCGTATGGTAGTGACGCCTACATTAAAGTTTCTGGTAAGTTTTGTACCATCAAGGTTCATAATGCCATTTTCAGAAAGGATTTCTTGCCTTACAACGGTTTGTTCGCCTGTGATTGCATTGAAAAATTCATAAGTCACCGTCATACTACCTACGCAACAATTGTCATTGAATACAGGATGTACCCACATAAAGTCTGCATTACACTCACCCGGCGCATTAGCTATAACGGTATCTTGTTGAGCATATGGTATGGTGTTTAGAATCTGTAATGTCCAGTTATTAATTGTACCAGATGTATTGCTATCCAAATAGACGCTTAACGTCCACGTTCCACCTGATGGCTCACCAAAGAATGTTTTAAATGGCTGCAATGGTTTATAAGTTCCAGCATTACCCAATGGTCCACAAGGTGCAGAAACGATACTGTTTGTCGCAAGATCATCTAAAGAGACATTAACATTTGCTGTTCCTTCACACACATTTCCAAATAACTTGATTTGCGTACCGGATGGACTTGTCAAATAAGCCTGAATTGCCCCTACATTGCCTATAGTTATCAATAAATCTTCAATATTCACATCACCGACGATACCCGAACCTACTACTACTGTAGAAGTAATACAAGAAGTAGTATTTAATATAATATTGGTTTGAGTAAAGTCAAGTGTATCATGCATTGCGCAACTAGGCGCTTCTATATCTTTAATTCTAATGGTGAATGTACAACTTGCTTCAGAAGGATCTTCACTTTGGAGCGATGTTGTCGTACCGTTATCAGTAAATATCGGCAATTGCGGATTCCAAACGCCAAAACTACCTGTGTGACAAAGATCTGCCACTTTGAAATCAGATTGGGTATCCGTATCGACGACAGAACATCGGTAGAAATCTGTTCCTACCAAAAGTCCGGAATTTACGGTAATCGCATCAATTACTCTATCCAAAAACAAGATACTATAAGTAGCAGTTTGACCAGCAGGTATCAAGCTAAAATTATGCGTGTACACAGCTCCAACACCTACTATGGTGCCATTAGGAACGATAAAGTCCTCATTGATTCCAGACGTTGTCCTTCTAATGGTCAAACAAGAAATATTATATGATGCAGGCCCAAAATTGCCTATTTCGACACCTAATATTACACCATTTTGTAAGACTTCTGTGATAAGTAAGATTGGTTGGTCAGTCACGGTATAAGTTACATCATTCCTACCAACAATAAATTTCTCACCACTTGCATCTTCAACTCCGGTAAGTAGTATATTATTGAGCGAATCTTTGACAGCATATGTTACGGCTGTATTATCTGGACAATTGTCAACCACAGACACAGGTGCTATATTGTTGACGATTGCGCCGCACATACCCAAGTCATTCACAGCTATTACATCTTCAGGGCACGTGATAGACGGTGGTGTATGGAAATCATTTACAACAATTTTAATCTGGCATGTATCTTTATTTCCACATTGATCTACCGCTTCATAAATCAAAATAGTCAACCCAACTGGGAATAAACTACCTGACTCCAGACCTGTTGTGTCTATTTGATTTATGGTTACTGCACTACAATTGTCAGTAGCTGCCATTGGTGAAAAGTTAACATAAGAACTACACCATCCTTCTGGAGCATCCACGATAACTGGTGGACGTGGGCAATTTGTAAATACAGGTGGCGTAATGTCACCAATACTAAATTTGTGGGTTATTGAGTCCACATTACCACATATATCTGTTGCATAAAAAGTAACATCGACATATCGGGTATTTCCACATTGTTGTACCCAATTTGATGGTTGATAATTATTGGACCAAGTATATCCGCCACATATATCAGCAGCAGTTGCTCCAGCATGATTTGTCAACCAGAAATCAAATTCTGGATAATTACCAGCCGGTGGAGCGATACATTCTTCCATATTCATATCTGAGCCACCAGTAATTGCAGGTGGAATCGTATCTACAATAATAAAGCTAGCTTCCGCGAAAGTGGAATTATTACAGGCATCTGATATAGTAAATCTATAAAGTCCAGAACCTGTAAGTCCACAAAGATCAGTTTCTCTGACTAGGTCGTAAGTTATAGATACATTACCAGCACATACATCTTCTGTAGTGATATTTGCATTTGCACCCAACCAACCACTCAATTGTGAAAGATTGCCAGATCCGTCGCACTGTACTATGCTATCAGAAGGTGGTGTTAAGAATACCGGCGCAGTAGTGTCTTCGATAATGAACAATGCCTCTGTTGTAACACTCGTATTACCACAAGCATCTGTTGCTGTAAATGAATATCGAGAAGAACTTGTATTTCCACAACCTTGAGTGGTACCTATTAGTGTATAGTCCCAAAATAATGGCTCACTACATTCATCTGCAGCCACTGCACCACCGTGATTTGCCAACCAAGTTGCTAAGTCAACTGTATTTCCTGTTCCATCGCATTCTACGGTTGTATCTCTCGCCATAATTACGAATTCTGGACCACTGACATCCACTACAGTTAGCGTTGCAGTAGCCGTAACTGAGTTGCCACATGCGTCCGTTGCCGTAAAGGTCACTAAAGCGCTTCCAGTAAATTCACTACAACCACCTGTTAATGCAACAAAATCATTTGTGTACACCACCAAGGAGCAGCTATCTTCAGCTTCAGCGCCTCCGACTGTATTTAACCACGCATTAATTTGGTCAAATGGATCAAGCATACCATTACATTCGATGGTAAGATTTTGTGGATAAATTTCCCATGCAGGTGCGATGTCATCAATAATAGTGAAGACGGCAGATGTAGTAGTAGCATTTCCACATTGATCTGTAGCGGTAAAGGTAACTGTTACACCACCAGTTGTTCCACAATCTGAATTGATGGTACCATAATCATTTGTCCAGATTATATTTCCACAAGATTCTGGAGCATCAGCAAAACCATTATTATTTAGCCAGTTCAAAATCTCTGCTGAATTATTAGCGCCATTACATTGTGCAGTGATATTAACTGCAGGTGTAGATATATTAGGTGCTGTAGTATCTTCTATTATAAAGCTTGCATCCGTGGTGGATGTATTACCACAAGCATCTGTAACTGTAAATCTATACGTATATGTACCTGTGAATCCACACTGATCTATTACATTTATCAATGTATAAGTCCATATGGCATCAGGGCCGCATATATCTGAAGCAATCGCGCCACCGTGATTATTTAACCATAAATTTCTTTCTTCAAGATTTCCACCACCGTCACATTCGACTGTTTCGTCAGTTGCTATAGTAGAAATCGCAGGACTTGTCTCATCTTTTATGGTAAATGATGCTATGGTCCATGCTGATAAATTGCCACAAGCATCTGCCACTCTGAATCTGTATAGATAGACCACAGTATTGCCACAGCCATCTATGGTTTGTATCAATTCTGGTGTCTGCCACACTAATTGACCAAGTGCACTACATCCGTCTGTGGCTGTTGCACCTGCATGATTATTCAACCATGCTGTTAATTGGAGGCTGTTATTAGGTCCACATTCTACTATGGTATCAATTGCCATAATTGTCAAAACAGGTGGTCTGCTATCACTTAATGTTATTGTCCTTTCACAAGTGATCACGTTATTACAATCATCGGTAGCAGTAAATGTAACGGTGTAAACACCCGTACTTCCGCAAGATGATACAAATGGTGCACTTGAAAAATTATTTGTAACATTTACACTTTCATCGCATTCATCGGTTGCAGATGCAGTACTTAACCACGTATTTATAATGGCTTGTTGATTAGGGCTATTGCACTCAATGGTAATATTAGGTGGACAAGAGATAACTGGGTCTGTTGTATCTTGGATGGTGTAAATTGCACTTTCGGTTGACGTATTTCCACATGCGTCTGTTGCTGTAAATACAACCGTTACCGCTCCTGTATTACCACATAAATCACTCAAACTTCCATTAAAATTATGTGTCCAAGTGACCGGCTCAGCACAAACATCTGTTGCTGTCAATCCAGCATGATTGTTTAACCAACCTATAAGCGCTAATCCATTACTAATATCATTACATTCTACAGTCAAATTAACGACGGCAGCATTATCTATAACAGGTGGAACAGTATCTATCGTGCTATATGTTGCTGTACACGTTGCCGTATTGCCAGCTTGGTCAGTTACAGTATATAAATATACTCGATGGAAGGTATTGCCACAACTGAAGAAATCAGTCAAGAGTAATGTATCCACTGCCAAATTAGCACTAGTTGAGCAGTTATCGGCCGCTGTAGCAGCAATAGCATCAAACCAAGCACCCAAATCTTCATCTCCACAAGCTATATCCAATTCATCACTACAATCGATTGTTGGAGCTTGACAATCTTCTACAACTACATTGAAACTGCAACTACTAACATTGCTTGAACCATCAGTAATAGTATAGGTAACTATCGTAGTTCCAAGATTAAAGATTTGTCCAGCTGCAGTGGTTGTACCGGTCAATGTAGTAGCCCCAGTTGTACTAAATTCAATTTGGGCATTAGGGCAATTTTCTATGCCTAATGGATTGACTGCATTTGTCGCCGTCCAAGTACAAGCATCCAAGTCTGTGCACACTACAACATCATTGGAAGGGCAAAATACTTGAGGAATATCACTATCCTCTACTGTAATTATAAATGAACATGTACTCTCATTGCCACAAGCATCAGTCGCCGTAAATTCAATGGTTGTCGCACCTAATGGGAATAGTGAACCTGATGCAATACCAGCACTTAATACTACATTTACCGGACCATTACAATCATTAGCCACTGGCGTGGAATAAATTACATTCGCACCACATACGTCAACATCCACATTAACAAATAAATTACCTGGACAATTTGCAAAAACAGGTGGTGTAATATCATCAGTTACTATAATCATAGCTGAAGATGAACCAGTTGCGCCACATGCATCCGTTACTGTCCAAGTCACTGTAGTCATGCCACCACAAAGTGAGCCTACACTTCCAGTGAAGTCATTTGTAACTTCAAAATCCTGACAAGCTTCGGTTACAGTATAATCATCGATCCAAGCAAGAATAGCTGCTCCGATATCTTGACCACATGAAACGGTCAAATTGACCGGTGCTACAATTATTGGGCTCACATCATCTAAAACTTCAAAAGTATCAATTGCGGTAGTTACATTTCCACATTGATCAAATGCTGAGAATTGATAAATATGAAGAACATTAGTTTCCGTACCGTCGCATATTTCTTCTGTACCTATCAAAGCATAAGTAATAGTGGTCGTACCACCACAATCATCTGTGGATGTTGCCGAAGTTAGCCAGGTATTTAACGTGGTACTTACATCACCGTCACAAGCAATGGTAGCTGTGGCTGTTGGCAAACTTAAAACTGGACCAGTATTGTCATGGATAATCAAGTTTGCGTACGCAGAAATGCTATTTCCACAATCATCTGTGGCTGTATAAGTATAAGGCGTTGTGCTCGTTCCACCACATAATGGCACACTTGTTCCTGCATTAAAGGTAATGGTTAGCGAAGCATCACAAGCATCTACTGCCATTCCATTTCCGTTAACTAAAACCCAAGCACTGATCAAAGTGGCTAAATCAGGATTTGTGCATTCGAGCACTAAATCTGACGGCGGATTCATCAAAGCTGGTTTTCGTGTATCACTAAAAGAAATAGTAGATGTAGCCGTAATATCCGCTCCACAAGCATCAGTAGCGGTCCAAGTCACGGTAAGGCTACCTTCACCTGCAGTTAGCCGCACCTTCAGTTCCTGGATAATCATTACTTATCGTTACACTTCCACACATATCTGTTCCTGTAGCTGCGTTCAACCAGTTTGCAATAATTGCATCATTAGCTGGGTCGCCGCATTGTAATGTAATGTCATCAGGAACTGCAATTGTTGGGTCTTGTGTATCTTGTATAGTATAGGTTGCTGTTGTTGAATTTGTATTTCCGCACTCATCAGTTACAGTGAATACAACCATGACGCTTCCTGTATTACCACATTGATCAGAAATTCCACTAAAATTGTTAGACCATGAGAGACTACCACAAGCATCTGTTGCTACAGCACCTGCATGATTATTCAACCATGAAATCAACTGGCTATAATTGCCATTACCATCACACTCTACATTAGTAGAAATAGCTGCCGTAGTTATTGCAGGAATTGTTGTATCTTCAATTATAACATTTGCGTAGCAAACGCTGGTATTTCCAACATTGTCTGTTGCTACAAATCTATATAATCTAATTTCTGAATTTCCACATTGACCTACCGTATTAATGAGTGTTTTCACAATAGAAACATCCGTATCACAATTGTCTGCGGCTGTCGCATTCCATGCTGCAATATCTAATGCAATATCCGGATCAGCACATTCTAAAACTAAATCTGCGGGACATGTAATTGTTGGAGGCGTACAATCTGATACAACAACTTGGAAACTACATGATGCTGAAAGGCCATTATTTGTTACTGTATAGGTCACCGTAGAAATACCTAAATTAAATACGGTTCCTACAGCACTGCCCGTTGTCGTTCCGACTGTAGTGGCGCCTGAAATGACATAAGATATGGTTGAACCTGCACAATTATCATTATATATTGGTGCAATAGATGCATCTGAAGTCCAGGTGCAAGTTGTACCAGCACAGGCATTTACTGCGTTTGAAGGGCATTGTACCGAAGGTATATCAGAATCTACCACTGTAATGACAAAACTACAATCAGCAGTATTGCCACAGGCGTCCGTCGCTCTAAATGTAATCGTACTTGCACCCAATGGGAATGTCGTGCCTGAAGCTGGTCCTGAGACTAAACTTACACTCACTGGACTATTACAATCCGTTGCTATTGGTGTACTATAAATAACATTAGCTCCACAAATGTCAACATCTACATTTACGGTCATCGCGCTAGGACAATTGCTAAAAACAGGTGGTGTAGTGTCAGGTGAGACAATAACCATGGCGGAAGTTGTACCTGTCGCACCACAACCATCAGTTACTGTCCAGGTGACTGTCATACTGCCACCACAAGTATTCGGTAAAGTGCCGGAATAATTATTGGTAACTGTGTAATCTTGGCAGGCTTCTGTTACTGTATAATCATCAAGCCAAGCTAAAATTGCAGTGGCCATAGGCTGACCACAAGTTAATGAAAGATTGGTTGGCGCAGTTATTACTGGTGACACATTGTCTCTCACCGTTAAGGTTCGAGTTGCAGTACTAACATTGCCGCAAGCATCTGTTGCAGTAAATAAATAAGTTAAAGTTCGAAGTGTTATATTCCCACTACAAGATTCAACATCGGATATTAATGTTTGAGTTAATGATACTGTACCGCCGCATCCGTCTGTAGCTGATGTGGTAGCAAACCAACTACTAAGTGATGTAGATAAATTATCTGTACATGCTATCGTAATATCGACAGGTGGCACCAAAGTTGGAGGTGTATCGTCAAATATGACCAAATCTGCATAAGCAGTAATACTATTTCCACAACCGTCATCAGCTGTGACATTGTAGACTGTTGTCGTACTTCCACCGCAAGTGGTTACCGGCAAACCAGCTGTCATAGTTATTGTTACTGGTCCATTACAATTGTCAAAGGACATGGCATTTCCAAAAGCAGCTAGCCAGTTATTTATTATTGTGGTCCGATTTGGATCGGAACATTCCACAAAAAGATCTTGCGGAAGCGTCATCCAAAGCGGCTTAATATTATCATTTACCGTGATAGTTTGTGTTAATGTATCCATTCTACCACATTCATTTGTAGCAATAAAATGTCTTAATAATGTGTATTTATTTGCACAAACCAAATTTGTAACTTCGTCAACGATTGTTACAGTATGCATTAAGGCACAATCATCCATGACTGTGATAGTAGAAGTCGGTGGGATCGGTGGTACATCACTTGCACATGTAACAGTAATATCATTAGGGACACCTGATATCACAGGAGGAACTGTATCTATTACTGTTAATGTAATTACTATTGTATCTCTATTACCACAGTCATCAATACTTATCCACCTTACGGAATAATCTCCATCGATCAAGCAAGGTGGACTTGTAATAATTTTAGATGTAATGGTTACATTTCCACAAGCATCATTTATAGTATATCCACCATCAGAAGATAAATAAATACTTAATAAAGAACAGACAATTGTTGTGTCAAGTGGTCCATTAAACGATAACACTGCTGGTAAAATAGTCATTGTGTCTCTATCATCTCCACTTACTTCGACGATATCACACATAATGCCCAAATCTGATGAACATGTCGCTTGGAATACCCTACTCGTTTCTGTTAAAATTACAGGATCCAATATACATACCGCCGTATCCACTTTAGAAATTTGTAAACTGAAGTTTATTTCATCACCAATCGTTATTCCGGCAGGTAATGATAATTGATAAACATTTCCATCTACCACCATGCCAGCTGGAGTTGGGCCAGATGTCGGTGCAGGAGCTCCTGTGGCTACATAAGATCCGCTCACTATTTGATAATGAGCAGGAATAGTTAAGCTTACCAATTCATTTCCGTCTGTGGCTACTGATCCTATATACAATAAATTTACATCTATAGTGGTTGAATCCTGAATGCAATACCTTGGCATACCTACTTCCGTATTTACAACAAATGCACCAGCTGCCCCAAGAGATCCTACCAAATTGATCCGTTGTGTTGCTTGTTGTGTCGCTTCTACAGGCACGCCACATGGGGACATACCTCTTGCATTAAAAAAGAATCTAATACCCGATCTAATATCACACGGCACAGTTCTCGCTTTAAATCTTAATCTGAATTGATTTTCAGGAGCATCCAAGGTACCATCCAAACCTGATCCACCGATTATACTATTTGGAATGACCCATTCATAATTTATTCCATTAACTATTGGATCTAAGAGATTTGGTGATGCTGGATAAGTCCCTGTGGAAGCTGGAAATCTTAGGAATGAACTGTTGGGTATAATTTCGACACCATCAACACCACCTGGAATCGTAAATCCAACAATCACATCTTCAGTTCGTCCAACATTTGGGTTGGATATTATAATTTCATAAGTGATAGTATCGCATAATTCAACAGCAGTCAAAGGTTGATTTACAATTTGAATATTGAGACCTGACTCCAATAAGGTAGCGCGTAACAATAACTCACTATCACAAATCGCCTCAGGCGTGGTTTCTGGATATGCGCCACAATTCCATCCTGAAGAAATAGTCAAATCATTTGTCATACAAGAAGTAATTCGTCCTGTCACCCTATAACATCTCTGGCTATTGCCATTCAGGGTGCCTGTTTCATATACACCCATGCCATTATCTGTCAATACAGATCCTATCAAAGCACCGGTTGTACAATTTATTTGTTGGGCTTGAATAAATTCAATCGAGCCACCAGCGACTTCTCCAAACCATACATTATTGGCTGGAAAAGGTGTAGTATTGGTCAATGTAATATCCCAAGAAACAGTATCGGTAGCCGCCTGTACTATTGGTTCTGCACTAGAGATGGAGATATTCGGCTTGTTGTAACTTATCACATTTGTACTCGAGTAAAGTTTATTGGCAGCAGTGACTAGATGATCATATTTCCCTATAGGTATGGATCTCTGCCGCATATTTATATTTATAGTGTTCGAAGATGTAGCCAAACAACTTGCCACCATATAAGTCCTAAATTGTATGTAATGCCCTTCATCTGCAATAGGTAAAGTGCCGCCATTTATTTCAAACAAATTTGTAATCACAAAAACTAATGGATTTGCATTAACATCTATGGGCGTAATAGATACAAGCTTCTGAACTCCATTGTAATTATATGCTACTGTGGCTCTATGATATGTATAACCAGCAGGTACAGTAATTCTTAATGTGTCATAGTATGAAATGGGCCTGTATTCATTAGTAAAAAAGTTGCCTCCAGAATAATATTGGGATGGACCTACTCCTAGGAAATAATCCATAATAGTTTCTAAAGTATCACAACTTTGGTGGGTAAGATTTCTTTGTCCATTAGATGCATCATACAATCCTACTAATCCAAATTCTCCAGAATAATTATCACAATAATACATCTGTAGATTTGTTGTACTAGAAAATGGTGTATCCCTATAATCTACATTACTCAAATAATATCTAGTTTTGACAGGATATTGAAAAACACCTGAATATCTATTTGCATCACTTACAGCATAAGTTATATAAGTTCTAACTGTATCTCCACCTACAAAAGTAGGGCCGTATCCACATGATGCAAGATTACTGATAGAAAAATTGGCGTAATGATATAACCCTGTACTACCAACAGGAATATTTGTACAAGTAAACGTCGTACCACCAGGTCTAGTTATTATTACTTTACCAGAAAGTGGAATAAGCTTTGCCGCAGTCTGAGATGAGTCTATTGCATAACCATAAATAAATCCTTCTGGAGGTGAGTCAGGTCCTATGACTACTATACCTGTAAACTCACTTTCAAATGTATCACAATGTATAGCATAATTATCCCTTACAAATGGAGATTGTGTGCCTTGTGGTGAATCGGGAATTCCATTATTATCATTATCCAACAACCCAATGTTAGTCCTAGTCATACTAAAATCTCTGTTATACATACCACCTCTTGGGCAAGGTATCGGACAGTGCAATTGAATGCTTCTATTTACGCACAATGTATGAGGATTGCAAGAGCACATTGGATTTGTCATCATATAAGCATCTACCATGATCGCACCTCCGCCTCCTTTGGCACAAACTGCCATAAGATTATTAAACAAAATTTTCATTTTATCCTGCATCGGATTTACATTGGTAAATGTAAAAGTGATTTTATTTGTCAGGGTCATATCCTATCGTAGGTGTAATAGTATAAGGCATACCATTTGCTTTCAAAATGACAATATCACTGAGTGAACCAGAAAACATAACACCTGGAGGTAAAGTGACTTCAAAACTATGTGTATATGGAGAAATGGGACTAGAATAAAAAAATCTTGTTACATCAATAATCATACTAAATACATCTCCATCATTGACATCAGTCGGTGCGTCTAACAATACTTCCTGTTGCAAATGGTGGCGAGGAAGCACATTTTGAACAGTGATATTACGAGGTGATGTCCCACATCCATTTAAATAAGAGCCCGAAAATGCAAATCCATCTCTTACAAATCGATTTCGGGTACATGGTTCATTACAACATCCAATCATATCAGCTGAAATGACCACTGAATCGCCTGCTGGTATCAATGGAATTATAAAACTCACCTGTCTCGGTTTAAGATAACCACAACCTTCGGCATTGGCTGTATTATTGCTATTTCCTGTTAAGGTTGGATCTACAACTGTGGGAACACCAGCAGTATATAATGTGTAAGTAATAGATGCTGTGTCTAGATAACCAAATATGGCATCATTACTGGCACTTGTCGCTCCATTATCTTTAAAAATTGTGATACTTACTTGTCTAGCTGCGTCTGTACCTGTATTCTTTAGTATTATTTGACCTTTTCTTGGTTCATCAAGACAAACAATTGGTTCGCGTCGTATAGTTGTGACAAGCCCAGGTTGGACTTAAGCTGGATTCAAAGATGCGCCTCCTATCCTTCGAGTTCCTGTGGCACTCCCACAACTTTCGAGTCCATAGCATCCATAATTTGCACCAAAATATGAAGTTAGATTAGTACAAGCAGCGATTGTAACAGACTGAACAACCCTCAATCGTTTCATTGGTGTCAAATAAATCATCTAAAATTGCCAATCGACGTAAAATCATCAAAACGATAAACACGAATTACATTCTGTAACTTACAGTTGTAGTGCTCAATATCGTTCCACCACTTATTGGTACGACCGTAAGCCCTACACCGGTTGTATCGTAAAAACATAAATTTGTCAACAGAACTTCCACCATTTCTCACCCTGATTGTCCTTGTATATGACTGTCCTACCACACCATTTGGAAATATAAGATTGGGCGATTGACTTGCACCTGGACCATTAGGTAGAATATTCATCACACCGTTTGATGCATTATACTGGTCAGATGTATTAGAAACGTTGCCATTTGAACCACTCATGGTAGCCAAAACAACATTCTGCAATACAGGCATACCTATCACACTACAATCAAGTGCCAATTGATAAGTCAAAGTAAATTGATCGGCAAATACCAGATCGCTTACACTAAATACAGGTACATTTTCGTTACTAACATTGCTTTCGGTGACAATGATATTGATGGCATTGTCATAGTTACACCATTATTTGTGCTTATGACATTTGCACTACCTATAACCTAAAAATCTAAAAAAATTATAAAAGTGCATCTATTAGTGGTAATATGTTTAATTTTAGGCTACTAAACATAAAAATTAGTAACATATAAATACACTTAATAGATGCGAGTCAAAAATACAAAACATATCCGATTTGAAGGTATAAAACAAAAGTTCTTCCTTGCTGAACCGACTTACTCAGTATGGTGGTCTTAGTGTTTTGTTCAAATACATTGATAAAATTAATATACCTTACTATTTGACGACTTGTTTCCAACTGTTAAACATAATGCGACAAAGTTCAGTACTACACAAGTTCTGTTGAGCTTTATGCTCAGCTTTATGTGGCGTTACACATATCAAGTATAGAAATTTTCTACCTAAAGACGTATTGGTAAAGACCATTTTAGGCTTAAAAACATATTGACGAAGACACTATAGGCAAAAGCATTAGTTCCTTGGGACAAAAGGGATCAATAGCATTACATGAAAGATTATTGGTTTTTAACAAGAGTATTTAGATAGCTTATCATTACAGCATATTACTTTAGACCTCGACAATGCACAACAAACTGTATATGGCAATCAGGATGGAGTTAATAAGGGACATAATCCATACAAGAAAGGAGCCAACAGCTACCACCCGATTTTGTGTTATGTCTCAGAAGTTAAATATTTAGTAAACAGTTGGTTTAGAACAGGTTCTGCTATACTGGCAATGGTGTAGTGGAGTTTATCCGCCAAACACTTAAAACTTTACCTAATAAAATCACATCAGTATTCCTTCGAGCAGATAGTGGATTTTTTAACGGTGCATTATTTGATTTATTAGAACAAAATGGTCATACTTATTTGGTAAAGGTAAAATTAAAAAACTTAAAAGCGTTATTGAAAGTTCAAAGTTGGCGCACATTAGGCTTGCAATACAAATATGGCGGTGAGCAGGTTTAATTACAAAGCAAAAAAAGGCTGGAGTACTACAAGAACATTACACGCCGTCAGAGTGATCGTTGGATATGTGGAAGTGGAGAATTTTGTAAACAGAGCGTGTTGCCGGAGTACAAATACTTTTGTTATTGTTCTAATCTGCCTTATCCAAGTGGTGATATACTACATGAAATCTATGGTCAAAGAGCCGAGAGTGAGAACTGGATAGAACAAACGAAAATCATCTACTCGCTGGTCAAACGAGAATGCGAAACTTTCATGGCAATGATATATTGTGGCACAATTATCTGTGCTGGCATACAACATCTCTATTATCACATTGCTTCACAGCGTAAAAACATGGCGAGAAGAATATAAAACCTTTTCGGGACTGGTTCGAAAAGATACCTGCAAAAGTAGTCAGTAGTGCCAGAAATATTTACGTCAAGATGGCTAAATATTACCATGCAGCCCACAGATGGTCGCAACTAGAACAACTAATCCTTCAGATATAAGTTTGAAACAACAAACTAATCAAGAGTGTTCAAACTAACCTTACCATTGGTAGGGAGAATAGTATGCCCTAATCCGTCTAAAAGTATCCTTTTATGGAAATAATTATGGCTTTTATTCTGGAAAATGTCCTTCCCAAAGGTATCAATTAGATTGCTCCATGTGAAGACAACAAACAAAATCATTCCTATCATCTCTAATCGATCAAAATTTCACAAATTTGTGAACCATAACTTTTCATTTTAGATTTTTAGGTATAATGTAATGAGCTCCTGGACCAAAATCCAATGTAAGTTCATTGCCTGTTGAGCCTAGAGTTGTTTGCGTTAAAACTGTGATTTGAAATGTGACTGTATCTGAACAAGCAGAAATAGCCTGAATTGGAACTTGTTGACTTATACTAAATTGCGCTGTTACCTGAAAAGATATCAATAGGTATAACAGTGAAATATACTGACGTACATTCATATGATAGGAAAATTTTTGGGGTTAAAAAAACTAGCTATGCCTGATAGGCACAAAAGTACGTAATAAAAATGAAGGTAAAGCACTGTTTTAACGGGATTTTTACATATTTATTTATTTAATGTATAAAATGCTATATTTTTAATGTTTTAGATTTTGTAGTAATTTTCTACAAGATATAAATTTCCTACTACCCTCTTTTATTTTTTACATTTCAGTTTTATAGTTAAATTTTACTAGTTTTTTATTGGGTTTCTTTTAGTTACAAAATTTCTTAAAAACTTACAGTATTATTTAATTAGAATAAAATAGCTGAAGAATAACTGCATTAATTTAAGCTAATTCAATATATCGAATTTTACTATTTTATCAATCATGTCTATGATAGATTTAGTACTTTCTAATTTCATATAGATTATTAGTTCTTTGAATAGCTGAAAAAAAAAATGGTCGCCCCCCAGCGACCATTTACAAATTATAATCCCATAAACATATCCAAAACTCACGTGCCTAATCGTATCTCACCCCGACAGGCAATTATATTTAACTCAATCTCAATTTTAACTAAGAAACAAATACTCTTATTCGCTTTTGATAATGCAAAGATAGTGGGCAAAAACATGCAAATAAAATACAAAATACAAGCATTATAATATATTTTATTTCATAATATGTTTTATTGTATTGCTAGTAATTTGGTAATTCATTATACTATAGAAGAATCTCATAATAGTCATCCTAGTAAAATTTAGCATTTTCTCACCTTCTCACACAAATTTTATACTTTTGTTGCAAACATTAATATCATGAGTTTAGAAAAAGTAGTAAGTATCGTACTTTTTGTTGTCATAGCCGGATGTGCGGGACAATCAAATAAGAAAAATGGACTTAACTTAATGGGATATGGAATCCCTTTTACTATAATGGCCCCTGATGATGTACAAGTTACAAAATTGGGTGCAGGCTCGTTGACCGATGTAAACATTCATAACAACGATGGATATGACATACAAGTTTTTATGGGAAATGCATTTACATCTGCAAATACAAAATTAAAACAGCAGAAAAAAGATCAAGTAATCGAACTGTCTGATTTTTCAAAAATAATCAAGCCATGAGGAAATTCCAAGAACTTTATTGAAACCGAAGTTAAGAAAATGGTAAAATCTATCCTAGATGGTTATTAGTCCAAGATTACAATTTAACAAATTTCCCAACCATTGTTTGTTGATTCGTTTTCACTTGATAAAAATAGATACCTGACTCCAGACTTGCTACCGGCATTGTGTAAATCAAATTTTTGCGCTGTTCTATCACAATGACCACTCGGCCACTCAAATCAATTATTTCTATATCCTCCATTACTT
The DNA here is from genome assembly GCA_016717105.1 of Saprospiraceae bacterium. Lineage (GTDB taxonomy): Bacteria > Bacteroidota > Bacteroidia > Chitinophagales > Saprospiraceae > OLB9. The sequence continues at coordinate 2,735 of JADKGF010000013.1, read as the reverse complement.
CATTGCCGTTTTCAATAACAAAAGTGAGTAATTCATCAGTTGGATTTGGAAATACTTTGACGCTTGATGGTTCATTCTCAAAGGTATTGGTGTTAAATTTAATGCCCTATTAACAGCTTGAAGTGCATTTGCAATACCATATCCAAAGACGGTATTAGGTACCGATGCTCCATCAAAATTACTACAGCTCATTTCTGAAACTGTAGGAATTGCACTTCCTTCTATGATATCTTCTATTACATCCACATTGCCTGCCAACGCAGGATTTGCAGAAACGATCAATGCAACAATACCAGCCACATGTGTCCTGCCATACTGTTCCATTAAATCCAGCAAAACTACCACCTCTGATGACAGACCTAACATTAACACCTGGTGCTGAGACATTTGGCTTTAGCCTAAACGAACTGTCTATCATTACGGGACCTCTACTGCTGAATCCCGCGATATTGCCATTTATGTCTGTTGCGCCAATTGAAAGTGATGATTCAAAAAATGCAGGTGGACCGGATACACTTCCACATCCGTTTCCACTATTGCCGCGGATACTACTACTACAATACCTGATGCTTTCACATTTTTGACAACTTTTCCATTAGTAAAAATTGGATTCATTGGCAACCTTCTTCTCTACTACAATACCATGAATTATTTATAACATGTGGCGCTTTGTAGGATTCGGGTTTAGTCCATTCAAATCTTCCGGAGCTAAAACCATTCAAAACAATCTATATATGTAGAAGGTTGGCCCCAACCACGATCCATATTATCGGCAAGCAATCCATTTGGCTCCGTGTGCAACACTTATCTTGTTGTCGGCGTCTTCACCTACCATTGTGCCCATAGTATGTGTACCATGATTGTTGTCATCACAAGGTTGTTTTTTACAGATAGGCCACAAGGATTTAATATTGTATCTGGAAAAATAGGATTATTTTTGATAATTGCATCATGCCAGTTGTAATCATGTGTAGCTGAAGTGCTATCGATATATCCTCGGTATTTTTGTTTTAGCGGACTTACTTGCCAATCATAGCCAGTATCTTGACCACCGATTATAACGCCTTGCCCTGTAAACCCTTTGGCCCAAACACTATCAGCTTTAATATATTTCAATCCCCATTCTGGTTCTGAACTTCTTGAATTTGTAACTTTTTCTGATTCATAATCCAACATCTTCATGGGTGTATCATCTATAATTCGTTCCACTTCATCCATTTCAGCAAGTGTCATCATTGTAACCTCATCTGAAGTAACCTTTTATCGCATTTATCACATAAAATGATTGGAAGGGAATATTCTTATTACTCAAAAGCTTACGACCTTGCGCTGCGTTTTTTTGCATGATTAAATAATGTTTCATAAACATAATTCGCTTTTTCATTTTTAGTCCTTAAAGCCAACGATTTTGAATAAAACCAATCTATCCTTAAATAAAACAATATACTCTGCTGATTCCTTTTAGGTATAATTTTTAATTACCAAAGGATCAATTTTTTTTATTATTGAAGGGTCAGTAAAACCAAATGCTAATTGAATACTAAAAACAAAAATAATATCTTATACATAAAAAATTTAAGGTAAAGTTATACTTTTTATTTAATTCTTTCACCAAAAAAATACAAAATTTGTATACTAAAGCAACCTTATACGACCAAAAATTGAGATTAGTACATGTATTGATAAAATTTTCAATATTTTGCACCTTTCAAAATAAAATGTTGTGAATAAAAGCACGATTGTAATTGTTTACCATATTACTTATCCTAATCATTGATCGGGGTGTAAAATTTGGATTAAGACCCATATTAATTATGGTGATGGCTTTGATATCTTGGGATTGAGTTATCAAAATTCATTTTGTAGAAAATGAAGGTATGGCGTTCGAATGAGTTTTGGTGGATTGACAGGTAAATATATTTTAAGCATCTTCGGATCGTAATGACAGGTTTTTTATTATATATTTTATATAATCTCATCAAGCAAAACGAAACCACTGGATTGATCATCAGCTTTAGTATGGTAATGCTGGTGCTGTTTGAAATTCCATTGATGGTATGTTTTACGGTTGATTTTTCTCAGAATCTCATTATCATGGCGGTCTTGCTACTATATTTCCACCAGAAGGCGGCTATGAGTTTTCAACTGGAAAAGTTGTGGACATGCTTTTACTTCCCAATGATAGATACGGTATTACCTGACTGGATGCCTATTTGGGCGGACAAAGATTTGAATTCTTCAGACCTGTTTTCAATATTGCCAATTCTGCAATTACGGTAGGTGTAGCATCTATCTTACTGTTTCATCGGAGATTTTTCAAAAGCGATTTAAGCTAAATCTTCTTTTCAGCAAATATTACCGGTACATCTATATGCCGTAATTCTTTGTTGCATTATATTTACAACTTTTGTGTCATACCTTTTAGGATAAGCTTTTAGACTAAAATAAAGGTAAAGTTACAAATGTAGTGAATTCGAGTTAAGCACTAAATGCTGTAACGCATATTGACTATCAATTTTGGCAACCTTCTACCATCATCTGAGATGCGGATTCGCTCCATACCATCTTCTAATTTGGCTTTTTTCCTAGCTACGACCACTTCAGGTGCACCACCACAAACCGCTCAGTTGCTAAGTTTAGCTGAACGGAAGCTACAAATCCTCGCTGATATTCCAGTTCCTTTATCTTTCTTCCAACTCGGTTTCCAAAATTAATTTCTTGTTGAAGAATGACTA
>JADKGF010000012.1 GCA_016717105.1 Saprospiraceae bacterium | reverse complement strand
AGAAAGTAGAGCAAATTCAGCTGACGCATCTACAAGGTTCTTAGAAAAAGGAGATTTTGTAAGATTGCAAAACCTGACACTTGGGTACAATATTCCAATTACTTCACAGTATTTATCTAGCGTAAGGTTATATTTAAATGCTCAAAATTTGTTAACATTTACATCTTATAGTGGCCAAGACCCTGAAGTCGATACTAACAAATCAATCGATGATGTTCCTTCAGCAGGTATTGATTATTTATCATATCCAAGGGCAAGAACAATTACCTTTGGTGCAAATGTCAATTTTTAATCACCAAATTTAAAATAAATGAAATACAAATTTAATTATACAACAACCTTTCACTTGCGTTACTTATAAGTGCGTGTACTGATTTGGAGTATCAAGCCGTAGACTCAACAATTGCAAAAGAAGGCGAAACTGCAGTAATAGGAAGTGCTTCAGATTTAATTACAACACTTTATGGCAGAGTTGGCTCTATTTTTCAAGATCAAGCAGGCACCTATGCTCTAACAGAGCACCCTTCTGATGAAATGATAGGACCAACTCGTGGAACAGACTGGAGTGATAATGGTATTTGGAGGTCATTGCACACACATACATGGAACTCACAACACCAATATATTCAAGATTCTTGGAATGCTTTAAATCAATCTGTTTTTCAAGCAAATACTGCATTGGCTGCTACGGATATTACCGAACCTCAAAAAGGTGAAGCTAGATTTTTGAGAGCATTGTTCATGTTTCATGTAGTAGATTTTTGGGGTATTGCTCCTTTTAGAGAAGTTAATGAAGGTGTAAAAGTTAGCCCTAAGGTTTTTTCTAGGGTAGAAGCCACAAATTTTATAATATCTGATTTAAACTTTGCAATTTCAGCCTTACCTGATTGTTCTGATTTGGGTAAAGCTAATAAAAATACAGCGAAGGCATTACTTGCTAAAGTATTAATTAACAAAGGTGTTTATTCATCAAGTAATCCAGCGGGCCCTTATACTTTTGAAAATGCTGATTTAGATAAAGTAATTGCATTAGCGGATGAAATTTCGGGATCTTGCGGTTTGGGATTAAGTTCAACTTATTTTGACAATTTTATTCCTAGTAATGCTACGTCATCTAAGGAGCTAATATTTACAATTCCAAATAGAGCTGGCGCTGGTATTAATGGTAGTGTAAGAAATAGATATTACATGACACTGCACTATCATCAACAACCAAGCGGATGGAATGGCTTTACCACTTTAGCATCATTTTACGATAGATTTGAAACCTAATGATCAAAGATTGGGAAGTGAAATAAATGGTGTTACTGATGTTTCTGGACTAAGAGCTGGGTTTTTAATTGGTCAACAAAGAGACAAAGATGGAAATAATTTGTTAGACAGATCTGGTAGCCCATTAAGTTTTACAAAAAATGTATTATTAGCAGGTAATGGTGAAAACGAAGGAATCAGAGTCATCAAATATCCTCCAGATTATTCAAATGTTGATAATCCTGAAAATGATTATATAATATTAAGATTGGCTGATATTCATTTACTTAAAGCTGAGGCCCTTCTTAGGAAAGGTGATGGCGGTGGTGCTTTAATAGTAGTAAATGAGTTAAGAAATAAAAGAGGTGCTAGTGAGTTAAATTCAATTCACCTTAAGGGCCTTTTGGATGAAAGAGGAAGAGAATTGTATTGGGAAGGTTGGAGAAGAAATGACTTAATTCGATTTGGGGAGTATACAAAGGCATGGGAAATGAAAAATGCATCTATAGATGGCCATGAAGTATTATTTCCGATACCACAACTTGCTTTAGATTCAAATCCAAATTTAAAGCAAAACGACGGATATTAATGTTAGTAAAATAACAAATTTTTATGAAAAGGAGCACAAATGTTGCTCCTTTTCTTTTTAATACACTTTTAATTCTATTGAAAGAAAACTATTCTCGTTTTTTATCTATATTTGATTATTTTTGTGAATATTATTAAGTCATATCTACTATAATATATTTTTAATGCATAGACTAACTTCCATTGTCATTATTTTAATCTTTACTGTAATTGCAAGCTGTAATAAAAAGCCAAATAATGATAATACATTATTTTCTAACTTACCTTCTGATAAAACAAATATTTACTTCCAAAACACAGTAAAAAATACACCTGATTTTAATATTTTTTCTTATCGAAACTTTTATAATGGTGGAGGAGTTGCAATAGGTGATCTGAACAACGATGGATTGCAAGATATTTATTTTACATCCAATATGGGTGAAAATAAATTATACATAAATGAAGGAAACCTAAAATTTAAAGACATAACACAAACTGCTGGCGTGGCAGATTCGAATAAGTGGAGTACTGGTGTTGCCTTGGTTGATATAAATAGTGATGGATGGTTGGATATATATGTTTGTAATGCTGGATATCGATCTCAAGGCAATACTAAAAATACACTTTATATCAATAATCATGACCTGACATTTACTGAAAAGCTGAAGAATACGGCCTCGATGAAGATGGGTACACAACTCATGCTGCTTTTTTTGATTTTGATATGGATGGTGATCTTGATGTGTATATTTTGAATAACTCATTCATTCCAGTAAATACTCTAAATTATAGCAATGCTAGAAACTTAAGGGCAAAAGATTGGAACGTCAAAGACTTTCTTAAAGGAGGTGGAGACAAACTCCTTAGGAATGACAATGGCAAATATATAGATGTAAGTGAGCGTGCAGGCATCTATGGCAGCCTTATTGGTTTTGGATTAGGTGTCACCGTTGGTGATGTTGATAATGATGGCTGGCCTGACATTTATGTATCTAATGATTTTTTTGAAAGAGATTACCTCTATATAAACATGAAAAATGGGACTTTTAAAGAAGAATTAGAAATTCGTATTTCACATTTGAGTACATCATCTATGGGTGCAGATATGGCTGATTTAAACAATGACGGATGTCCAGAGATATTTGTGACAGATATGCTACCTTATAATGAATACAGGCTAAAAACAACCACAACATTTGATAATATCAATGTACATGACTTAAAAGTAAAAAATGGATTTTATAATCAATATCTGCAAAATTCTCTTCAAGTAAACAACGGGTCTGGTCAATTTGACGAAACGGCATTTTTTTCTGGCGTTGCAGGTAGCGATTGGAGTTGGGGCGCATTATTGTTTGATGCGGACCAGGATTTGATGACTGATATTTTTGTTTGCAATGGCATATATCATGATGTGATAGACCAAGATTTTATTGATTTTTTTGCAAATGACGTTATCCAAAAGATGGCATTGAATGGTAAAAAAGAGCAGTTAGACTCCATAATTAATAAAATGCCTTCAACACCTATCCAAAATATGGCTTTTCGCAATAACGGTAGAATGAAGTTTAGCAATGTATCTAACGAATGGGGATTGTCAGAAAAAACATTTTCTAATGGGGCCGCATATGGTGATCTTGATAATGATGGTGATCTTGACCTTGTGATTAATAATGTAAACCAACCAGCTTTATTGTATAAAAATAATGCAAGGGAGATTCACAAAAATGATTTTATCGGTTTACAATTAATAGGAGACGAAAAAAATCCTTTTGCAATAGGATCATCTTGTAAGGTTTATATTAATGACACTATATTGTCACAGCAGTTGATTCCTAATAAAGGATTTCAATCTTCTGTAGATCTCAGGCTTGTATTTGGTTTGGGGAAAAATTCAAAAATAGACTCAGTTATTATTAATTGGCCAGATACTAAGCGAAGCAAGATTTTGAATTTACCAATTAATCAATACCATAAAATATCAAAATTATCAGACCACTCTACTGCCAACATTAATAAGAACGTTGAGAAGAAATTATTTGTCCAATCTAACGAGGATTTTCCGAAACACATTGAAAATAATCATGTAGATTTCTATTTTGAGCGTAACATTCCTATGATGTTGTCTAAAGAAGGCCCTAAAATAGCTATGGGAGATGTCAATAATGATGGTAAAAATGATCTGTATTTTTGTGGAGCTGCTGGTCAAGCTGGTGCATTATATATAGGCTTAAAAAAAGGATTTAAATTTACTAAGCAAACTATTTTTAATGAATTTAAAGAGTGGGAAGATACAGAAGCTGTTTTTTTTGATGTGGACGGTGACAAGGATTTAGATCTTTTTGTGGGTTCGGGTGGCAATTCTATGCAAATCGGAAGTAGGGAGCTACAAGATCGTATTTATATCAATGATGGAAGCGGTAACTTTAGTATAGACACAAGAGCATTACCGCCCAATGGTTATAATACATCTGTTGCTATACCTTTCGATTTCGACAATGATGGCGACCTAGATATTTTTGTTGGAAGTAGATCTTATCCAGGTGAATATGGTATGTCGCCTCGTTCTTATATCTATCAAAACAATGGCAAAGGCTCTTTTGTAGATATATTGGCCCAGATTAAGGAGTTGTCAAACCTGGGATGGTAACTGATGCAGCTTGGGGAGATATTGATGGTGATAAAAAGAATGAGTTAATCATCGTAGGTGAATGGATGGCCCCATTAATTCTTAATTATGTTAATAATCGATGGGTAAAGAAAGAAGTTGATCCATCATTCAATAATCTTAATGGATTTTGGCAATCTGTGCATTTAAGTGATTTTGACAAAGATGGTAGGATTGACATTCTTCTTGGAAACTCTGGAAATAATGGCTATTTACAAGATGAAAGGTATTTACCCCTGACATTATATATAAACGATTTTGATAATAATGGAATGCCTGAAAAATTAATGTCAAGGCAAGTCGAAGGGAAAGACATGCCAATAAGTACGAAACGGGATATGGTAGAGCAATTATCAATTTTAAAGAAAAAAAACCTGAAACATAAAGAATATGCAGATAAATCTATTCAAGAATTATTTGGTGACCAATTGAAAAAAGCAACCCATAAGACTATAACAACAACAAAAAGCTATATAGCCTATAATAAAGGATCTAAAGGGTTTTTACTCAAAGAACTTTGTGAGCAAGCTCAGTGGTCATCAATAAATGATGTACTAATGGAGGATATAAATGAAGATAACTACATTGATTTAATAATAGTTGGCAATTTAAATGGCTTCCAACCTCAATTTGGAGCCTTGGATGCAAACAAGGGCTTAGTACTTTTAAACAATAAAAAGGGAGACTTTATTCCTGCCGCATCAACAAATACTGGGTTAAATATCAAAGGTAAATCAAGGCAAATTATTAAGACCAATGGATTATATATTGTTGCCCGAAATGATGATTTTCCATACATATTTGAAAGATTAAAATAAAACCAAGATGTGTACATCCATTAATAAATGTTTTTACATCTATTCGTTTGTTGTCATAATCCTATTGATAGGATGTAAGGAAAATAAATCAATATATTTTGAAACATTAAATCAACAGCAAACGGGTTTAACATTTAATAATAAATTGACAAGTTATCCCGATTTTAATATGTTCAAATACATGTACTTCTTTAATGGTGCAGGAGTAGGTGCTGGTGACTTTAACAATGATGGTCTTATTGATTTATACTTTGCAAGTAATCAGGGTAAAAATAAATTATTTCTCAATAAAGGAAAATTGAAGTTTGATGATGTTACCGATCAAACAGGTATTCCTTTTGATAGTGCTTGGAGTACTGGTGTAAGTGTGGTAGATATTAATGCAGATGGGCTTCTTGATATTTATGTAAGCAGAGTTGGTAATTTTGAAAGATTACAAAGCAAAAATCAATTTTTGATATGCACTGAGATTGAAAACGGTATTCCGCATTATACAGATAAAGCACCAGAAATGGGACTTGATTTTTCATCTTTTGGAACACAGGCTGCATTTTTGGATTATGATTTGGATGGCGATCTTGATGTGTATATTATGAATCATTCATTAAGATATAATGGTACTTTTTTTGACAGGTCAAAATATGAAAATACTAGAAATGAACTAAGCGGTGATCGTTTGCTTAAAAATGAAAATGGAGTTTTTATTGATGTCTCCGAAGAAGCTGGTATAAGGGGAACCATTATAGGATACGGTCTAGGGATTTGTGTTGCTGATATTAATATGGATGGTCTTCCTGATATTTATATTGGCAATGATTTTCATGAAAATGATTATATGTACATTAATAATGGTGATGGTACTTTTGATGATAAACTTACTAGTTCTACCCAACAAACAAGTCAATTTAGTATGGGTGTGGATATTGCTGATATTACTAATGATGGATTACCTGAAATTATAACGATGGACATGTTGCCGTCGGATCCTTACCTGTTGCGCAGGTCGTTAGGTGAAGATAGTTATGATCTTTTCAATCATAAATTAAAAGCAGGATACCACCACCAATATGCTAGAAACACACTTCAGCTCAATAGAGGAAATATGGAATTTAGTGAAATAGGTAGGTATTCTGGAGTCCATGCAACAGATTGGAGTTGGTCATCATTGTTTTTGGATTTCGACAACGATGGGAGTAAGGATCTTTTTGTTACTAATGGTATTCCCAAAAGAATGAACGATATAGATTACATCAAATTTATTAGTGACGAAAGCTTTCAAAATAAAATAAAAGAGAATAGAATTTCAGAAAATGAATTGAAACTTGTAAATCAATTCCCTGAAATAAAAGTCGAGAATGTGTTTTATAAAAATATTGGCAATGCAAAATTTGATAAATTAACAAACGAAATTAAAAACAATAAAAAAACATTTAGCAATGGTGCTGTTTATGCAGACTTTGATAACGATGGGGATATTGATATTGTAGTAAATAATATTGATGATTATGCTTTATTATATGAGAATAAATCAAATGATAATAAACTTAATAAAAGTATAAAAATATCGTTAAAAGGGCCTATAAAAAATTTGAATGCACTAGGAGCAAAAATATTAGTTTACGATAAAGATAAATTATCTACTTATGAGAATTACAATGTTAGGGGATTTATGAGTAGCAGCATTACACCGATTAATATAGGTTTAGGTTCTTCAAAACCAGATAGCATAATGTTAATTTGGCCTGATAATACATTCCAAAGAATCAATCTAGACAATTCTATAAATGTGCTCAAATTTGAATATGTTGCAGGCTTACCTAAATTTGACTATGGAACAATTTTAAAAAACGATAAAAGTATAAACATAAATGATATCACTGATTCAACAGGATTAAATCATATACACCGTGAAAATCCATTTATTGAATTCAATCGGGAGCCATTGATACCACATATGGTTTCTAGAGAAGGGCCAGCGGTGGCAGTTGTTGATGTAAATAATGATAATCTAGATGACTTCATATCGGTAGTAGTAAATTTGACACATCTTATTTATATTTGCAAACTAAGGAAGGAAGATTTATAAAAAGCAATCAACCAGCGTTTGAAAAAGACAATAATTATGAGGATGTTGATGCTACTTTTGCTGATTTAAATGGAGATGGGTATAATGATTTAATTGTAGCAAGCGGAGGAAATGAATATTCTGGGAATAGTCCAATGCTAAATCCTAGAGTCTATTTTAATGATGGGAATGGCTTATTTATTAAAGCGGGAAACGCTATCAGCAGTGAGATTTTACTTACGGCAAGCACTGTGTCTGTTTTTGATATAAATAATGATAACAAACTTGATCTTTTTTTTGGCGCAAGAGCTGTTCCTAGGGAATATGGGCAATTACCTCAGTCATATTTATTATTAAACAATGGTAAAGGTCAATTTATTCTTGATAAAAAAAATTCTGAAAAAATTTCTTCTGTTGGTTTTATCACATCATCTACCGTAGCCGACTTGAATAATGATGGAAAAAATGAGCTTTTTGTTTCAACAGAATGGAATGGTATTTATTGGTTTGAAAACACTATTAATGGACTACAAAAAAATACAGTCACAAATTTACAAGGATGGTGGAATACCATTTATATTAATGATCTGGATAATGATAATGATTTGGATATTGTTGCAGGAAACCTTGGATTAAATAATAAATTCAATGTATCTGAAAAGACTCCAATTGGATTGTATTTTGATGATTTTGACAATAACGGTACAAAGGAACAAATTCTAACTTACTTTGTAGAGGGGAAAGAAATTTGTTTTAATAACCACGAGGAATTATTAAAACAAATTCCGATTCTAAAGAAAAGATATTTGTTTGCAGCAGATTTTGCAAAATGTAGTGTACAGGATATAATTGGAAGTCATAGTAATAAATTGATTAAATCTCAGGCTAATAATCTAGGAAGTTTTTTGTTTGAAAATGATGGGAAAAATCATTTTTCACCTAAAGAATTACCGTATCAAACTCAGCTTTCTCCTATTAAGAGCATTTTGCAAGTAAACTATAACAATGATGATTTGCCCGATCTTTTATTGGCTGGAAATTATTATCACAATAATATCCAAATGGGTAGATATGATGCAGATTACGGTTGTGTACTTTTAAATAAAGGCAATTTACAGTTTGAATACTTAAAGGTAAATAATAAGCTTTTGAATAATGAAATAAGAAAATTGTCCGAAATTAAAATAAAAAATAAATCCTGCGTTTTAGTTGGAATAAACAACGATGCCGTTAAAGTCTTAACGCTCAATAAATAGGATAATAAAGTATGGTTACCCATTGGGTTGAATCCTTTTGGACCATACGATTAGTGACTAAGGACTGAAAGGGTATTGCAGGAGAAGAATAAGTATAATCTGGAGAGGTAGTGCTCTAGATTTTTTTCCATATTCGCAACATTTCCAAAACCGCCTTTCACAGTAGTGGTAAGAAATTTGCCTCCGACTAACATTCGTTTTGGACTAATATTTCCAAATGATGGTAATTCTTTATCTATTGGCAATGCTAACGAAATTTCATATTTTAAATCCGTACTATCGATTTTATTTATATGTAACATAGGATGATTTGTAATTTTGCACTCTTTGATGAGGCATATTTTCGAGTAATCGTATTGTATTATAAATTTCAACAACAGTTGGAAAAGAATCTGTCGAAATTTTTGTATATATAAGTGTACTATCCATCAAATTAGTTTGATTTATTTCTCCTCCATATGTGTTGGTGAGTTTTTCACAATTTAATCCTATTTTTTGTATTATTTTTCGAATTTGGCCTTTAATTTTATAATTAATATAGAAATTTTCTATTTTTTCAATTGAATTGTTTTCAGAATTTAGACTATAACTTCCAATAATCATGTTTTCTCCTGTATTGCTTTGATAGTTGTTTAATGTTACAAATATTTTTTTGAGTTTATCTGAAAAAAAATTATCGGGTTTGCAAAATCATCTGTAACTAAACTGTAGTTGATTCCATCCAAACTATCGATCAATTTCTTTTGATTGTGAATTAATCTTCTTAGTGTCTGTATTTTACAATCGCTTTTGACATGTATCGTCTCTACAATTACGTTAGGTATAAACCAATATAAACAAGCAGAAGCTACAATTAAAATACCAACAAAATAAAAAAAATTTCATATTTTTTGCTCAAAGGTAATAAAAGTTGATAAAACAAAAAATCAGATTTTGCAAAATCACATTCCCTTTCATTACCCAATCAATTAAATGGCCGTAAAATTAAATTATTAGACAAAGATAGAATGTTAGTAGCTGATAATAATGGATATATATATGTTGTAAAATAACATGTATATTCTTTTGTTTTCTACGATCTTTCTATTTTACATTTTTCCTTTCCTTTCACTATCTTTGCATCATGATTGCAACAAAAGATGTAAAATATAAGTATCCCGGTAGTACACCGATTGTTTTTCCTGACATCCAATGCAAAGCAAACGATATTTTGTTGATTTTGGGTACATCAGGTGTTGGAAAAACCACTTTACTCCATTTATTGGGTGGCATTCTTTCGGTACAGCAAGGTAGTGTCATCATTGGCGACCGCGAGCTAAATAAGCTTTCAGGTGCTGCCACGGATCAATTCAGAGGCCAAAACATTGGTATCATTTTTCAGCAAAACCACTTTGTCGATGCCTTGAATGTTATTGAAAATGTCATGCTTGCTCAAAGTCTAGCTGGTAAAACTACAGACAAAAAAGCTGCTCAGTCACTGCTCGAAAGGTTAAATATTGGTCACAAAGCCAATCAACATATCAAAGATCTAAGTCATGGCGAAAAACAACGGGTAGCTATAGCGCGAGCAATTATTAACCAACCTAAAGTTATTCTAGCTGATGAGCCTACTTCGGCATTGGACGATATTAATTGTGATGAGGTATTGAAATTGCTTAAAGAACAAGCTAAAGCTGCGGGCTCAGCACTCGTCATAGTAACACATGATACTCGTCTTAAAGACAATATAACTAACCATGTAATCCTACATTCATCATGAGCATCCTTCAATTAGCTTGGCGCAACATCATTAAAAATCCACTCAATTTGCTCATGAGTATTATACTTTTTGGCTTGGGTGTAGGTTTGATTTCTTTTTTACTACTTTTCAATCATCAGCTCAAAGATAAATTTGACAAGAATTTGGCTGAAATAGACCTTGTCGTAGGAGCTAAAGGTAGTCCTTTGCAGATGATCCTTTGTAATATGTACCATGTGGACAATCCTACTGGCAATATTCCAATCAAAAATGCAGCACCTTTATTAAAAGATTTGCATCCGTTGATCAAAAAGGCAATTCCACTTTCTTTGGGTGATAATTTTAAGACATATAGGATAGTAGGTACGAACCACGACTTTCCTGCTTTGTATGAGGCAAAATTGAATGAAGGTAAGTTGTGGGCAAAAGACTTTGAAGTTACGATCGGGAAGTCAGTGGCAGAAGAAACTGGGCTCAAATTGGGTGATAAATTTGTGAGTTCTCATGGATTTAATGCTGACGATCACGCACACGACGAACAATCTTTTGTAGTTGTAGGTATATTGGAAGGTACAGGAGCAGTCGTAGATCAATTGATTTTGACCAATACAGCATCTATTTGGTTGGTACATGCTGGTCATGGAGATGAAGCAGAAGATAATGCATCTGAAGATAATCATAATCATGAAGCAGAAGGCCACGAAGGACATGCACATGAAGAACAAGCACAAACTGAAGACAATCACGAACACGGCGATTCTCACCAACATGACAATAGCAACGCCGACTTACTGCACCATCAAGATCAGGAGATAACTTCTGTTTTGATTCAATACAAGAGCAGAACCAATTTTCAGGCACTCAATTTTGGTCGCAATATCAATGAAAACACCGAAATGCAGGCAGCTTCACCAGCTATTGAGATAAACAGGCTTTACAATATGATCGGTGTTGGCACAGAGGCGCTAAGGTGGTTGGCGATTTTGATAGCTATGGTGTCGGCACTTAGTATCTTTATTTCTCTATTCAAAAGCATGAGAGCGCGCAAGTATGAGCTGGCAATCATCAGAGTTTTAGGTGCGGGTAGGATTAAGGTATTTATGTTGATTATCTTAGAAGGATTAATATTAGCGATTATTGGATTTTTGATAGGTACAGCCTTAAGTCATATAGGAATGGAACTTGTAGCCAAATATTTGAAAGCAGACTTCAGGTACAGCTTTACAGGATGGAAGTTTCTGGATGAAGAATGGTGGGTATTGGGTGTTTCGTTGATATTAGGAATAATTGCTTCTATAATACCAGCAATTCAAGCGGCGAATACCGATATTAACAAAACTTTATCACAAAAATAGTGAAAGATTGAATCAATTCCTGATTGTAAATCGTTATTAAAGAACAAAGCGAAGTAGTGGCCATTTTTCCATATAAATATTGGGTTTTCGTGATTTTTAATCTTAGTGTATTGATAGGTATCAATGCGCAATCCAAAGATGCATGGACGACCTTGGGCTTGGTTACATTTCGCACGTCATACAATCCGGAATACATGATGGAAACCAAAATTCCGAAAATATCTGGTGCAGTTGAGAAAATAGACGGTACAATCATAGAAGTGGAAGGATACATCATTCCGCTGACAGGTCAGATTTCCCAAAGTCATTTTATGTTGAGCAAATTTCCCCAAAGTACTTGTTTTTTCTGTGGAAAAGCAGGCCCAGAAACAGCCATGCAAGTATTTATGAAAAACAACCAGAAAGTAAAAATTACGGAGCGAAAAGTTAAAGTAAAAGGCACTTTACTCGTCAATCCTAAGGATGCGTCAAGCTTGCTTTACACACTCGAGAACGCCGAAATATTTGAATTATAATGTACAAAAATTAAAAGCATGAGATCATTAATTTTTATAATATCTTTATTGTTTTGTTCATCCCTTATTTACAGTCAAATACCAAAAGAAGACAATATATGGAAGTCTTTGGCTAAGATTAGTTATAAAAAGGAGTATGATGAATTGATGGGATTTAAGGTGGATAAACCTGTATTTAGCGAGTCTGTAAAAGCATTGGAAAACAAAGAATTTACGATCAAAGGATATATTATTCCTATCGAAGGCTATAAGTCGCATAAGGAATTTATTTTTTCAGCTTATCCATATAGTATGTGTTTTTTTTGCGGCGGAGCTGGACCTGAAACCGTAATGGAAGTAGAAGCATTAGAAGGTATCAAATATTCGGCAGATGCTATCACTATCCGTGGTACCTTGAAGCTCAATGACAAGGATATCAACAGATTGATGTACAAAATGGTAAATGTAAAATTAGTGAAGAACTAACAAAATTCAAGTGTATGAATTTTCAAAATCCAGTATCTGTAACTGAGATTGCCCAAAAATACGGGCTTAAAATATATGGTGATGCTTCGTTATTTGCTTTGGGTATCAACGAAATACATAAGGTTAGACCAGGAGACATCACTTTTGTAGATGTAGAAAAATATTATGCCAAATCATTGAATTCGGCAGCTACCATTATTATTATCAATAAGGAAGTACCTTGTCCTGATGGCAAAGTGTTGCTGATTACAGACGATCCTTTTGCTGTATATAATCAGATGGTTTGGGAACAAAGACCAATGAAGTATTTGACTTCCGATCGGGGCGAAAATTTGAAAATCGGAGATAATACCCATATTGATTATGGTGCTGTCATAGGACATGATGTTATAATCGGCAATGATTGCTATATTCAGTCAGGTGCATTTATCGGAGATGGAACGATCATTGGTGACCGTGTCAATATTCAAGCAGGTGCATTGATTGGCACGGATGCATTCTATTTCAAAAAAATAAATGGACATTATACAAAATGGCGTTCTGGTGGACGTGTCATTATAGAAAATGATGTGGAAATAGGAGCAGGATGTACTATAAACCGTGGAGTTTCGGGCGAAACGATTATTGGAGAAGGGACGAAAATGGATTGCCAGGTACATATCGGCCATGGCGTCGTGATTGGAAAGCACTGCCTTATAATCGCACAAACTGGAATAGCCGGAAAATCTAGTATCGGTGATTATTCCACCATTTACGGACAAGTAGGTATTGCTCAAAATGTGCACATTGGTGCAAAGTCAGTTATTTTGGGCAAAAGTGGTGTATCCAAAGACCTCGAAGGTGGCAAAACTTATTACGGTACACCAGCTGGTGATGCAAAGGAAAAATTTAGGGAGATAGCCGCTGTAAAAATGCTAATTGACGAAAGTACAATCTGATATGCTTATGTCAGAAGCAATAGAATTTGTTTCAGTAGCTACAATATTTCCAGACTCACCATTGTGGGGATGGCATTTTATTGTACCTGAAGAGATAGCTACAAAATTTATCGATGGCACAGATCGAAGAGTCATTTGTCGCATCAATGAAAAGCTGACCATTAATGCCGCTTTGATGCCAAACAAGAATTTCTGGTTTGTGATGTTGAATCAAAAGAATATAAAAACCCTTGGTGTACAACCCGAAACACCTATTCGGATTGTAATGCAAAAAGATCAGTCAGAATTTGGAATGCCTGTACCTGAAGAATTTAGAGAAGTACTGGATCAGGATCCACAAGCTGAAAAATATTTTATGTCACTTACACCAGGTAAAAAACGAACATTACTTTACCTGGTAGGAAATGTCAAAAATTCTGACAGCCGTATTAGAAAATCATTGGCTATAGCCGATCATTTGACAGTGAATAAAGGTCAGATAGACTTCAAACTTCTAAACGAAGCATTCAAAGCTTATAATAAAATGTAAATGGAACCGATTTACCACTTCATGCTTTTAATTTTGAATAACTTTGCGTAAAATTTGATAATCGATGAATAGCTCTAAGCGAAATGCGATAATAATCCTTGTACTTTTATTGGCAGCAGCCATAGTGTATATATATCCTATGTTTTCTTTTGATGTAAGAAGCTTACGATATCCTGATGTAGTGGAGTCACCTGCACTAAATACTAAGGTGAAAATGGGTAGTACTTTGACCTTAACATTAAATGATGAAAATCTAAAAAAGGCAGACTCTACGGTCGTCACATTGAATGATAAACCAATATCAAAAACAGCTGATGGTTTTAAATTTGACATTGATACTAAGGCTTTACCATTGGGCAACTACCATATTGACATCAAAATATATAATGGAAATAAGTCAAAAACGATAGACGTTCCATTTAATGTCGTATCAGATATTGCACCTTCGCCGATGACGTACCGAAAATTGAGCGTAATCCCGCATGATAGCAAATCATACACCCAAGGATTAGAAATTTCTGATGGTATCCTGTACGAAAGTGGCGGACAGTACAAAGAATCACTCGTTCGTAAAGTAAACCCATCGACTGGGCAAGTTATAAAAAATGTGGCTTTGGCCAATGAAGTTTTTGCAGAAGGACTGACTGTATTAAATGATAAAGTATATCAAATCACATGGCAGGAAGGCATCTGCTTTATATATGATAAGGATCTGAATCAATTGAACAAAACTGGTTTTCGTTCTACAAATGACCAAGGCTGGGGCTTGACCAACGATGGAAAGTCACTGATCGTAAGTGATGGAAGTCATAAATTGACATTCTTAAATCCTGAAAATATGGCAGTCGAAAAAGTTGTTTCTGTTTATGGTGGTGAAAATGAAGCTACCTATATAAATGAGCTGGAGTATGTGGATGGATATATTTATGCAAATATTTATACGACGGACCAGATAGCAAAAATCGAAGCATCATCTGGAAAAATTATATCTGTAGCAGACATGAGTGCGCTCAAAGCTGAAAATCAGGATGGCGAAGTATTAAATGGCATCGCTTATTTACCTAATAAAAAGACATTCCTTGTTACTGGTAAGTACTGGAAAAATATGTACGAAATCCAATTTGATTGATATTATTTTTTCTCGGACTTTATCCGTCGTAACCACACTGGGATCACCAATGCACCAGCAATAAGGTAGCTATAATATCCGAATAGTCGCCAAATCAATGCGATCAGTGCTGCAAGACCGATAGGAATGTAATCACTGAAGAATCCACCGAACAGAAATTCTGCTACGCCTGCTGCTCCTGGAGTAGGGCTGAATGCTTCGATGATATGCATAGCCATACCACGGGACAAAATGATAAAATGATCTGCCAAGGATGATCTAAAATCGGATACAAATGCAATAATGAGGCAGTTTATTGCTAAAAATCTTACTGTCCATGCACCAGCCGTACAAGCAAAAGTTTGTAAAAAGAAGATAAATGGTTTCTTTTTGAGCTCCTGTGCTGCAATGATTACGTCATCTGCTGTCTGTTCTAAGCTATGTCTGAATTTTTGTAAAAATGAAATCTTACTGATTATAAGAATCAATCTTTTGATGGCGTTGGGATTTACAAACAAACCATAAAAAAATATTGACCCATAAATAAGCATAAAACAAAGAACTGTTAGGAATGTCATGCCATAACCATCAATATCAGCAATAGAATTCATGCCAGGACGTATCATTACTGGTCCAATAATAAGGTATAAAATAAGCAATGCGCTACCTAAAAATACAGTATCCATCACCATGCTGTACACGACAATAGTGATAGTTTTTGCTGCCGAAATCTTTTCTTTTGTAAGTAGATACAAGGCTACACCTGCACCACCGACACTCGTTGGCGAGACGCATGTGCTGAATTCCCACAAAACAATCAGCTGTAGAGACTTCCGCCATGAGAAGGCAAAATCTGAATTTATCATCAAGCGAATGGTAAAAAAAATGTGCCTGATCACATACATCAACAAAGCCATACTTACCCAAAACAAGGTGTGGAAATTACTGTCCAACTTTCTCAGCTCACCCAAATCCAACTGTCGGCTCATGAGATAGCCAACCACACCGAGACCAATCAAAGCAGGTAAAATAATTCTACTTATCTTCAGGTGGTCCAATGCTGACTTTTCATCCGGTTCATGAACGGAAGGCACGATTTCTGGTTTTTGATTCAAGATGTTTAGGTTTTTAATCTGGTTTTGAGACTTGAGGATTTTGTTCTTTATATTTGGCAGAGAAATATAACAAAATGGCCATATTAAAAAAGAAAAATGGACCTACTTTGTCTGTTTCGATCAGGTCATTGATAAGACACATCGCAAATATGATGATAAAGCCTAATGTAGCTGCCATTATCAAATACTTGTCCTTGCTATTTGTACATTGGTGATATACTTTTTCGCCTTCAATAAGCAGTGCAAAGCATAAGCAGATGAAAATGATAAAACCTATAAATCCTTGTTCTACCCATGTCATGAGGAAATAATTATGGATACCGGATTGATCAGGGTTATCGCTTACGTAAGTCTGAAATCTGGAGATGGAGTATGATTTATAATTGGAATAAAAAGTACCAGGGCCAAATCCCATCCAAAAACGATCTTTAATCATTTCTATTCCTGCCATCCATCGATATACACGCTCCATTGATGAAATATCCTCCAGTTTATATGTAGCTTCTAGCAAATTGTCAAACTCTGTATGTGTAATGGTCTTTTCAAAATTGGGTGCAAAATCCATATATTTATTGTCCCAAGCCAAAAATATAATACCAATTATCGCTACAATACTACTTACAGCCAATGCGTGCTTTACCCATTGCATTTTAATGATGTAATAAGCACCAACTGCAATGACCATTGATAAAATGGCTGCGCGGGTATAGCTAAAGTAGATCCCAATGATGAAAACTAAAAATACTAATATCATCCATTTGTTAGATTTTTTTCCAATGTATTGATCCGCATACATGCCCACACAAAAGGCAAACATACTACACTAATGGCTGCATAACGCACGTGATTTCTAAAAAATGGTCTCACTACATCATAGCTGGATGCAAAACTAAATCCTTCAAAAGCATGACGTATCAAAACAATCAGAATGGCGATAAATAGAAATGAATATAGGATTCTGTAAGCTTTTTGAAATTGTGATTCTGACTGGAAAGTAATTAGCGGAAACACAAAAAAGGGTAGGATGTACCATATTTTAGCTAAGAGCACCTTAAATGATACAAAAATTGATTCAGAATTGATGGCTGTGATGAAAATCCAAAAGACATGCAGACATAAAAAAAAGGTTACTATATGGAAAATGTAACTTTTCTTTACCACCACATCTTGTGAAAGCAAATACAAAATTGTGAGTCCACATAAAAATATCATTAATGGTTCTGAAGGTAAATCAGTCCCAAGTCCGGCACCTTCGAAATACATTTCAACCGAAAAGGGCAAAACCATGAATATAAAGTAGAATAATTTGCGATAGTCATTCCAAAGTAAGCCTAAACCAATAGCAATAATCGGTATAACGAATGGGAGATAATTTTCTAATAAAACAGATAAGACGATGGCAAGTGATACTAGACCCAAAAACCAACGAAAAAGATATTGATTTGTGATTTTTGAAGGTGATATCACGGAAGACAACATATTAATTCGTTCGTCTATTTTCAGAATTTTTGAGATTGTCTATCACAAAAACCGCCAGAATACTTAACATGATGCCACACAGACTTGCAATAAGTACAATGATGGCACGTTTGGGCCTTGACTTCTGTACAGGAACATCTGCGGCTTCTATCAAGTGCAAGGCGGTAAATGGTACAGAATATGTAGCATTCAATTGTTTTAAACGCTCCTTATCTAGACTGATCTGATCATGGATTCTTGCTTGTTCTTGCTCCAATTGTTTCAATTCTGAGAGCACAGGTGCATATTTTTCCAACTCGGTCATCGCTTTGTTCTTTTTGTTTAGCGCACCCATTTCTTCTGCCATATACCGAATCACCGAGTCTCTGTAAGCAGGATATTTTTTGTAAAAGGTTATTTTACCACGCGCTTCTTCTAGATCTGATTCGGCGTCTGTGAGTATTTTATTGTACAATGTGGTTTGTCCCCAAGTCTCAAATACACCAGATGTTTGTTTTATTTTCTTGAGTCTATTTGCCAATGAGTCAGATTGTATTTGTTTTTTCAGAATATTCGCATCATAATTTTCAATCAATTTTTTCTGACTGCTTTTTACAACATGTTGGGCGATACTTTCTATTTTTCTCTCTGGCTGCATTAGCCAATTTTGCTGCCATTACTGGATCTTTATCTTCTACGATCAGTAAGAGTGCACCATATTTGGTTTTGATGGTTTTATAATTACTAAGCAACTTCTCTCTAACCTTAAATTTTGCCTTTGCATTGTTCGGATCTATCTTGAAATGATCATACAATTTAAATGAATCAATCAAATAAAACAATACCTCATGTGAGGATGCGATGGTAAATAGCCTGTCTAGGTCGTTGTCATCTCCATAAATCCGCACATCTTTTTCGTCACCACCTATGGGAATTGGTTTGGCCAGATCCGGGCTCGCTGCATAGAAAGTAGTGTCAGCTTGATAGTAATTTGGCAACAAAAGACTGCAGATAACACTTAAAACCACAATGACGATGGTTGCGATAATGAGCTCCTTTTTCCACCTTAATATTTGATTTACAAACTCTGATAAATTGTATTCTTTACCCATGAACTTTTAATGTTACGGAGCACTGACAGATATTGCCACTCGTTTTTTTATGAAAAATTTAAAGCGAATCAGCTTTTAAGGTGGCAAAATTAATCAAATAATTTCACTTTAATGTGTTATGGTATTCAATTATTTAATCTAATGAATACGATGTTGTCGGATTCGGAATTGCATTGCTCCATATATTCTTTTACATTGGTGACAATATCAGCTTGTCCATTATCCAATATAATATGCGGCATGTAGCCCATGACTTTTAATGATGATTCCGCATCAGCATAATGACTTTGTTCGTTCAGCAGATATTCCATGATAATAATCGGTGAATGATCCATTAAATATCCTTCAAGTCCCTTTAATACATTATGCTCATTACCTTCTACATCTATCTTGATAAATTCGGCGTTTATTTGATTTGAAATTAAAAAATCAGTCAAAACTTCAGACGCAATTGTAAACTCCTTCGGTTTATTTTTACTGTACCAGCTTTGGTTTTTGAATTGATCATTATTCATCGAGTTGTATTCAGAATACTGATTTGGGAATTCAAAAAAAATAATGTCTTCACGTACATTTGAGACTGCCTTATTTACTATAGATATATTGCCTTGATTTTGTGCATTTATTGATAAAATTTTGAATGTTGCCGGCGAAGGTTCGAAAGCATAGACATGACCTTTAGTGCCTACAAGCATTGAAGCCAACAAAGTAAAGTACCCATAATGTGCACCCACATCTACAAAAACAGCATCTTTTGGCAGGTTTTGTATAAGATACTTCGCTAATCTGATCTCTGAATGATGCGATTTACCTCCAGTGATGAAAATGTCAGTTGAAGAAGGCAATAACACTTTCATAGGTTTACCAAAGAAGGTATTTGCTGTTTTTAATACAGGTGTTTTGTGCAATTTGTAGAATACTTCTCTAAATAAAATAGCATAACAATAAGAAATCGGGTCGTTCAAAAGTCTGAAAAACTTGCTGCTTTTTGCATTTTTTTCTACCTTATCCAAACCATTCATCATATCATGGCGTTCAGGAATCATGTTAGTTTGCTTTTAAATAAATTAATAGTTGCCAATGATTATGATTTAATTTGTTTCAGCTTATACAATTCCTGAATGTTAAGGATTTTGAAGACAAATGCACTCATAATTGTTAATATATTGCTGATAATCAGTGCTGCAAATATCGACATACCTGCATTTTTTACAATGTAAAATATTAAAAAACTTGTAATTATAAAAATAAGTACGTTTAGAAATTCATACATGTTGAATTTTATATAGTCTTTTGATATGTATATTTCAGCTATCAACAATATAGAACTTACCAGGACTGCCACAATTGGCAAGGATAATACTTGATAAGTCGGAATCAAAATATAATTTAAAACAATACTGATTAGTAAGATAAATATCATATAAAAATTGAGCTTTTTAAGTTCATTAATACTAATGATTAATGCACCAAAAACATTGGCCACGCCAAATATAAATATAATCAGGCTTATAATTTTTAAGATTAAACTGAGATTTACATCTACTACATCATAAAGTGAAGATAAAAGAAATTCGGCATTAAAATAAATAGTGAAGCTGATACAGCACAATACGACAACGATTATCTGTATAGAAAATTTAACCATTGATTCTATCTCTTTTTTATTGTCTGATAGTGCCGAAAACACAGAGACTAACAATGTGGTGAATAGTAAGATGACCATATTTGAAGCATCTAAAAATCTATATGCTTTTGAATATAATCCTACTTGAAAATCATTGGTCATTAATCCTAAAATAACGGTATCTGCTCTATAAATACCAGCCAAAAGAAAAACTGTGGCTATATATACCAGACTATTTTTTAGTACATTTTTGTATTTAGCAGTCGAAAAATCAAACTGTACATGTTTTACTTTTCTAAATAATATGAAAAGGAGTAAAATACACACTGCAAGGTAGGAAATAAGCTGGATTGTTATCATCCAAAATATATTAAATCCGGGATTAGCATAAGGAGAGTAAAGAAAAAATCCCATCAAAACTAACATGAGCAGCTTGTCTAATGCACTGAAAAATGTATCCAGTCTGTAATAACCCAAGCCCGATACAATACCCCTTAGATTTAGAAACAAGGTACTTAAAATGGAATTGATTACGATCAATAATAGCAACAAATAATTATCGAATTTGATAATATATGCGCCAATAAAGACTAAAATGATGAAAATGGTCGAAAAGAAAAACTTGAGCATTAACAGATCAGGAAAAAGGGTGGATACACTTTCTCTGTTTTTTGCTATTAATTGTGCATTATAATTTTGAAGTCCTGGATCATTTATAAATTGGAAAAGGAAGACAAAATTAAAATATGCAAAGTACATACCATAAGCTTCAGTTCCTACTATATTTTGTACTTCGGTTTCGATACCGAATATATATGCCGGTTTTATCAAAATATTGATAAACAACAGCAAAATGATATTGATGGTAAATTCACGCTTCATCGGGCGCAAAGGTACAGATATTTTTGATCGATATAATCATTTGTATTTTATCCATATCTAGGCATTCATGAAAGTATATAGATTTGCTTGTGTAAAGAAATTACTGATTTTTTGTATATATAATGGATAAACAGTACTTTTGCGATCTTATTTAACAACAATTTAATAATTATTAACGAATAATCGACAACTTATGGGACAAAGTTTAATTTTTTTGATTCCTGTTTTTGGAGTATTAGCGTTGCTTTTCACATTTTGGAAAAGTGCGTGGGTTTCAAAACAAGAGGAAGGTACGGAAAAAATGTCAAAAATTGCAAAGAGCATCTCTGATGGAGCTATGGCATTCTTAAAAGCCGAATACAAGGTTTTGGCAATTTTTGTAGTTGTTGTAGCTATATTGATGGCTATGGGCGGCATGAATGCAGCATCTTCACCACTTGTGGGTTTATCATTTGTGATTGGTGCATTTTGTTCAGCTCTTGCTGGATTTATAGGCATGAAGGTAGCTACCAAGGCCAATGTACGTACCACAAATGCGGCAAGAACAAGTCTTGGAAAAGCACTTGAAGTTGCATTCGCCGGTGGATCTGTAATGGGTATGGGCGTAGTAGGTTTAGGTCTTTTGGGCTTAGGTTTACTTTTTGCCGTGTACAATAATATGTGGGCCGGAGATATCAATAAAGTGATTACGGTTTTAACTGGATTTTCATTTGGAGCTTCATCTATTGCATTGTTTGCTAGAGTAGGTGGTGGTATCTATACCAAAGCTGCAGACGTAGGAGCTGACCTTGTAGGAAAAGTAGAAGCTGGTATCCCTGAAGATCATCCACTTAATCCTGCAACTATTGCCGACAACGTGGGTGATAATGTAGGTGACGTTGCAGGTATGGGAGCTGACCTTTTTGAGTCATATGTAGGTGCTATCGTGGGTACTATGGTTCTAGGTGCTGTTTTCGTAGGTGCTGGTGGATTTGAAAATACTAATAATTTTAGTGGGCTTAATGCTATTTTATTACCATTAGTTCTTTCTGGTGTAGGTATATTGACTTCTATATTAGGAACATTTTTTGTAAAAGTTGTAGAAGGAGGAGATCCACAAAAAGCACTGAATCGTGGAGAATTGATCTCAGCGGCACTAATGCTAATAGCTACATTCTTCATCGTAAAATGGATGTTGCCAGAAAGCTGGACTGATGTAGCTGGTTTCCAATACACTTCTATTGGAGTATTTTATGCGGTTATTATAGGATTAGTTGCTGGATTAGCAATTGGTATTATCACAGAGCATTATACAGGTACAGGTACAAAACCGGTAAAATCTATCGTAACACAATCATTGACTGGTGCGGCTACAAACATCATAGCTGGCCTTGGTGTAGGTATGCAATCTACAGCATTACCAGTATTGGTTTTGGCAGCTGGTATCATCGGTGCGCATCATTTTGCAGGTTTATACGGTATAGCAATAGCAGCTGTAGGTATGTTGTCCAATTTGGGTATCCAATTGGCAGTAGATGCTTATGGTCCGATTGCTGACAATGCTGGTGGTATCGCTGAGATGGCTGATCTTCCGAAAGACGTAAGACAAAAAACAGACAAACTTGATGCAGTAGGTAATACGACAGCCGCTATAGGCAAAGGTTTTGCGATTGGTTCTGCAGCATTGACAGCATTGGCTTTATTTGCAGCTTATATGGCTACCACAAAATTAACAGCTATTGACGTCGCTAATCCATTAGTTATGGCAGGATTGCTTATTGGTTCGATGTTGCCATTTTTATTCTCTGCTTTATCTATGAATGCGGTAGGACGTGCAGCTATGGATATGATTCAGGAAGTAAGAAGGCAATTTGCTGACATTCCAGAATTAAAAGCAGCCCTTGCGGTCATGAAGAAAAATGATGGTACTGAATATAAGACATGGAGCGATAGTGACAAAAAAACATTTGATGCTGCAGATGGCAAAGCCGAATATGGTAAATGTGTAGAAATATCTACTAAAGCATCTATCAGAGAGATGGTATTACCTGGTGTATTGGCAGTTGTATCACCAGTTGTTATTGGTTTTGGTGGTGGCGCCGAGATGTTGGGTGGACTCCTTGCAGGTGTTACATCATGTGGTGTATTGATGGCTATCTTCCAGTCTAATGCAGGTGGCGCATGGGACAATGCTAAGAAAATGTTTGAAGAAGGTGTTGAGATCCAAGGTAAAATGTATTACAAAGGTTCTGAGCCGCACAAAGCAACAGTTGTTGGAGATACAGTTGGTGATCCATTCAAAGATACATCTGGACCTTCATTAAATATACTTTTGAAACTTATGTCAATTGTAGCATTGGTTATTGCTCCTATGTTATAAGAAAGCGAACAAGGATTAATGCATTGATCCTCTGTTACATATAATAGAAACAGAAAAGCCGTAATTCACTTGCGGCTTTTTTGTTTTTTAAAAATTCTAAACATTACTATTTTATAAATGTTAATATCAAAAAGGTAAAACGTTGAACCAAGGATTTTAAAAAGAAGTAAAATAAATTGATACTTTTAATGCTTCTTTACGTCTTATGTTTAATGTATATTCAAAGGTAATAAAACATACATTTTTGCATTATGCATATTTTTGACATTTTGTGGGTAGTTGCTTTAGGTAGTGGATGGAATTATACTTCATCACACACCAAGCATAATGTATCACACGTCAAAAAAATATTTAAAAATATTAATAAAGACAGAAGGAATTCTGTTTCAATCACATTTAAATTCTGGCAATAAAAATTGTGCTTAAGTCCAACCAAAAAACCGTTTTAAACTATCTAATATTTAAAGGTTTTTGTAGATAAATGAAAAACATCCGTTGTAAGAATTATCAGATCCATATTAACAATTGGATCGAGTTAACTTCCTTTCTACACCATGAAGATCCGTCATCAGTCTTTATTATCGTAGATGAAAATACCGAAAAATATTGTCTTCATCTCGTACTAGAGCATTTGGATATCCCTGTGCAGGTAATAAGAATACCTTCAGGTGAACAAAATAAAAATCTCACCACTTGTCAACATATTTGGACTAATCTGATGCGATATGGTGCAGATAGGCATTCGTTAGTCATAAATCTAGGTGGTGGCGTTATTGGTGACTTAGGTGGTTTTTGTGCCGCTACATATATGCGAGGCATTCGTTTTATACAGGTGCCAACTACTTTGCTGAGTCAGGCAGATGCTTCGGTTGGTGGCAAGTTGGGTATAGACCTTATGGGTTTTAAAAATATGGTTGGTCTCATTCAGGATCCGGCAGCAGTATTTATTTTTACTGAATTTCTATCCACGCTACCAGTAGATCAGGTCAAAAGCGGATATGCTGAATTACTCAAACACGGGCTGATAGCTGATAAGGATGCTTGGAAAAAACTTACAGAACACACAGATGTCAAGATTTTAGATTTCGAACAGCTGATATTCGAATCACTCAATATCAAGAAAAAAGTCACAGAACAAGATCCTAATGAAAAAGGACTGCGTAAAATCTTAAACTTCGGCCATACGATAGGTCACGCCGTAGAGTCATACTGGATGGACAGTCGTACACCGCTTTTGCATGGTGAAGCAGTAGCAATCGGCATGGTTTCTGAGGCATTTCTTTCTTATCGTATAGGCAAAATATCCGAATCCGAACTCTTTGATATCCGCAAATCTATCATAAAGCTTTATGGACATCATCCGAAATTTGTAAAGCATTCAGACGAAATTATTGGTCTGATGAAAGCCGATAAAAAAAATCAAAAAGGAGAATTCAGATTTTCATTGTTGGAGTCAGTAGGACAAGCATGTTATGATATCACAGTGGACAAAGAAGCTGTAGAAGAAAGTTTCATGTTTTATAAGGAAAGAATGGAGTGAATTGAAATTTTTGAGTGATCTAAAATATTTTTAAATAATAATTCGGGCAATTCATAAAACTATAGTATTATTGCTTAATTCTCCCTATTGCTCAATGGATGGAATCGAACCATAGTATCACGTAGGTAATGTCGATCTACGTGGGTGTATATTTCGGTCGTGAGAATGGATTCATGACCTAGCATTTCCTGTACAGCACGTAAGTCAGCGCCGCCTTCTACCAGATGTGTTGCAAATGAATGTCGGAATGTGTGCGGACTGATGCTTTTTTGTATGCCAGCCTTTGCCACAAAATTTTTTATCAAAAGGAAGATCATCACACGGGTAAGTCCTTTGCCACGTCTGTTTAGAAAAACAATATCTGTAGCATCTTTGTGTATCACAGGCAAAAGACTTCGTTCTGTCTTAATGTACAAATTGATATACTTGATAGCTGATTCACCGATGGGTACAAGTCTTTCTTTATTGTTTTTGCCTAGGACTTTTACGAATCCTTCTTCAGGAAAATAATTGCTGAGTTGCAACGTAACCAATTCGCTTACCCTAAGGCCACAAGCATATAATGTTTCCAGCATGGCTCTATTGCGATGGCTGTGTGGCTCCGACATGTCTATCGATGATAGGATCAATTCTATCTCTTCATAGCTCAGAACATCAGGCAATGTACGTTGGAGTTTGGGGCTTTCCAGTAGTGCCGATGGATCTGTGCTAATAATATCTTCCATGATCAGGTATTTGTAGAATGCCCTGATGCTCGAGATGATTCTTGCCTTACTCTTGGGTTCGAGACCGAGATCATTGATAAAATAAATAAAGTCTGTAAGGTGATCACCAGTAAGTTGGTCAGGAGTAAGATCTATCTTTTTTATGATGACAAATTCCAACAACTTGCCTACATCTCTGATATATGCTTCAATAGAATGGCCAGAAAGTGACTTTTCTAATAATAAGTAGGCCCTGAATCTGATGCTACTATTCCAATCCATCTGATAAAGGTATTTGAGATTTAATACTAAAAAATTTTTTTTTAAAAAAAAAAAAAAAAAACCCCAGGAACACCAAAAAAAAAAAGGTTTTTTTTTTATTTTTTTTAAAAAAAAAAAAAAAAAAAAAATTTCCAAAAAAAAAAAAAAAAAAAAAAAAAAAAAAAAAAAAAAAAATAAAAAAAAAATAAAAAAAAATTAAAAAAATAAAAAAAAAAATTTTTTTTTTCAAAAAAGAAAAAAAGGATTTATTTTTTTTTTAAAAAAAAAAAAAGGAAAAAAAAGTAACGCGAAAAAAACCAAAAAAAAGAAGTTGGATAACAAACGATTTTTCAATTATTTTGTTATGTTCTAATTATTGCAATATAAATCAGACGAATGAAGATAGGGATAGTTTGTTACCCAACCTTTGGTGGAAGTGGTGTAGTCGCTACAGAACTTGGCTTGGGATTGGCGGACAAAGGTCACAATGTGCATTTCATTACCTACAAGAGACCTGTAAGGTTGACTACATTTCATGCCAATGTCTATTTTCATGAGGTCACCTCGATGGAATATCCGTTGTTTGAATTCGCACCTTATGAAACATCCTTGGCTTCAAAACTGGTAGATGTCGTAAGATTTGAAAAATTGGATATACTCCATGTACATTACGCAATACCACATGCAGCGGTAGCATATATGACCAAACAAATCCTGAGATCCAAGGGTATTCTCATTCCAATCGTGACGACGCTTCATGGTACGGATATTACATTGGTCGGAGCAGATAATTCATTTGCACCTGTGGTAGAATTTACCATCAATGAATCAGATGGTGTCACCTCGGTATCAGAACAATTGAAGAAGGAGACGCTTGAAAATTTTAACATTACAAAAGACATCAAGGTTATTTTTAATTTTATAGACTTTAGCAGATTCAGGAAGACAAATAAAGATCATTTCCGTAAGGCCATTGCACCAGATGGAGAAAAAATATTGGTACACATATCTAATTTCCGTAAGGTCAAAAGGGTAGAAGACGTGATCGGTATCTTCGCCATCGTGAGCAAACAGGTAAAGTGCAAACTGTTGCTTATCGGTGATGGACCTGAACGAAAAGCTATGGAAGATTTGTGTAGAAACCTACATCTCTGTGATGAGATCAGATTTTTGGGCAAACAAGAAGCGGTAGAAGAATTGCTTGCTATATCTGATTTGTTTATTCTTCCATCCGAAAATGAAAGTTTTGGACTTGCAGCGCTGGAAGCCATGGCATGCGAAGTGCCGGTAATATCATCCAATGCAGGTGGCTTGCCTGAGGTAAATATCGATGGTGTCACAGGTTATATGTGTGATGTAGGCGATGTAGAAGGTATGGCAACACGATGCCTAGACTTACTACAGGACGAAGATTTGTTGAATACTTTTAGACATAGTGCTTATCTTCAAGCACAAAAATTTGATATAAAAGCCATTCTTCCGCAATACGAAAACTACTACAATGAGATCATCGCATCTGTAAAACTTAGCGGACTATAAGGATTTTTGTTACCAACGCATCCGAAGGAAGTGATGTATTTTCATTGGCACTAAAGACTAGATACACACCCGTAGCAGCACGTGATCCATTATAATCCATACCATCCCAGATTGCTTGTCCACCCAAGGCTTTTGTTTCATATACCAATTTACCATTAATATCTGTGATTTTGACATTTGCATCTCGCACAAGGCCTTTGATAGCAATAGGTCCTGTGTAATCAGGTCTTACCGGATTTGGGAAAGCAACTACTGACGAACTATGACTATTGCCTCCACTTGTACGAGATCCACCATCACGCAATTGACTTTGTTTCCGACGATTTCACTATTTGTCCTAGTTATACTTCTGACTTTATCATCGGTAGGATCCGCAATTTTGCTTCCTTCATTATAGACTACAACACCGTTACCCACACCAAAAACAGCAATCCACTTATTTCCACTTTGATCTATGACTATTTCATTCAGATTGGTACTGCCAGGTACACTGAAGTTGTGCCAAGTATTATCTTTTGTTTTGACAGCCAAAGGTTTTGGTGCTCCGTAATTGGAAATCCACAGATTTTCATTTTTATCAAAGGTCAATCCTGCAATACGCGTTCTGGTTGAATCACCTGTTACTGCTTGTAAGATGCTATTGTTTTTATTCCAGTGTTTGACTTCATTGGTTAGTTCGTTATGGTACAAAATGCCGTTAAAATAGCTTCCCAAATATATTTCGTCAGATTTCGGATGTGGAGCTAAAGTTTTTAAA
The DNA here is from genome assembly GCA_016717105.1 of Saprospiraceae bacterium. Lineage (GTDB taxonomy): Bacteria > Bacteroidota > Bacteroidia > Chitinophagales > Saprospiraceae > OLB9. The sequence continues at coordinate 130,941 of JADKGF010000012.1, read as the reverse complement.
TGAAGAAATTCGTAATCATGAAGTGGCTTGAAGTTATCAGGGCTGAAATTGGTCCATTCATTATCTTGAAGCACATAATAGCCATTGCGACTATATTTGTAATCGAAATCCTCATTTACACCATTAGAACCAAAATACGCCTTATCTTTTTTGAATCTTATACCACTGGCATCATTATCAAAAGGAACTGAAAATCTTAAATATCTACAATCTCCTGTTTTACTTTCCGTATATATGATAGGATCCCATTCGTCAGCATACCAGACTCTACCTTTTTTATCTTCAACCGCGTCCTGTAATCTTTGGACACAGCCATATCCTTTTTCGGTCATTTGTCCGTTATTATCTAAAAATACCATTCTTCCAGCATCGCCTTTAACCACACCTATCATCAATGTCGAGCCATCTTCAGATATGAATTTAATTCCTTCTTCTGCATTCTGGAGCTGATATGCTACACTTATATTATCTGACGAATCTAAAGAATACACTTTGTTTCCAGCTAAAAAATATGCTTTATCAGCAAAAACGGCCATTTCGGAAACATCTTTCGGAACATTGTCTAAAGGCTTCCAGCTATAAAAGTCTGATACATTGGATCCTTTAATTGCTATGTTGTAGATTCCTTGTTCGGTTCCGACATATACTTTGTTATTAATTACAGATATACACTGTATTTTTTCGGTGGTGAATGTCGTAAAGGTGAATTCCAAAGCATCTAGATCAAATCCTAAAACGCCAAAATCAGTAGCCATGTAAGCAATATGATCTTTGATGAAGATATCATTGATCGTTTTACTACCTAGAACAGATGTATTGGTCTGAATAAATGGGATATTTGTTACATGACCACCATTCAGAATGTCTATATTATTGTCCGAATATACAATGATCATCTTGTCGGATTTGTCATCATAATACAGGTTAGAGACGATTACATCTGATAGGCCATCTTCTTTTGAGAGAAATTTGACTGAAAGATCTTCTTGGTCTATAGAAATAAGTCCTCTCGACGAGGCATAGACAACTTTATCTTTGGTTTTCGCAACTTTTATTCCAGTTTTATAGGACAGATGGGATTTCCAATAACCCAGCGGTATATTGCTTTGGCTGCTGATAGTCAAGGTTGAAAAAACACAAATTACAAAATACAAATATTTCTTTATCATCATCAGTCTTAGATTTATGTATTAAAAGGAGAAAAGAAGGGAAATATTGTACGCAACATGCAACTTTTCGTAGAAAAAATATCATTTGTACATTTGTGATCCATCGAGATAGTCAAATACCTTCTCTGGTACAAGGTATTGAATAGACTTTTTGTCCCGAATTGCATTTCTGATAAATGTCGCTGATATATCCATCATAGGCACATCTTTGACAATTTTTATTCTGGGATTATCCTCGGCAAGTGTTGTATTGTATCCAGGACGCTCATAGACATAGATATCATAATTTTGCAATAACAATTCATAGTTTTTCCACTTGGGTAAGCTTTCTACATTATCGCCACCCATGATCAGACAAAATTCTCTTTTCGGATATTTTTCTTGAAGATGGATCAAGGTATCGATAGTATATGAAGGTACGGGAAGCGAAAACTCAATATTGGATGCCTTAATATGCGGATTATCGTCAATAGCAAGTTGTACAAGGTGCAAGCGATCGCTATCTTTGGCTAAGGATGCTTTTGATTTCAATGGATTGTGCGGACTCACTACCATCCATACTTCCTTGAGATCCGTGTATTGGATCATGTGATTGGCAATAATCATGTGCCCGATATGTACAGGATTGAAGGATCCGAAAAACAGGCCCGTTTTCATGCAAATATTTAATTGCCCATCATGACTGGCATGACCAACATCAAAAGTGCCTCGCCTGGATCTTCTTCTGTAGGTACGATAAGACCAGCTCTACTTGGTGTCGAAAGTTGAAGACGAATATCATCATTTTCTAAGACAGAAAGCATTTCTCCCAGAAATTTTGCATTAAAACCAATAGTCATAGCATCACCTGAGAATGAACAGTTGAGTTGCTCAGTTGCTTCATTGGAAAAATCCAAGTCTTGTGCTGAAATCGTCATACTACGTTCCGTAAGGTTAAGAATTACCTGATTGGTTGATTTATTGGCATAAATTGCAATTCTCCTAAGCGAATTAAGGAAATCCTTTCGGTTTATAATGGCTTCAAATGGATTCTCTACAGGAATCACAGCGTTGTATTCAGGATATTTGGCATCGATCAGTCTGCACACTATTTTAGTCCTTCCGAATGAAAAGAAAATATTCGCTTTATTAAAGCTGATCACCACATCACATTCTTCAGAAAGGGCATTTTTGACCAGATTTAGACCTTTTTTAGGTACTATTAAAGATCTTGCGATATCAGTGCTAAGATTTCCTACTGTATATTTTACCAATTTATGGGCGTCTGTGGCTACAAAATGCAATTTTGTAAAATCGATTTGGATCAATATACCTGTCATAGCCAATCTTAATTCATCACTACTTGTAGCGAAGATTGTGTTGACTATCCCTTTTGGATTTTTTTAGAATTCAAAGAAAGTGTTTCAACATCATCTTCTTCAGGTGGTGTAGGAAAATCTTCCGCAGAATCTCCTGACAATTTATACACACCAAACGATGATAATATCTTAACAGAATTGTTTTCATCTACACTCAATGTTATCGGCTGCTCTGGCAATGCCTTGATCGTTTCGAGGAGAATCTTAGCAGGTATTGCTATGATGCCATCTTCATCTGCGGTAACTGCCAGCTGAGTGATGATGGTCGTCTCCAGATTTGTTGAGGTGATTGTCAATACATTATTTTGCACATCAAACAAGAAGTCCTCCATGATAGGTAGGACGGGATTGGAATTGATGGCACCCGATGCAATATTTAGTTGTTTTAACAACTCTGAGGAAGAAACTTCAAATCTCATTATGAACCTATTTTTAAACTGTTGCTGTATCCTGCCGAATACTTTATAAATTATGACACAAAAATAATGATAATTATGAAACTTCCTAACATCAAATGGATCTTGGTTGAATTAAAAAATTAGTAATCAGGATATTGGGACTTTATTCAAATGTATTGCCAGATGATTGTCTATGGATTATGACGCTATTTCGCATTTTACCTGTACTTTTGCAAATTCAAAAAAATCTTATGTTAAACAGGAAGGCAGGGCCGATTTCGCACAATTTAACGAAACTTATAATTCCCGAAATCCAGGAATACGAATGGGCTAACGGAACGAAAGTTTGCGAGATCAATCTTGGCAGTCAGGATATTACAAAAATCGAAATCGTCCACAAAGCTGGCAGAAGTGTAGAAGATCATCACCTTGCAAGTCGGGCTACATCATCTCTTATGAAAGATGGCTGTGGCAATAAAACATCAGCACAATTTGCCGAAGAAATTGATTTTTTGGGCGCATCGGTCAAGACGGCTTCCAATATGGATTTTTCGTACACGACACTACATACTTTGACAAGGCATGCTGATAACTTGGTCCCGCTACTTCACGAAATGTACGAACGACCTGTTTTTGCGGAAGACGAGATTGAAAAATTTAAAAAATTAAATATTCAGAAACTAAAAGAGGAGCTGACAAAAAATGAAGTGATAACCTATAGATTGATTACAGAAGAAATATTCGGGAAGAGTCACGCATACGGATACAACAGTACAGAGTCTGATTATAATGCTATTAATCAGTCAATTATAAAGGAACATTTTGAAAATTATTATGGGAGCGACAATAGGTTTGTATTCATAAGTGGTAAGATAACGGACACTATGCTTAAGCAGTTAGAAGCATATTTTGGATCAGAAACCAAGCCTTCTAAAACGCATGATTATGTTCCAGCAAAAGATTATACCAAAGGAAAAAAGATACAAATCGCCTCGCAAAACGAACATCAAAGTGCAATAAAAACCGGGATGAAGTTATTTAATAAAAATCATCCTGACAACGATACTTTTTTTGTGCTCAATACCATTTTTGGCGGATATTTTGGCTCCAGACTGATGTCCAAAATACGGGAAGATTTGGGTTATACCTATGATATTTTCAGCAGTGTAGATCAGATGCTCTACGATGGATGTTTCTATGTAAGTACTGAAGCTGCAGACAAATATGTACCTTTATTGCTTACTGAGATTTACCAACAAATGGATGTTTTGAAGCAGGAATTGGTTCAATCAGATGAACTCAATATGGTGAAAAACTATCTTATGGGTAGTTTTATGAATATGCTCGATGGACCAATGAATGTCTCTTCCTTTGCAAAAAGCATGATTTTGTCAGGCAAAAGACCTTCAGATTTTAATGCTACTGTCAGTAATATCTTGGAAACAAAGCCATCGGATATCTGTGGCATGGCTCAAAAATATTTTAATCGCGAAAATATGACTGAAATAGTCGTATATCCCGTATGAGTTATTCATGTTTAGTATTGACTTTTTAACACAAATTAACTCTTTCATACAAGACTTGTTTTTTTGACATTTAAGGTTTACAAAGCATAAATAAGCAAATTTTTTGCGAAACAACCAAAAAATACAACTATTTGTGTATAAAATGTTTATTTTTGCACCGCTCAGGCATTTTGCCTGCCTATGCCATTACGAACACATTTTCAATCCGTAAATAAAGATGAGATTTTTTAATTTTTTCACTCAGGAATTGGCTGTAGATTTAGGCACTGCCAATACGCTGATCATTCAAAATGAGAAGGTGGTTGTTGACGAGCCTTCTATTGTGGCGATCAACAGAAATACGGGTGAAGTAATAGCCGTGGGTAACAAGGCAATGCAAATGCATGAGAAAACTCACGACAATATCAAAACGATACGACCACTCAAAGATGGTGTTATAGCAGACTTCCAGGCTGCTGAGGCTTTGATACAAGGACTGATCAATATGATTGGCGAAAAAAGAAGGTTTTTTACCCATTTGAAAATGGTAATTTGCATTCCGTCTGGTATCACCGAAGTTGAAAAAAGAGCCGTTTTTGATTCAGCAGATCATGTTGATTCTAAGGAGACTTACCTTATTCACGAACCAATGGCAGCAGCCTTAGGTATAGGTTTGGATGTAGAAGAGCCTATTGGAAATATGGTAATCGACATAGGAGGCGGTACCACAGAAATAGCTGTAATCGCACTATCAGGTATTGTCACCGACCAATCCATAAGGATTGCTGGTGATGAATTTACCAATGATATCATAGACTACATGAAGCGCAAACATAATATTCTCATCGGTGAGCGTACCGCAGAGCAGATTAAAATCAATGTAGGTGCTGCAATTGCTGACCTCACAGAGCCACCACCAAAATATGCTGTCAATGGTAGAGATATGTTGACTGGTATACCAAAGCAGGTTTTCACGACCCACGTAGAAGTTGCGGAAGCTTTGGATAAGTCTATTGCCAAAATAGAGGAAGCAGTACTAAAAGCATTGGAAGATACACCACCAGAGTTATCATCAGATATCTACAGGACGGGTATATATTTGACAGGAGGCGGAGCACTTTTGAGAGGCTTAGATAGGAGAATGGCTGCCAAGACTAAGTTGAATGTACATATAGCGGATGATCCGTTGAGAGCCGTAGTGAGAGGTACAGGTATTGCACTGAAAAATTCACATAAGTATTCTTTCCTGATGGATAGAAAGAGTATATGACCATAATCTGAACATTGGATGTACAATGTCATTCAGTTATTAGCTAAGTACGGGGCACATATATTGTTTGTGGTCTTAGAGATCATTTGCTTTAGCTTGATTATTAATTACAATAAAGCACAAAAAGATATTTTTATCAATTCGTCGAATGTGCTTACTGCAAAAATTGCAGATCAACAGAATCAAATCCTGCAGTTTACTAGATTAAAAAATCAGAATGACAGCTTGATGATCGAAAATGCAAATCTGATCGAAAATTTGATCTCCATTGATTATGCATCCGACAAAATACCCAATCCAGACTCTATTTTAAATCAATATAGCCTTATTCCCGCTTACATAATCAATAACACAACACATTTACGAAATAATTACTTTACGCTCAATAAAGGTAGTAGAGAAGGTATTCGCAAAGATATGGGTGTAGTATCATCTCACAAAGGCATCGTAGGTATAGTAAGAAATGTAAATGATAATTTTGCATCTGTTATCTCATTATTGCATAGTCAAACGAGGATATCTTGCGCCATAAAAAACAGATTAGGACATGGTACTTTAGTATGGAAAAATATGGATCCGCTGCGTATGAATCTAGAATCTATACCCAAGCACGAAAAGATTGCAATAGGAGATACTGTAATTACCAGTGGATATTCTACCATGTTTCCTAAAGGAATTTTGGTAGGAAAAATAGAAATGTATAATGCGGTGCCAGGAAGTAATAGTTATAATATTGTTGTCAGATTGTTTAATGACTTGTCCAATATTCAATATTGCTATGTTATTCAAAATAGATTTGCAGCAGAGCAAACCCAACTCGAAAAAGAGGTAGAAAATGAATAATGCCATTCCTACAAATATCATCCGCTTTATCTTTCTGTATTTGGCGCAAATAATGATTTTTAAGCAAGTGACCTTTTCACTTGGCGGCATTGCTTATATTCACTTTATAATCTACCCGCTTGCTATTTTGCTCATGCCAGTCAAAACGCCACGAGCAGTTTTGCTTATTGCGGCATTTGTGATGGGTTTGGCATTGGATATGGCCTATGATTCTGTTGGGATTCATGCAGCTGCTTTAGTATTTACTGCGTATATCAGAAATATAATAATTGCATTCCTTGAGCCATTTGATGGATATAGTGTCGCAGATGTACCTACAGTAAGACAGTTGGGATTTGGATGGTTTATGTCGTACATTAGTATAGGCTTACTGATCCATATTTTTGTCTATTTTAGTATAGAAGCGTTCTCTTTTGTTTATTTTTTTGAAATTTTCCTCAATACAATCTTTAGTTTTATCGTTTCATGTATAGTCATTATTGTATCACAATTCATCATTAGAACCAAATATTAAAAGGAATCAATGAGAAATTTATCCGAAAGGAAATATATCATTTATTACTTTATCGGGTTAATATCCTTAATATTGACATTGCGTGCCGCATATCTACAGCTTTTTTCTACAAAATATAAAGAGCAAGCACAAAAAACGACATTAGAGAAAAGCTTGATTTATCCTTCGCGAGGGCTGATATATGATAGAACTGGAAAAACTTTGGTGTACAATAAGCCGATTTATGTGATTTATGCTGTATATCGCAAAATCAATCCAAAAATGGACACAACGATGTTTTGTTCGCTACTGGGCATTGATAAAGAAACCTTCGTAACAAACCTAGAAAAGGATTGGAAGAATGGTCAATTTCATAAATCTATCCCATTCATATTTTTGTCAAAAGTGAGCCCCGAACAATTCGCTATTTTCCAAGAACATTTGCATAAGTTCCCAGGATTTTATCCAGAGGAGCGTAGCATCAGAGGATATCCACACACCAATGCTGCACACGTTCTCGGCTATCTAGGAGAAGTGGACAGAAAAATCATCGAAAATTTTGATGGTCTATATGTAATGGGTGATTTTATCGGGAAAACAGGACTTGAAATCGCCTATGAAAAGGAATTAAGTGGTGGCAAAGGTATTCAGTATATTCTTAAAGATAATCTAGGTCGGCAAGTTGGTGTCTATGACAAAGGCAGATTGGACAGTATGGCTATACCTGGTGAAGACATAAAGATCAGTATCGACCTTGAGTTGCAAGCTTATGCAGATAGTCTAATGATGAATAAACGTGGTGGATTGGTAGCTATAGAGCCATCAACAGGAGAAATCCTAGCTATGGTGAGTGCGCCTTCATATGATCCTAATATGCTAAGTCTCCACGAAAACCGAAGTACAGATATGAGTATCCTACTTAATGATACCATCAATCGACCACTAAACAACAGGGCAGTAACCAATAAATATCCTCCAGGCTCGATATTCAAACCTATTTTGTCACTCATTGCCTTGCAGAAAGGAGTCACATGGACACAGCGTGGGATGAGTTGTTTTGGAGGATTCAGACTAAGTGCCACCAAAAAAATGGGTTGTCACAGCCACGCACACATCAACAATATTTCTGAGGCCATACAGCATTCATGTAATACCTACTATCTTCAGATTACAAAAGATTTTCTCGACCAATATAGCAATAAACAGCCAGGTAGAGGCCTTGATACATTAGTGTCGTATCTTAGGGATTTTGGCCTTGGAAGTAAGTTGGGTTTAGATTATAGTTATGAAGGCAAAGGTAGAATTCCTGATTCAAAATGGTATGACAGGGTCTATAAAAAAGAAGCTGGTGGTTGGAAATCAATGTGGGTACTTTCCTTAGGTATTGGTCAGGGCGAGATGGAACTTACTACTGTTCAGATGGCAAATCTAGCAACTATTATAGCCAACCGCGGATATTATATCACACCACATTTTGTAAAGAGTTATGTTTCCGGTAAACCAATTCCTTTACCTTCTATTTATAAAGAGAAAAAGCGGGTAAGAATCGATTCCAAATATTTTGGACCAGTGATAGATGGTTTGGAAGCTGTGGTCACAGGTGGTACAGCAAGAGTTGCTTATGTAGAAGGTCTAGATATTTGTGGTAAGACAGGTACATCGCAAAATCCGCATGGCAAGGATCACTCTGTGTTTTTTGGTTTTGCGCCCAAGAATAATCCTAAAATCGCAATTGCAGTTTTTGTAGAAAATGCAGGTTGGGGAGGAGATTGGGCTGCACCTATATCTAGTCTATTGATGGAAAAGTACCTTAACAAAACGATCGCACCATCGAGAAAATATCTTCAGGAAAAATGTTTAAAGGATTGGTCAATACGACGCCACAAAGTTTATTGCAAGTCCTTTGATTTTAATGGATCGTCTTAAAATCAGATAATATTTTAAATTTTATCTTACTTTCATCCACAGGATTGGTATATCCATATTCTTCGAAAGTAGCAGCCCAGACATTTTTTTTTTCCTCAACACGACGATAGATCTTGATTGTTTATTTCTAATCTGGTCTAATGGACTGACATTGTTCGACCCAATGGTATAAACCATAAAATATGGCTGATAAATGTACTAGGATAAATATAAGAATGCCCAACTTTATTGAATCATAAGAAATTCCAAAATCTGAAGCCAGAGAATCAATATATTTTTCAAAATCAATAGGTCCTTCAATAAATCCATTACTTGGTACTTCGTAAGCTTTTCTTTTTTCATCAAAATATAACAATATTTCGTTAGATTTATTGACAAAAATTACTTTAGGAAATGTTGGGCTTATACTATCAGCGCTAGTCTGGGATTTTAAATTTGCGCTAATTAATAATAAAATTATATTGGCTGAAATCAATTTGAAAACTGCATAAAATATTTTTTAAACAAAATTATTTTAAAGAATTAGAAAAGAAATTATTAAAACACTAAATAACTTGGTTTTAACACTTTTGGAAAAATGAAATCCATTTTTTTACTTGATGAAACTTGGTAATAATGCGTAAATTTCAATTTTCTGACGTAAATTGCTCGCCAAAGCAATTGTCATGAATTCATCCAAAGTTGTTATCCATTCGCTTTTTAGTGAATTTGATATTTCACTATTCAAAACAGGTAAACATTATCATTTGTATAATAAAATGGGATCGCATCCTATGACATTACAAGGTGTAGATGGTTGTTACTTTGCAGTATATGCACCCAATGCTGAGAAGTTGTTTGTGGTTGGTGATTTTAATCAATGGAGTCATGAAGGCTTTATGTTACACAGTCGTTGGGATGGATCGGGGATTTGGGAAGGATTTATTCCTGGTGTCAGACATGGTATGGTGTATAAGTATAAGATCTTTCCATACAATTATGGACGAATCCGTATGAAGGCAGATCCTTATGCAGTCAAAGCCGAGAGGCCACCATTATCAGGTTCTGTTGTGTGGGATCTAAAATATGAATGGCGTGATGAAAATTGGATAAAAAATCGTCCTTTTAAAAATGGTCATAATCAGCCTCATTCGATTTACGAGATGCACTTTGGTTCATGGAAAAGAAACATGATAGAAAGCAGATCACTCACTTATAATGAGATGACAGAAGAGCTTATTCCTTATTTGCAAGATATGGGATATACGCATGTTGAGTTTTTACCATTGGCAGAGCATCCCTACGAACCATCTTGGGGCTATCAGGTCACCGGATACTTTGCTGCTACAAGCAGATATGGTGATCCTGAAGAACTCATGTACTTGATAGATAAATTACATCAGGCAGATATTGGTGTTATCATGGATTGGGTACCAGCACATTTCCCTTCAGATGATTTTTCTTTGGCAACTTTTGATGGATCATGTGTATATGAGCACCCTGATAGACGTAAAGGTTTTCATCCTGATTGGAACACATTAATCTTCAATTTTGGAAGAGCTGAAATCAGGAGTTTTCTAATATCAAATGCCTTTTTTTGGTTGGAGCGATACCATATAGATGGCTTGCGTGTAGATGCGGTTTCATCAATTGCCTATTTGGATTATTCGCGCAATGCAGGAGAATGGGAACCTAATCAATATGGTGGCAGAGAAAATCTAGAGGCAATCTCATTTTTGCAAGAATTTAATACAGCTGTCTATGGCGCATTTCCTGGTATTCAAACCATTGCAGAAGAATCTACTTCATATCCTATGGTTTCAAAAGCCTGTTTTCAGGTGGATTGGGTTTTGGTATGAAGTGGATGATGGGTTGGATGCACGATACTATTGACTATTTTAAAAGAGAGTTTATGTATCGCAAATTTCACCAAAATGACATCACTTTTAGTATAATGTATGCCTTTTCAGAAAATTTTATGCTGGCCTTATCCCATGATGAAGTGGTCCATGGGAAGGCATCGATGATAGGCAAAATGTGTGGTGATGAATGGCAGAAATTTGCAAATTTGCGAACACTTTATAGCTATATGTTTACGCATCCTGGCACAAAACTGCTTTTCATGGGCAATGATATGGCACCATATACAGAATGGAATTTTACATGGCAATTGGATTGGGATTTACTGCAATATCCTTCACACCAAGGTATCAATCAAGTTGTAAAAGCGCTCAATCATCTCTATAAATCAGAAAAGGCGCTTCATCATTTTAATTTTAGTAGCGAAGGATTCGAATGGGTCGATGCAGGAGATAGAAACAATTCAATTCTAGTCACCCAGCGAAAGTCTGATGTCAAAAATGACGTGCTTATGATCGTTACCAATCTAAATATCCAACCACATGCCGATTATAAAATCGGATTATATGCAAAGAAACTTGGGAACTAATTTTCAACTCTGATGATCCAAAATATTGGGGCAGCGGATATCGGACCAAGACAACTTGCCAAAACGGTAAAAATGAATGGAATGGTCGAAATCATACCTTGGAAGTAGATGTGCCACCACTTTCGGTTACGGTGTATAGACTCATCTCGTCTGTGCCTGATAAGATAAAGACAGTCAAAGTAAAAGCTGAAAAAGGCAAATACCACAAAACCAAAACCTTCAAAAAAGGCAATAAAAAAATAGGAATAGGATTCTATCTTGCAACTATTAATTTTTTGGTAGCATGCGCTTTACCATCTTGAGAAGTAAAGGTCACGAAATACATACCAGCATTCAAATGGCTGACATCAATGTCACCAATAGTCTCTGATATTTGACTCATCATCAAATTTCTACCACTTATATCATGAATAGCAATTGAATAATTATTTTGTTTGCTGACTATTTGGAGCACATCATCCACTGGGTTAGAAACTATCGCCCATGAAGCAAGTTCAGTAAGTCCATCTTCTACGTCGATCGTTATACTTTGAAAACCAAGGAAAAATAGCAAAGTATTGGTCATCGCAGGCGTAAAACATGTACCATGATTTGCAGTCGAATTTACATCCATAATTTCTAATTTAGAAGCACCATTAACAATCATTGTGTCGTAGGCAATGATACTATTTATATAAGGTACCTGATCATCGGCTTTACAATAAAATATTCGTGTTGGCGCTTCTGGCTTCCAGTCATATACATCATTTTCTTTTAGGATTTTATTTATAATATGATCTGGATTAGTGCGTATCTCATTTAAAAAATCATCTTTGAGCATTCGTCCGCCTACTATTGCCCCAGTATTTGCCTTCAATAGTTGTGCTAAACGAATATTCAAATCTACCAAACCAATACTTCCTTGATAATATTTAGTGATATCAGCGATGTACTCTTGTTTAAAAATCTCTGATAAATTATTGTAAATACCATATGCTTCATTAAAACCAAGTACGGTATTGGGAATGTATGCAGGGTAACTATATTCGGTTTCACTAAGTATAAGGTCTCTCATCGCCCCAGACAAACTATAAGGGCCTGACAAATGGGCAGCTGCAGTCACAGATGAGGCACCTTTTGTGGTCTCCATATACCTGTGAAAAGACATGGCAGCATATCCACCTTGAGAATAACCTGTAATGAATAGCTGATCATTGGTAAGAATATTATTTTGACCTATCCAAGAAGAAACAGCATCGAGCATATCAGCAGTTGCGCTAATAGTGGTAGCATCATGCACATAAGTCTGAAATCCTCTGCCTGTACCCATACCTACATAATCCGGCAATAATGAAACATATCCTAAACCTGCAAATAGCAAACCAAGTTGCCCTTCTTCTCCTCCAGAGGTACCGTAATTAGATGGTACACATTTTTTACAATCTGATGTACCATGTTGATATATAAGTTTTGGATATTTATTATTTAAATTATCAGGGACAACAAGGAGCCCTGAAAGTGTATCTTTTGCACCTTTTGCATCTGTAGAAGTGTACAAAACCTGGTAATATTTCGCACCATATTTTATAAGTGGGAGACTAAAAAGTGAAGTAATCTGCTGTTTTGTCCGCGAACCTTTCAGACTGACAGATACGACTTCCTGGCTTTTAGCAAATACAAGATAAAAACAACAAATGATTATTAATTTCAGCGATCTCATTAATTATGGATTTTGTACTGTAAAAGTACAGTAGATTTTAAATATTCCAACTTATAATTGTATATTATTTTACTTAGTACGTTTCAAAAGAATATAAAAACCACTCGTAATTAAATAGTGAAGTTTAAAAACTTTTAGAAAACATGCTAAAGCTTTAATAACTTATCTATTTTAACCACATTGCCAAAAAAATCTCGTCCGCTTAAGATATACAAACCCGATGGCCAACTTGCACCATCTACCTGCAAGTTTTCTGTGGCTGCATCTATGTTGTTTTTATAGACTACATTTCCCATTAGGTCAATGATATGTACTTGCTTGATGGCAGGCGTGATATTGGATATTGTTAAATGATCATAGAAAGGATTGGGAAATATGTTACTTTCATCAGTATCCATAGTGTAGGTAGATGAAAGCATATCAATTTTGACATAAAATCTGGCTAACAAACTATCACATTTGGGTGCTGTATAGATATCATATGAAAAAACCATGAGACTATCCAATGAAGAATACTTAAAGTTTTTGAAACCAATTTCGAGACTATCTCCTGAAAGGTGCTGATTGATCGATATAGTGCTCGAAATGGAACATGAAGATACATTAGGCGCATAAATAAGATTGAGATCAAAAGCATCAAAACTAACAAAAGTAGGTACACTTATCCTATTGATTTTAAATTTCCAAGGTATGGTATTAGATGTCTTATTGTACACTTTTGTTCCGATCCTTATGGATTCATTCAAATCAAATATTGGGTAATTAATGGTATCATTTTTAAGTAATAATTGAGTATATACTGAGCCAAAAATGGCTAAATTAAACATTAAAGTAAACCAAATTTTTTGCATGATGATAAGATTTTATATTTTTACAAACAGGCCAGAATACCCTACAATAACATCGTCTTTGATCAAATGTATAAAATACAACCCTTGACTAAAATTTTCAATATCTATTTCTGACTTTACAATACCAGTTTTTACCATTTGACCATTGATACCATATATGACATATGAATCAGAGATAGGTATATTTTTCAATAATATATTTGAAGAAGCTGGATTTGGAGATATTAAAAATTTAACAGCCTGATTTTTGTTAGTGATACCAGAGGCAAAGTTGATCATTTCTGGACTTACTCTGATATCTGTCATAAATCTGCCTTTAAAAGTAGATTTCCAGCTTTCTGTATAAAAGAATGACAGCAAAAAATCGCCATTTGCCAAATGAGCGACATTTGATGGAACTAAGAAGTATCCAGGATCCTTTAGCCTAAAAGTAGAAATTTTTTTATGCTCAAAATTGTCTAAAGCAAAAAATCAAGTGCCCAGATATTGTCTCCTTCCTTATCTCCACGGTCATAATTCATAGTAAGCACAGAGCCATCATTAGTCAATGGTGCTTCAAAAGATTCCTGGATTTAATGCATCTTGATATCTTTGACCTGTCATCTCATCTATAACAATAAATCTACTAGTTTCGTCTTTTCTGTAAATTGATAATAAAATTTTTCCATTTTTTAAGTCTAAAAAATCCCAAATTTTTATATCATTTAGAGTGTTTAATGGGCTCAGATCTATCTCTCTATATTTTCCATCTTTAGTCCATATCCTAAGAAAGCAACCTGGTTGGTCTGTCGATTTTTCTGTTGGGCAATAAAAATCTAACCAATATAAGGCACCATCATGGTCTATCCACAATTTGTATTTACTGTTCCAAACAGATGGTCCCCAATTGTATGTTCTAAATTTTGAAAAAATTGTATCAGAAGGATTCTGCCTTATCCCATCATGATTAATGGTATCTATCACTATGTAACCTCCCAAAGCAGATTTATTCATTCTATGCTCGACAGTTCTCAATGTTGTCGTATTGATCTGTCGAATTAGGGTTTCATTATTAAAACCCGAACGGAAAACCCTTACATTCTTATCCTCGATATTTGGTTCTTTCACTTCAGTAAGGTCACCTGTCTTGAGATCATATTTTCTTATTTTCAATACACCAGGAGCTTCAAAAAATGAAATAACTGGAATGGGATGAACTGGGTCATCTCTTGTAATCCTGAGTGTATATACCCATAATTGATCTCCTATGATTTCTGCATGATGGACACTTTCTCTATATGATTGGGTGCGCCTATCAAATGTACGATACCATATTCTCTTGCCCGTATTTAGATCTATTTTTTCTATCAGGCCACCTGAGATATCTGCATCATAATCCGTATTATTGACCTTATACCAAAACCCATCCTTTATAATTGGTGGACCTGGTATCTGCAAATAAACATGACCGTAGCCATCAAAACCTGCACCATCATCTCTGGGATTGATCATTTCGTGCCCAACGATGGTAGAATCAAAGGAATAGTGTATCCACTTTGGAGTTAGTCCTTCTATCTGCAAGGGCTTAAAATTCCCTATAGTTTGCCCCACAAGACCCACATGAAGTAAAACAACCGTAATAAATGATAGAATACAAGTTTTGAAAGCCATAACACAAATGATTTTAGAATGATCGAGGAAGTTGTGGAATAGAACAATTTCTAGGAACTGGCCACCAACCACTTTTGGTCGATGGATATAGATATATAGCACCTTGTCGCGCCCGCAACAAAGCATATGAATCATGTCAAGGCTTTCGGAAATATCCGAAAACATCAAACAATCCCATTTTAGGTTCAAAAAAATATTTTAAAGTTGGATATAATATTTCTTTTTACCTTTCAAAAATTTACAACGAGTGGGTATAATTTTAAAAAGCAGCTTTGTAGAAAAATAAAGTTAAGTATTCATTTAAACTTCAAAGCTTATGCAAATATAAATGGAATATCTGAAAAAATCAAATTATTTTTGAATTTTTATGTATTTATATTTGTAGGATGTATTATAGAGTACTTAAAATTTTGTTCGGAAATTATGAATCTACCAACAATAAAAACCAGCAAAGTGATTTAATTGCATTATTTATCATATCGATCGCAGAATAAGGAACAGTTAATCATACCAAATTTTCCTTGAAATGAAGCCTGAATTTGATAATTTACAACATAGATTAATTAAAAGATTTAACCTTATTTATAAATTTTTGTTAAGTTGTAAAATACAAATCATTTAAAAACCCATAGGATAGATATGAAGAATGTATTATTTGCTATGATGAGTATATTAATTTTGGGCTGTCAGCCAAAGGATTTGCCTACAGAACTCATACAATCTGAAGGATTTGCTAGTTTGAAGGTTTCACATATGACCACAAAGGCTGAGCTTGAAGCTATGTCGCAAAAACTAGCTTTACAAGAAATCAAAATTGACTATAGCAGTTCTGTATTTTTTGATGATGGGAAAATTCAAAAACTAAAACTATATGTTGTCACGCCTGGAGGTAATACAGGGGCTACTGCAGCTGATGTTGTCACATTGCAATTTAAGTATTTTGGTTTTCTTTATCAAAAAGATGGCAACCCGACTTTTAAGATAGGTGAAATGTAACGATTTTGGCCTTTAGTATAGTTTACAATATTATCTTACCTAATGATTCTACAATTGGTTGAAAATCAAAAATTCCAACCTAAATGATTACCTTTGCAGCAATAATTAATCCGCTTATTCGCAATTAAAAATAAACCAATGAAATTTGGAACCAAAGTTATACATGCCGGTATAGAGCCGGATCCATCCACTGGCGCAATAATGACACCTATATATCAGACGTCAACGTATGTACAAGCAGCACCGGGAGACCACAAAGGTTATGAATACGCACGTACCCAAAATCCAACTAGAACAGTATTGGAAAAAAATCTGGCAGCACTCGAAAATGCTACAGATGCAATCTGTTTTGGTAGTGGATTGGCAGCTATGGACAGTGTATTGAAACTCCTCAATCCTGGGGACGAAGTCATTGCCACTGATGATCTTTATGGAGGATCGTATAGGATCATGACTAAGGTTTTCGGTAAGTATGGAATAAAGTTTCATTTTGCAGGAATTGGTGATATAAATAAGTTGGATGCATTGATCAATGTTAATACTAAGATGATCTGGGTAGAGACACCAACCAATCCCATGCTCAATATTATAGATATCAAGGCTGTATGCGATCATGTAAAAGGGAAAAATATCATGGTTTGTGTGGATAACACATTCGCATCTCCTTATCTTCAAAATCCATTGGATCTTGGTGCAGATATCGTGGTACATTCGGCTACAAAGTACCTTGGTGGACACTCAGATGCCATCCATGGTGTAGTAGTGACCAAAAATGCAGAAATCGCTGCGCAAATCAGATTTTTACAAAATGCGGTTGGTGCAGTACCTGGTCCACAAGATTGTTTCCTAATACTGAGAGGAATAAAAACATTGCATATCAGAGTAGAACGTGCATGTCAAAATGCAGAAAAAATAGCTAATTATCTTCAAGCGCACTCGAAAATATCCAAGGTGTATTATCCTGGATTTGCGAGCCATCCAGGACATGAAGTAGCCAAAAAACAAATGAAAATGTTCGGTGGCATGGTGTCTTTTGACCTTGTGGCCAACAATGAAGAAAGTGCCAGAATTGTACTCAGCAATACACATTATTTCTCATTGGCAGAGTCGCTTGGTGGCGTAGAGTCGCTCATCGGCCATCCGGCAAGTATGACACACGGATCAATACCGAGAGAAGAAAGACTCAAAGTTGGACTTACAGATTCGCTTATCAGGCTGAGTGTAGGTATCGAAGACGTAGAAGACTTAATTCAGGATTTGGAGCAGGCTTTGGCTTTGGTTTAATAGTAGGGATATAGGTTCTTTTATGTCAAAAGATAGGTGATTGATTGTGACTTATTAACACATAAACACCAAATAGATGGCGAAAATTACCTTGATAAACACAGCAGATGACAAATGAATTAAACAAACTAAATTCTATAAAATCTTGGTCTATCGATGACAGGCCAAGAAAAAATGCTTGCCAAAGGTCGCCAATCGCTCACAGATTCTGAGCTTTTGGCCATTATACTTGGCTCAGGATCTGTAGGTGAATCAGCTGTCGAGTTAAGCAAACGCATACTCAACGACCATCGAAATAATCTCAACGAACTTGGGAAGATATCTATTAAAGATTTGGTGCGAAAATACAAGGGCATAGGAGAAGCCAAGGCAATCAATATTATTGCCGCACTCGAACTTGGTCGTAGGAGACAATCCACCGAAGCACTCGAAAAACCAATTATTTCTTCTAGTAAAGACGCATTTAATATTCTTTATCCAATTTTAGCAGATCTGCCACATGAAGAGTTTTGGGTACTTTTTTGCAATAGAGCCAATAAAGTTATAGGAACGCAGTTTATTGGTCGAGGTGGATACAATGCAGTGGTAGCAGACACGAGAATCATATTTAGACATGCGTTGGAGCAAATGTCTGCTTCCATGATATTGTGCCATAATCATCCTTCTGGAAGTCTCAAACCATCACCAGAAGATATCAGATTGACCAAAAGAATAAAAGAAGCAGCTTCACTTTTCGAGATTACAGTAAGTGACCATCTGATCATAGGTGACAATAATTATTTTAGTTTTGCTGACGAGGGAATTTTGTGACCATGACGGTCGTCCTCACCAAAGAATAGATATAAATAGGCTAATTCGTTTTTGATTTTTGATTAAATTTATACTTTTGGGAAATGGAAATCATGCCAAGAATCAAAGAAAGAATCAAACTCATTCAATTTCAAGAGCCTGTCAAGGCTTTAGCGTGAGAGGCCGATGTGAGTAAAATAGACCAAAGAGTTATTTAGGAGATATTTTGAAACATTGAAGTACGCTAGAGATCATCGTAAAAATCCAACACATGCAGAAAAGTTTGCATGGGATAAAATACGCAATAAGAAGTTTTATGGTTTAAAGTTCAATGTATTTTCCATTTTATGTGTAATAATTCAAGAGTTCCAGAGTTTTCAGCAGAAATAAATCTTTTTAAACATACAAGCAGATGCGGAATATTCAAAGCAAATTAATAGTCATGTCGACACTGGTATTAATATTGTTTAAAATAAACCCTTCATATGGTCAAAAGATATTGGTATTAGATGTAGAAACAAAATTGCCTATTCCTTTTTCAGTATTAAAGTGTGGTAATTATCACATTGAAGCAGACTTAGATGGTTACTTACACGTCCCCGTAGATATTAAATGTGATACATGTGAAATAACTTTTTTAGGGTACAATAGCCTTAAATTTCCATTTGCAAAAATTAAAAATACGCGTAAACATTTCTTACAACCTATTTCATACGAAATAGCTGAAATGACAATTGCTGGTCGTCGGATTGATCTAATTAATGAAATTTCTACTTTGATAAAAAAACAACGACAAAAGGAAAAACACCCTATTTTTGTCCAATCTGAAATGCTTTTCCAAACTCGAATAGATTCAACACTTGTAGAAAACTGTAGCATAACAAGCAGTGACCAATTTTCAAAAAGGAATGGATTACAACAATTATTAAGACATAAAGTGATGTATTCATTTGCTCTGTCCAAACCATTTTTTTCTATTGATTTGGATCTTTTAGTAAAAGATTATTGTGTCAATACACCGAACAAATCACAAAACCATATGCTACAAATGAAAAAAATAAACCAAAAGGAACTAGTACTTAATCTTTTGGAGAACGAAAGTATAAAAGGAAAAATGCAAGAAATAAGAAGTGTTAAGTACATCTTAAAAAATGGCAACCATGGAATTATTAAATATAGTTGGCCCGACCTAGAAATTTTTGAATATACAAATACAATTCTAGGGCAAAATATTGAAAATATTTATAACATCAACCCAATAAATCATGTATCAGTACTAAGTGTCTCCATAAATAAAAGTTATTTAAAAGGCAATTTGCACAAAGTCAGATTTATCTCAATTGGCAAAGTTATTACAACAAATGAAGATGTAAGCTCTGTGATGAAATTGAATATTTTGCCAAGTGATATTATTACTATATTTTATCCAGAAAAATTAAATAATAATATTCAAGAAGATGCCACTTTGTTATTTGAACTTAGCATTAAGACAGGCCAAATCTCAAATGCTTTATTTGATCAGAAAGATTTAGACACAACATTAATAACTGTAGATAATTTGGAAGCTTTATCGATTCTAGACTCTTTAAAATATCATAAAAATCGTTTTAAGCTTTGGAATAGAAATAATAATTTGGATAGTACACAATATAAATTTATACCAAAAAAATACGATGGTTTTGACAAGGAAATTTCGTTCTCAAATCCTAATTTTAATTCAGATATAAGATGGGTTTTTCAAAAATCAAAAGAAGAAAAATTCTGGAAAAGTATACCTTCCATTTGGATAGCAGAAAATGCATATTTTATTAAAGACCACCCTACTATTGCGCATTTTTTAGCTAATGTAATTTTTGGTATTTTTGAATCAAAAAGAAGAGAGACTTTGTATCTCCTTAATCATAATATAAATTCTAACGAAGAAGAAAATAATAGGAAAATAGAGCTTGGATACCAAGAAGCGAATATGTTAAGTAAAAAGTTTGTTAAAGCATTTTCAAATCATAACTCAAACGAAATTATGAAGATATTGAACTATCTTCAAGAATTACTTGATATAAAATATTTGATACCTGACCCCAAATCATTATACAAATTTAATTCTCAAAAGTCAGAGTACTTTTGCAGACATACATTACATTTTAGGAAATAAAGAAAAGCAATTTCTGAATATTATGTACTGTTAGACAATCCGGGGATAAAGAAAAGAAAAAAAGGAGATTATATATCATAATTTATGTTAGGGCTGAATTAGGCAATATTAAAAAATCGGAAGAGTACAAAAGTATGTACAAATTGGAAGAAAATCAAAATTCAAGTATTAAGTGAGTTGGCATAAATTTTTAGCATGCATAATTGTTTATTTTTTATTATTATTCATAACATGCCCTTCCCATTTACCCACCTAGCAGACACCAAGATTTTTTCCAGGTTTTTGAAATAGAAAATTACTGGCTTTGTAACTACAGACCAAATATCAGTTTACCAAATTTTATTGGCTTTGGGGTTAGTGACCCATTGACTCCAGTCTTTATTGTAGGTGTGAATCTTAGTTGTCGATTTTCCGGATTTATCTGATACATCGTAGCCTGCATTTACCCATTCGAAGAGACTACCATATAAATTCCATACTTGTTTGTACCCTTTTTTGCGCAATTGTGTAGCTATTTTTTCGCTTCTGTATCCGACCGAACAATAAACAATGATCTTTTTATTGACTGGGATATCCTTTATATTGTCAAAATCAAAATCATCATATCCGACATATCGTGCTTGTGGGATATGCGAAGTCTGATATTCATTAAATTCACGAGCATCAAGGAAAAGGTAATCTGAAAATTTATCGTGAGCATCCTGAACGCTGATGACAGGAACTGTATAACTCAGATAACTATTAACTTTCTTGTCGAATGCTTCTTGACGACAAGCAGCTGTTTTTTTATATTGACCCATCAATGGGAAAAGATTAATGAAAACAAGGCCTAAAACTAAGAAACTATGTCTCATGATTTTATAAAATTTTATTCGGCCCGTTGCCTACTGCATCTCTGATTATTCGGCCATCGTGGCAAAATTGGCTCAATTCAGCAAAAATAAATGCACTTATTTCCGTCTCATATTCTGCAGGGTAAAGCAAGTGAACATTAGGTCCGGCATCCAAGGTAAAGTATAACGGTAGCTTGGTCTCTGCTCTGAATTGTTTTACCTTTTTTATAACGCTCAGTGAGCCTTCTTCCATCAAAATATAGGACGGATTAGAGCACATCATCAGCGCATGTAGTGTCAATGCTTCGTCTTCTATAATCTTACCGAAGCTTTGCAAATCACCATGTTTCAAAGCAGTCATGATGGTCGAGATTCTATTGTTTGCTTGTGCATATCTAGCAGCGGCAAAAGGATTTCCGTCCATCAGTTGGTGACCAGCAGACGAAGATACACTTTTTTCATTAGCACTGATGATAAGGATATCATTGCGAAATGTCTTGAAAACTGGATGTATCTCATCCGCTACACTGACTGCATATTCGTCAGAAGAACCAGAAATATCATCGTGTTTGCCCCAAACGGCCATCGAATCGAAAACAGATCTACAAGCACTGCCACTACCCAATCGGGATAGGATAGACACCTTACGGAAAAATGCGTCGTCATAGATTTCTAAGCCATCCATTTGATAAGCTACATCACATAGGCACAATGCTAATGCCGACATACTCGATGCTGATGAAGCGATTCCACTGCTGTGTGGAAAAGAATTGCTACTTTCTATCTGCAAATGATATTGTATTACAAAGGGCAAATGTTCAGGTCCTATCTGATTGAGAAATTTTTCTAATCTGGTCTGAAAAGCTTTATTTTCTTTGCCATCGAATGTAAATGAAATTTTGGCTACACCAGTATTGTGTGCATCTCCAAGGGTCACATAGGTCGTCGTAGCAGCTGTACTTAATGTAAAACTGACGGATGGATTTTTAGGTAATTGATTGTCGTACTTGCCCCAATATTTGACCAGAGCGATATTAGACGGGCTTACCCAGCCACAACGCGATATATTATTTTTCTTCTCTATTGAGCTTGACATATTTAAGGCTGGTTTCGTTTTCTATTCTGTAGGAAACATCAAAATCCTGAAGTACTGCATCAAGCAGTGTATATTGACCTTTATTGTATCCTTCTTTCAGGTCATAGGAATAAAGTTTGGAAAATGCATTCCAATAAAAAGCCTTAAAACCACCTTTGAGATCCTTGATCATATTGTAAATGGGTTGGCCAGTCTCCTTTTCTATCATTTTTATCATAATCTTGCCTTGCAGTTTTGTTAGATTGGTCAATGGTTCTTCAAACTCCTTGGTAAGTTGCTCTTCCAGTTCGGCTATTTTTCTTTTTTTCTCTCTTTTGCTCATATGCTGAGAAGCGTATTCCAGCTCTCTGAATATTCTGATGGCTTCCTTTGCATACGGATATACCTTTGCGGCATATTGTTTTATACGTTCATATTTTCTTCTTTCATCATCATTGGCAAATGATCTCATAGCCGTAATGCTGACATTGTCCAAGTCCACAAGGATGAGTGTATCGCCTTCAGCGGTGATGATGGCAGGAAATATTTTTCCATCCACAATGATGCGTGTATCGATGCTGCCATCTGGTTTAGGTACTTCGGTTTGCGCAAAGCTTTGCGAAAATATTATTGAAGTCAAAACAATTATGCTAAGAAATTTGTACATTAAGTGTGTGTGATGATTGATATTCAAACGCAAAAATAAGATATTTAGTTATTGCATTATAGGAACATTAACAATTCGGCCAATTTAAATATTGAATCTTAAAAAATTAATAATCTTAGCGCTGGTTTTGATAGCAAAAATTGGCCTTGTGACAGCACAACATAGCTTGCACAAACTCGATTATCCAATCAATTCTAGTACACTTCATGAAATCTGTCCCGTGGTGTCCTATGACGAATCTGTACTATTCTTTACTAGGGTAGCGGACGTAAATTGTGCTCGTACCTTGGTTATTGATAGTGTAGATGTTTTTAAAACGTTAGATTCGTTGGCTTACGATCAGAAGTTGAAAAATGTGTATGCCCAACTTGCATCTTCTACTGTACGCGATCCTATAAAATCAGGCTATAACCAGGATATTTGGTACACCAATCTCAAAAATGGAAGTCATCAAGGTATTTTCCATCCAGAGTACCCAATCAATGATGTATTGCCCAATAGTATTTGTGCTAATTTTGGGAAAAACAATGCTTTTTTGGTTATCAATCAGTTTCATCCATTCGGAGGTATCGAAAAAGGATTTTCAATTACAGAAAAAACAGGGCAAGACTTCACCTTTCCCCAGCCAATAAAAATTAAAAACTTCACAAAAACATCTTCTGAAATAAATATTACTGCCAGTCTCGATTCTACAATCCTGATACTTGCTATGGCACAAGGTGATAATATGGATTTGTTTGTGAGTTTTAGAATTCAAGATGATTTGTATAGCGAACCGGTAAATATGGGATCTGATATTAACACGCCATATAGAGAATCTACGCCTATGCTTACACACGATACCAAGAAACTGTATTTCACATCAGATAGGCCAGATGGTTTTGGTGGTAAGGATATTTACTATTCGGAAAGACTTGATGCACTCTATACGCAATGGTCTACACCTAAGGCACTCTTTCCACCAGTGAATTCCCAAGGTGATGATTCCCATCCACACTTGCTAAAAGACAATAATACGCTGTATTTCAGTTCGGGTAGAGAAGGATCAAGTGATATATTTAAGGCATCACTTTTGCGAACAAAGATAGACAAAGATATCATCCTTACTTTTCATATCATCAATGAAGAAACTGGGCAAAAATCACCTGGAGAACTAATTTGGGGCAATGCTTACCAAAAAGAAAGACCGGGCTACTTTAGGTCAAAAGATGGCAGATGTAGGTACAAATTTTTTGAGAATAAGCCTGTAGTTTTTAGTGCATTCAATCGCAATCTGAGGAGTGAGGAAATCATCATAGATCCACAAGAACTGATGAATGCCGGCATTTATGCCAAAACGATTGAACTCATTATGTCCGAAGATGGAAAGCTGAAAATAGTCAAGCCTTTAGCTCCGACGCTAGAAAATGACGAAGAAAAATTGACCCAAGCTGACTTGAACAATACGATTTTGCTGCACAATATTTATTTTGAACGCACCAAACCGATTGTATTGCCTGAATCCATCCCATCTATAAATAAGCTGGCTGAAGTACTGCTGAAAAGACCTAGATTATATATCAGTATCATAGGTCATACTGACAATGTAGGTGATCCTGATGCACTCAAAACCTTATCGGAAGATCGAGCATTAGCCATAAAAAATATACTTGTGGAAAAAGGTGTTCCCGAATACAGAGTATCTACCGCCGGATATGGTGGCAGCCATCCCATTGCACCCAATGATACTGAAGAAAACAAAAGCAAAAACAGAAGAGTCGAGATCAGAATAGTGTCGCAATGATTGCTTTTGAATTTATGTTTACATCGATTTTACTTGATTGTTAGAATTTGAAAAATAAATAATGCGGGATTTGAACAATCATAATGGTCATTATATTAAAGTGTAAGTTTAATATAATGACCATCGTACAAAGGTACTAGGTTAAAATAATGATGACAATCAGACAGTATTAAAAAGAAAATGGAGTCAAGACCTTAAAATAACTTACATATAATATCTCCATCCTTGTCAATTAAATAAATAGATGAATTGCCATCGAAAAATACCTCAGCTGTATATTCTATAGTGCCATTTTCATAAATTATTATAATAGTGTCATACAAACTAGCAACATTACTAAGCTCTTTTTTGACACTTTCCCTTATCAAATTCCTTATTTCTGTACCTAATTCTATTTGACCTTTTGCTATCAATTTACCACAGCTGTCATAGAACAAAAGATTTCCATCGTCAGTCCCTTCAGCGTGGATAAGGAGTCTTTTTTCATTTTTACAGAAACTTAGGACTCCACCTGTAATTGTATCAGCTGTAGGATAGGTTTCATAAGTAAAGTCAACGATCTCTTTTGGTAATTCAGCCTGTGGAATAAGTTCAAATTCTTTCCAAGGTAAAATGCAATCTTTAAATAGTGTATCTTCATCTTTTGAGCAAGAAGATACTAATATTAATATGATACCCGAAAAGATCATTGTCCTTAGTAAATTGTTGATACTGTACATGTTTTTTTTAAATTTTGATATTTATAATTAAATTAAAGTTTCCTAACCTTATAAATTTGCTTATTTCCTCATTCATCCTCATTCTCCATCAAAAGTTTCAAACTGATGTCTGGATTGTCCAGAAATGACTTGGTGATGAGGTAGTGATCTGTCTCCTTGTAATCTATCTGCCGAATGCCATCTTTACTAAATTCGTAAATCGTCGCATTGGGATATGCCATGATGATGGGCGAATGGGTAGCTATAATAAACTGCGAATCTTGCTGTACCAACTGGTGGATAAGACTAATGGCTGTAAGCTGGCGAGCAGGAGATAATGCAGCTTCGGGTTCGTCGAGAAGATACAAGCCATTTCCAGTGAGTTTGTGCATCAGCGTAGCCAAAAATGCTTCACCATGTGATTGTGCATGAAGCGATTTTCCACCATAAGATTTGAGTACTCCAAATTCCTCTGCTTTTGTCGCCACATTATAAAAACTCTCAGCTCTCAGAAAGTAAGCATCACCAGGCATTTTGAAGCTTTTCGAAAGTTTGATTTCCTTATGTAATTCTGAATGAGTATTGTGTACTTCAAACTGTGCTGACTTGGTGCCACCTTCAGGATTAAAACCATATGCAATAGCCATAGCTTCTAATAAGGTACTTTTGCCACTGCCGTTTTCGCCAATAAAAAAGGTCACATCAGCATGAAATCGGATTTCTTCGCATTGTCGGATAGCAGGTATGTCGTAAGGATATCCAGATTTATTTGGTCTCTTCATCCTGTACCGTTGAGGCTGGCCCATTTGAAATCATTCGACTTTGTATTATCATTTCTCTTTTCTTCATATTGAAGTCCCCAAGCTACCTGATTCTGAACATTACCATATTTTTTCCAGGATCTAGTAGTTTGTGTAAGGCAAGCAGGTGATTCAGGTCTTCTCCTAAAAATCATAGAGCAATTTCCTTTTGTTCATTTTCTCCAATTGTCTCATTTCAAAGCCGACTATTGACTCCAGTTCCGTACCTTCTTGAGCTAAATTCTGAGCAATTTTGGCAAGCTCCTTTTCCTCCTTGGTGGTGATAGATCTGTCTAAAGCTTTTGAAACCAGGGCTCGCAAACTTGAGTAAATCTTTTCAATTGCTAGGTCCAAATGTCTCTTTTACACCAAAAATATTTCTCAAAACACTAGTAAAACTTTTACCATCTTGAGATAGCTCTACCTTTCTTACTTTGGCATTTCCTTTTTCCACTTCAAGATTGTAAACCCAAGCATCATCTACAGAATTTACAACGAAAGGCGAGTGAGTGGATATGAAAATTTGAGCGTTTGGAAATAATTTTTGGATTGCAGGTAAAATTTTACGCTGCCATTCGATGTATAAATGTGCTTCGATTTCATCAAGAAACAAGATTATATTTCTATCAAATATTGGTGTATCATTCATCCATGTAAGATTTTCTAATCTCATACACAAAGTCGAGCAACCAGCAATATTGATTTCAAACCATCTGGTAAAACGTCAATCTTGTGCTCAACACCGTCATATAGAAATACAGGCTCCCTTAATGCTTTTTTTGTCCATTTTAACTTTGAGATCATAACCAACTATTTCACCTATGGTACTTTCCAGTTTAGTCAGAATAGTATTAAAGTTTTTACTATGATCATCTAATCCTTCACGTCGAGCATAGATTCTTTCAACAAAAGATGTTTCAAGCCATTTATCTATAAAAAATGCAGAATTGGACTTTTTATTAAACTCCAATGATCCATATATTGGGTTTTTTGATATGATTAGTTTTTTCAGGACTATCGTTTGAAATATTTATGAATCTGTTGCCAGAATAAGCAAAAAGACAAAACTCAAAACAGCTTGATTGATCCACTTTTTTTGATTCGTCAAGAATAGACCTATAATCTGAAATTTCTTCAGTATCTTTTGATATAATATGGAGATGGTTCGCTCCCTCTGGGCATCCAGTATAATTTATCTCAAAATCTTCACTAGACTGAATAGATAAGTTTGCACCACTTTTTGAATTCTTTTCTCTTAAATATCTAGTAAAACTATTTGTATCTGACTTACATAATATTTCATCATTTCGGTTTATACCAACATTTTCAAAAGCCGCCACCAAAGCTTTTAATATTGTACTCTTTCCCGTTCCATTTGTACCAGTAAAAATGTGTATTTCTGCCTTACCTTTACTAGGGCAAGGTTTAAACTCTATCAGTTCACTTTCAAATACACCTACTTTAGTTAGTTGGAGACTTTTGATTCTCATTATATTGTAATTATATATGACAAAAGTAATAACAATTTTCAATTTAGTAGGTTTTTATTTAGTTCAAGCTTCCCTACCCACCATCCACTGGTAACTGATCCCTCAATACTTTTGCCTTCACGAGTCCGCTCGCGCGCATGATGGCATCCGCACCGAAGCGCCTTCTGATCCTGTCCATCTGCTGCATGAGTTGGATGTGCTCCATCGTATCATCGAATAGATTGATCTGATAGCTGCCCTGTACCAGCCCGCTATATTTTACACCGATGAGGCGGATGAGTTGGCGGCGTTCATATACCTTGTCGAATAGGTCGAGTACATGCTGACCTAATAGCTTATCATTGGCTGTGTAGGAGATGTTTTTTTGCTTTGTATAGGTATTGAAGTCTGCGTATCGGATCTTGACGGTGATGGTAGATGCGAGTTTGCCAGATGCACGGAGCTCAAAGGATAGTTTATCCGCCATATCGAGCAAGAGATGCTTCATCATCATGACATCTAGAGTATCTTCCATAAAGGTACGCTCTTTAGACATTGACTTTTGTTCGTGATATGGTACGATAGGCGTGGTATCGATGGCATTGGCCTTTTCCCAAAGCGTCCGACCAGGCTTGCCAAATTCGCGTTCGAGCAGGCGGATAGGTATCTGGCTCAGCGTGTCTATCGTGCGTACGCCCATGAAGTTGAGTTTCTTATGCGTCTGATCTCCTACACCGGGTATCTTACCTACGGGCAGCGGTGCGAGAAATCCTTTTTCTTCGCCATTGGGTATGTATTTGGTGCCGTTGGGTTTGGCTTCGCCAGTACCTACTTTGGAGACCGTTTTATTGATAGAGAGGCCGAAAGAAATGGGTAGGCCAGACTCTTTGATCACCTTCTGACGTAGCTCTGATGACCACTTGAAGCAGCCGAAATGCTTGTCCATACCTGTAAGATCAAGATAGAACTCGTCGATCGATGCTTTCTCATACACTGGTGCATCTTCCGCAATGATGTCGGTGACGATGCCCGAATATTTAGAATAGCTATCCATATCTCCGCGTAAGATGGTCGCCTGTGGACATAGGCGGAGTGCCATTTTCATAGGCATAGCGGAGTGTACACCAAAGCGACGTGCTTCGTAGCTGCATGAGGCGACGACACCGCGATTGGACGTACCGCCGATGAGTAGTGGCTTACCGAGGAGACTACTGTTTTTGAGACACTCGACCGATACGAAGAAGGAGTCGAGATCTAGATGGAGGATGGCGCGATCGTACATAGGAATTACGAATTTTGGATTACGAATTGCTATTTTAAAATTTGGGTTTTCTAGTCTATTCTCTAACAACACTTTACTATGTCAAGAAAAGAATAACACCATTTTTTAAATATTACCAATAAAGGAATATTGTCAAATCTCTTATTAATTTCCATTATTTCATACCGATTGTCAATAAAATGTAATAAAAACCGACACAATAACGTCGCAATGTACGACATAAAGTTTATTTGTGGGTACAAAATGTAAAAAAATCGCTATAATGATTTGGATAACCTAAAGTGTCCTTATAACCCTAGACAACAATCTAGTCAAATTAGTTAATATAGAAGCTTCAATGTAGTTATCCATATTTGTGTTTAAAATTTTTACCCTTTGGTCATAAAAATTTTATGTACGATTTGTGGATAACTAATGATTATGCAGCACCTTCACTCTTTAGCAAAACTCTTTCATAAACCAATGCGGTTTACTGTCTCGTGCATGAAGTATCTTTTCTAGTGGTTCATGCTTAAGCTTGATAAATTTGTCATAATTTTTGCAATTTTCAAGCAAACTTGTCAAGCTTTAGTATAAGTAAAAAAACTGCTCATTCGCTAGTCATGACACTTTCTTGTTGTTCTATACTTTCGTCGTGAATGGATTTAATGATTCTGGTAATAAATTCTTCACTCAAACCATTTTGGCAGCCTCGTTCTATAAATTTTTGTAGTACTTCTTTCCATCTTTCGGTTTGCAAGATGGTCATGTTATTATCTTTTTTGTAAGCGCCTATTTCTCTAGCTATCTTCATACGAGAAGCTAAGATATTCATGATTTCGTCGTCGATCATATCTATTTCTTTGCGTAGTCTGTCGAGTTTTGTTTTTTCTTTGACATCCTTTGGATCATATTCTCTAATGACAAGCGCATCGATAAGTGTAGCATAATCTTCAGGTGTTACCTGCTGTGCTGCATCACTCCAAGCATTATCAGGAGATATGTGTGATTCTATCATGAGACCATCAAAATTCAGATCCATTGCTTTTTGTGCGACTTTCAATAGTAAATCGCGCCTACCACAAATATGGCTTGGGTCATTGATCATAGGAATATCAGGTAATTCCGTTTTGAAGTCGATGGCCATTTGCCAATGCGGTCTGTTGCGGTATATTTTTTCACCTGAAAATGAGAAACCTCTGTGGATGGCTCCAAGTCTAGTCAAGCCTGCATTTTGCAATCTTTCCATACCTCCGAGCCAAAGCGAAAGGTCTGGATTGATCGGGTTTTTGAGTAAGACGGGAATATCTACACCTTTTAGGGAATCAGCCACTTCTTGGACCGCAAATGGATTTACTGTAGTGCGGGCACCGATCCACAATACATCTATACCGTATTCAAGGCATAATTCGACGTGTTCAGATTTGGCGACTTCCACAGCAACGGGTAGGCCAGTAAGCTCTTTAATTTTTTGCAACCAAGGCAAACCTTTTTTCCCTACACCTTCGAAAGCGCCAGGTCTTGTCCTTGGTTTCCAGATGCCACCGCGCAAAATATCAATTTTACCAGTATTCTTTAGTCTTATTGCTGTTTGAATGACCTGTTCTTCGGTCTCTACACTACAAGGACCAGCTATTAGCAGCGGTTTTTTACCAAAATTGAGCACGTTCATGATGCAAGTTAACTATTCCTACTTAAAATTTTATTTTCTACCACCATTTTTATAGGTCGAACAGGACTGCTTAGACAGAACAATAAGACAAATTTAATGTCAATTTGTTGCCAATTTTATTTTTTATCATCTTTAAGAATCCTTGGTTGGTGCACGTTACTTTTGAATCAAAAAGAAATAAAAAAGGAGCGCGTTTTATATAACAGCACTCCTAAAAATATATTGACACATCTACGTAAAGCCCTGTTACTTATTCTAAAATAAATTAGTGTAACAATGATGGGCGATAAATGTGGAATGAAAACGTTTCATGCTGCAAACATATACTATGGGCAGTATATTTCAAAACTTTAAAGCATAATTTAAAGTGAAGGATTTGTAACCAATGGTGCAAATAGTAAATCAACACTAAATTTCTTGCTTTGATGAATTAGAAGCAACCATTGTTATGATGCAATCATATATATTTAGTTTCCCGAATATTGCATTATCTTTGTCTGGTAATATCGCAAGTAAATGACATTAGCCATTGATATAGGAAATTCGAATATAGTGATTGCTTTGCATCGTGAAGACTCATGGATGCACAGTTTTCGGTATGAAACCAAAGAAACACAACCCGAATTTTACTACGAAAATGCGCTGAGAAACATACTGTTAGAATGGAATATTGCTTATCATGATGTACAAAAATGTGTCATCAGCTCAGTAGTTCCCGATCTCAATGACGTGATAAGCCAAGCTGTAAGATATGTCACTGGACACCAACCACTTTTCATCACTCCTGAAGTATTGAAAGCGATAGATATGCCCGTACCGCATCCGTATGAAATAGGTTCGGATTTGGTAGCCAATGCATTTGCCGCTACGAGATTGTATGGAGACCATTGTATTATTGTTGATTTTGGTACTGCGCTGACTTTTACTGTTGCTGATAAAATCAATGGCATTACAGGTGTGACCATCGTACCAGGGCTAAAAACAGCAATACATGCCTTATCTACACATACAGCTCAACTTCCAGTTGTGCCGATGGTGCTTCCTGAATCGGCAATAGGCCACGATACGACGTCAGCTATACAATCCGGTGTGATGTGGGGCTATGTCGGTATGGTCAAAGAACTGCTCAAACGCATCCAATCTGAAATGGAGTATCCTTATAAAATCATTGCCACCGGTGGGCTTTCATCCATATTGTATCCGTTAGAGAAAAAATTTGACGTAGTAGATAAGGTATTGACGCTGGAAGGAATGAGACTTATCTATTTAAATTATACATCCAAACATTAATCCACCTTATGCTTACAAATAATTATATATTAAAAAAACTGAGAGTTGCGCTTCAGCTAAGGGATGAAGATATTATTGAAATCCTAGGCCACGTAGATTTTAAAATAACAAAATGTGCATTAAACGACCTTTTTAGGAAGGACGATCATCCCAATTATGTAGAAGCCGGCGACCAAATCCTACGTAACTTCCTAAATGGACTGATCATTCATAAAAGAGGAAAAAGAAAATTAGTTCTTCTAAAGCAGAGGAGATAAAGTGCTAATAAAACAGGCCACACATACATTCTCTGTACACATGGCCTGATTATTTGATATTCAAATCCAAGTTAGTTTTATCTTTAATTGGATTTTCGTTTGTATAATTACTTGCCCATAAATTTGCCCAAAATGGATTTCATACCCATGTCAACTATATCATCCATTACATTACCATCGCCATCTTTGTCCAATAACTTGGCAAATATACTTTGGGTAGTTGGCTGTTGATTTACAGTTTGTGTCGCTCCTTTGATCAAATCCAATAATCCGCCACCACTTTGAGCTTCTGGTTGAGTAGCTCTTGCTTTGCCCAACATACCGAGGACTACAGGCGCAAGTGTAGCCATCATTTTCATAATACTACCTGCATCAATACCACTTGCTTTAGATATTGAATCTACAGCATTGCCTTGTTTATCTCCTAAAATATGGTTAAGAATGCCTGTTCCATTTGCTGTTTGAGGATTTGCAGGCTGTGTGGCACCTGATAAAAATCCACCTAAATCATTTAAAATACTACCATCATGGTCTCTATCCAAGGCACTCAATAAACCGTCTTGACCTTCAGGAGTACTTGCATTATGAGATACACCATTAAGTAATGTAGCAAAAATACCATCAATTGCTGTATTTGCTTGTCCTTTGTCACCTAAACCAAATTGCTGACCCAACTGATTGATAATTACATCTTTCATAGGGCCTTGCAACAAATCATTAATGTCCATTTATTAATTTTTAAATTATTATCGAAAATCCGATACACAATAATAACAATAATTCTTTGTAATAATTCATTTAATAATAGGTATTTTTCAATCAAAGGTATTTTCGGAATGGTATTTGCATTATCAAATTACAATAATATATAATGTATATGCCCCATAGATTTCATATATTTAGCATCATATTTTCTTGTGCTTTTTTATTGCCGGAAACTGGATTTTCGAATAAAAAATTAACAGAAAATTATATTTCTGCTTACAAAGATATTGCAATAGCAGAAATGAAAAGAACAGGAATACCTGCCAGCATCAAGTTGGCTCAAGGTATCTTAGAGTCTGATCTCGGTCGTAGTCCTTTGGCCTTAGAAGCCAATAATCATTTTGGTATCAAGTGTGGAGGAGACTGGAATGGCGAGGTTTTTCTACAACATGATGATGACACTGACAGCTCTGGCACTATAATAGAGAGCTGTTTCAGATCATATATCAGCGCCGCAGAGTCATACATTGCACATTCTGATTTCCTCAGCAATCCTTCCAAACAATCCAGATACGGATTCTTATTTGCCTTGGGAAGTACAGACTATGTAGGTTGGGCCAATGGTCTAAAATTTTCGGGATACGCATCAGATCCTTCTTATCCTTCCAAGCTCATTAAAATCATAGAAAGTAACAAGCTCTATCTATATGACGAACCTGGTGATTCGAAAATATTTGTTAACAACAACAACACAACTAAATCTGAAACGGAAACAAATCAGAAAACAAAATCATCTGAACCGCAAATAGTCAAAGCTGATCAAAATTCAAGGCAAAAAGTTGAAAAGCAACATAAGGAAAGTACTTCAAAAGTACCATCATCTCCAGTAAAATCTTCATACGTTTCAGGTAGAATCAATGATTTAGCGGTTGTGTTTGCATCTGGAAATGAATCAGTAAAAGACATTGCCAGACGGACGGGAAATGATATTTTTGATATTTTGGAATATAATGAAGGGCTTCAAAGTCAGGATTATGTTCCAAATTTTAAGGAAATTGTATTCCTCGAAAAGAAAAAGAAAAACATCAACAGCGACGGCCCACAAGAACACATAGTTACTGATGGAGAAAATATGTACTCGATTTCACAAACATATGGTATCCGATTAGAAAGTCTTTTGGCAAAAAATAATCTTTCGACTGATGCCTTACCTTATCCGGGAGAAAAGATAAGCCTTATTCATCATCTCAGCAAAAAGGATACGCCAAGACATAAATTTGTAGAAAAATTTGATTCATTTGTTGACTTGGGTGGCTTACAATAATGGAACAGGAACATATCAGTCTCAATAAATATATCAGTGACACAGGCATGTGTTCGCGTAGGGATGCAGACAAGCTTATTGAAGCAGGCCGCGTCAAGATCAATGATATCGTAGCTAGAAAAGGGAATAGAGTCACTGCAACTGACCAGGTCTTTGTAGATGATGTCCTCATTGTCAATAAGGCCAAACCCATCTATATAGCGCTTAACAAACCAATAGGAATTGTATGCACGACAGATGCGCGCGATCCTGACAATATCATTACCTATCTTGGATACAAAGAAAGAATATTTCCCATAGGCAGATTGGACAAGATGTCTCAAGGCCTCATTCTGCTGACCAATGATGGCGATATCGTCAATAAAATCCTCAGAGCCGGCAATTATCATGAGAAAGAATATATTGTCACGGTCAATAAACCGATAGATACAGCATTTGTAAAAACGATGTCGGCCGGAGTACCTATCTTAGATACCGTCACAAGACCTTGTCAGGTACATAAGATAGACGATTACACATTTTCTATCATCCTGACCCAAGGCTTAAATAGACAAATCCGCCGCATGTGTGAATTTTTGGGCTATCAAGTCAAGGCATTGAGTAGAATCAGAATCATGGATATTAAACTGGATGGCATCGACTACGATACTTGGAGATATCTGACTGATGACGAGATTGCAAGGCTGATGCAGATGGTAAAAGACTCACGGAAATAGCGGTCTCACTTTCACAGGAAGGCTGATATTTTTAGATATTCGGCAGGAAGATTGAATTTTCATTTTATTCATTCTAATTTTGCGGCATGGAATCCAATGTTACCCTAACCGAAACCCATTATTTTACGCCACTTGATGAAACAGCATTGGGTTTCGAATTGCCGACGAAGCTCAACTTCCCATTTTGCTATGAGCCACATCAAATTGCGATACAAGCAGCAGAACAATTAAAAAAATATATTCACGAAGACCTTGAACACAATCATGCCTTCGGATCCGAAACAGAAGCTGGTATAGGTAAGATGTTTGGTGTGCTCGTGGTTAGGGATCACAATGGGAGACTTGGATTCTTGTCTTCATTCTCTGGCAAACTCGGCAATAGCAATTTTTATCCTGGTTTTGTACCACCAGTTTTTGATACACTAAATGAAGACGGATTTTATAAAATCGGTGAAGCAGAAACTAATATCATCAATCGACAAATAGAAACCCTTGAAAATAACGAGGATTTTCTACAAGCCATTAGTTTATTTGAGCAGAAAAAATCTGAAGCTGCTGCTGCTTTGTCGGAATTGAAATCAAATATCAAAGAAGCAAAAGCTAATCGCAAACTTAAACGTCAAGAAGTCCAATCTTTGAGCCTATCAGCGCAAAAACAAATACTGGAAGCACTCGATCAAGAGAGCATCATCTGGCACTACAAGCTCAAAGAACTCAATAAATACTGGAAAAACAGACTCGAATCATTGGAAGCTGAAGTAACGTCATTTAAACTGGAAATAGGCAAACTGAAGTTGGCACGTCGTCAAAAATCTTCACAATTACAACAACAACTTTTCGAGAATTATACCTTTCTGAATGGTTTGGGCGAGACTAAGAGTTTGTTGGATATTTTTAATATAAGGGAAGATAATCTACCACCATCTGGCGCTGGCGAATGTGCTGCTCCAAAACTACTTCACTTTGCCTTTAAGCATGGTTACCAACCATTGACTATGGCTGAATTTTGGTGGGGAAAATCACCTGCGTCTGAAATCAGGAAACACGGTCACTTTTATCCTGCATGCAATAGCAAGTGCAAACCGATCTTATCCCACATGCTACAAGGTGTAGATGTAGAAGATAATCCGATGCTGATCAATCCTGCGCTCGGCAAGGATCTGCCAATAGTATATGAAGATGAATATCTGGTGGTAGTCAATAAGCCAGCTGAGTTTCTTTCTGTGCCGGGTAAGGATATTCAGGATTCGGTCTATACAAGGGCAAAAACTATGTATCCACAAGCGACTGGACCACTCATTGTCCATCGACTAGATATGTCCACTTCTGGGCTGATGCTTATCGCAAAATCAAAAGAAATCCATCAGCACCTACAAAGTCAATTTATCAAACGCAAGATCAAAAACGATATATAGCTATCCTTGAAGGACCTTGGCAAGGTGCAGAAAAAAAAGGAGAAATCAAATTGCCCTTACGTGTTGACCTAGATGACCGTCCGCGGCAATTGGTGTGTTATCAATATGGAAAACCGGCGCACACGCTTTGGGAAGTAATAGAATCTGATGCGAATGAGACCCGTATCCATTTTTTTCCTGTGACAGGTCGCACACACCAACTCAGGGTACATGCTGCCCATACTACTGGTCTCAATCTACCCATCAAAGGTGATGATCTATACGGGACCAAGGGAACTCGGCTATATCTCCATGCTGAGATGCTGCAGTTTATTCACCCAGTAAGCAGAATAGAAGTAAATGTAGAAGTTAGTCCTGATTTTTGAAAATACTTTTCACATTACAGGTAGGCTGATCGGAAAGTTGCTTACAAATATTGCTTGAAAGCCGCCTTGAAACCAAAGCAGTATTTGACTCGATAAGTGTCAATGTGCGGGTGGATGCTTGGGCAGTAATGATATAGGCTTTGTTGACCAAATAACTGGCATGACAACGAATAAACATGTCTGTATCCAACTTATTTTGCCAATATTTTAAGGTCTTAGATGTTAGTATCTTTTCGTTATTTACCAGATATATTTCTGAATAATTGCTATCTGATTTGATCATTATTATATTTCGATCGATAATCATTCGACGCATACCGAGGTGCGGCACTATTATCGTCTTAATCTGTGCTTGAATTCTTGATTTTAGAAATTGTAACTCAGCCTCGAGTTGTGCCATTTTGGCAGCTACTTCATCAGTATGAGAGTTTAAATAATTGATTACCATAATATTACAAATTTTTATACTAATGAGTTATTAATTGAAACTTAATAGATTATAAATATAAACCTTTGACAAAGATCAGGATTATGATCAGGATGTACAATAGTTCATTTGTGGTATATTTGGCAACACATCTGTTGATAACATACAAAAATCAACTAATAAATTGTGGCTGTATAACAATGTTAGCATAAGATAAAATAACAAAATTTTGCTATTAATTTTTTAAAAACATTGTTAGACAGATTCATAATTTGAAATAATGGTAACGTCTACTACTTCAAATTGGCCGGTAAACTATCTACTGAAACCTTTGGTTCAATATCCCACATAGCTGTTACATTCACTATTTTCCAACCATCGACTTCTTTTTCCATGATACGCGACTCACCACTCACTCTATAATATTTCTTTTCTTTGTCGGCGTTGTATTGTTTCCACGATAAATAAGCCAAACTATCGGAAAAGAAATGAATGTCGATATCGCTGCGTTTATAATCCGGATGGATGACGTTTTCTCCATTTTTATAATACGTAACGATCCATCCTGATCCTTGGCTGTTGATAGCATCCCAACCTTTGGCAACATCTGCTGTGCCATCACTATTATTCCATGCTTGTGATGTGTAGTCCTTGTCGCTCCATCATGCACGCCATCCTTCCACATTGCCAGCGAAAAACATTTTCGTCTCATTGTCAATGACATGCATAATAGAGTCGAGTTCTGTTTTTTCATCAAACAACTCTTTACTGGCAGAAGATTTTGCAGTTTCTGGTTTTTGATTACATGATACTACTAATACAATAAAAATAAATAAAAATACTTCTTCATAACATTTGATTAAGATGGTTTTATAATATTTTAAAAATACATACTTATTAAATATTAGCAATCATGGCAATTATTAGTATTGAAATTAAAATTGGTTTCATTTAAGTGGATTTATTATTCGTGTGCTGAATTTTGATGATAAATTGATTTTGTTTTCATGATTATTACTTTTTGAATTTGAGTTAAATAGGTAAAAAATATAACGTTAATGGATGATGTTACTTTATCAATGGTTTCCATAAGGATCATATTAATATTACGGAATTTTCAAATTGGTGTAATAAAATCAAATTTAGAAAATGGTTTTAATTCAAAAGCTTCATTTATAGTACAATGATATGGATAAGTTACAAATATTCTATTTAAGCTAGGCAATATAGCATTAGGTTTTATATTATTATTCCAGTTATTTGGATTACTAAAATCAGTACCATTTAAGATGTAATCATATTTTGTCGTAACGAAATAGGTACCTAAAGAACCTGTATTTTCAAATGTAACAGTCCAAATTAATGTAGTAAGACTGTAACTAATATCTGCATCAGCAGGGTCTATAATTTCTGGTTCAGCAGTGTAGCTATCTGGTAAGTAAGTTGAAGATACCCCAGGAAATTTTATGATTCTGAGGTGATTCTTAATTTGATTTGAGGCTATTGGCAGATTATTAAGGGAATATGGATCATCATTAAATTGAACAAAATCATAGTTTGTGAAAAATAATGTAATTTTTCCATTAAAGTCCCCTATCGGAATACGCTCCAAATAATAATATCGATCTACAAATTTTGTATATTGATTGTAGGTAGGAAAACTGGAATTTATATGCCTTACTACAGTTTTAAATTGATAATTAATTGCATTATCAGGTGTTAATATTGATAACACTTTACAATCCTCCAATGGTATTGAAGTCTTTCCTAAGTAAACTCTTGCTACCGTACTATCACCATGTGCAGGTGCACTATACCCTTTTGGGTAGTTTTCATTTTCATAAGGTCCAATATCCACCTGTTCATTAAATTTTCTATTATCCCTTTTTATATCAAGATTTGAAATATTCAAAGCTGTGTTTAGTCCTCTATTGATAATAATGCTACCAGTACATACCATAAGTCCATCATCTATCGTAAAAAAATCTCCATCAGGCCCAGCTATATTCGCACTATTTACAAATTCTGGATCAATATAAATGTTGTTTGTTGAGCTACCACCATTATGGGTATTACTATCTTGAATCAAACTATACCAAACGTTCCTTTGACCTCCTCCATTCCAAGAATTAGTGTTACTCCAGATGATGGTGTTATACACATTAATATTAGATCCTGTAGTATTGTAAATGGCTCCACCACCTCCTGAAACATAATAATTATTGGCAAATGTGCAGTTGGTAAGGTTAGATTCACTATTTGTTTGAAGATACAACCCACCTCCATTTACACCTGCAGTATTATTTGCAAAAATTACATTTACAAAATTAGTAGTGCTCGCAAATGAATAAACAGCACCTCCATGATCGTTGGCAACATTATTGTAAAAAAGACAATTTTTAAAATTTACAGCAGTATTATCCTTTATATAAACTGCGGCACCATCATCTCTGGCCATATAAACACTATTTCCAATCTGGAGGCTACCTGTACCATCAGCAAAACCATTTTGAAAAATACAACCATGTACAGACACACCTCCTATTTGATTATATATGACCATTATGTGATACGTCTCGATTCCAGTAGCTAATACTCCGCTTAAAATAGTTTGATATAAAACGTGATTAGGATTGGTATTTCCTCCTGAAGGATATCCGCCTTGGATAGTAATGTCATTTCCTACAAAAAAAGTTAAATCTCTGTTTGTAGATGTAATTGCAGGTTTATAAACACCTTGTGCCACTTCAATTCTTTGAATTTCATCACAATAATTAGCAATATCCAATGCTGTATGTAAGTATTTTTTTGCATTCGCCCAACTCTTGCCATCACCATTGTCATTTGGTCTGGAGATATCAACATAGATAGTTTCTCCATATGTAGTACAATCAACAGAAGATCCACCGCCACCGCCATTATCATTTGGGCAAAATTGGCATATAGCACTATACAATTTAGTATTTATATATAAAAATAAAATCAATAATAAAAAGAATTTGGAAAAAGATAAATTAAAGTATTTCATGTTTAAAGTATTTAAAATTTTGAAGTCATATCAGATTTACTGGAGGAATACTTTTCCAAATCATTGAAGGTATTGACCCTAAATATGACTGGTCTAAAAAAATTATGTTGCAAATTCCACATAAAAAAATCGTGTATTGATGCATTGCAAAGGTATATGGCAATAGAAATCCATACAATAGTTCATTTGTGGTATTTTTGATTGCAATTGATGAGTAAACGGTAACTTTATTGGTTTTTTATCAACAAATAGGAAATTCTGTATTCATTTTACAATGTACACTTTCATTCAAAGTGGATATAAACAAATTAGTTTTGTACCAATCAAAATCCTTGAAGAGGACCTGAGACGACAATGCGTACACCAAGATTTACAGATGTTTCTACTGAAATATCGGCACCTATTTTTTCACATCGTTTTTTCATATTGCGCATACCATTTCTGTACTTGGTGGTAAGATTTGGATTAAACCCAATACCATTATCTCTTACGATCAGCTTGTATGTATCCTTATCAGGCATAAAAAGACTGATATAAATAAAGGTGGCTTTGGCATGTTTTGCAATATTATTGAGCATTTCCTTATAGATAAGGATCAACTGGCTTTTACAATTCTATCCATTTTGGGATTCGATATAGAGGATTCCAATTCAAAATGCAAGGTCATACCCGTATCTGTAAAAAACAAAACAGCTATCTCTCTAAAATAAGACTGAATGATGTCAAAGTGATCGTAGGAAGGATTGATAGAAAATAATAACTGTCTGAGTTGGTTATTAGCATTTATAGCGTCTTCACCCAACTTAGCTATCTTAGATTTTGTGTATTCATCATCAATTTTGTCTGATCTCGAGATGACGTGAGACGAGAGCGAAATCTTGGTGAGTTCTGCACCGATTTCATCATGTATATCTCTGGCGAGTTCGTCCCGTATTTTTTCTGCCGTCAAAAGTCGGTCTTCTATCAATCGTCTTTCTGTTTCGATTTCAAAGCGAATCTGTGCTTCATTAAGTTCGTTTTCTACCCGTTTTCGGGCCAGATTTACTTTTTTGATTCTTTGGCTCAATGCTGCCGTAAAAAATATCATTTCTATGATAAAACAAGTACGGACGATCCAAGTGTGAATTTCAACATGAAAAAGTGGAATCGAAATCGCACCCAAAGTGAGAAAAAAAGTACCGATGACTATATAGCGAACCATTGGATCTGGATTGCGGATGAAATAGGCATTGTACATTATCTGGGTGACAAGGGCTATACCACCTGCAAAATAAATGCCGACTTTATAAGGCCACCAGCCCATCAATTCGCTACCGATATAATCAATAGGGATAATGATGATAAACAAAAATAAAAAGACATTCAGTATCTTATCTACGGAGTGATGATTCTCTTTGGTGTTGAGAAAATACTTGATAAAAATGATATAGCTACCTCCGATAAGACAGTTCATTACCAGCTTGGTATCATGCCATCCTACATACTTCATTGTAGAAAAAAAATAGAGATTGAGGTATTCAAAATCCCGCCATAAATACACGATGACGAAAATTATATAAAACACATAGGCCAAATAAGCCTTCTCTCTAAACAAGATGTACACCAACCAAGCGATACTTAGGAATAATAGCATTATACCTAAGACAAGGCCATTGAGAAATGTGCTTAGAGACAGTGTATCTGCCAAATCTGATTCATACTTGCGCAAATCAAAAATTTCCGGATAGGCATGTCCTCTTTCTAGGTACTTAGGATAAGTCTTACATAAAATTTTAACGGATTCGCCACGTGAAAGCCGATATACAAACCTGTGATTGTCACTAAAAGTCGTTTGTATTCTAAAATCTTTTTCAGGCAAATATCCACTGAAAGGTATCGGTAACAAGCTATCATTTTCTATCATCCAGACACCACGTAGATCAGAGAACTTGACCGTCAGTATTACTTGTTCATCGAAATACTGCTTCAGCTCAAAAACCAACCAATGATTCATCCGACTTAATGCAGCATCAGCTTCAAGTACAGGTATGAATTTTCCATCATGATACGCTTTTAGGGCAGTTTTTTTATTGTAAATGGTGCCCTTATCAGGTAATATAAAAGAGCAATATCGAATATCTTGCCCATGGAAATTGCTTTGTAGTACACAATCATCCTGCGACGATGCTGACAACTCAGACACCATAAGCAAACATAAGAATATTACGACTACCTTATAAATCATACACTGTTTTCTATAAGTGGTCAATGGGGCACATAACAAAAAACTACTTATGGTTTCCACTTTTTCATCAGCTCGTCTCCTCTATACCTTATAAAGTAATTTCAATTGGTGCAACAAATTAATTATATTTTCGGAAGTACTACAACAAACAAACACATTTCAGAATTCATGATCATATATTTAAATTTCATAGATCCAAAAGATGTATATATTTGATTTGAAAAGATGAGTCTTAGAAATTTGTACTTTGAAATATCCTGATGGCTTCCAGCTTGGAATGGACGTGTAGCTTCTCGTAAATAGAGCGGATGTGTGCCCGAACCGTATGAGGCGAAACAAAACGTTGAAAAGCTATCTCCTTGTAATTCAGTCCCTTATCCAAGTCTTGAAGAATTTCTTTTTCTTGCTTGGTCAGCTTGTCCAATTTGTCCTGATCCGAGCCCACTTGATTGAAGGATTCTATCACCAACCTGCTTATCTGCGGAGACATCGGTGATCCACCAGCATACATTTCTTCGATATCACTGACCAGTTGCTGCGGCTGGCAACCTTTGAGAATATAACCTTTGGCGCCGGCCCGCAGTGCTTCAAAGACTTCTGATGCCACAAAATGTGTCGTGTACATCACAAAATTAAATGACATATTAGCAACGCTGCACAAGCGCACGCATTCCGTTCCCGGGATACCTGGCAGGCCTATATCCATCAGGACGATATCTACCTTAAGATGCTCTGCCGCCTCCAAAAAATCTTCACCATTTTCAAAAGAATATATGCATTCGATGGTACCGGACATCTCTACGACTACTTTAGTTAGTCTTCTGATTTCATCATCATCTTCGACAATGCAAATCTGTATTTTCCTTTGGTTCACTATTTACCCATTTGTGTAAAAAACAAAGGTACGCCTTTTCGTTGCAGCGCACAATAGTTCATATGTACCATTTTTGGGGTAGAAATAGTGTAAAGGATTGACTTTTGGTGATCTACTTCATCTTTAGGACTTTTGAGTAATATAACATGAGTTCAAAAGTTTGAATACTCAAAGTTTCTAATCTTTTTCTCGGTATCTTATTTTGGCGCTAATTCTGGACGACACTTTGTGGTAAAAAACCAAACTCTCCACCAAAACCTTCGTAAATCTTAGTGAAAACCTTCGTGTCCTTAGTGGTAAAGAATCCAAAACATCCAACAAAACCTTCGTGAATCTTAGTGTAAATCTTCGTGTCCTTAGTGGTTAAAAAATTCAGTTATTAACACCTTAGTGAAAATTTTCGTGTCCTTAGTGGTAAAGAATACCAAGCCGTCATACAACCTTAGTGAATCTTAGTGAAAATCTTAATGTCCTTAGTGGTTAAGAATCCAAAACATCAACAACCTTAGTGAAACCTTCGTGTCCTTAGTGGTAAAGAAAACCAAAACTTCCAATAAAACCTATAGTGTACCTTCGTGAATCTTAGTGTAAATCTTAATGCTCTTAGTGGTAAAGAAAAACAACGCCGTCATACAAACTGAACTTCCTCAATAAAGTAGAGATATAGATAAGATAAAAAGATAAATCTTATTAATTTCACACTTTATAAAAATCAAATAATGTCCATATCAAGGAAGAAGTACACCAAGGAGGAGAAGCTTGAGGTAGTCAAGTTAGCAATGGATGAGCAAATATCCATAGAATCATTAGCCAAGCGATTTGCGGTTCATATGAATACCATATATAAATGGAGGAGCGAGTT
This sequence comes from Saprospiraceae bacterium, assembly GCA_016717105.1. Lineage (GTDB taxonomy): Bacteria > Bacteroidota > Bacteroidia > Chitinophagales > Saprospiraceae > OLB9. Next base: position 86,385 of record JADKGF010000012.1, on the reverse strand, counting down.
TACAAAGTTCGATACAGCAGCTTTTCCAGGCAACGGTAATCCAATACTTACAGATCACGAGAAGGAAGTCTTAGCCCTTAAGAAACAGCTCAGAGAATTAGAATTAGAGAAGGAGATATTAAAAAAAGCCTTGGGCATCTTCTCTGTAGCAGACAAGAGAAATTTGCATTCATAAAAGACCATAGAATGCAATATACTGTCGAGATGATGTCCCGAGTACTAGCAGTGAGTGCTAGTGGATTTTATAAATGGCTAAAAGCCAATCCTTTAAAAGACGATGCGGTAGCATCCATAAAAGATGAAATTGCCACGGTATATAAAGAATCAGGAAGTACGTACGGAAGTCCCAGAGTCGTTGTGGAGCTTAGGAAGAGCGGTATAGATATCTCAAAATCAACAGTAGGTAGATATATGAACAACCTCAACTTACGTGCGAGAGTCAAGAGAAGATTTATTGCCACTACAGATTCTACACATGATTTTGAGACACCAGAAAATTTACTCAATAGGAATTTTACGGTTGAAAATATCAATACAGTTTGGGTCAGTGACATCACGTACATTAGAGTAAGTAGCCATTGGATGTACCTGACTATATTCCTAGACTTGGCAGATAGAATGATAGTAGGATGGGTATTGAGTAATAATATGACGGCAAAAGATACAGTGATAGCAGCATTACAAAAGGCAATAGCAAATCGAGGAATAACAAGAGAACATAATCTTATGATTCATTCAGACAGGGGCATACAGTATGCTTGTCACGAATTTAGAGATATTTTGACCACCTATAATTGTGTGCAGAGTATGTCTCGAAAAGGTAATTGTTGGGACAACGCAGTAGCAGAATCTTTCTTTAAGACGATCAAAACGGAAAAATTGGATAAATATATTTTCAATGACAACAAGACACTTAAATCATTCATCTTTAATTACATAGATGGTTGGTACAATACGGTAAGAATACATTCACACTTAGATGGTAGATCACCATTAGAGGTATTTTTAAAATTTATTCATAAATTAGCAGCTTAGTAGCCTATTTACATCTCTACTTTGGTGAGTGAACTCCAACCTTAGTGCACTTAGTGAAAACCTTCGTGTCCTTAGTGGTAAAGAATCCAAAACATCCAACAAAACCTTAGTGAATCTTAGTGTAAATCTTAGTGTTCTTAGTGGTAAACATACATCCTTAGTGAAAACCTTCGTGTCCTTAGTGGTTAAAAAATCAACCAAATCACCATACTTCCTACATACCAACTCAGTACCTGCTCCGTAGGAGCTCCCTATCAACTCCCACCATACTCCCACCATACTCCCACTGAGTTCCCACTGAGTTCCCACGAGCTCCCACTGAGCTGTTTAGATTTTAAAAATATGTTTATTAACCTTCCAACTTGAATTTCACGGGTAACGTATATAAACATCTTACTGGTTTTCCATCTTTTATAGCTGGACTCCATGTAGGCATGCTTTTGATTACTCGAGTTACCTCATCTTTCATAGCTTGGCACAATCCGTTATTTATCTTTATTTCTGTGACCTGACCATCTGATTCAACATAAAACTGTGCTATAACTTGACCTTCAAGATCATTTTCACGGGCGATAGCTGGATATTTAAGGTTTTTGTAAACATAAGTTAATAATTTTGAATTTGCACAGTCTTTTGCTTCCTTACCCGATAGCCCTTCACAAGGGGAAAATAGTGGAATTTGTGTCAATTTAGCATTTTGCTCGATATTGGATTGACTAAAGATCGTATCCGCTTTATACACGCCTTCATTTGTCAAAACTCCTAAAGAATCATAAACCATAAATGGGCCATCTTTTTTACCATCTTTATACTGATAGATAGATTTTGTGAGCCCTTTTTCATTTTTTCTTTCCCACTTGCCTTCCATTTTTCCATCTATGTAGGTGCCTGTACCTGTTCCAATATGATACCATGTGCCTATTTTTTTCCCATTTACATAATTCCCTTCTGTGCTTAGTGTACCATCATCACACCATTTTTTGTGAAGTCCATGTTCAATTTCTTTATCTGCGGCATAATGCGTCAAGTTTGTGATTTGTTCGGTCTCTGGGAAAACTGTCTGAATACATATCTACCATCGGCCTTTTTTGTAAATAGTGAATGGTATGTTGATGTTACTACTGTTTCATCCGTATCCATAAATTCTACATACTTGTCTTGGTATTGAGGTGATTTTACTTGTTGCTGAAATGACTTTATGTTTTGCACTGTACACCCAATTAAAAACATCGCACTAGCTCCCATTAAAATAAGTTTACTCTTCATGATTATTTTTTTACAAAGATATTGAAAACTATTCTATTCTTCATATTTCACAAACAAAAAAAAAGCGCATCACTTCATTTCGTAATGCACTTTTATCTTCTACTATTTGCTTGTATTACATCAGCAAGTTTTCCATGGATACTTTGCCTTCCACTACGGATTTTATATCAGCTATATTTATTCTTTGTTGCTCCAAAGTATCTCGATCGCGGATAGTCACCGTACCGTTTTCGAGTGTCTCGAAGTCTATCGTCACACAATATGGTGTACCGATGGCATCTTGTCTGCGATATCTGCGGCCTATAGCGTCTTTTTCGTCATATTGACAATTGAAAGACAACTTCAGTCGGTCATATATCTCAGTGGCTGCTTTAGTGAGTTCCTCTTTGTTTTTGAGCAATGGCAATACAGCTACCTTAACTGGTGCAAGTGCTGGATGCAATTTTAATACAACTCTTGTTGAATCAGCACCATCTGCGTCAGGGACATTTTCTTCTACAAGATTATTGGCAATCATAGCCAAAAACATACGGTCACAACCGATGGATGTCTCGATGACATAAGGTACATAATTTTCGTTGAGCTCAGGATCGAAATATTGCAGTTTCTTGCCCGAAAGCTCCTGGTGTTGGCTCAAGTCGAAGTCGCCTCTGGAGTGGATACCTTCGAGCTCTTTGAAACCAAAAGGAAACTCAAATTCAATATCTACAGCTGCTTTGGCATAGTGCGCTAGGTTGGCGTGATCGTGGTACCTGAGTTTGTCGGCACTTGTACCTAATGCTTTGTGCCACTTAAGTCTTGTCTCTTTCCAGTAGCTGTACCATTCGTCTTGAGATCCAGGTCTGATGAAAAACTGCATCTCCATTTGCTCAAATTCGCGCATACGGAAGATAAACTGTCGTGCAACGATCTCGTTTCTGAATGCTTTACCGATCTGTGCGATACCAAATGGGATCTTTTGCCTGGTGGATTTCTGTACATTGAGAAAATTGACAAAAATACCTTGCGCCGTCTCAGGCCTTAAGTATAGTTTGCCTTCTTCACCAGCGATATTACCGAGCTGGGTATTAAACATGAGATTGAACTGACGTACTTCGGTCCAGTTGCGTGAGCCGCTTTCAGGACAAACGATTTCATACTCATCAATCATAGCTTTAAGCTCATCCATATTACCGTCAGTCATGGCTTTTGCTAGCCGAGACAAGGCTTCGTCTATTTGTTTTTGACGCTCTATGATGCGGTCATTGGTCTCTCTGAACTTTTCTCATCAAAATCTTCACCAAATCTAGCCTTGGCTTTTTCGATATCTTTGAGTGTTTTTGCTTCGATTTTTTCGGCATATCCTTCGATAAGTTGATCTGCTCGATATCTTTTTTTAGAATCTTTATTGTCCACCAACGGGTCATTAAATGCATCCACGTGGCCTGAAGCCTTCCAGGTCTTAGGGTGCATAAAGATGGCTGCATCTATACCTACGATGTTTTCATGCATCTGAACCATCGACTTCCACCAGTAATTTTTTATATTATTTTTGAGCTCCACGCCATAAGGACCGTAATCATACACAGCACTTAAACCATCATAAATCTCACTGGATTGAAATATAAATCCATACTCTTTGCAGTGGGCAATCAAATTTTTAAAATCCATTTTATTAATAATTTCCTTTTAAAATGCATAAAGAAGGCACAAAAATAAGACCAATATTACAATTTTTATTTTTTTATTGATATACATCATATCATATCAGCGAATTTATTCGTTATTTTGGCTGATTTTTTAATAATAAAAAAACATTATATGACATCAAGGTTTTTTGCATTGAGTGGTTTATTCTTTTTACTGCTTTTGATTTCTTGTTCGAAAGATGATAGTAGTACATCCACTATTGATTGTACTGGGCTTACGCCAAAGTATTCGACGGATATAGCTCCCATAATAAATAGTTCATGTGCTCAAGGTGGTTGTCATGACAGTGGAACTAGGGCTGGTGGATATAATTTAAGCAGTTATGCAAACGTAGTTGCAGGTACAAAAAATAGCAATTTCCTGAAGTCTATTAAGCATGAAGGTGGTGTAGAAAAGATGCCACAAGGTAGTGCCAAATTGGCTGATGATGTCATCAAAAAAATCCAGTGCTGGATACAAAACGGAACGCCGCAATAATCACCAGCTTTTAGAAAATATTGATTATCTTCTCGTCTTGACCAGCAGCCAGTATTTCGGCCTGCGTGGAAGGACTATATTTTGTCCGACAAAAAGACGCATTGATAGAAAATTATGCAGCATTAATGCTGTGTGATTAACTTTTATCATGATATTTCCGTTACTAAGACGATGGTTTATTTTAATTCACTTAATACCAAAAAAAATGAAACAACTCAACTTTCTTTTTACCATTTTGATAGCTACTATTAGCATCAACCTACAAGCGCAGTCAGACGACCAGGCTAAGTTAGAAAATTTGAAATATTATCTGACTTCGGTCAAAGACAATGTCCAGTCCATGAGATATTACACGGATTCGGTAAAAATAATATCACTACTAGATCAGATAGATGCCTTAACTACCCAAGTGGAAGCAGAAGTGAATACCATAGTAGTGCCTGTAGAAGACATGCCTGAATTCATTGATACACCTGAAGGCGAAACAGTGGAAGTACCAGAAATGCCTGAACCAGAATCTACCGATCCTGCAATGAATGAGGAAAACATGGGGCAAGATGGCATCGGTATTTCGAAATATATGCCTTTCAAAAAGAAATTTAATACCAGCTTGAAAATAGAATTTGGTATAAATACTTTGCTTTCGGGAGATAAAGTAGCCGGTACCTTATATCCAGAGATCAATACGGGTGGATCTTGGTATTGGGATTTCGGTCTGATGAGAAGCGTCACCTTAGGTGGTAAGGAAAGCAAAGTTGCTTTTAATTATGGTCTAAGTTACCTTAAGAATCGCTTCAAAATAGAAAATGATGTGAGGCTCGCGTCCAATGCGGACAATCAACCTGAATTTATTCCGGTAGAAAATGCAAAATGCAATCCTAAGCTCAATATTGGATACCTTAATGTGCCACTTGGATTTACTTTTGCATTGTCTAGAAAAACAAAATTAGAATTGGGCGGATACGTGGGATATAGAATTCATACTGTCCAAAAAAATCACCTGAAAGTAGGCACAGAAAGTATCTATGAAGCCCGTAGTGCACGATATAATCTAAATAATTGGATATATGGAGCTACAGCATCTATTGATATCTCAGGGTTTAATCTGATCGCTAGGTATAATTTTTCAAAGCTCTTTAAGGACAATCCAAACTTTGATTATAATACGATTATGATAGGTACGTCTATGAACTTGTTTTAAAAAATATAAATCCTTTTTCAAGCGAAATGACTGATTTTTGATTGATACTGAAATGAAGGACAAGCGGCATTGTACATTGCTGATTGTCCTTTCTTTCTACAATAAATGTGGCAAACTAAAAGTTTGATTTACATTGTGTCATTAAAGATCCGTCATTTTTGCATTTATTATGTCAACATCAATTCATAAAAGTAATTATTGGAAAATCATCCTGATGGTAATGGGTGCTATCTTGCTTTTATTTACCATCATGTATTCCAATTTTCTCGCGGATAGCCTTAAAAAAAATGAAGAAAAAAACATATTTTTATTTAAACAGGCGCTAGAGCGTTTTATAAATCAAGATGTAACATCTGGAGGAAATAATGACATTGCCCTCCATAGCACCATAGTGGATTCATTTCCATTACCCGTGGTGTTTGAAGACGAAACGGGGAATCTTCAAGGACAAAACTTTTCAGAAGAAGAACTAAATGACCCCGAATTTTTAAAAAGGAAAAAGGAAGAATTTCTTGAATCTGGTGAGATTCCCATCAAAGGATATGGATATTCTAAATATATCTATTGTTTCAATTCTCCACTGCTTGGGTACATCAAATTATTTCCTTTGGTACAAGGACTTATGGTTAGTTTGTATATTGCTTTGGGATATTTTCTATTCAGCTCATCACGCAAGGCCGAACAAAATCGAGTCTGGGCAGGTATGGCCAAGGAAACAGCGCATCAACTCGGGACACCGATTAGTGCGATCTTGGGATGGATCGAGTATCTGAAGGATAGTTATACAGACAAACCGGAAGGCTTAGATGTATTGGAAGAGCTTAAAAAAGATGTGGATAGATTGGAATTGGTTGCTGATCGGTTTTCAAAGATTGGGTCAGATCCAGTGTTGGAAGATACGAATATTTATGATGAATTGGTGGAAGTGAAGGACTACTTGCAACGTCGTTCGCCTAGGAAAGTAAGTTTTGTATTCGAAAAGCCAGAATATGAAGTACGTGCCATGGTAAATAAACACTTGTTTGTTTGGGTCATCGAAAATCTGGTGCGAAATTCGCTCGATGCGATGGATGGCAAAGGAACAATTGGGTGTAAAATGTACCGACAGAATACTAATGTAGTCATTGAAATGTCGGATACGGGTCATGGAATCGCTGCATCCAAGTTTAAATCTGTTTTTAAACCAGGATATTCGACCAAAAAACGAGGATGGGGACTAGGACTTTCCTTGGCCAAAAGAATCATAGAAGATTACCATAAAGGAAAAATTTATGTCAAATCATCCAAACCAAACGAAGAGACCATTTTTGCCATTGTTCTTCCGATCACAGGGTAAAATGGATCAAAGGGGTGGAAGATTGGCTTTGATTAATTATTATTGAAATGAAATATGTGTTCTTTATTATTTTTTTAACTTGTGGTTGCTCAAATCCTAAAGACGCATGTCTTAGATTGAATAATACTATTAACTATGACGAAACTTTGTATGCAGTGCGCAAAAAAGTAATTGATTTAACTTGGATAGAGGAGCCACTTACTTATCCTGAATTTGCTCAATTATTAAAATACGCGGAATGCTTTAAAGAGAATGCTGTGAGTATAATAAAATCAAACAAGAATGATAAAACTATGATAGGATTAGCAATTTTGAGCATGAAAGAATTGAAATCTGACGAAACAATACTTTTTGCAAATGACATTATTGATTTTATTGACGCAGAAAATTTATTAATATGGTTATATGGTGCATACGGTAATAATAATTTTATTCAAAACTATGATGATCTAAATACATATTTTTTTAATTTATGTAAAAATAAATTTCCAAATGAAGAAGAAAATAATTTATTTAAGAGATGGAAAAATGCAGAATAAAAGTGGCAATAATTAAATAACTTAGAATAAAACTACTTCATAGATATCTTATACCCTCCTTGGCGTAGTTTGTAACTTCCAGTCCCAGAAATATAGCCACACAATTTGGACGTTGGTTGAAGCCACACAGAATTGTACATAAACCCGCTGGTAGTATTTATCGGAGAACTTCAAAAGATAAAATCTGTACCAAATTGTTTCATATAAAGCAGGCTACCAAAAAGTTGTGTGGCATTTTTAAATAAACCCTTACCTTTGTCTCGGTATATGAATTGCAAAACCTGTCCAGCTTTAGCAGGATTCTAAAAATATGAAATCGCAGTTGCAAACTGCGACCATCGAGAGGAGACAATTATAAACATAAATAAAATATACCTTACTTTTGTGTACCTTCATCTTTGTGATGAAAATAAAGTTTTAGAATTTTAAGAAATTAGATTTTACATTATAACATTAATAAAAAATCCGCAATATGAAAATTGTATTCTTTACATCTATGGTTACATTTTTTGTGCTTAATATTTCTCAAGCACAAATATTTAGATATTACAAAAGCGAAGAACTTGAAAAGACATTTTATGATAATGTTGAATGGAAGCAGAAAATAAGAGAAAGGGAAATAGAATTTGAGCAGTATTTCCAAAATGAATTTTTGTTATTTGAAGAAAATATTACTGAAGTCAAGCATTTGCATGTAGTATTTAATATTTTGCAAACAGAAGATAAAAAGGTATCATTAGATAATATCAAATATCAGCTCAAAGCACTTAATGCAGCGTTTAATAATGAAATAGCAATGCCAGAAGATGATTTTTATAAAGACAAGGCTTATAGTGCAGGCATTCAGTTTTGTGTACCTGAATTTAATGAAAACTTTATTAGGTTAGTTACATTGCCAAAAGGAACTGAGCTTCGTAATATATTTTCTGAAAGAGGTGAAATGGGATTACAACCTTTCGAACCTGAAAATTATATAAATATTTGGGTGGCAGATTTAGGCCAGTACAATCCGCAAGGTCAAGAATTTAGCATAGCAGGTTATGCACAATTACCGATGCGAGATCCACTTAAAGATGGTATAGTGATAGATATAGACCACTTTGGAGAACAACCAAATAATGAATTGTACAAAAAAGGTTATACACTGGCTCACCTTATGGGGATATATTTGGGCATCAGACCATTGTGGGGCTTAGATGGAGAAGGTCAGTGTGGTGGCGATGGTGTAGATGATACCCCGGAAATAAATGGAGCCACCCTTATCTGTTTGCCACAAAGAGAAGATTATTTTGTAGCTACTGGCTGTTTTGGCAATTTGCGTAGGATGAATAAAAACTTTATGGATAATATTCCTGATGACTGTGCAGCCATGTTTACCTTGGGCCAAAGGAGAAAGATGCATGCCAATTTGGGTAAAAAAGGACCGAGAGGATATCTAATCCCATCACAACCATTCAAATGCAATGATGGCAGGTCTACATCTATTGTGGAAAATGATGTTGTTAAAGCAAGTAAAGTTAAAGTAATGCCAAATCTTGCACATAGTCAAATATCTATCAATATCGAAGAAAGTATTGAAAATGTTAATTTTAGCATTTTCAATCTATCAGGACAGCTTATGATAAAAGGAGTAATGGAAAGCCCTTCTAAAGATATCAATGTAACTGAATGGCCTGCCGGCATGTACTATCTTTTGGTAAATCAACATCTGAATAAAACATCGAATGTTCAAAAAGTTACCTTTGAAGTCATAAGGTAGTACAACAAACTATGCTCTTTTGGTGGCATGGTTTGAATCCTATTAATAAAATTAGTGATTCAGTAAGATACTCTTTTCTAAAAGAGTCAGCCTTTAAATTTTCTTTAATTTGCTATGATTTCTTAGAACCAAGAATACAAAGTATCATAGCGAACCTTATTTAGTAATCTTTTAAAAAATATATTTTAAACAATGAAGCTTTAAATTTTAACATCAATATTATTTTTTCTAGATTTTTTTTTAAAGATTTTATATTTTTTTTTTTTTTTTTTTAGCTTTTACTTAGCATTTGTCCAATTGATTGCACAAATTCGATCGTCGCAGTTTGTAACTGAGATGTGATACATTAAGAATTTATAATTCTTCAAATCTGGACTAAAAAAGTATATTTGGATTATATGTTTAATTTTTAATTCATGGAGATAAAATAATCAATTAAAAAAGGTGAAACACTCAATACCCAGTAATTTTTCCTAAAACATACTGTACCTTTGCAGCATAATTTACAATTATGAATCAAAAAGTTTTGGTAACAGGTGGCACCGGTTATATCGGAAGCCATACGATTATCGACCTGATAGAAAATGGATATGAAGTAGTCTGTGTAGATAATGGCAGCAATTCTGATACATCATCACTAGCGGCAGTCAAGGATATCACTGGAATAGATGTGCCGTATTATCATTTGGATTTATGTGAATTGGATGGCGTGAAACGTATATTTACCGAACATCCTGATATCAAGGGAGTTATACATTTTGCTGCATTGAAGGCTGTAGGCGAATCCGTAGAGCAACCAATCCGATATTTTCGCAACAATCTAGATTCGCTTATAAATATCCTGGATGTGGCGACACAAAACCACGTAGAAGCATTGATTTTCAGTTCGAGCTGTACAGTGTACGGTGATGTTACCCATAGTCCAGTAACCGAAGAAACACCATTGCAAGAAGCGGCATCGCCGTATGGTCGTACCAAACAGATGGGCGAACAAATGATCACTGATTCACTAAAAAATAGCAGTGTAAAAAGTATTTTGCTTCGCTATTTCAATCCCGCTGGTGCACATGCTAGTGCAAAACTAGGCGAATCACCCGTGAATCCAGCACAAAACCTAGTACCTGTGATCACGGAGACAGCCATAGGCAAACGAAAGGAGATGACTGTATTTGGCGACGATTATCCTACAAGAGATGGTAGCGCTATAAGAGATTATATTCATGTTGTGGATCTGGCACATGCGCACACACTGGCTTTAAGATATATTTTTGAAGGCAAGCAACAGGTAAGTACAGATGTATTTAATGTAGGTATCGGCAATGGACTAAGTGTCTTAGAAATCATCCACGCATTCGAATCACAAACAGGAGAAAAACTCAATTATAAAGTAGGTCCAAGACGTGCAGGAGATATTATGGCCATTTATTCAGATTATTCCAAAGCAAAAAATCTATTGGGCTGGGAGCCGAAATTGGATGTAAATGATATCATGCACTCTGCTTGGGCATGGGAAAAAGAAAGAACAGGTCGTCAAATTCAATAAATTCATATTACAATTATGTCAAATATATAATTATTGATATCTTTGTGATTTGTTCTAACATTTTTAATAAAATAACCAAGCATTGATCGCATACCTTAACGGAGATATTACCTATAAAACGCCTACTTATATCTATGTGGATTGTCATGGTGTAGGCTATCATGTAAATATTAGTCTCAATACCTACGCAAAACTCGAAAATCTTCAGAAAATAAAGATTCTGACTTATCTGAATGTTAAGGAAGATGAACAAACATTATTCGGCTTTTTTGATGACGACGAGCGAAGCCTATTCATCTTGCTCATTTCTGTATCGGGTGTAGGTGTCAATACGGCACGAATCATACTTTCGTATATGACGCCTGATGAAGTGCGTACTGCCATCATCCACGAGAATGCTGTTTCTTTAGGTAAAGTAAAGGGTATTGGTCCCAAAACCGCAAAAAGAATCATCCTAGATCTCAAAGACAAGGTCATCAAGGAGTCAGGTAGTGACCACGTTATCCTAGTTGGGCCTGAGACAGCAAGCATACGTTCGGAGGCGCTTTCAGCACTGATAGCTTTAGGATTTCCTAAGCCGGTGGTCGAGAAACAAATAAAAACCGTCATGGAAAAGAATCCAAATACAGATCAAGTAGAGGACTTGATTAAGCAGGTTTTGAAACAAATGAGTTAATATTTAATTTTTAGGAATAAAATATACGACAACACTAATATTCAGCGTTATACACGGATGTACTTTTATATACATAGTGTAATTGCACGAAGTATCTTATAAAATTGTGATAGTTTTTATGAACATGAAACAAAGTTTTTTATCCATCATTTTGGTTTTTGGATTGGTTTGGACTGTGTCTGCCAAGCTTCCGTCCAAGAAACTTCCTGATCCATATGCTATTGATTTATTCACTACACCTACGATAGCTTTAGATACAATTCCATTGGTGGATAGAGAAGGAGATTATATTACTGACAAAAAATACAATCCTTTTGATATCACACCAGCAGAAATCAAACAAAAAGTAGAATACGATCCTGCAACTGGTCATTATATCATCATGGAAAAAATCGGTGATGAATATTACCGAACGCCTACATATATGACTTTTGATGAATACATGGACTATATCGCAGCTGAACAAGAAAAGCAATATTTCAATACACTAGGTGGCATAAAATCAGCAAAGAAATCCAAATCAGGGCGTATAGACCCAATGGACAAAATAGATCTTCAAAATAGCTTGATAGACCGTTTATTTGGTGGTACCGAAGTCAATATCCAACCGCAAGGTAGTGTAGATTTAAGTATAGGATGGCTATATAGCAGACGCGAAGATCCTAATTTACCCATTAATTCGCAACGACAAAGCCAGCCTGATTTCCCTACACCACTTATCAAAATGAGTGTTGATGGTAAAATAGGTAAAAAGCTCAATCTGGATTTTAATTATGATACGCAATCCACTTTCGATTTTGATAGGCTGACAAAAATTTCTTTTGACTCTGATAATTTTTCAGAGGATGACATCATAAAAAAGATAGAAGCCGGTAATGTAAACCTACCACTTCGAGGCAATCTTATCCAAGGTGCCCAGAGTCTTTTTGGATTAAAAACCGAATTGCAATTTGGGAGACTTCGTCTGACAGGTCTCATTTCATACCAGAAGTCCAAAAGCAATAGCATTAAAATCGAAAACGGGGTAGCTGTACAGGAATTCAATATTGCACCTAATGAATATGATGAAAATAGACACTTTTTCTTAGGTCATTACTATAGAGACAGTTATGAAGAGAATCTAAGCAATTTGCCATACATATCTACTTCACATCAAATAGCCCAAATCGAAGTTTGGGTATCGGATGATAGACCAGAATTTCAAGAAAACTCTACGATGGTAGCAGCGATTGCTGACCTAGCAGAACCAGATATGACCAAGGCAACTTCTGATGCGCCAACTGTGTTTGCACCTAAGGACAAGGATGATAGACTGAGACCGCTTCCATATAATGAAGTGAATGATATTTACAAAAAAGTTCAAGCATCCAAAGATATTGAAGATATTGACAAAGTTGCTAGACAACTCCAGTCCGCCGAAATTGGTCTCAAGAGAACAAGAGATTTTGAGATTTTCAGAGGTCGCAAACTTTCTTCATCTGAATATTCTTACAACCCTAAATTAGGTACGCTTTCATTGAACGCGCGGCTGAAACCAAATCAGGTTTTGGGTGTAGCTTATAATTATTATTTTACAGCAAATGGTGACAAAGTATATCAAGTAGGTCAGATATCAGCCAATTCTATTCAGGCAGGTGACCAAACGGATACCACCAAGATTGAACCCAAAAAGTACACTTCGTCAAATTGTTAAAATCTACCAATCAGGTGACTACCTCACCGATGTGGGATTTGATGATGAAAAATGTGTACAACCTCAAGATCAATTCCATGAATCAGCAGGATTTTGTTTTTGATGTATTTTATGAAGATGACAGAAGCGATGGTTCGCTCAAGAGATATATACCTGAACCTGCATATGAAATGCCTTTTGTACCGTTACTCCAACTTTTTAATTTGGACAAACTAAATAGGGCCGGAGATCCGCAACCCGATGGATATTTTGATTACATCCAAGGTGTGACGGTTATAGAGCGAACAGGAAGTATTGTATTTCCTGTTTTGGAGCCATTTGGAAGCCATATAGATACTGCTGCTGTTAAAAAAATACGTCCAACTTCTAATGTGACCAATGCAGTACTTGGAAAGTACCGTTTTGATATCTTATATGACACATCATATGTCGCTGCAACTCAGTTGGGTCTGCAAAAAAATAAATTTAGAATGGTCGGAAAGGTAAAAGGGGCTGCAGCCAATGGAGAGATCTACCTAGGCTCATTTATTCCGCAAGGTTCAGTAAGAGTGTCAGCCGGTGGCAAGCAATTGGTAGAAGGTCAGGATTACGAAATCGATTACTCATTGGGTAGATTGCGTATCATTAATCCTGCTTATTTGGCTCAAGGTACGCCATTAAATGTCAGTTTTGAAGACAACTCGATCTTCAGCCTACAGCAAAAAAATATGTTGGGACTAAGGGCAGAATATCAGTTTAATAAAAAATCAAGCCTTGTGCAACTTTCTTGCGCTTGTCCGAGAGACCTATCACACAAAAGGTAAATATTGGTGATGATCCGATAAGCAATAAAATTTTGGGCTGGATTATAATTATAATGATGAAGCGCCTTGGATAACCAAATTAGTGGACAAACTTCCTTTTTATAGTACATCAGAGAAGTCCAAGATCAATTTTACAGCTGAAGCGGCAGGTTTGTTGCCAGGGCATGCTAGTGGTATAGATTTGGAATATAAAAACAACCAAGAAAATACAGTATTTGAAGATAAAGGTACAGCCAATCTAGATGACTTCGAGAGCGCAATTACAAACCTGAATCTCGGTGGTACCAATGCGATACAATGGTCACTGGCGAGTGTACCTACCAGCGAATCATTGGATGGATCCAAATTTAGAGAGTACGATCTAGACGATAACATAGCGTATAATTCAAATAGAGCATTACTCAACTGGTCAACTTTGGATTTTGGAACATTAAGGACCGAATCTGACAGAACAAATCCGTACACAAGGATCATAAATCAGACGGACCTGTTTAAGACCAGAGATATTCAGCCTGGACAGCAGCAATTATATACTTTTGACCTGAGCTACTATCCTCAAGATAGAGGACCTTACAATTTTGATTCGAAGAATCCATCACCTTATTCTAAAGGTATAAGGGTGGAAGATCAAAAAATTATCCTCAATGAACCGAAAACGAGATGGGCTGGTATTCAGCGATATTTCCAAAATTCAGATTTCGAGGCCGCAAATTATGAGAGTATAGAATTCTGGATGCTAAATCCATTTATGGACCGAGGAGATAACTTAGGTCATGCGCCAAATGAAGAAGGCAAGATCGTATTTAATCTCGGTAGTGTTTCCGAAGATGTCATGAAAGACAATCTCTTGTATTTTGAGAATGCAATGCCTACCACACAAAGAAAGGTACCAGTTACCAATACTGCATTTGGTAAAGCAACAGCTAGTATTCCTTTGGTCAATGGATTTGACTTACAAGAGGCAAAAATACAAGACGTAGGTTTTGATGGTATGAATAATGCCCAAGAAGCAGAAAAATTTCAATCTTGGTTGAAAGATAATGATCTCGCTGTGATCGATAAAATAGCAAAGGATCCATGTAATGATGATTTTGTGTTCTTTAATGATCAATCACTGCAAGGAGATTCAAGCCTATTGGATAGAATGCGATTTTTTAATGGTACAGAAGGAAATGCGCCTTTGAATAATGGAAGCGTAAATACATCCGGAGGAAGTAGCCAGACCAACTTTGTAAGAGGTAACCGATATCCCGATGTAGAAGATATCAATAATAACAAAACACTTGATCAGACCGAAGCCTTTTACGAGTATGTATTGGATATCAAGCGATTGGGTGATTCTAACGAATTAGATACTTCAGCATTAGCTGCTAAAGGATATTATCGTCAATCTATAACTGTAACACAAAATGGAATCACAGAAAAATGGTACCGCATACAGATTCCGATCAATAGTGGTAGAGCTGTAGGCGGCATAGAAGGATTCAGAGGCATCCAGTTTATGCGTATGTATATGACGGATTTCGAAAGGCCCAAAACATTTAGATTGGCAGATTTCCAGTTGCAGAGAAGTATTTGGCGTAAGCAAAAGCCAATTTGCGATATTAAGCAAGATGGAGTTGCTAATAAAATAAATTTTAGTATAGATGATGTAGGTATCGAGGAGAATAGTGAGAAACTGCCTTTTAGATATATTGTTCCTAGAGGCGCCATCAGAAACCGTGCTTTCGGTCAGACGACACAGTTCAGACAGGATGAGCGATCTATGGCATTAAAATTCAACAAGTTTCAGTCCGAATGTGAGTTGAGTATTTCGAAAACAGCAAATCTGAATCTCGCCTTGTACAAAAGATTGCAGATGTTTGTACATGCCGAAAATATTATCAATATCAAAAATCAGGAAATGCTTGATGATGATATTTCTATTATTGTGCGCCTTGGTAAAGATTTTCCGCTTAGCGCAAATGATTCCGTAAAGTTGGCTAACAATAACTATTACGAATATGAATTGCCATTAAAAATTTCTAAGTTAGGAAATCAGCAAGATGCTAATATCTGGATGGATCAAAATTATGTCAATTTTCCACTCGATAGTTTGCTGGCACTCAGAAAATTCAGAATTTCAAACGATATCAAAGCTAGAGACCGAATCGTCGAGATGGTCGTGAATGATGCGAAGGGTGATGTGGTCCGTATGGTAGGTAATCCTTCTTTGGGTGCCGTCAAGGTAATATATATTGCAGTCAAAAACCGAACCACAAACAAAATATTTGATGGTGAAGTTTGGGTAAATGAGTTGAGAGTGACAGGATATGACGAATCGTTTGCTTGGGCTGCACAGAGTAGATTGCAAGTACAAATGGCAGATCTTGGTGAGCTCAATTTCGCTGGAAACTTCAATAGTAATGGCTTCAGTGGTGTGGATAAAAGACTGCATGAACGTTCTCGAGAACAAAAATTGCAATATGACATCACAGCCAATCTGGATGCTGGAAAGTTATTGCCCAAGGCTTTAAAATTATCCATTCCAGTCTATACACAATATCAAAAGACACACATTGTACCACAATATGACCCAATCGATCAGGATATTACAGTAAAAGACAAGTTGGCGCTAATCAGTGATCCTGACAAAAGAGACTCGATAGCTGAAGTAGCCAGAAAAACAGTCACCATCAAGTCACTTACCTTAACCAATGTGAAAACCACAGCCGGTGGTACGGGCAAACCGTGGTCACCTTCAAACCTAAGTGTGTCTTATGCATTTACAGAAAATAATTATGCAGATGCCATCTTGAAAGAAGATAAATCTACGTCTAGAACACTGGGTCTTGATTATGTTTTTGCACGCAAATCAATCTATATTGAGCCACTGAAATTTATAAAAGTCAAAGCCCTAAAGCTTTTTTCTGATTTCAATTTCAGCTTGTTGCCAAATAATTTTTCATTTACATCCAGAATGGCTGATCAGCTAAACCGAAGGACATTCAGACAGCCGGTGGAACCTATTTATGCGTTTGACGATAACAGATTTACTTGGGAGCGAAATTATGTGCTTGATTGGGATTTTACCAAGTCATTGAGATTCGGATTTAGAGCCAATACAAGCTCGATCGTAGATCAGCTGCGTTATACAGGCGTGGCCAATACATTAGACGGTAGAGATTTGGTGGATGAGAAAGGTAGCCTGGTGGATGAAAACGGAAGATCTTATCGTGATATAGTCAATGAAACTGATGATCCTAATTATTATAGAAATAAAAACCTGAAATCTCTGGGCAGATCCAAGAGTTACCAACATACAGCATCATTAAATTATAAATTGCCTTTCAGGAGCATTCCTATTCTTGACTGGATTTCTGCAGGAGTGGATTATAAGGCGGATTATGGTTGGGAAGCAGGTAGCTTAATTAAAATAGACAAAAATCCAGAACCTAATGGTACGTACTTGGGTAACATCATCCGTAATGGTCAAAATGCTAGTTTTAACTTTACACTCGATTTCACGAAGCTTTACAATAAATCTGGCTATCTGAAGTCGATAGAAACAGGTAAAGCATCACGCACCACAACCAGAAAAAAGGCTCCAAAACAACAGAAAACCACTTCTGGTAAAGACGAAGTCAATCCTATCGATATGCGTGTAGATGAAAGCGAAGACGAACCAAAGACCAAGGATAATGGTAAAAACACCCAGGATAAGGATAAAAAAGAAGACAAACCAAGAGATCCTACATTAGTAGAAAGAGTGATCTTGAGACCATTAATGATGATACGTTCTATCAAATTTAATTATAAAGATGATCGCACTACTCAGATTCCTGGATTTATGCCACAATCCAAATTGCTTGGGCAAAGTGAAGGATTTGTCGCACCAGGATGGGATTTTATTGGTGGCGTACAACCTAGGATTTCTGGAGAAAACAACTGGTTGGTCAAGAATCAAGATTGGTTTAATTCAAGTACGAAATTTAATGATGGGTTGATTCAAACCAAGCGACAGACTTTTGATGCTAAGTTTCTCGTCGAACCATTCAAGGACTTCAGTGTAGATGTTACATTCAAGAAAAATTATCAGGAATCACACAATGAAGTCTTCAGGAAGACCGAAAATTCTAACGGTAAATTCGAACAGTTGGCGAGATACGATGTTGGGTCATTTGATGCAACATTCTTCTCACTCAATACACTCTTCGACAACAGTGCCGGCTTGTATGAACAATTTAAGGAAAACAGAGAAATCATAGCTAGGAGATTACCAAATGTGGCGAATCCAGGTGTACATCCTACCGATCCGTCTTACCCTGGTGGTTATGGTTCACAGCAGAATAATGTAACGGTGCCAGCATTTATTGCAGCATACACCAATGTTTCTCCTTTCAAAATAGAACTGGATCAACAGAAGTCTTTTGCCAGCAATACTTATATACCGAAACCAAATTGGCAACTGAATTATAACGGACTCGGTAAGCTTAAGATGTTTAAAAAGTATTTTTCAAATATCACCATAAAGCATGGATATTCCAATACGATCAGGGTGAGCAGATTTGAGACTTCACCTCTATACAAAGCGGAAGATCCGTTTGGAGAGTTGTCACCAAATAACAATTATTACTCTCGTTTAGAAATACCTTCGGTAAATATAGCAGAGCAATTTGTTCCAGTGATCGGAATCAGTCTGAAGACAGTAAAAGATTTCAAACTCGATTTTGACTTTAAGATGACAAGAACTCTAGAATTGGGACTTTATAATCTTAAAGAAACCAAATCGAAAGAAATCACAATCGGTGCTGGATATGTACTGAAGAATTTCAAGGCTTTCAGTAAGAAAAAGAAATCAAAAAAGAAGTCAAAAAAGAAAGACACAGCTGAAGGCGAAGAAGATGATAAAAAAGATAGTGGTCTTCTTTCAAAATTGATGACCAATAAAGGAACAACAGCAACGGGTAGAGATATTCGATTCACATTGAGTTATTCACTACGGGATGATTTGTCGCAAGTATATGATTTACAGTCGGGTATTGGCGCACAAGCGGATAGAGGACAAAAAACCATAACGCTCAATCCAAGTATTGAATACGATGTCAATAAAAATCTGGCATTAAAATTCTATTTTGATTATTCAAGAACAGAACCTAAAACAACACTGTCCTTTCCGATCACCACGATACGATCGGGAATAACACTCAAGTTTTCTATCAATTAATAGATAAATATATTTTTGGAAAATGCCGTAAAATTGCCAACAGGTGACTTTACGGCATTTTTTGTTTGGTGTTTACCAATAATTTTTTGGTGGTAGTTTTATAATTGTCCAAAAAGTCATATTTTGCATCACTTATGTACAAATTGATCATTTCCATCGTTTTATTGAATATTGCCTGGCTATCACATGGTCAGAGTATCAACACGGAGTTTGGAAAAAACAGAGTGCAGTATCATGATGATTTTAATAACTGGTGGGAATACGAAACAGGAAATTTCATCACATATTGGTATGGTAAAGGCCGATTTATTGCACAGCCGACCATCAGGATGGCAGAGATGGATCATGACGCTATCCAAAAGATCCTAGAGCATCGCATCAATGATAAAATAGAAATAATCGTCTATACGGATATTACGGATCTCAAACAGAGCAATATCGGAATGGAAGAGACATTTACCAATAAAACCGGCGAAACCAAAATCGTTGGCAATAAGATGTTTGTATATTTTGATGGAGAACATGAGCACTTACGGCAAAAAATAAGAGAAGGTATAGCAACCGTTTACTTTAATAACATGCTTTTCGGATCTACAATCCAGGAGATCATCCAAAATGCAGTTTTGCTCAATATACCTGACTGGTACAAGGAAGGCGTGATTGCTTTTGCAGCACATGACTGGGATCATTTGGTGGAAGATGAATTGCGAGATATATGGGAGCGAGATAAAAAATTTCACACTTTTGACAAAATCGCCGCTGAATACCCTAAATTGGCTGGACAGTCATTTTGGTTTTATATAGATCAAAATTATGGAAAATCAGCCATCTCAAATCTACTTTATCTCACGAAAATAAGCCGTGGTACTGATAATAGCTTTGAGTATATTCTCAATAAGGATCTGGATGAATTAAAATTAGAATGGGAAAAATATTATACCCAGTATTTTGATGCCGAAAAGTCGATGCTAGACCCAAAATCCAAAGCAGACATCCTGAAACTCAGCAATAAAAAATACACGCCGATCAGTCATATCAGACTGAGCCCTGATGGCAAAAACTTACTCTATACCATGAATGATCAAGGTAAAACCAGAGTAATCTTACGTAATTTGAAAAATGGAAAAGAAAAGATTATCCTCAAGTACGGATATAAAAATGTATTTCAAGAGACCGATTACAATTACCCCTTGATAGCTTGGCATCCAAATCAAAAAGAAGTAAGTATCTTATATGAACATAGAGATGTCATCAAACTGATAAAATACAATGTCCGCTCAGAAGAAATCATGGAGCAGCCCATACCAACCGATTTTCAGAGAATCTATAGCATAAGTTATCTGAATGATCTTGATTATATTTTTGCGGCTACAATAGACGGATTTTCAGATTTGTTTTTATATAAATCCAAGAACAGAAATTATGAAAAGATAACTAATGACTTTTATGACGATTTAGATGCGGAATACACCACTTGGCAAGGTAGAAAAGGCATACTTTTTAGCTCCAACAGGACAAACAATACCACAGATGAATTAAAGTTTGATACCATTCTACCAATGGAGAAATTTGATTTGTATTTTTTAGCCGATGGATCTAAAGTTTTGGAAAATGTGACCAAAACGCCACATAATGAGCGTTATCCATTTGTCACTACCAATGGTGATGTGGTTTGTCTTAGCGATGTTTCAGGTATAAATAATACATATGTAGTGGATTCTGAATCAAAAAAGTTGGTTTGCATCTCTAATCTCAATAGAAATGTCATCCGTCATCATGCAGTGTCCGAATCAGATGCCTATGTAACAATGTATTACGAAGATGGAAGCTACCGTGTGTTTAATGAGTCGCTGATTACAGCAGAAGTCAAGCCATACCTTACACATACAGGCAAAGCCAAGAATGTACAGCCTGAACCAATTATTATTGAAACCAAGTCACCAGAAAAGGTAGTAAATGTTAAACCGGAATATGGGTTTTTATTCCAATCTGAATTTCCAGATCCAGATATTGTGGAGCCTATAAAATCTACCACATACCAACAGGACGGCTCTTCAGACTTCAACATCAGTATTTCAAGAGAAACGGCATCTAAAAAATATATTGAGCCATATAATAATACACGTGCCGTCGCTGCCAATAATAAATTTGCACTTACTAATATCACAACAAAACTAGATAATGGGCTTCTTTTTGAAGGATTGGAGTCATATACTGGAGACAGGCAGCAGCTATTGACTACCCCGATGGGTATATTGTTGAAAGCCAATGTTCAGGATCTATTTGAAGATTACGAACTCGAAGGTGGCGTCAGGATTCCGACTACATTTAATGGATCAGAGTATTTCCTTATTTTCAATAATCGTAAGTCCAGAATAGATAAAAAAATAGGCTTATATAGAAAATCTACAAAATATGATGGCGAGACAGATATTACCAATAATTTGCCGACCAGATCTAAAAAAACATCTGTGTTGGGGCTTTACCAGTGGAAATATCCATTTGATATCTATCGATCTGTAAGAGCCACGGCAACACTTCGATTTGATAAATATTTTCAATTGATCACAGAGAATAAAAGTCTAAATGGATCACCAGTTCAGGAAAAAAGAATCGGACTCAAGCTTGAATATATCTACGACAATACCCACGATGCAGCACTGAATATCAAAAATGGCACTAGGTATAAAATATATACTGAGTTTATCAACCGATTTAATTTACAGGTGATTGATGGTTTTGAATTTTCAGCATCGGATGGATTTACGGGCATTATCGGTTTCGATGGTCGCCACTATATTCCGATAATAAATAAAGCCGTGTTAGCATTAAGGGCAGCAGGTGCTACTTCATTTGGTTCCGAAAAAATGCTCTACTACCTTGGTGGTGTTGAAAATTGGTTGTCACCAAAATTCAATAATACAACACCGATACCTGAAGATTTCGGATATGCATACAAGGCCAATGTTTTTCAAATGCGTGGTTTTAGTAATAATATACGCAACGGAGCTACATTTTTGGTAGCTAATGCAGAACTTAGGATTCCTTTTATGCAGTATATTTTGGGTAAAAACCGAGGTTCCGCTTTTTTTAGAAATTTACAGATTACAGGATTTTTTGATGCAGGTTTGGCTTGGCATGGTTCGGGACCTTTCAGCCCTAAAAATCCACTCAATACTACCACCATCACGAGTCCTCCTTTGATAGAAGTGCATGTCGAGTATTTTAGAGATCCTTTAGTAATGGGATTTGGTACCGGTGTTAGGACACAGTTGTTAGGCTATTTTGTGAAACTGGATTATGGCTGGGGCATTGACACACGCATCGTTCAAGCACCTAAGTTATATCTTAGTTTTGGAATGGATTTTTAATCAGTTTTTCAGTTTTTTTACTAATTTCCAGCTCATATTTGTAGATCGTTTGTCCGAGTTTAGCCAAAAAAGGTAAACCCGTTTCGTCGTATTCATACTTATTGTCGTTGTATATCTTATCGGCATTTACATGAATTACAGCCGTTAGGAAAAACCCAATATCAGCATCCGTATCTTCGATATAAGCACAATCTATGAGGTAGCCATATGCGTCACCTACTTTATTATAGATTTTGATGTTTTGAGGGATTTCAGTTTTCATGTTTCCATACATCAAGAACTTTACATAGCTATCATGGTACATCTCATTCTTTAGAAAATGGTCATCTCTCGGAAGTGATGACATACATTTTTTTAAAAAATCATAATTTGAATCGGTAAGATTGAATCGTTGTTTTTCAGGAAAATATTCAGGAAATATAATCCGCTGCAAAGTAGCTTCCATGTCTCGAATGGTGTAGAAATTCTTCCTTGAAAAATCAAACGGCTTCATAATCAGACTATCATTACTATTGTAATAACCTAAACCCTTTTGTGCAAAGTCGGCATGATGTTTCCAATCTTGTGATGCAGCAAATGATGCTTGTTCATACAATATTTTGTCATCGCGAAAAAATCTAATTTCATTTGACTGTCGGTTTTCTTCAGAAGTCAGATTAGGTATAGAAAGACGGTGATTGATGACAGAACCGTGAAAAATATTTTTCGAAATAAGTTGGCCATTGATATAATCCTGCCCTAACCATTCAAACAGTCTATTATAGGCATCATTGTCGCTGATCGCAAATATTTTTTCTATATACCTACCAATATTAGGTTTGTTGTTGGCAGTCGTTGTATCCTTGAACGCAGGTGTAAGTCGTTCATTTATTGCAGCAGTCATCATGATATCGTCTTTGGTGAGTTCGATTCCTTGGCTATTTAGGTCATTGATTTTTTGTAAAGATAGGATGGCAACGGGCATTTTTACTGTACTTGCTGGGTAGAAATATTTGGTTTCATCCACATGATATGAATAGGTTTTGAATCGTTTATTTTTTCGATCTACATGTGTGTACAAGATTTGCACTTCATAATCTGGATTGGACGTTATGGATTTTAGATATGGGTCGGCATGTATGCTTTTGGTCAAAACATTACTTCCGGCACAAGACATAAAGGTCAGGTAAAGCGCCAATGATGTTAAACCAACTATAGCTTTCATAATTACAGATGGATAAAATTGAATTGTACCAATATAGCCAATATGATAATAACAATCAGTAACCTATAAGCCCATAGATTGATATTGGGCATCCGGACAGCATACAAGGCTGTCAAATATCCACCTATAGTCTGTCCAAAGGCCATAATAATACCTGTCTCCCAATCGACTAATCCTTTCCAAGCGAAAATTGCCAAAACGATTGTTGTATAAATCATAACTACAATCGTTTTGATGGCATTGGCTGCAATGATGCTATAACCCGACAAAAGCACCATTACTGCAATAAAGAAGATGCCCATGCCCATTTGGATGAATCCACCATAAAAGCCGAGTATCAAAAATATAGGAATGCTCAGCCACCGAGACAATGGTTTATCTGTAGTCTCACTGAGCCATCTTTCGGGTTTTACCAAGACGACAACCAACATAAGTACCATAAGATATTTGAAAACAAACATAAACTGATCATTCGATACTTTGGTAGCGGTCAATACACCACCTATAGCACCGATGATAGTTAGAATAATGATGGGCCTAGCTTTGGACATGTCTGCAACCTTGGTTGCTGCAAAGCCACGACTTGATCCAGCCGCTTGGAGTAGCATACCTACACGGTTTGTTCCATTGGCGAGATTGGGCGGAAGGCCTACGAGCTCGGTCAGTAAGCTTAGCGTGATGACGGAGCCATTTCCTGCGAGTGTATTGATCGATCCAGCGATAAAACTACCTATCAAAACCACAACATATTCGACCCAAGTTAGATTCATTCTTCAGATACTTCTATTATTTCCTGACAAAGTTCTATCAAGACGCCATTGGCAGATTTAGGATGAACAAAACAGACTAATTTATTGTCAGCACCGCGTTTTGGTTCTTCATTGAGTAAAGTAAATCCTTCATTTTTGAGTCTTTGCATTTCTGAATAAATATCTTCCACTGCAAACGCAATATGATGGATACCTTCACCTTTTTTTTCTATAAATTTATAAATGGCGCTCATTTCATCAGTAGCAGCCAATAGTTCGATTTTGTTTGGCCCAGTACCAAAAAATGAGGTAATGACATGCTCTGAAGCTACGGTTTCTCTTTTATATGATGCTGTGCCAAGTAGTGTTTCGTACAATGACTCAGCTTGGTCCAAGTTGCGGACTGCTATACCGATGTGCTCTATTTTCTCAAACATTTGTCAAGGTTGTTTTTGTTTGGTTAAAAAAAAGCCTGTACATAGGAATGTAACAGGCTCATTATTATGTATATAGAAAATTTTAAAATTGCTAAATCCGAAGTAAGGTGATACTGCCTTTTAAAACTTTTTCTGCTCCAAGCACCGTGTATCTCACTACCCAGAGATATGTTTCTGAAGGCGCCAATTCGCCTTTGAATGTTCCATCCCATTCATTTAATACATTGTCGGATTCAAATACCAATTGACCAAATCTGTTGTACACAAAAAATTCGTATTTAGTGATATTTTCTATACAATATTCTGGTTTATTGACAGGACCGAAGGTAAGATCATACTGACGTGCTTGCTTAAATTTCGTACTATCCTCTGGGGTACTTACCGCTT
Source organism: Saprospiraceae bacterium (assembly GCA_016717105.1). Lineage (GTDB taxonomy): Bacteria > Bacteroidota > Bacteroidia > Chitinophagales > Saprospiraceae > OLB9. The sequence continues at coordinate 61,014 of JADKGF010000012.1, read as the reverse complement.
TGATATTAAGGCCATCAGGATAAAAGACATTGGCATATACGAGATCTTGTGGTTCAAAATCTTTATCAGTTATATTTATGGAATTTGATGCTTTGTTACCACACAAATCAGTTACAGTAACGGAATAAGTCCCAGGTTTATCAATGATAATTTTTGGGAGCGTATCGTTGGTAGACCATAAGTATTTGTAAATTCCAATAACATTGGTGACTGCATTGAGTTTAAATGTAATATTTTCACAATCACCTTGTTGGTCTTTTGTAATGGAGACTTTTTCGACACCTTTTCCTGTGAGTTCAAATGTTTTCTCTGCAGATGCAGTTGTACCGCAACCATCAGTTACTGTTACAGTATATTTTAGAATATTAGTATTTGAAATTGATATTTGATTTGAAGATTGGCCACTGCTCCAACTATATTTATGCTCACCCAGACCAGTAGAATTGCCCTTTGCTACTAAGCTAGCGTTAATAAGACCATTTATACAATCTATTTGACTCAAATTACCATCTATTGTAGCACTTGTAATTTTTTTAGGAAATTCACCAACAGAAATAGTAGCTTTGGCTGTTTCATTACAAGCATCCGTCACAGTTACTGAGTATGTACCTGGAGTGGCTATTTCTATATTTCTTACATCTTTTTCCCCAGTACTCCATGAGATTGATTTAACATCAGGATGACCAGGGCCATATCCCAAAGTAAGCGTTTGTTTGCCATTGGTACACCAATTACCTAAACTCAAAGCGATAGAAGCGCTAGGTAAGGTATATCTTTTAAGTTCGACTGTATCACAAAGCATGTAACAGACACCTTCTCCTACTGTAACGGTTACTGAATAAATACCGATATCAAATACAGTAAGTGTATCTCTTGTAGCACCTTCTTCACCAGTACTCCATTTATAATTTGTGGCGCCTTTAACTTTTGCATTTAGTACATGTTTTATTGGTACGTTAGGGCAAAAAAACACTTCTTTGCCTAAACTAAGTGATTTGAATACTTATAAGGTGCAATATTAACCTTAATTAGACTGTCTTTGTGTTGTAAGTTTGTTTTGTCCACTTCAAGGTATCCGTTGCAAGACTGATATCTGTCCAAGTATCGTCTTCAATACCAACTGCACAGCTTGACTCGCCATCACCATCTGTTTTGATAAATGATGGAACAAATTTATTATTTTCGTAAGCCATCACAAATGTACCTATGCCGTCATCTTGGGTTTTGAATACATTATCACCACTAGTACCAATTATACGGTCATATTTTTTCTTCCAAATGATTTTACCATCTATATCTGCCTTCATCAGCATAGGTATATCTTTTTGATTTGTAGAATCGTTGTAATAACCGTTAAACACAAAATTGCCTTTATCATCAGAAACCATACGGTTTAGCCAAGTTTGATTTTTGACATCACCAATTAACAATCTTTTACTCCAAAGTATTTTACCTTTTTTGTCCAATCGTAACATTACACCACGACGGTTATTTACTGCATTGGTTATATTCAATTCATTGACATAACCCATAACTAAAAATGAACTATCAGGTAACATGGACGCATCAGAAAAAGTGAATCTGGATTTTTTTGTGTCCAATCCAGCATATTTTCTGCTCCATCGTACATTGCCTAGTGTATCTGTGATGGCAATAAATGCATGTGTAGAATCAACTGTCCCAGCCATAAGGATTGTGGAATCTGGATTGAATTTAAAAGTATGAATCCTAGTAAATTTATTTTTTAATGCTGCATCATCAAATCTCAGTTTGCTAGTTGTTTGATTGGCATAATTATATGTTCTTCTTTGGAAAACCAACGAACTATCTTTTTCTTGACTTATGTGAAAAAGTGATTTGTTATAATCAAATATTTCAGCATAATTTAGTCTGAAGTTTTCATCAGCTTGTTCGGTTTTGTAAATACGCCCTAATTTACCACCTTCACTGATGCTTCCTATTGCTTTGTCTCCAATAAAATAGATACTATCGTTTTTGCCTTGGAAATGGCGCTGAATCCCAATGCATTATTTATGGTATCTGTATATTTAAGTTCCATTCACATTTCCTTTTGGTCCAAAAGCAGAAATAACTAAAAATCATAAGATTTGCCAGTATTTTCATTAGTATTTTTAGCTTTAAACATAGACAAGTAGTTTCCATTCTTCATCTGAAAAACCATCAATAAATTTGATAGGTTTGTCATTTGGATCTTGTACTGGATAATTTCTGTGAAATGTATGCTGTGCATAAGACAAGTTCATACCAACCATTACAAAAAGAAAAATCAATAAACCGATTCGCATAAGTCTGATATCTTTAGTAAAACCCATATTTTTTTGCTATTTGTGCAATGTCAAAACTAATATTAACCTCCAAATGTACGATAATTTTCTTTGGAAATTCTAAACCAGATGCAGAATATATGTCAATTTTAACAAAAAAGGGAGACTGCCAGCCGACAAACTCCCTTTTTTCAATTCTTCTGTAGTAAAAAATTAGTCCTTTTTTGCCCAAGTTATTGAGTTTTTCGACTACTTTATCTACTACTGCTTTTTGTGTATCAATCTCCTTAACCTTGTTTTCTTGATCTACTACATTCTTCTCGATATTTTTTTCGGCTTCCATTATTTTTTGTTTTGCCTTCTCAATATCTTTATGATAATCTTCATTTTTATCCTTCAATTTTCTAAGATCTTTTTCCAGATCAGCATGATTTTTCTCTTCTTTTTTTAGCTCTTCAGTGACCACTTTTTTTCTTACAGCGACGAAGTAGTCATACATAAATTGTCGTACTGCTTTTGTTTGAGAAGCATGATCTGATGAATTGACGAATGCGCCACCGAGGTCCACCCATACATATGTAGTGGTCATTCCTTTGCCTTCTTCAAATTTTGCATACACATCAAGTGGAGAAGTGCCATTGATCACCGGAATTTTGGTAGCCATCATAAAATGTTCTTTGGCTTTCTTGTTTTCTTTGAGCTTACCGTATTCTTTTACAAATTCGTAAAAAGTTTTTTCGGCAGTTTTGTCATCAGCTCCAGGTATTTCTACATAAAAGGCATTTTGTGGCCCTAAACTCATAGAAATTTTGCGCTCCATTGCATCCTGACCTGTTAATTGGCTTGCAAGCCCAACAATCATACACAATATAGTAAATAATGGTCTCATTGATTAAATAATTTTATTGGTTTATAAATATTTGACTTTATTTTTTGAAAACATCACATGAATTGAAGAAATATTTTTTTTGTCATAAGTTATAATATTGCTAAAATTATGCTTTAATTTTTTGAAATCAACTCTTTTTTGAATTGAGAAAGCTTAATAAATTGTCATATTGACTCAATTCTCCACCACTTTTTTCTGCTTTTTCTCTTGCTTTGTTAACCACTTTTATGGCTTTCTCTACTTGTTTGCCGAGTACCAATATCGAACAATATTGAGTGAGTGACTCCATATCATCCTTCAATTCGTAGATTTGTGAAGCGTAATCGGCTGCGTCCAATATCATTTTTGGATGATCTTTATATGACCTTATAATATCTGTGACAATTTCTTTTAGCTTTACAGGGTCATCATCCACATTTTTGGCCAATTTCCTATATGCCGTCATATATTTTTCTTCATTTTTGAAAGCTTTAAAAAATTGCATTTCTGCGCCAGCTATAAATATTTCTGCTTCGTCATCAGGCAATGTTTTTTCGGCTTTGATTTTGGCATCATTTAGCATAGACTCCATTTCGTAATCTACTGCTTTTTTGCTACTTGCGGCCAATGCAGATTTACATTTTTCGATATAATAAGCTTTGCCTACTTCCTTTTCGATTTTGGACTTATTCTCTATGACCTGATCGAAAAGTTTGCTATCAGCATCTACTGCTGCCTCTAGTATAAATTTAAGACGTTGAATATCTGTCAGTTGTGGATTATTGGCCAAAAAATCATTAGAAATTTTAAGACTTGGCTTCCCCGCAGCATTGAGTGCTTTTACGTAATTGTACATAAGGTCAAAACTTCTGTCTCCGGCTTTATATTGATCTTCATAACGAAGACTCCTATCTATTTTTTTTAGTGCTTCATTTCCCAAAGAAACCAAACCTTCTGGCGTCTGTCCACCTTTTACGAGCTTCAATACCTTGCCATCTCCATCCAAAAAGAATAGGGTAGGATAGGCCTGTACAGGATAACTGTGTCCAAAAGTGACACCATCAGTTTCTTCCATATCCAACTTCAAATTGATAAAATTGGTATTATAAAACTTTCCAACTTCATCTTGTGTAAATACATTTTTTGCCATCGATTTGCAAGGTCCGCACCATTTGGCAAACGCATCTACAAATAGTGGTTTGTCTTCGGCTTTAGCTTTGGCCATTGCTTCCTTCCATGTTCCATGAAAAAACTCGATGCCTTGTGCGTTGCCCGAAAAAAATACTGTTAATAATACTATGAATATTGATATTTTTTTTTGAATCATCTTTTTTGAACTTTTTATTGAAACAACAAAATTACAACAAAAATTTTAATGCGACGGTTTTTAACTTTTCTCTAACGGGAATATAACAGAGTGATTGTTTGACTACATAAGTTAGAACTTTGACTTACAACCTATTTTTGCTGAAAGTAGATCACTTCACTACAATTTTCTGATTTAAAGACATTTTGAGCTGTATCTCTGAGATCATCAGCGGTGATTTCCTGATATCTTTTTGCTTCTTCATTGATAAGATTTGCATCACCCAATACTTCAAAATAAGCTAAACTAATAGCCTTGTTGAGTGCGCTGACTTCCGAAAATGTCAAGCTACTCTCGACTGCGTTTTTCAGTTTTGTCAATTCTCTATCTGGAATTTTATCATTTTGAAGGATGTTTAGTTCTGTGCGAATGGCATCTTTGGCTTGATCGATAGATATTGATGGCATGGTTTTGCCCTCGATGATAAATAGTCCTGGATCAGTAGTACCTGAGATAAATGCGTCAATAGTAGAAAAAAGTTGCTGCTCTTTATATAGCTTTTGGTAGAATCTGGAAGAGCGACCATTTGCCAATACATCTGACAATAAGTCGCATGCATAGTACGAATCGCTTAGTCTCGTGCCCATATGATACCCTTGATAAATAGCTTCATGTGGTACATTTTGGGTCAATACTTTCTGTCTAGGTGTACTTTGTACAGGCTCGACTTCTAGTGCGTTTTTCTTGAAATTTCCTTTCGGTATATCGCCAAACCATTTTTGAACCAATTCAAATCCTTTGCTTATGGTAATATTTCCGGCAAGGACGACGACCGCATTTTCTGGTTTATAATATTGCTCAAAAAATACAGCTACTTGATCGATAGTAGCATCAGCGATATGATCTAAGTGCTTTCCAATAGTAGGCCATTGGTATGGATGACGTGTATAACACAATGCTGACAAATGATGCCACATGTCACCATAAGGCTCGTTGAGACAAGTTTCTTTAAATTCTTCGATGACTACTTTTTTTTGGGTATTCAGCGATTTTTTACTGAAGCGCAACTGAAGCATTCTGTCTGATTCAAGCCACAAAGCGGTTTCGACATTTTGTGCTGGTAAGACTTCATAAAAATTGGTCAAATCTGTGTTGGTAAATGCGTTATTTTCGCCACCTGCATCTTGTATAGGCGTATCAAAATCTGGAATGTGTTTCGATCCACCAAACATAAGGTGTTCGAACAAATGGGCAAATCCAGTATGATTTGGGTCTTCATGTTTGGAGCCAACATTATACACAACATTTACAGCTACCATTGGCGTAGAAAAATCTTCATGTATTATAACAGTAAGTCCATTTCCCAAAACTATCCGCTCAAATGCTATCATTCACTTTTTCTTTTTGTTTTGTTGTTTTAAATTCTGCACCTTCTACGATGATCACGATTTCTCCACGTGCTGGCGTATTACAAAAATGAGCAATGGCTTCTGTTACTTGCAAAGTTATCAACTCCTCATACAACTTACTGATTTCTCTAGCTACGCAAACTTTTCTGGTTTCACCTATAAAATCTCGTATCTCTTCTAGACATTTTACGAGTCGGTGTGGAGATTCGTACAGAATAATGGTTGCGGGCATATCTGCAAGAAACTTTAATCTTGTTTGTCTTCCTTTTTTGTGAGGCAGAAATCCTTCAAAGAAAAACTTATCGGTGGTCATACCTGAAGCGACCAATGCGGGAACAAAGGCTGTAGGTCCTGGTAAACAACTGATTTTGATACCTTCATCTACACATGCCCGAACCAATAAGAATCCTGGATCTGATATACCTGGCGTACCAGCATCTGAAATAAGTGCGATATTTTTGCCTTGATGCAGATGGTCGATGATGCTTTTTAAGGCTTTATGTTCGTTAAATGCGTGAAAAGCCCACATTGGCTTATCTATATTGAAATGTTTCAGGAGTTTGCCGCTTGTGCGCGTATCTTCAGTCAATACCACATCACAAATATTGAGTGTATCTATGGCTCTGAAAGTCATATCATCAAGATTTCCAACAGGAGTAGGCACTAAATAAAGCATTGTCGGATTATTATAAGCGTACAAAGGTAATCAAACCTATGGTAGATTTTATTTTTTACATAGATTCAATCCAAGAATTTGGTTGTCAGATCGCTTTGACCCTGCTAAATCTGCCTATTCTGTGGTTATATAAGTGGGAAGAAGCAACCAATAAACCACCAACTACACTAAACACTAACATCCATCCATGGTGCTCGATCATACCTAGAAACAAAAATACAAATCCTAAACCAGCCATCAATAACGGTGTTAAATTTTTGTGTAGTTTTAAATAATCACCTATTAATGAATAAGTTGCAATCAAAATTCCAATCCCTATCACAACCCAATCTATCATATGATTGTGCAACCAAGATGAAGAACTTAGCAAGCCTAATGATATCAAAACGGGTATTGAAGAGCAATGGATTGCACACAACATAGATGTGAAAAAACCAGCTGTATCCGGATTGATATTGAAAAATGAACGCATAGATTTACTATTGATAATAAAAAGTGATGCAAATGTACAAATAAACCACCGTATATGCAATATTGTTGCATTTATATTTGAAGTTTTTTATTGTATGGACAAAAAAAGCTAAAAAAATAGATGACCTTGTATTCAAAAGAATAATTTTGCGTAAAATTAATATAGCATGGGAATTTTAAGTGGTAAGATTGTTTTGGTCACCGGAGGCTCCAGAGGTATCGGTGAGGCCATTGTCCTTAAGTTTGCAGAATTGGGTGCCGATGTAGCATTTACATATCAGTCGTCAGAAGAAAAGGCCAATGCTGTGGTAGCAGAAGCTGAAAAATATGGCGTCAGAGTGAAATCATACAAATCAAATGCCGCTGATTATAATGAGGCAGAGACCTTGATAAATGATGTTGTAACCTATTTTGGCAAGTTGGATGTGCTGATCAATAATGCAGGAATCACGAAAGATACCTTGATGCTACGCATGTCTGAAGAACAGTGGGATCAAGTAATGGAAGTAAATCTCAAATCTGTCTTCAATCTGACTAAGCACGCACTCAAGCCTATGATGAAACAAAAAGCAGGTTCTATTATTAATATGAGTTCAGTCGTAGGTGTGTTTGGTAATGCAGGTCAGGCCAATTATGCCGCATCCAAGGCTGGTATCATCGGATTTACAAAGTCTATAGCCAAAGAAGTAGGATCGCGCAACATCAGGTGCAATGCCATAGCACCTGGATTTATCGAAACAGACATGACCCATGCATTGACAGAAGACCAGAAAAAGGCCTATATTGACAATATTCCATTGAAGAGATTGGGTACTGGAGAAGATGTGGCAAACGCATGCGTGTATCTAGGTTCTGATATGTCAACCTATGTTTCGGGTCAAGTAATCAGTGTTTGCGGAGCATTAAATACCTGATTTCACAAATTTTAATTAAAAAAATAAAATAATTAATTGGTAAATAGTAAATTATCCTTACTTTTGCATTCCTTTTCAGGATTTTAATAATAATATCAGATTTTTTAAAGATAAATTTTTCAAAAAATGAAAAAAGAAATTCACCCTAAGGATTATAGATTGGTTGTTTTTAAGGACATTTCCAATGACGAAATGATTCTTACAAAATCTTGCACCAAGTCAAGAGAAACCATAATGTTTACTGATGGTAAAGAATATCCGTTAGTTAAAATGGAAGTTTCGTCTTTTTCTCATCCGTTCTTCACAGGTAAAGTTAAATTTGTGGATACAGCGGGTAGAATTGACAAATTCAATAAGAAGTTTGCAAAATTTACGTCAAAGTAAATCTTTTCAATACATAATAATTAAAGCCCTTACCACAAATAAGGGCTTTTTTTGTTTTGACCACCAACTTTATTAAAACCATCAAGTCATGGCTGTTGAATCAAAAATTAATATTATCCTTTTCGGTGAAGATAATTGGTTTCACTTCTTGCCGCTTACGCTGACCAGACCTGTTTGCGAACTGAGAGTAGGCATACTTACCATACGCGAAAAATGGGAAAAATGGCTTGATTGTAAAGGCTCTTTTATTACTCAAGATTACCTGTCTGAAAAATATCCCATCTGTATTGAGCAAGACAATTTGCTGATTAACAGTACTTTTTTGCCTACAGAATCATTGGTGAATGCCATAAAAAAGCTTGATCTAAATCATTCATTGATGCTAGGGACTGAAATGGTAGCTGCTAGAATCTCTGAAGACCGATTAAATCGATTAGCAACGGACGAAAGCGTTATTCCTTCATTAAATGCCCATGATCTTGTGGGAAATGATGATATTACCATAGATAGAATCACTCGTTCTTATCATATTTTCAGTAAGAATGGTGTGGAAATTGTACGAGATTTTGAATTAATCACAAATGGTAGGACTTCACAACCAATCTCAACTTCCAATCATGTGATGGGCAAACACGCTATATTTTTGGAAGAAGGCGTCACTATGGAATGTTGTACGATCAATACCAACGATGGACCTGTCTATATTGGCAAAAATGCCCAAGTCATGGAAGGAAGTCTGATCAGAGGTGGATTTGCCGCTTGTGAAGGATCAATTGTAAAAATGGGTGCAAAGATTTATGGTCCAACTACTATCGGTCCGCATTGTCGATTGGGTGGAGAAGTGAGCAATAGTGTAATGCTTGCCAACTCAAACAAAGGTCATGACGGATTTTTGGGAAATAGTGTCATCGGCGAATGGTGTAATCTCGGTGCAGATACCAATACGTCCAATCTTAAAAACAATTACTTACCAGTACGGATTTGGTCGTATGTTTCTCAGGGATTTGAAGATACAGGATTGCAGTTTTGTGGCCTGATAATGGGCGACCACTCTAAGGCTGGGATCAATACTATGTTTAATACTGGTACAGTAGTTGGCGTGGCAAGTAATATATTCGGAGATGGCTTCCCAAGGAATTTTATACCATCATTTTCTTGGGGCGGCGCGGCTGGATTCACTACACATCAACTGAACAAAGCCATCGAAACCGCCAAGATAGTGATGAGTCGCCGTAATCAGGAGTTTACTGAGCAAGACCGAAAGATCCTAGAGCACATATTTTTGAATACACCACAGAATAAAAATTAACTTCTATACGGTATTTGTCCACACGTATGTTATATTTGAACTTTTATCAAGAATTCATAAGCGAAATCTATGTTTTTTCCTATCGGTGATACGCAAGTTACGGGTGGCTACAAGCCAATATTTAGCTATACTTTTATTGTTATCAATATTATTGTTTTCTTAGTGCAGGTAACCACACCAGGAAATCTCATTTGTGAATTATCAGCTATTCCTATAGACATTGTAAAAGGAGAAAGCTACTATACGCTCATTTCCAGTATGTTTATGCACGGAAGTTGGATGCACCTTATAGGAAATATGCTATTTCTGTGGGTATTTGCGGATAATATCGAAGCCAAAGTAGGCAATTTTACTTTTTTGTTTTTCTATATAGCAGGTGGATTGTTTGCAAGTTTTGCACACATATATTTTAGTACGGTAAATTCTGATATATCTCAGATTGCATGTATGCCTTGCTCCCTTACTTATCCATGTTCTGAAGGTATGGAAATATCATCAGCCGTTGTTCCATCATTGGGCGCAAGTGGTGCAATTTCGGCTGTTATGGGCGCATATCTGCTTATGTTTCCTAAGTCTCAGATCAAAGTGCTTGTTTTAATATTTTTCCGTTCATTTTATGTGCCTGCATTAGTTTTCCTTGGATTATGGTTCATTCAGCAATTGTTTTCGGGATTTGGCTCGCTTGGGCCAGCTTCATCAGCAAGTGAAGGTGTTGCTTGGTGGGCACATATTGGAGGATTTGTCTTCGGTTTAGGTGCTGGGTTTTATTTGCGGTCTTTTGTGCAAAAACTACCGAGCTTCCTGAAATCAAAAGGGATGAATATGTGTGAATAACGACACTTTTTGAATTAGCATTGATACATTTTATGGTTTTTCTATTGATGGTGTGACTGGCGATGGATAGGATAAATCTAGGATGCGTAAATGTGCGTTCTTGCCAATTGTGTATTTTTTTCTCGACACTACCTTATCAAAAAACAATCCTACACCACCAGAAACCAAGCCAATCGCAGCAGTGCCCCAAGTAAACTTATAATCTGAAAACAAGGAAGCCAATCCACCATACAGTAACCAACCACCACCGAATACAGATAGTAATTTGCCAACTCCACCTGCACGTCCATTGTATAATTGGACATGGCTTATATCATCTAAATTGAGCATGCCATCCTCTGTAAGAATGATGTTTTCTTCTAAAAGAATGCGGTCAATCTTTTTTGTAATCCATTCGTCACCAAAAGATTTAGTCTTTATTTTAATGGTACTGCCTGGAAAAAATTTGACGGCTTCTACTTCATTTTTTATTTCAAGCTGAAGGACAATTTGACTTTGAATAGTAAAATTCAAAATGAAAAAGCTTAAAAAAATCAATATTATCTTGGTTGTATTCATGATATTATTTCTTTACATTAATAATGGCTGTTTGCACTGACAATGTTTTGTCATCCTGCCTTGTCCAAATGGGTCTGATGCTATTTCCTGAACAACTTATATCATTATAATCGCCAAAAAATAGTGTTGCTTCAGGTGTGAAAGGAATTTGAGATATTTGAACATTCTCGAAGGTTTTTCCACTATTTAAAGTATAGGCTAAAAACACATCGGTTTGATTGTCGGAATAATTTCTTCTATCATAAAATACAAAATATAGATATCCAGTGTGTTGATCTATGTCCATCCATGAGAAAAACTGATGCCTTCCACCCGGATCATTATTTACTCTGGCAGGTTGAGTCCATGTTTTTCCTTGGTCTTTGGAAGATATCATCCAGACATCAGTATCATCCACACCATGACGCTGATCACTCCATGATACATACAAAGTACCTTTATTAGGGCCTTTGGAGTGATCACAAACCATCACAGGCATTCCATTTGCTCGGCCGATACCAGGTATTTCAAATGACCATCCTCCAGGTTGGTCAGCAATGGACTTTTCTTCTTTTAGCCATGTTTTGCCTTCATCTCGTGACGAATTAAACCATATCTTATTATCATACGTCCACACAACATGATAAGTGCCATCACTGCCTATCACCGGATAAGCGCCTTCAGTAGTAAGGTCACCATCGAGACAATCTCCTTCAAATGATGAGATAACCTTTGCATTGTCCCAAGTCAATCCGCCATCCTTGGACTTTGAAAACAAAATTCGGGATTTATGTTCCGGTTTGTCACTTCCGTATTTATCAAATTCGGTCCAAGTCATCAACACTGTGCCATCTGGACCTACAGACATCCATTGTTTGTCATGGTCTTTTGTATGATCTACCTTTGGGAATGAGCCGTCATTCCAAGATGTTCCACCATCTTCAGATCTTTGTACTACGATCCGATCCAGAAATTCAGGACTGCTATATGCCTTTCCTTTAGAATTGGCCAAATGGGCAAATAATGGTTTCCCATCTTTTGTCATTCGCACGACTGGATCTCCATACACGCCATGAGACGACTTCATCTTTTGAACTTTCCAATTGATGCCACCATCGTTGGAAACATATACATTGTCCAAAACAGAACCAGCAACGATGTGTTTTTTATTTAATGGATTGATACAAATAGATGGCTCACATGGACCTAAAGTACCGCTATTTTGCTGGATTGTAGTAACAGTTATTGGTTCGAAATCCAATTTTGTAAGTGCTTGTTCTGGATGAAAACGCTTGGCGCAAGCTGCAATCATCCAGAATGACATGATTACGAGAATCTTTTTCATTATTTCAGATTACAATTTTCAAGAATCACGGCATAACCTTGGCCTACGCCGATACACATGGTGACCAAAGCGTATTTTTTATTTTTTAGGTTTAGTTCTATGGCAGCTGACAATAGAATTCTAGATCCAGTCATACCCAATGGATGCCCAAGGGCGATTGCGCCACCATTAGGATTAACACGTGGATCCAATGGATCGATACCGAGTTCTGACAGACACGCCAATACCTGCACTGCAAAGGCTTCATTAATCTCAATTATATCCATCTGGTCCAGTGTGAGATTGGCTTTTTTGAGGGCCAATCTGGATGCTGATACAGGGCCGATACCCATAATACTTGGTTCTACGCCAGTGACTCCTGATGCCACAATTCTACACAATGGTTCTAAATGGTATTTTGAAATGGCTGATTCTGAAGCGATTATATTTGCTGCAGCACCATCGTTCAGACCAGAAGCATTGCCTGCTGTAACAGTTCCTTCTTTTCTGAAAGCAGGTTTTAGTTTTGCTAAAATCTCAGTGGTGGTTTGTCCTTTGATAAATTCATCTTTTTCGAAAAGGGTAATTTCCTTTTTATGATTTATCAATTCGACGGGTATTGTTTCATTGGCAAATCTTCCGAGATCGTCTGCTGCTTTGGCTTTCATTTGAGATCGGTATGCAAACACATCTTGATCTTCTCTGGAAATTTTGTATTTTTCTGCTAGGTTTTCTGCGGTTTCTCCCATAGAGTCCACACCATACGATTCCTTCATTCTGGGATTTATAAATCGCCACCCAAAACTCGAATCAAATAACTCCATATTACTGCCAAAAGGTGTGGAAGTTTTGGACAAGACCCAAGGGCCACGAGTCATATTCTCTACACCACCAGCGATAAATACATCACCATCATTTGCCATAATTGCTCTATATGCATGAATGACCGATGACATACCAGATGCACACAAGCGATTGACAGTTTCGCCAGGGATGCTATGATGCATGCCAGCCAACAACAATGCCATACGTGACACATTTCTATTGTCTTCACCTGCTTGATTCGCACAACCAAGGATGACATCATCTATATTGTCATAGACAAGATTGGGATATTTAATAAGTAGATGTTTTAATGGCAATGCCGCCAAATCATCTGTCCTGATGCTGGAAAGCGACCCTTTAAAACTACCGATCGGTGTACGACAACCATCTACTAAAAATACACTTTTTGACATAATCTTGGATATACACCCAAAAGTACGCATACCAGTCATGAATGCCAAAATATTGAGATAAAAATAATTGTTAAGGTTTAGTAGAAAAGACTTTCAACTATGTAATCTAAATATTGAGTTATAAACAGTTTCATCTCTCTATTTCGATTTGTTGAATTTTTTCTGCTCGTTTTTTAGCATTATTCATATGTAAACAATGGTTAAAGCTTCCAAGATACAATTGTGCCCATCAGAATTTGATAACAGGGAATTCCAAAACTCCAGTGAAATTTGTGTAGATAATTTACTGAAATCAATGCTTTGTTAATCCAACGGAAATTGTGGGTTCATCCAAATTCTTTTATCTTTTGATATGGGAGAATAATGCATAGCCGAATTTCTTAATTGGTCATAATACTCAAAAAATGGCATTAAGATCTTGCTTGGACTATTTGTTTCTAGTTATCAGAAACGATAATCGGTACTATTCTCTTTCTCTTTGCGAATTATTGAATCCAAAATTTTTCTATTTTGATTTCAATGGTAGAAAATTTCCCTTTCTAAATCCATTTAATATTTCCTTATCGGTCTCATCGAGTTTGTTGGTGTTTTTTATTAGATAGCTATAACCAACACTATTTACGAATCCTTCTACAAAAGCATAGAAAGGCATACTTTTATGATATTCTTTTATACGCAGCTACCTCAAATTTAATATCTGTTATTCGATGATAAGTCTCATGCGTAAATTCTTTTTTTCCTTTTTGCTCTTCGATAATCTTCAATTTATCACCATAGTCAACAAGCAGTTTTTGATAATATTTGGCTTTTATTAGAATGTTAAAGGCATCTTTCAATAAAAAAGTCTTCCTCGATAGATCCATTACCTTTATGTGCTGCCAATCCAATTCGATAATGATAAGGTGTATCCGAATAAAATTTCAATTCACACAAATCCATTTGAGCGTCCAACCATCCAAACTCTAAACCATAAGAAAATACATCATTGCCTGTTTTAAAGAACTCATTGAACTCTGTCGCAACAACTTTCAGTTATCATTTCAATGGAAACTTTACATAATAAAAAGAGATGTCATTTTATTCAAAAACTTTCCATATTTTAGCTCAGGTAACCTTTATTTTGAACTTGAGCTTCTACGGTGGAGTTCTTAATAAACTCATGAAACTTGTAGATATCACGATTTCATTTATTTGTCCTGAGGTAGTCAATGTTTGGAACAAATGACCCCATAATCTGAAGATAAACAGTTTGGTCAATTAGTTCATTTATTTTGTTCTGTAAAGATATTTTGTGCCTCAAATATTGATACTACTAAAATTTTAAGTAAAGACCTAAATAATTACTCATGAATACCACTCTTTCCATGGTTTACCATAATGTAGAAATCCAAAGTATTTCTACTAATATTTTTACCATTCTTGGATTTGCGGTACTATTACTTGTCGATATTCCAAAAGTTATCTTTTTCCGACCATCTTCCTTAATAACTTTGAAACATTAGATAACAATCCCTTTTTTAATAAAGAGTGTTCTTGTGTCAGATGTGGAGATACCCTAGTTCCCAAAATCTATTTAAAAGCAAACCGTCAAGCATTCGGTTCTAAGTCTGCCTTCATCTTACCAAATTTTTGAAAGTCACCGTCTTTAAATGTTATTGGTTTTATAATTCCTGATAGCGATTGAATTCCCGTCGTCCAGTATTGTGACAATACAAATAAACTTGCCATGGATCAGCTTTTTTGAAGGGTCACCTTGACACCTTACCTTGTTAACTGCTTCAAAAGGTCTCCGAAGACAGCTCGGTGGTTATTCATTGATTTCGACGGATCAAATGTATATAGTATAATCCTTTCGTAATTTGAGCGACATTCTAAAATTGGCTATAATTTTCCTTACAGAATAGGCGACAGGTTTGTCATTAAACAGGACCTTGGTCTTTGCCCAAGTAGTTTTGAATAATTCAGATTGTCGGTATGATTCGAGATCATCTGATGATTCCCACCGGCTGATGGTATAATATACATTGGCATGGTCTATATCCTTGTTCAGCTCTAAATGGATACAACCTTTTCGGGCACGTATAAGGTCTTTACTTTCTTTAAATATTTCGACGAAAGCAGAGGTATTTTCTGGGGCAAAGGACAGTCTGACGATTCTGGTTATTTCACTCATTCATAAAAATTTATCTGGATCATTTCACCTTTCTGTAGATTGAGCATAGAACTGGCTTTATCCATATTTAGGGCGATCTCGAGGTATCCCGAAGAGTTAAAAAACGCTAAAGTATCACCTATCGAAACATCACCATAATCTTTGCTCAAAAACGTGATTGGGTCATTGGGTTTGAAATACAATTCAAATCGTCGGTTATTTCTTACTTTTTTCGAAAAGGTCTCTTTTGAGATTGATTACCACGTTTTCGAAATGATCTACATGGATGATGGTAGCCCTGATTTGATTGGAAGTAATGACAGGCTGGATGACCAATTTCTTGTTAAATTGCGCAATTTTCGCTCCAATATCTTCAAGCGGAAGTCCATGTCCAATATAAGCCGCTGCGTGCGAAAAAATCGTATTGACATTTGAATTTTCAGGATCGGGACTTTCGACTTGATAAATCAGCGATTCATCCAGATCATCAAATAACAAACTAAATATGCCATTGTTGGGGCCGATAAAAAAGTGTCCATTTTTTTCGAAGGTGATGTATTCACTTTTTCGCTTATAATTGCAATTAACTGCTACGATGTGAATAGATCCCTCGGGAAAGGATTTTATGGAATTTTGCAAATAAAATGAAGCCTGGACAATGTCAAATTTGTCGATTTGGTGACTAATATCGATGATAGAAAAATCATTTTTATTGGTCAGAATGCTGGCTTTTAACTCAGCTACATAATAATCTTTAGAACCGTAATCCGTGGTCAAAGAAACTATTTGCATTAAAATCCGTTAATTTTCTAAAAAATAATGGTATCTGATACCGGAATTTTAAAATTATTCCAATATTTGTGTGCAAAGAAAAAGTAAAATATTAATATATTATAATAATTTGATATATATAAATCAATTTACTTTCCTTTTTTTAGAATAAATATCAATTGTCAGACAAAACTTAAATTTTATAATCATATTGAGTGAAATAATATTGACCATCGAAGGTATTGATCCTTTAGACTTATTAGGAGAAAACAATTCAAAGATCAATCTGATCAAAAAGGCTTATCCCGATGTACAAATCACATCGCGCGGCAATCAGGTGAAACTGAAGGGTGAAAAAAAGGGTACTGAAGCTGTAAAATCCAAATTGGAAGTCATGGTGCGCATGATACAGGACAAACACGATTTTTCAACACAAGTAGTCGAAGATTTATTGGTCAGCGATCATGCGGCGGACAATAAAATCAGTCAACACTCTGCTGGTGGCGTCATTGTTTATGGCAAAAACGGTTCTCCAATTAAGGCAAAAACTAAAAATCAAAAAGCCTTAGTAGAATGTTCTGAAGCAAATGACAGTGTCTTTGCTATCGGTCCTGCTGGTACAGGTAAAACATACACAGCCGTAGCATTGGCCATTAGGGCCTTAAAATCAAAGCTGGTAAAAAAGATAATTCTTACAAGACCCGCAGTAGAAGCAGGTGAGCATTTAGGATTTTTGCCCGGTGATATGAAAGAAAAAGTAGATCCATATCTTAGGCCATTGTATGATGCCTTGGACGATATGCTTCCAGCCGAAAAACTCGCTTTTTTTATTACCAATCGGGTTATAGAAGTAGCACCTTTGGCTTTCATGCGCGGTAGAACTTTAGATCACGCATTTATCATTCTCGATGAGGCCCAAAACTGTACAACGACACAGCTCAAGATGTTTCTAACCAGAATAGGGCCAAGTGCCAAGGCGATTATAACGGGAGATTTGTCACAAATAGACTTGCCCGGACATCAAAAATCAGGATTGCGCAAAGCACTTGATATCTTAAAACCTATCGACGGTATTGGTCAATTGTTTTTAAGCTCCGAAGATGTAGTGCGACATAGATTGGTGAAGGAGATCATCAAATCTTATGACTTGGCAGATGAAGTAGATGAAGCTGAAAAACTCAGGATTCGCGAAGCCAAAGAAAAAGCCAGAGAAGCTGGCAGAGACGAAAATATTCCTTCAGAACAACAATCTCAATCATGACATCAACCATTCTTTACAAAGGTGATTTAAGGACTGAATGTACGCATATCAGGTCAGGTCAGACATTTATTACGGATGCACCCATCGACAATAATGGTAAAGGGCAAGCCTTCTCACCTACAGACCTTGCAGCCACATCGCTCGGTGCGTGTATGATCACCATCATGGGTATCGCCGCAAACAACCACGAAATCAATATCGATGGTACCAAGCTAGAAATTACCAAACACATGGCTGCTGATCCGAGACGCATCTCAGGCATCGATGTACACGTGATCATGCCCGACCACAAATACTCCAAAAAAGAGATAAAAATCTTAGAAGCAGCTGGTCGTTCATGTCCCGTAGCGCTTAGCTTGCATCCAGACGTAAATCAAAATATCGTCTTTAAGTGGGCTGACTGATTTGACATTCGTTACCCGAATTACTATGCAAAATATCACTTTATCATGCCCAAACAGGAACATTTCTGGTGAAATCACTTTGGATGGATCCAAAAGTATTTCTAACCGAGTGCTGCTAATTCGCGCATTGTCCAACCAATATTTCAAGATAGATAACTTGTCTCATAGTGATGACACGATCACCATGGAGCGATTGCTCAATAGCCATGAAACACTATACGACGCAGGACATGCTGGGACTACATTTCGGTTTTTGACGGCTTACCTTGCAGTCAAAGAAGGAACTCAAATACTGACCGGCTCTGAACGAATGAAACAAAGACCGATCAGCCACTTAGTTACTGCATTAAATGACTTGGGCGCAAATATTTCATATGTCGATAATGAAGGATATCCACCAATAAAAATTGGACCACCTGTGGCCGAGTTAAAAGATGAAATTACTTTATCGGCCGATGTGAGTTCACAGTTTGTGTCGGCATTGTTGATGATAGCACCGACGCTACCTAATGGATTGATGCTGCACTTAGATGGCGAAATCGTCTCAGAGCCTTACATCAGAATGACACTGTCCATAATGGAATATTTTGGCATTGCATCCAGCTGGGAAGACAAGACCATCAAGATACCGAATCAAAGTTATCAAGTCAAGGATTTTACTGTAGAAGCCGATTGGTCCGCAGCTTCGTATTATTATGCCATTGCTGCACTTAGTGATACGGCAGATTTGACATTAAAAGGATTGCAAAAGGGTAGTATCCAAGGAGATGTAGAGATTGTAGAAATTGCCAAAAAATACGGCATTGAGACGCACTTTGGAGATAATATGATTACCATTGTAAAGGCTTCAGATGCGTCAAAACTGAGTAATTTAGAACAAAACTTTGCTGACATACCTGATCTCACACAGACAGTTTCTGTGATTTGTGCTGGATTGGGTACCATAGCTTTGTTTTCGGGCTTGCATACATTGAGAATAAAGGAAACAGACCGTATCGCAGCTTTGCAAAGCGAGCTATTAAAATTGCAAGTATTTTTGAATATAATGCCTGAAAAATTCAGTAAAAAAACGGGTATTGAATATTTTATGCAAGAAGGTCTCGCAACATGTGTAGCAGATGAGATACCTGTTATTGAGACATTTGACGATCATCGGATGGCGATGGCTTTTGCACCATTGGCACTCATCTTTCCTATTAGTATCAAACACCCTGAAGTCGTTTCTAAGTCCTATCCTGATTTTTGGAAAGATCTGAGATCGTTGGGATTTATTATGAGTTTAGATTCATCACAATAACGAAAGTAAGATCTTCTAAAAAACATAGGTTGCCTTGAAAACAACCTATGTTTACCAAGTTATACATTAATTATTGTATCAATGACTGCAATTTCATTGCCAAGCCCATGTCACCTTTTATTTTGACTTTGCCAGACATGACAGCCATCATTGGATTTAGGTCTCCGCTTTTTAGCTTCATAAATGTGTCAGTATCAGTAGAAATGGTACAAGCTGCCTCTTCGTCTTTTTGGGAAACCAGATTTTTGTCTCCTGTGCCATCGATCATAATGATGTCATCGCCTAATACAAATTTCAGCTTAGCACCAAATGGAGCTAAATTTTCTGCTTGGGCATTTACTGCTGATAATATGGATTCGAAATTCATGTTTACTACTATATTATAAGATTAAAAAAATAAGTCCTTTGTGTCATCGACCAATGTTAACCGATCAGCATGCAATAAAGTTTCAAGACATGCTTTTGTTTTTGGTAATTCATATTTGAAATAAAACTTCATGGTGTGAATTTTTGATTGATAAAAGCTGGTGTCAAACTTAGTATCTTTATTTTCAATGGCTTGTGTAGCAATAAGTGCCATTTTGAGCCATTGGTGTGCGATGACAACATTTGCAGCCATTTCCATAAAGATGGTAGCATCAGCCAGATAGTTTTGGAAATCACCGTTCATGGCATAAGGCATCAAATGTCCGAGTGCTTTGCGTATTTCATCCGATTTCTGTGCTAAAGTAGCAGCATATGGTGCTAAAGAATCAACTTTTTTGGTTTGTTCGATGGTGGCATTTATTTGATCTGTAAGCAACTGCAATGCTTTGCCATTTTGCATCGGAATTTTTCTACTCAATAAGTCCAATGACTGAATGCCTGTGGTACCTTCGTAGATCGACATGATCCTGATATCTCGTAAGTACTGCTGTAGTGGAAAGTCCATACAAAATCCGTAACCACCTAAGATCTGAAGGCCATTATTTATGGCAATTCTTCCGGCTTCTGATGGATAGGTTTTAGCTATTGGTGTGAGCAATTCGAGCAATAATTGGTGATTTTCTTTGACTTCACCAGTATCGCAATGAGCAATATCACTGTGTTTAGAACACTCAAGCAATAGACTAAGTGATGCTTCAGTGATTGCTTTTTGTAGGAATAGCATACGGCGCACATCAGGATGATTGATGATCAATGTCTGACTTTCAGCGGCATCCTTACTACCAGTGTTTTGGATAAGTCTGCCTTGTGGTCTTTCTTTGGCATATTGGAGCGACGGCATAGTAAGCAGCTGTTGCTGTAGATGCGGCTGTCATACCTACGTCAATTCTTGCACCATTCATCATCTGAAACATATATTTCAATCCTTGATTAGGCTCCCCTACAAGATATCCGACACAGTCTTCTTTTTCGCCATACACAAGATGTACCGTGCTATATCCACGTTGGCCCAATTTCTGAAAATCTGCTACCGCACACACATCATTATATACGAGTTCTCCACTTTCATTTACCCGATATTTTGGCACTACAAAAAGCGAAATACCTTTGGTACCTTGTGGTGCACCATCGACTCTTGCTAATGTCAGATGTACAAAATTATCGACCGCTTCATGGTCTCCACCAGAGATAAAGATTTTTTGACCTTTGATATGGAATAATCTATCGTTAATCGGACTAGCAGATGTGACAATATCTGATAGAGAACTGCCAGCTTGAGGCTCGGTCAGTGCCATAGTGCCGCCCCATTTTCCTGAAAGCATCGGTGGCAAAAAGGTAGATTTTAAACTTTCATTGCCAAAAGTTGCAATAAGATGCGCCGCACCTGAAGTAAGTCCGAGATATCCTGGTATATGATTATTGGCGGCTTCTAAGATATGATTGGTGGCATTAGATAAGGTGAGGGGCATTTGCATTCCGCCATCTTCATTATCGAAATATGTACCCAACCAACCATTTTCACCAGCATGTTGAAATATTTTTTTGAGAATCGGGTGGCAATATGTTTTCCCATCTTTGAAATAGACTGGTTTTTCGTCCATTTCACGGTAATATGGATAAAAATCCTGATCTGCCCAAGACTTGGCGGCATCGAGCAAGATATCGATGGATGATTCGTCAAAATTAATAAAACGTTCGTATTTTAATAAATCTTGAATTTTGTGGACATCAAAGAGTAGAAATCTCAAGGTATCCATACACATATACTTTGCCATGATTCTGCGTTTTAAAAATTAAACTCAAAGTTAAAATTTTATATTATAATTTGCAACCATTTTTTTAAAATTTCAGATGAAAACATGGATTTTTGTGGTGAATAAATATGCTCAGGACAACTTGACTCAAGTTGATTATTTTGATAGAAGCTCATAAATTTTTTGGATACAACCCAATTACTTACCATTACAAAAGAATGAACTTAGTATTTAGAACGGCTGCCGTTAATTAAACTGTATGACCAAAACAAACACGACAAATTAACGTTCAAAAAGGCCACAAACAAACAAGTACGACATTATCGCTTCATATTTAAATTAGTAGATAGTAAATCGTAATTTTGCTTTTTCTTAATCCAAAAAGGATTTTAAATTGTTACATCATTTTCAAATTAATTAAAAATCATTCATAATGAGTAAAGTTACCGTAATAGGAGCTGGCAATGTCGGTGCCACTGTGGCGAATGTTTTGGCTCACAAAGACATTGTTAAAGAAATAGTATTGGTAGATATCGTCGGTGATCTGGCGAAAGGTAAGGCATTGGATACTTGGCAGCAAGCGCCCATAGATCATTATAGTACGTCGCTGATAGGCACTAGTGATTATGCTGATACGGCCAATTCGGATATAGTCGTAATCACAGCGGGTATTCCACGTAAGCCTGGTATGAGTAGAGATGATTTGATTTCTACCAATGCCAATATTGTAACTTCGGTAGTAAAATCAGTTTTGGAATATTCTAAAAATCCAATCATTATCGTGGTATCCAATCCACTAGACGTAATGACGTATGCTGCATTCAAGGCATCTGGACTGGATCGTTCAAGAGTATTTGGTATGGCAGGTATCTTGGATACAGCCAGATATAGAGCATTTTTAGCTACAGAACTCAATGTGTCACCAAAAGATATCCAAGCATTATTGTTGGGTGGTCATGGAGATACGATGGTGCCTCTACCTAGATATACGACTGTTGCAGGTATTCCAGTAACAGAACTTATAGATAGCGAAAAACTAACAGCTATTGTGGATCGCACCAAATCAGGTGGTGGAGAATTGGTAAAATTGATGGGAACATCCGCATGGTATGCACCTGGTGCAGCAGCAGCGCAGATGGTAGAAGCTATCGTTAAAAATGAAAGTCGCATTTATCCTGTGTGCGCGCAACTCACGGGCGAGTATGGTCTAAAAGATGTTTTTGTAGGCGTACCCGTGCGTATGAGCAAAAACGGTATTGAAGACATTATCGAGCTGAAACTCAATAAAGACGAAATGCAATTGCTCAATGATTCTGCAGCAGCAGTTAAGGAAGTAATGGACGTTTTTGATAAAATGTGATCAGTTATTCCAAATTATAAATGTAAATCAGGGTTGCAGAAAGTTGTTTTTGCAACCCTGATTTTTTTGACAACATTACGTCAGCACATATTTTTTGCCAGGAAGTGATCTGATCAAGCCTTTAAACAAAAAAATTCAGCTTATGGTTTTGCTGCACAATAGTGCATCATTAAGCTACTTTTTTATCGCCACCGGCATCCAAGCACTTGTTAGTTCGGATGGCTTTTTTATTTTTTGATTACCCTTAATGTTTTTTGGCTATCTTTTGTTTGTATTTTTACAAAATAAACACCTTGTGGGTATATTTCCAAGTCTATCATATCATAACTACTACTATTTGTAGGTACCATCTTACCTTGACTATCGTATATATCTATATTTTGGATGTTATCTACTCCTTTTATATAAAGCTTGTCCAATGTAGGATTAGGATATACTACTACTTGCTTTCCGATATCTATGGGATCCGATGTAGAAACAGTCGTCGAGCCTTTTTTGAGGTCATCCAGATCAAATGCTAGGATGTAATAGGTATGTCTTGGTTCGCCATTTTCGTCAGCTGTGACACCTAGAGCATAAACACCATAAATTATCAGTCTGTTACCTACCCAAAGTGCATTATGTGGACTGAAATATTCTTCATTGTTGCCAATAGGAAAAAAGGATGCTAGATACTCCATCTCTTTTTTGTCATTCATTTTGACTATGTCATAGGATATCTCTTTATCTGAGTTTTTCGATTTATATGCCCAAAACAGCTTTAGAGTATCCGATATGTGGATAGGTTTATAAAGCAAATAAAATGTATCATCATTGGTTTTTATTTTATCCGTATAGTCCAATACATTACCAGTATCATCCAACTTCAGAAAATAATTAAATTGTTTTCTTTCCGCCAAATCATAATATTCTCCCATTATGTATAGCTTGTCAGCAAATTCATTCATAATAAGTCCAGAGCCGTTTCCAAAACGCCAATCATAAATAGCGTACTCGGTAATGTCTATGGTTTTTACTAAATAAATATTATTTATGTCTTTATAATTGAATAGGTATAGTATATTTTTGCCTGCAAAACTACTTCCCTGCTGTGCTTCCAAGTTTAATAAAACAGCATAAATACTATCATTGACTTCTACTGCTTTGATGGCTCTAAATGTATATCGATGTACAGGCATTTGTGGATCCATCATGATGGTTTTGAGAAACTGTATAGAGTCATGCGTTGCATTTACTAAACAAAAACTTAAGCCCCTTTCAGGTTGGTCACCTCCTGTTAAATATAAATATGACTTCAAATATATAGAATCTTCTATTAATTTATAATAAGTTCCATTAGTTGAACCTATTTTATCAGGATAAGTAGCCTTTTCTGCTTTGTCATAATATAATGTCCTTTCACCTGTGTCAAAATCATAAACTGCTCTGTAGGAATACTCAAATATTTGTATGTTATCATCTTTTATTTTTCTATTTCCACAAAACTCAATATTTCCATCACTTCTCCTGTATATAATTTTAGGTATAGATACCCAACCAATACTATCTATTTTAGCATCATATATTATATCTTTCCATAATATTTCACCAGTATTAATATTTATTTTTTGAACTATTAATCCATCTAAAAAAACTAATTCGCTTAATGTTGGTACAACAGAAATCAAAAAACTATCCACGACCAATTGGGTAGTTAATTGGGTACTTACGCATGTGTATGAATTTTGTGCAAGGCTCCCGTTAGGGTGTTTTTGAAAAAGAGGATTGACCAATACATGCTGCCAAGCAGGGTCTGCCTGTTTAAATTTGGGCAGGTAGGGCTGTTGAGCGCTTAAAGTTTGCACTAAATAAAGCATACATGTTGTCGCAAAAAAAATGATTTTGGATGATTTCATGTTCTGAGTATTTATTATGATTTGAAAAACAAAATATATTAGGACGATAACACTTGCTATCGCCCTAATACTTTATGTTACTTTAATTGCAGCTAAAACTACACGGCAAACAATTGACTAAAACACCTGCTGGCGGCGTATCTACCACTCCGCCTAAGCAAGTAGCTCCTGGAGTTGGATGTGAAGTTGTGGTTTTTTCAACTTCATCTTTCTCAGGGTTATAGCAGATAGATGTCCTTCTCTGGCAACAGCCATTGGTATCGCAGTTGGCTCTAACCAAGGTACCATATTTATCGGACAATCTAGATTCAGTTACTTCATTATCAAAAGAACCATCACCACCATCTTTGGGATATGGATTTTGTTCGTATTGGTGAGAACATATTGTGCTACAAGATGCTTTGATAAAAGATACTGTAAGCGTACCTAATGGACTACCACATCCGACTTTATTTCCATGCTTTGCATAAAGATAATTTTCAAGCCTTGCATATACTTGTTGATCAAGGTTGTTTACAAATTCATTGATCTCGCCAGCCTGAGACTCGGGGTCGAGCACCAAATTGCTCCATTCTTCCCATAGTTCTGGACAATCTGTTGCATCCAGAAGCTCATAGTTGCTAACGAAAATTTCTGTTCCTAATATAATGTCTTGTTGAACGCAAACCGAAACTCTAACTCTAAAAACACATCCTGGATAAGAGGGTAGAGTCACATTGTTGATGATTTCTGGCAAATATGGAGAACAACTTGTTGCTTCGAGACAAGACTCCCCAAAGCTATCTGATTGTGAAGTGATAGATTTATCCATGCTCGATTTTTCTTCCTTAGCACAAGAATAAATCCCAAAAGTAACTAGTGCGACAACCAAAGTCGCCAATAAAAATTTTAATCTGTTCATGTTAATTGTTTTTTTGAACTGTTAATAAAATAAGAAATTTATCAGCCAATTTTTTGATTAAGCCGATTTTGAAATAAAATTATCATAACAAATTAAAAAATACCTTATCTTTAGCTCTCCGTTATCCAACGGTACGAGAGCCTACTCCACTTAGCAGAGTGGAAATAAGTGGGCTCTTTTTTAATTTTGTTATGTGGGTTTTTGGATTATAACTATTTTGTACCTATGTACATTTTAGTTATTTAAATTAGTTTAGCATTTATGGACTCATTTTTTTACTTGTTTTAAGGTGAAATAATTTCTAAATCTGAATAGTTTGTATATCAAACTTGTTCTCACACCACTTTTGATATGAAAATTTATTTTTTTACATTTTTGTACCATCAAGCAGTTACAGTCTTTTGAGTACAAAAGAAGTATTACTTTTTGTCAATCAATATATTTAGGCCGCTGTCGTATCTCTCCGCTCTTTTTCTTTCTCTCTAATTTTTTTAGAACAATAATCAGATGTGTCGGTTTGCTGATTACTTTCATGGATACAAATATATACAAAATTATTGAATCCTGCAAGTAAAATTATGAAAGTTATTGAAATATTCCATTTTTAATATATATATATATATAGAATATCAATTAGTTATGTTTAGATTATTTTTTAAAATAAAATACTTCTTTTACGTCAGCACATATTTTTTGCCCGGAAGTGATCTGATCAGGCCTTTAAATTCCAATCCCAATAATACGGATGCAGTTTCGGATGGTGTAGTACCCATCTTATAAGTAAGTTGGTCGATAGCGATTTCTTTATTTTCGCGGATGAGTGCCATCATTTTTGTTTCCGTTTCATCGAGCTCAACAAAAAGCTGCTTTTGTATGATTTTTCCAGCGTCTATTTCTTCCCACCGCATGATATAGGCAATATCCTCGGCAGATTCCAGTAGATGCGCTTTGTTTTGCTTGATGAGTTTGTTGCAACCTTCGGATATTTCTTCGGTGACTGGTCCTGGTACCGCAAATACGTCCTTATTGTATTCATTGGCAAAATCTGCCGTAATGATCGAACCACCTTTGCGCTTGGATTCGACTACGATGACTACATCGCTTATGGAAGCAATGATCCTATTGCGCATAGGAAGTTTTCTTTATCGGGCAAAGTACCAGATGTAAATTCGGTGAGAATACCGCCTTTTTCTACCATTTTTTTGACCAAAGACTTGTGTTCAGAAGGATAAATACGATCGAGTCCATGACCGAGGACGCCGATCGTAGGTATGCCAACTTCTACACATTTGCGATGGGCCGTCGCATCTACTCCAAAGGCTAAGCCACTGACCAATAATACATTGTACGGCTTTAGACCTTCGATGATACGTTCGCACATAGTTACGCCATAAGCTGATGGCTTCCTTGTGCCTACAACTGCGACCGTGCGAAAGTGATTAAGATCTGCATTGCCTTTAGCGTATAGGACTATCGGACTGGATTCAAAATTGTTGAGCCTTGCCGGATATGCTTTATCCAAGTAGGTAAGCACTTGGATGTCATTTTTGCGAATAAATTCCAATTCTGCTTCCGCCTCTGATAAAGTAGATGAAGGATCAAAATTATCGGCAAAAATCTGTCCAATCCCAGGTATTTTTAATAAGTGCTGTTTCTTTTCGGTAAAGACGGCATCTATGCTTCCGCAATACGAAATTAGATTTTTTGCAATTACTGGTCCTACCTTGGGGACTTTGGTCAGCGCTATAAATTTTTGTAGTTTATCTTCCATCTATTGTAATGACTGGGCTGCATTTTTGAATCTTTGCGCATTGGCCTGATTGCCCATCAGCTCATATGCCGTACCTAAGGCTTCGTTTACCGCTTTAGAAGCTGGTTGCAATTCGTAGGCATAATTGAGGTATTGGACAGCCCAATCTCGACGCTTGTCTGTTTGTTTTAGCAATTCTTGGCCCACTGATAGGTAGAATGGAAATAATTGTTCGTCGTGACCACGTCCTTTGAGATATTCGCTAAATTCCTTGATAAACGCTACATCTGGTCGTCTGACAATAATCGGTTTCATCATTTGGCAGTATTCCGTTATGTTGCGTTCGGCCTTGTATCGCTCACTCGCTACACCGATGAGCATGAGATTTGCATTTTGATAATCAGGGACGATATCTACTGCTTTTTGTGCATACATTTGGGTTCTGTCTAACAAGTTTTTTTGTTGTGGATCCAGATTTTTATAGGCTCTTGGGTCGATGGTTTCTTTATACTTTTCAAATAAGGCCGTGGACATAAAGGAATTTGCACGAGCACTATTGGACGAAATTGCTACGGCTGCTTCATTGAGCGTAAGCGAATTTTCCCATACGGGTACTCTGACATACGTTTTGGCACCCAAACCAATTATTGCTGCAAAGAAGAGAATCATACCAGCTAACTTACCTTTTTCATGCAACCTTGGCAAATGTTCTACAAGGAAATATGCTGCCGCAATACAGAAACCAGCTGATGCCATAAATATGAATCGCTCATTCATGAAAGTTCCCAAATTGATCACGATATTGGATACAATCGTCAGCGTCAAGAGATAATATAGGATGGAATATGAATAAACCGATTTTTTTACTAAACCTTTAAAACCTGTGTACATCAAGAATCCATAAACAAGCAGTGAAGCCAAAGGAATCAAAGTAAAAATCGAAGATTTGGGTATCGCATATGGATAATAATCATGTGACAATGGATGTGGCCAAAACATAAGTGCTATGTATTTGCCCAGTGTGTACATGATGGATCCAAATTTTTCGGCAGGATTCATACCCAAAAATGGGTTGTTCATCAGGTCATTGATAGGCTGCCCAAATTTAGGTACACCGGCAGTATTAAAGCGCAGTATGAGGTACAAGATAGTGGTTATAAGCAGCCAGAATGTGAGTGTGCGCATTTTTTTCCAGTTATCATGGCCAAAGAAATACATAGTCAATGGAATAACTGCCAAATAGGTAATGGCATTTTCTTTTGACAATAATCCTAGGAAAAACGAAAGTAAACTGACAATGAGCCATTTTTTTTCTCCAGCATCACTGTATCGCAATCCAGCATACAAGGCTGCAAGCGAAAATAGCATGGACATTATTTCATCTCTACCTTTGATATTGGCCACAGCTTCTGTATGTATCGGATGCGCTACAAAAATGATCGCCGCCACGAAGGGAATTGACATCCACCAAGCACTTGATTTATAATTTCTAAACATCATCGTCAATACCATCATCAACAAAAATACCCGTAATGCCATATAGTATAATGTTGATAAAGTGGCTCAGCCAAGGATTCATATCGCCTACAATACCATGTTCGATAGCAAATGTCACGATAGAAAGCGGCCTGTATCTATTGCCTTGTACCAATTCTTTACGTTCACCGAAATATCCTTCAAAACTCTCCGTCGTCATAATATCCCATATACCGCTGAATCCTTTTTTGGTAAAGCTATTGCCAGTAATAACCATCTGATCATCAAGTACATAGCCAAAAGGAAGGCAAGCGTGGTAAAGCGAAAAGCTCAATACCAGAATAATAATGGATGCTATCCAGTAATTTTTAAAAAATGGTGTACTATAAAAAATCCCTTCAGTAAAAGGTGACGCAAGTATTTTAGTTTCTGCTATTCCTTTTTGGGTGTTAGTTGGCGCTAAGTTTGATTTCCTTTTAGACATAAACAAGTATTAAAGATTGCATGAATTGTAAAGATTCGCAAATTTCATCTATTTTTGTATTTCTTTTATCTTTTTATCAAAATTTTCAAAAATGCAATGTTGCAAAATCGGTAGCTTTTTAAGTTTTTTAGTAGCATTTCTTGTTACGATCACAGCTTCCGCTCAGTTAAATATAAAAGTGGGATATACAGGTGGATTTACCAAAGCTCCGGTATTGAATAGTATAGTTTCTAATTTCAACCAAAAATTTACACAAGTCAATCCAGAAGGAAAACTAGATGATGGACTCGACGAAGTAAGGTCATTGCATGGCTTAGAAATCGGGCTGCGATATAGGCTCAATAGGGTAGGATTTGAATTATCATGGCACAATATGAGTGACAAAAGTGATGTCTTCGGTGTGACCAATGATAAGGTCAATTTTCAGGATAAGTGGTTTACTAGCCTTACGGAATATTCTTTGGGTATAGAAAACTATTTTGGGCATTTTGGTTATGGTGCAGCATTTGGATACAGAACTGTCAGAATCAAAACTGATATAGCTGGTATCACAAAAAAGAAACGATTGGTCACGGATGAGTCAGGTCTTGCTTCAAAAGTTTATTTGATTTTCCAATTTCCTGGTGATAAAGTCGGCATTGCATTCAAACCATATGTCCAGATTCCGATAAAAAATCTCGATGTCAGCGATTTTGATCAGGAGCTGAATGTGCAATTAGACAATTCTTATATAGCACAAGTCTCCGCAAAATGAAAGATTTTTCCTTTATGGACTAACCATTGTGCTTTATAATGGCAAACAATAAGGTAAAAATTAAGCAAAATCTTCAGGAAAAGTCAGTAATTAATATTAATTATTTTTTTATTCTAAAATCGGAATATAAATTTGCATATATAAACATAATCGTTTTATATATTTGCATTTTTTTAGATAATTTCTCTAAAGTCAAATACAATGAATAAGCTGAATCTCACCATTAGCTTAGTTGCCTTAGCTCAATTTTTATCTGCACAAACTACATCTTCTGGAGGAGGAATGTTGTTTTATAGTTTGGTTGCAGTATGTGCTATTGTGGTAATTTGGGCGATCTTGAGTCTGTCATCAAACCTTATGAAAATTGAAGCCAATAAATATGGTCTCAATACTGAAGGATCTAATATGGGCGTTTTCCCAGGAATCCGAGACTTCTTAAAGCCAAAAGACCTGATTTTGCGGTAGAAGGGAGTTTTCACCATTTTACAAAAGGTCATGACATCAATCTGGCTGGCAAACCTGCCAATAAAATTGACAATGCTCAGGTCAGTAGATTTGGGTTGAACCCTAAAGATTTTCATGGTATGTCACCTATACCCAAAATTGAATTTGAGGTAGGCAGCGAAGTGAAGGCCGGAGATATATTATTTTACGATAAGAAAAGACCAGAAATTAAATATTGTGCACCGGTAAGTGGTGAGTTGGTTGATGTACGAAGAGGCGAAAAGCGGTCAATATCTGATGTTGTGATCTTGGCTGACAAACAGATGTCTTACAGAAAATGGCAAACTCCTGATATACACACGTGTGAAAGAAGTCAATTAGTATCCTTCATGGCAGAGTGTGGACTTTGGCCTATGATAAACGAGAGACCATTTGATGTAGTGCCAGAGTTGAATTCAGTTCCCGTAAATATATTTGTCTCTACTTTTGATACTGCACCATTGGCACCTGACAACATTCTGGTCGTTGCTGGGCGAGAAGAAGCTTTCCAAAAAGGATTAAATGTACTTGCAAAGTTGACTTCTGGCAAAGTACATCTTGGTCTTGACGGACGTGGCACAAAGCCTTCAAGTGCATTTACAGATGCTTACAATGTAGAGAAACACTGGTTTGCAGGACCACATCCAGCAGGTAATGTAGGCATACATATTCATCATACAGCACCCATTAAAGGAAATGACAAAGTATGGACCTTGACTGTACAACAGGTTATCACTATCGGACAAATGTTCTTGACTGGTGAGTTTCACGCTGACACTATAGTTGCACTAACAGGTGCAGAGCTGCGTGAACCGAAATATGTTCGTACATATCAAGGTGCATATTTGGGTGATTTATTGAAGGGAAATATTCAAGGAGAAGATAATCGCATTATCTCTGGTGATGTTTTGTCGGGACATCAGGTTAGCGAAGATGGATTTTTAGGATTTAAGGCAGATCAAGTTACCGTTATAAAAGAAGGTAATAATTATGAGCTTTTCGGTTGGTTATTGCCTTTGGCTCCTAGGCCTAGCGTATCTGGTACCATTCCTGCTTATGGCGGCAAAGATTTTGAGTTTAATGCAGATACCAATACACATGGCGAAAAAAGAGCCTTTGTGGTATCTGGCCAATACGAAGAATTATTGCCAATGGATATTTATCCACAACACCTAATGAAAGCCATTATCACTGGAAACATTGAAAAAATGGAAGGTCTGGGTATTACTGAACTTACAGAGGAAGATGTAGCATTGTGTGAATTTGCATGTACATCAAAAAATCCTTTGCAAAGCATTCTTAGACAAGGATTGGAAAATCTGAAGGAACAAATATAATAACAAATCGAATTGATTATAAAAAATGGGATTAATAGATTTTTTAAAAAGAATAGAGCCTGACAAGAAAAAAAGTCCGTTGTTGCACACTGCATACGATGCTTTTTTTACTTTCGCTTATGCACCCAATACCGTTACAAAAGCAGGTACACACATCAAAGATGGTATGGATTTGAAGCGGTTGATGGTTACGGTTGTAATAGCAATGCAATTGTGTTATCTATTTGGCGTGTACAATATTGGTCATCAGCACTTTGTAGCAGCTGGCGAATATCTGGGATTTATTGAAGGTTTTCACCTGAAGTTGGCACATGGATTGATCAAGTTGCTTCCGATATTTGTGGTTTCACATGCTGTAGGACTAGGTATCGAGTTTTACTTTGCTGCAAAGAAAGGCCATGCAGTTGAAGAAGGATTCTTAGTCTCTGGTGCTTTGATTCCATTGATAATGCCACCAGATATTCCATTGTGGATATTGAGTTTATCCATCGCATTTGCAGTCATCATAGGCAAGGAAGCATTCGGTGGTACAGGTATGAATATATGGAATGTGGCGTTATTGGCTAGAGTTTTTGTATTTTTTGCATATCCGCTGACCATTTCAGGAGATCAGTGTTGGGTTTCTGGTTATGAAAAGATAGCTGAAGGAGCCTCAGTAAATTATGGCTGGTGGCACACTGGATTTTTCAATTCGATATTTGAAGCCTTGGGATTGGCCACTTTTGATACATCTACTACGATAGTAAATGGGTTTAGTGGTGCCACTCCATTAGCACTGGCTTATGAAGGTGGATGGGCAAAAGTCACATCAGTATTCTCTGAAAATCAAATGATTTGGGGCGCAATTCCTGGGTCTGTAGGAGAAACAAATAAAGTATTTATATTGTTAGGTGCATTGATCTTACTTTTGACACGAGTGGCAAGTTGGAGAATCATGGCTGGAATGGTTGTTGGACTTATCGGAACGACATGGATACTTAATGCATTAGGATCTACTCCATTTATGACCGTTACATGGACTCAGCACATGATGATGGGATCGTTTTTATTTGCTATGGCATTTATGGCCACGGATCCAGTAACTGCAGCCACGACCAATAAAGGCAAATGGATATATGGGATTTTGATAGGATTTATAGGTATGTTGATCCGTGTGATGAATCCGGCATATCCTGAAGGATGGATGTTGGCGATATTATTCCTTAATACCTTCGCCCCAACCATAGATTATTTTGTTATTGAATCAAACATTAAAAAAAGATTGAGCCGTGCATAGTACAAGTTATATCATACGTTTTACCCTGATCATGACTGTCGTTGTAGCCTTAGTATTGGCATTGATGGTATCTGGTCTCAAGGATATTCACACCGAAAATGAATCTGTCTATAATAAAAAAGGCATACTCTCAGCAGTATCTGTACAGTTGGGCAAGGATGTAAATACGTTGTCTAATGCTCAGGTTCAGGAAATATTTGACAAGCAAATCAAACAAAAAGCCATAAACTCTAAGGGAGAGGAATTGACACCAGAGCAATTGAAAGCTGCCACAGGAACTAGTCTTGTAGTAGATGTAGATTTGAGCAAGGAGGCAAAAAAGCCAATAGGCGAAAGAGTTTTGCCAATTTTTACTTTTACAGGCTCTGACAAAAAGGTATATAATATTCTATATGTTAGGGGCAAAGGACTTTGGGATGAAATTTGGGGATACATCGCACTTGAAGGTGATTGGAATACCATCTCTGGTGAGGCATTTGACCATAAAGGTGAGACACCAGGTTTGGGTGCTGAGATAAAGGATAACCCAGCATGGTACACACAGTTTACTGGACGCAAATTATATGGTGCATCTGGTGAGTTTAAATCGATCTCAGTAGTCAAAGGCGGAGTAAAAGACAAAGATCATCAAGTGGATGCTATATCTGGTGCCACCATCACAGGAAAGGCGTAGATGAAATGTTAAAACGTGGTTTAAAATATTATGAGCCGTACATTCAGAAAATTAAAAAATAAATAACTTCAAAAATAAATTAAAATGGCAGAAGTTAAAACATTAGACGCCAAAAAGGAAGCAGCGTTTTCTTTTGGTAAGGATGAGAAAAAGTTGATTACTGACCCGTTACTGGACAACAATCCGGTAACCGTACAGATTTTGGGTGTTTGTTCTGCATTGGCAGTAACAACTTTGGTTACAAAAGCAATTGTAATGGGTATTGCCGTAACATTGGTTACCGCATTTTCAAATTATTTTACAGCGTTACTAAGAGATTATATACCCAAGCAGATAAGAATGATTGTCCAATTGGTCATAATTGCATTTTTGGTTACCGTGGTAGAACTAATGCTGAAAGCTGTAAATTACCCTATTTGGAAAGACTTGTCCGTTTTTATTGGTTTGATTATTACAAACTGTATTCTAATGGGAAGATTAGGAAGCATTTGCCATGTCCAATAAACCATGGAGATCATTTTGGATGGAATAGGTAATGGTTTAGGCTATTCTATTATTTTAATTGTTGTTGCCGTATGTAGAGAGTTATTTGGCAAAGGTTCATTACTCGGGTACAAAATTATTGGACCAACAGCTGAATATGCTTTAAATACTAGTTCAACTTCTTGGTTAAATTGGTACACAGCTAATAACTTGGCAATCTTGTCGCCAGCGGCAATGTTTCTTATTGCCATTTTTATATGGATTCAACGTTCGCGCAATCCTAAATTAGTAGATATTTCTTAAACTCATCAATGTAATAATCATGGGAGATATAATCAATATATTCATAAAATCAGCCTTCATAGAAAATTTGGCATTGTCCTATTTTCTTGGCATGTGTTCTTTTTTGGCAGTTTCCAAAAGTGTAAAAACCGCAATGGGACTTGGAATTGCGGTAATATTTGTTCAGGGAATAACAATCCCAATGAACTGGTTAATAGATTATTATTTATTAGGTGAAAATGGATTTTTCGGAATTGATTTAACTTTTCTGAGATTTATCATATTTATATCCACCATTGCAGCTTTGGTGCAATTGGTTTAAATGGTAGTAGAAAAATTTTCACCATCACTATATAATTCATTAGGTATCTTCTTACCACTTATTACGGTGAACTGTGCGATTCTGGGTGGATCATTATTTATGATAACGAAAGAGTATAATTTTAGCCAGTCATTGTCTTTTGGATTAGGTGGCGGCTTTGGATGGGCACTTGCTATCGTAGCTATTGCTGGCATAAGGGAAAAAATGGCCTATTCTAATATTCCTCCTGCTTTGAGAGGATTGGGAATGGCATTTTTCATCACAGGAATGATGGGTATTGCTTTTATGGGATTAATGGGTATCGACCCTGCAGCATTTAAATAAGTCAAAAAAAGAAAAAAAATGTTTGTTGCACTATCAGTAATAATATTTTCTGCGGTCATATTGGGACTTTCCTTTATGTTGATCTATGCCAGAAAAAAATTGGTTCCTCAGGGAGATGTAAAAATTGTAATCAATGGAGATGAAGAAAATCCAATATTGGTACAGCCTGGATCTTCATTACTTTCCACCTTGAGTGATAAAAATATCTATTTGCCATCTGCGTGTGGTGGTGGTGGTACTTGTGCCATGTGTGAATGTCATGTTTATGATGGTGGTGGTGATGTACTACCTACAGAAATGAATCACCTTACACGCAAAGAAGCATCAGAAGGTATGAGGCTGGCTTGTCAGGTTAAGGTACGTCAAGACCTAAAAATCGGAATACCAGAAGAGATATTTGGCATCAAGAAATGGGAATGTGAAGTGATTTCTAATTATAATGTGGCAACATTTATAAAAGAATTTATTGTAAAACTGCCTCCAGGAGAAAATCTTGACTTTCAAGCAGGTGGATATATTCAGATAGATGTACCGCCAGTTACAGTAGATTATAAGGATATTGATATTACTGCTCATCCCAAATATCACGACAGACCTGACAAATTTCAAAAGGATTGGGATCAAAATAAAATGTGGAATCTAAAAATGGTCAATGATGAACCTATTTTCAGAGCGTACTCTATGTCCAATCACCCAGCTGAAGGAAATATTGTATCATTAACAATTAGGATTGCTACACCACCTTTCAAATTTAAAGTTGGCCCAGATGGTAAGCGTCAGTGGGATGGATATGAAGCTGTTAATCCAGGTATATGTTCTTCTTATATTTTTTCAAGAAAACCTGGCGATAAAGTAACGATTTCTGGTCCTTATGGTGAGTTCTTTATAAAACCTACACAAAATGAAATGTTATATGTAGGTGGTGGTGCTGGTATGGCTCCGATGAGATCACACTTGTATCATTTGTTCCAAACATTAAAAACTGGACGTAAAGTGACCTTCTTTTATGGTGGTAGGACAAAGCAAGAGTTATTTTACATTGAAGAATTTAGAGAAATCGAGAAACAATTCCCTAATTTTAGATTTGCAGTAGCGCTCGATAATCCACTTCCTGAAGACAATTGGGTACTTAAAAAGGATCTAAATGATCCAGAAGGTGATGGTTTCAAAGGTTTTGTCCATAATGTGGTAATTGCTGAATACTTGAGTAAACATCCAGCGCCTGAAGAAGTAGAGGTTTATTTTTGTGGTCCACCAATGATGAACCAATCTGTTCTTAAAATGGCAGATGATTGGGGTATTCCAAAAGAAAATGTAGCTTTTGACGATTTTGGTGGGTAAGAAAATCCAAAATAAATAAATGTAGAAAGGGAGTCAGTGATGATTCCCTTTTTTAGTTAGAGGAAATTATTTTATCTTTGATTGTAAATTTTAACGTTATGGAGTGGTCGTTAGGTAGTTTTGATTGGTCATTAGTAGCCACGGTATTTTTTGGAGCCATGAGCGGATATATAGCTAGCAGAATTTTAGGCGGCGAAGGGTTTGGTTTTTTTGGCAATATCGTAGTAGGTGTCATTGGTGGGTATATTGGAAGTTGGTTAGTGAAATTTGCAAAAATTCCGCTAATGGATGGCTTTTTCGGTAATCTCATTAGTTCGGTGGGAGGCGCACTGGTACTTATTTTCTTTTTGGAAGTGATCAAATACATGCAAAATAATAACAATTCTGGTAAAAGATCTAGGACTAAGCGATAAAAAGGCCCTAATCTATCGGTCTTCGAATGTATAAACATATTAATGCTAATGAGTCTTATTGGAAATTACTTTTCGTCTCTAAATAGTACATTCGATTATTTTATATATATTCTACAATAGATTTGAATAATATTTGATTTGGTATTTTGTGTACCAGTAAATTAAATATTGATTATTCCTGTAAATTATATTATATAATTTAGCATTTCGGTACGAATAAGTATTTTTATTAAAAATATTTACTATTTTTTATTAAAAAATTATACATTATAAAAAAAGATTATATATTTGTACCGAGTTTGTTCTGAAGATACACTACACGGAAATAAATGGAAGACTAATCCAATAATATATATATTCATATATTGGCATAAAGCTGTATTAACCCCTTATTTTATTATTTATTTATATTAAAATCAAAAAACCAATGAATTTAATTAAATTAGTTCTTAGGATGCTTGTGCTCTGTCCGTTCGTGATGCACGCCCAAGTTCCTGACCCATGTAGCACCAGCAATTTAGGTGGTGTGGCATGGATGGATAATGATTATGATGGCGCTGTTGGCGCTAACGAACTACAGAAAGTAGAAGGTATCACTGTTCAGATTTATGACTGTAACGGAGATTTAGTCGGAACTGATGTCACAGATGTAAATGGTGATTGGCATTATGACGGCACCTTAACTTATCCAGTTAGAGTTGAGTTTTCGAACATTGAAAACGGCTCATATCCAACTTTCGATGGTACTGGTACAGGTACAACTGTTCAATTTGTAAGTGCAGCAAGTTGTGCTATAAATTTGGGTATAGCGTCACCTGTGAATTTTTGTCCGTCAGGTACAGTAATCCTACCATGTTATGCCACAGATGTAAATCAGACTTCTGTTGCATATTTCCCATATTCAAATTCGGGTACAACGCCTACTCCATTAGAGACAGCGAGTATCTCAGATGTAGGTGGATTATGGGGCGGCGCCAATCAAGTAACAAAAAAACGGGTATTTTTTAGTGCAGTTTTAAAGAGGCATATTCCTTTGGGGCCACAAGGTCTAGGTGGTATTTATGTTTTTGATTATAATACTGGTACACCTACCCACGTTTCGGATTTTAACATCACAGCTTTGACACTGGCAAATAGTGGAGATCCTGTCAGTGGAGGTAGTATTGATGTAGGCTCAGTGATAAGAAGTGGTGGTCCCGACTACACTTTGCCATCATCTGGACCTTCTGTGGATTTGGATGCTTTTGCAAAAGTGGCAAAGGTAGGATTGGGTGATACAGACATGGAAGAAGATGGCAATACATTATGGACAGTAAATTTATTTCAAAGAGCCATTATTTCAATAGATGTAAGTGGTACAGCACCTGGCGTTGTCAATCAATATCTTATTGATATGCTTCCTGGCATTCCTAGTTGTACGAATGGTGTTTTAAGACCATGGGGATTGGAATTTGCCAATGGTAAAGGTTATTTGGGATTAGAATGTACAGCTGAAAATACAGGTACAGAAAGTGATTTACATTCATATGTATATTCTTTTGATCCTAATAATCCGAGCGCAGGACTAACATTGGAAGTTGACTTTGCGATGACTTACGATCGCGAGAAAGAAGGTGGAAATGGTGATGCTGAGTGGTTGGCATGGACGGACATTTGGCAATCCGAATTTGAATTTCAGAATTGGCATTGGCCTCAGCCTGTGCTATCTGATATCGAAATTGATCGAAATGGTGGTATGACCTTAGCTTTTTTGGATAGAACTAGTTTCCAACTTGGATATAAAAATTATCCTGCTGTAGCAGGTTCTACTAATGCAAATGTAGAAGGAATTGCAACAGGTGATATCGTCAAGTTTTGCTGGACAGGTTCTGCATGGGCTGCAGAAGGCACTGCTGGGTGTCCTGATGGTGATGTCGGTGGTTATGTCAATTCTAACAGTATAGCAAATGATGGATTGGCGGGATTGGGTGAATTTTATTATGGCGACTATTACAGGGATTCAGGTGGTAATTACGGCCATGAAGAAGTTGCTTTGGGTGCCTTGATTTACAATCCTATCACTAATGAAATGTTAGCTACAGTGTATTATCCAACTGGTTTTTCAACAAACGGAGTTCACTGGTATGATGCATCAACAGGTGCAAGAAACAATGTTTATTTGGTGACACCTTCGACAGGAGATGTGACATTTTTCGCAAAAGGTACTAGTCTCGGTGATATGGAGATATTGTGTACGGGGACTCCACCTATGGAAATTGGAAACAGGGTGTGGAATGATACAGATGAAGATGGAATACAAGATGCATGTGAGTTGCCTATTGTAGGTGTTACAGTTCAATTAGTAAAGGATGGAACAGTCATCGCAACAACACAAACCAATACGGCAGGTGAATATTATTTTTCAAATAATACAGCATCAGGTGTAACTTGGACGGGAACAGGTCAAAATACAGGATTGCTACCCGAAACAACTTATGTCATTAGAATTGAAAATGCAACCGGTGGTACACAACAAATACCTCTAGATGGTTTGACATTAACTAATATTAATAGCAATAGTAACGCAAATGACAACATAGATAGCGATGGAGTCTTGAATGGTGTTAATGCAGAGATTACATATACAACAGGGACAATTGGAAGTGTTGATCACACTTTAGATTTTGGATTTATTTTAGATATTACTTGTAATTTAATGTTGACTTGCAATCCAATAGATCAGACATCATGTGTAGATGGTAATGGTAGTGCATCTGTAAGTGTATCTGGAGGTCAAGGCAATCTAACTTATTTGTGGAGTAGTGGAGAGACATCTAATATTATTACTAATAAAGTCTCCGGATCTTATACTGTTACGGTTACAGATGATGTATTACCTGATTGCAGTGCGACATGCACAGCTATAATAGCAAATGCTGCAATAATACCTAGTTGCACAATCACCATAGATAATCAACCTACTTGTCAAAATTTGTCTGGTGGTGCGTTGACAGTCTCGCCAAACCCAGCAGGTGTTTACACCTATCTCTGGAGTAATGGATCTACAACTGCTGCCATTTCATCACTTACCGGTGGTACTTATACTGTGACCGTCACTGATCCTATATCGTCTTGTACAGGTGTTTGCCAAGCTACATTAGATATACCAATGAATTGTTGTGCAATTAATCCAATAGTAATTCAAAATGTTGAGTGCCTTGATAATGGAACACCAGCATTGATGACGGATAATAGAATCAGGGTAAATCTACTTATTACTAATGCTTTTACACAAATTTAACTTCCTACAATGTCTCTGTTAATGGTGGTACAACTATATCTCCGAGTATGGGGACGTATGGAGTAGGAACCCAATTTACGCTAGGGCCGGGAACTGGCGGAGGCGGCGCAACATTTACAATCACCGTAACCGATAGTACGATTTCTGGCTGCACCAATACAGTTATGGTGACAGACCCAGGCACATGTGCGCCTATGGTACCTGTGTGCCCACCTATCAAATGTGGCACTGCTACGATACAGGTGAATGGGAATTGATGAAATACAATATAGCTGAAATGCAGAATTGTTCAACAACTAAATTGCTAATTAAGCAACAAAAGATAACGCTTTCATAATTGAGGGGCCTTCGCTATCTTAGTGGAGGCTCATTTAAAATTGAAATTTTTAAAATAATAATAATAATATTTTCATATATTTTTTCTTTATACCTTTGCAATTAAATTTTAATATGATTTTTAATAACAATACCATAGACGTCAGTATAATTGATAATGATATCGACTTAATTAGTGACATGGTTACGGAGTTTTCCAACCACAAGAGTTTGAATTTGAGATGGGGCGGAGCAGACGTTCAACATTTTTTTCAAAACGGAATTAGCAAGACAGATGTCCTTTTGCTGGATATAATGATGGATGATATTTTAGGGTCAGATTTAATCGAATCCTTAAAAGCTGCAAATTCATCTATGTTGATAATAATGTTTACGGTTGTGGAAGAAGAAGATATTTTATTTCAGAGCATTAGACGTGGGGCAGATGGATATATATTAAAAGGACTTCCATTTGAGGATTTGGTCAAATCAATACAATCAACTTATAGTGGTGGTGCCAATATAAGTCCTATCATGGCTAGAAAAATGTTTAATTATTTTAACCATAAAGTTGCGTCGAATTATGAAAATTTACTTAGTAAAAATGAATATCAGGTTTTAAAATTCCTTTCTGAAGGGCACAGCTATAAATTGATAAGCCAAAAACTTGATATTTCTCTAGATTCTGTACGGTATTATATTAAGGGTGTTTATAAAAAACTTAATGTTAATTCAAAAGGCGAAGCCATCTTGTCCCTCT
Organism: Saprospiraceae bacterium; assembly: GCA_016717105.1. Taxonomy (GTDB): domain Bacteria; phylum Bacteroidota; class Bacteroidia; order Chitinophagales; family Saprospiraceae; genus OLB9. The sequence goes on along the minus strand of JADKGF010000012.1, from coordinate 19,485 downwards.
CAAATCTGAAGTTTGCCAACTTAGCTTATGTAACCATAGTGAGCTAGCAAACCAGCACAGGATTTTCCCCCCACTTCCCCACCCAACCTTGGGTTTAAAAAATTTCTTAATAGCAAATTAATAGATTGCGGTTCTGATGATAAAAGAATTAAAGAATTTAGTGAACCAAACGATGAGATTATTTTGAAGTCTGGTTCATAAGATATTGATTATAAGGAAATAAAAATTTAAATATACTCTTATTTGGGTATTGATATTTTTATTTTTGTACCAGAGGTATCAGATTTTTCTATAAAAAATATGCCTCTATGTTTTTTTATTATTTCCTCTACCAACAATAATCCAATATGATTTGTACTTGGATTATTAAAGTTATTGATTTCTTTTACCTTAGTATTTTTTATACCACTTCCATTATCAGAAAAAGTATAAATTACATGATTGTTTTCGAAGAATGAGTTTATTAAAATATTGCATGCTTCATCCTTGTCATGGTATTTTACAGAATTAGATAATAAATTTTGCCAAACAATTTTCATAAGTATTGGGTCAGCTTTTAGTGGAATTTTATGTATAAAATTTATCAAGATTTCTTTTGTATAAAGAGTTTGTAATTCTTCCATCACATCCAGAATTTGCTCTTCTACGTTTACAATCATTAACTCAGGTTTAAATTTTTGGATTTTAGAGAGCATCAATAACTTATCACCCATTTCCTGCATTTTAAAAACTTGATGATTGATTTCATTTAAATTTTGGACTTGGTCAGGATTTAAGTTAGAAGAAATTTTTTCTAACCGAGCTTGTATTATTTTTAATGGACCTTTAATTTCGTGGCTTATTCTGAAACCGAAATTTTGTGTTTCACTTATTACATTTGTAATAGTTTGTTCAAAATTTTCGAATTTATTTTGGATTGATGCCAAGTCTGTTGATGATTTTTGTTTTTCATCTTGCACAATTGATGTGAAATTGTCAAGTTCGATTTTAGCTTCTGTCATTTTGGATGCTGCATTACTCAATATTTTTTCCAGATTCCTTTGTATTTTTATTTTTTCCCAAAGTATGACAATAAAGATACCTATTAGCACCATCAATAATGCAATACCAATCAAGATGGTAGTTTTTTTACTTTTTGTCAAAATGGCTAGTTCTTTTTGCGCCAAGGCCAATTTGCTTTCTTTTTGATTTAAAAGCAATTGTGTATTTAAATTTTCATTCTTTTGTGCAGCTAATGTTTGTTCTTGATTCAAAATCAAATTTTCTGATTGTTTAAGCTTGAATTTTTGTAACCATGATGCCGATTCTGTTTCCTTTGCCAATAAGAGGAATTTATTTTGAATTAGGGTCTTGTCTTTTTTTTCCAATTCATACTTCAGCTCAGATTCTAGGAGTTGTTTTCGGGAAGCTTCAGTTTCATAAAATAATTGAGACGTGTTTTTAAGATTTGAGTAATAAAATGCATTTGCATAATCACCCATTTGCTCATAACAATACATCAGATATTCATAGCACAGATATTCTTCACTCTTATTTTTTGTTTTGTACAATTGAGCAGCATCATTAAGCAATACAATTGCGTCTTTATAATTACCCGCCTTTAATTCGAAACTGCCTCTGTGTAATAAGTAATGCATTTTAAATAGAGGAGAATTTGTTCTTTTAATTAAGTCTTCTACTCGTTGCAAATACTGTATCGCAATAGCTTGATTGCTATCAACATATACACCTGCCATGTTTAATAAAATGTAAATTTCTGTTTCTCGATCATTTACTTTGTTAGCATAGAAAATGGCCTTCTCCCCATTAATCACAACTGAATCATAAGACATGCTATCTAAAGAATACAAATACATTAAATTCGCATATGCTGGACCTAAATTTTCTAGAAGATTATGTTTTTGTTGCAATGCTATAGATAGATTAGCATAATGTTTACTTTCATTAAATAAGGACTGATGAGCATAATACCTTGATATTTTTAAATAGATTTTACTTATTTGATCATACCTACCTTGTTTTTCAGCATATTTTATCGCATGAAAGGCAAGTTTTGACGCTTCCGAATAATTGGACACATAAGCGTAATAACCACTAAGATTGATAAGAAAATCTGTGTTTTCAAGTGACAATGCTAGTTTTTTAACACGCATTAAGCTCTCATATGCAAGGTCGTATTTTTCTAAGCCGACCCAATATCTGTATATTAAACCTGCTGCTTTAATGGTTTCATTGTCTGTTGCATTTTTGCATTTATTGAATAATGCAAATAGGGATTCATCTTGAGTATATTCAAAATTATTTTGATATGATTCCCAAAGTTTTAAGAGTGTTTCTATATAGTGATTGTCTTCCTTATTTTGGTGATTTAATGCTTTTTTATAAAATGGAATTGCTTTTTCATATTCATAATTTGAAGTCAACTCATCACCAGATTTAATGAGTTGCGATACTAAGTTGTCTTTGCTATTCTTTTGAGCATCAATGTATTGAACTTGTGCAAGAACAAATAAAATTAATAAACATCTCTTTAATAAGTAAGAATAAACACTAAACTTATTTTTATTCACCATCTTCAAAAATTACTTAAAATATGTGTTGTTTGATTAAAAAAGCTGAATTATTAATATATTGCATTATCCAAGACACACAATAATAATAAATTCGCAACAAAATTATGTTATTATGACAAGTATTAAAATTAATTACACCATTATGTTTTAAAAAGACATCAAAATGTTCATATTATATTATTATTTAATATAAGTCCCTTCTACCTTTGCGCTCTACCTGAGATGCTTAATAATAGAAGTTTTAAAATTTAATTTAAATAGTTAAAATTTTTATTTATGAAAGCGGTTGTTAAATTTTTTATTTTAAGTCTAACATTTTTCTTTTCTTCAAGTGGATTCTCGCAAATATCAGGAATAGTTTTTCGAGATTATAATGCAAACGGAACACGTCAGACGGGTTCAACCTACAATGAAGATGGTGTAATTAATGTTACTGTAAAGGCATATAATTCTGCCAATATTGAAGTGGGAAGTGTTGTAACATCTTCAACGGGGGCATATTCCTTTACAGGATTGTCGCTTCCAGTTAGGATTGAATTCATAGCTCCTTTGATCGATGATTATTCAGGTGTTGTTGGCACAGGTAGTCAAAGTAGTGTGCAATTTCATAATGCGACTACAACTACAGCCAATTTTGGTATTAACTATCCTGATCAATACTGTCATACAACAAATCCTAATATTATAACAACATGTTTTGTCAATGGACGACCTGCACCAGGTACATCCCAAACGGACGTGATTGTGAGGCATCCCTATAAGTGCAACAGGTAATTCATATGGAACTAATAACACTTATTTGGGTGATGCTGGAACTGTGGGTGCTGTATGGGGGGTTGCGTATAATAGAGAAACAGGCGATATTTTTACATCAGCATTAGCAAAGAGGCATGCGGCGATGATAGATAATGATGGTAATGGCGTAGAAGATTTAGGCGCCATTTATATTAAAACAACTGCTGGTACACCGACACTATGGTTAGATTTGGCTACAGTGCCGGGTGTTGATGTTGGTTTGTCAGTGATGCCTACCATTAGTACAAGAGGATTGCCTAATTCAAATATGGGGCCTTCTTACGACTCGGCTATGTTTGGTCTTGTTGGAAAAATAGGATTAGGTGATATTGAAATTTCTGATGACAATACAACATTATATGTAGTGAGCTTGTATGACAAAAAGTTGTACACAATTGATATCGCAAGTAAAACTTTGATAGGTGCTGGTATTCCTGTACCGAATCCATGTTCTGGTGGTTTTGCAAGACCTTTTAGTGTGACGTATCATAGAGGTAAAGTGTACGTAGGTACTATTGTGATGCCATTACATCACAACTAGAATCAGACCTTAAGGCCAATGTATATAGATTAGATGGTGGTAGTTTTACTAATATTTTGAGCTTCCCATTAAATTATGTCAAAGGTGCAGCCTTCGAAGATTATGATAATGGTACTGGATTGCATGGTACAAAGTGGAATCCTTGGGAGGATATATTTAGTAATACACAAATAGCTGCGATGTCAACAAGACCATTGATACATCCACAGCCTATTCTTGCCAATATTGAATTTGATCATGAAGAATCCATGATATTGGTATTTAACGACAGGATCGGTCATCAAGGTGGTCAAGCAAATTTTAGTACGAGTGCAGCTAGTACAGGAACTACTACCTTCAATACTGTGGCTTCTGGTGATATTTTAAGGGCTTCATTGACAGGTGGTGTATATGTGTTAGAAAATAATGCCACCAGTGGATTGGTTACTACTGCTGGTGCAGGCAACAATCAAGGACCAGCAACAATAAATGGTACAATGAATGGATATACTGGAACTGGAGGAGAATATTACCATGGGGATTTTTCCCTACAATATGGAACTGATATTTACCATAAAGACGCGGTAAGTGGAGGTTCAACTTTTTCCAGGTAGTGGACAAGTGTATGTACATGTTGAGGACTCAACTGATCCTTATACTGGGGATCTTATTTGCTTGACAATACCAGCGGTGCAAAGGAAAACGCTTATACAATATACCCGGCAACTGTAACAGATAACTTGTTCGGCAAAGCAAATGGACTGGGCGATCCTGAATTAATGTGCAATATTGCACCGATCGAAATAGGAAATAGGGTTTGGGTTGATACAGATGGTGATGGAATACAGGATGCTGATGAGTCACCTTTATCAGGAGTTACTATTCAATTGGTAAAAAATGGGTCAGTTATCGCAACTGCCACAACAGATGCTAATGGAAATTATCTATTTTCGAATGATGCGTCGCGAACAGACACGGATGGTGATGGCATAGCAGATAATATTTATAATATCACACAGCTTATGCCAGATATGGCATATATTGTTCGCATTCCTAATGTGCAAGGTGGTAGTAAACAAAGTGCTATAGGCGCCAATAACCTTACATTATCTAATGCAAGTTCAGGAACGCCTGGAACGCAAGAAGATGTAAGGGATAGTGACGGTGTCCTGGTAGGAAACAATGCTGAAGTAACTGTTTTAACAACACAAATTCCTGTGGAAGGTGCAAACAACCATACCTTTGACTTTGGTTTTACAGAATCTCCAGCTTGTTCCTTAGTTGCAAATTGTACACCTACTGCACAAACTTCTTGCACCCCTGTAAATGGAGGTGCTAGTGTGACAGTTACTGGTGCACAAGGTAATCTTATCTATATATGGAGTGGCGAAACAACTGTTTCTATATCCGGTAAATCAGCCGGTACATATACGGTTACCGTTACCGATGACTTTTACAAGGGTTGTACTGCAACTTGTTCTGGTTGTTAGAAGTACAGTTGCACCTCCGAGGTAACATGGGTAAGACAGATGTAACAAATTGTGCAACACCAAATGGAACAGCGACAGCAACAGCAACCAACGTGACCTATCTATGGAGCAATAGTGCGACGACATCGACAATAAACAATCTAAGCCCAGGCACATATACAGTAACAGTGACCAGTACGACAACGGGTTGTACTTCTACTTGTTCTGCGGTTGTTGGAAGTACAGTTGCACCTCCGAGTGTAACATGTGGCAAGACAGATGTAACAAATTGCGCAACACCAAATGGAACAGCGACAGCAACAGCAACCAACGTGACCTATCTATGGAGCAATAATGCGACGACATCGACAATAAACAATCTAAGCCCAGGCACATATACAGTAACAGTGACAAGTACAACAACGGGTTGTACTGCAACATGTTCAGCAGTTGTAGGAAGTACTGTTGCACCTCCGAGTGTAACATGTGGTAAGACAGATGTAACAAACTGCGCAACACCCAATGGAACAGCGACAGCAACAGCAACCAACGTGACCTATCTATGGAGCAATAGTGCGACGACATCGACAATAAACAATCTAAGCCCAGGCACATATACGGTAACAGTGACCAGTACGACAACGGATTATACTGCAACATGTTCAGCAGTTGTAGGAAGTACTGTTGCACCTCCGAGTGTAACATGTGGTAAGACAGATGTAACAAATTGCGCAACACCAAATGGAACAGCGACCGCAACAGCAACCAACGTGACCTATCTATGGAGCAATAGTGCGACGACATCTACAATAAATAATCTAAGCCCAGGCACCTATACAGTAACAGTGACTAGTACGACAACGGGTTGTACTGCCACGTGTTCAGCGGTTGTTGGAAGTACGACTGCGCCTCCGAGTGTATCATGCGGTAAGACAGATAATTCTAATTGTACTGCACCAAATGGAAGTGCAACAGCAACAGCAACCAACGTGACCTATCTATGGAGTAATAGTGCCACGACATCGACAATAAATAATCTAAGTGCAGGCACCTATACAGTAACAGTGACAAGTACGACAACGGGTTGTACTGCTACATGTTCAGCTGTAGTGGGTAGTACAATTGTCAACCCAACTTGTAACATCGCAATAAATACTCAACCAAGTTGTGCAGCCTTAAATGGTGGATCAGTAACTGTAACTCCAAGTCCTTCAGGTACATATACCTATACATGGAGTAATGGAGCTACGACAGCTACAGTGAATGCACTAGCTGGAGGAACCTATACTGTGACCGTAACAAATACATCAACAGGATGTACAGGAGTGTGCCAGACAACCTTGAATACACCGGTGAATTGTTGTAATATCAGTATGGCAATTCAAACAATAGAATGTTTGGATAATGGCACACCAGAATTATTGACCGATAATAGATTGCGCGTAAGAATATTGGTGACAAACTCAAATGCAACACTGACAAATTATAATGTGACTGTAAGCGGAGGAACAACCATAACACCGACAAGTAGTACTTATGGTACAGGAACACAATTTACACTTGGGCCAGGAACAGCAGGTGGTGGTTCTACTTTTATCATTACAGCAACAGACAATGTGACTGCAGGATGTACAAAAACGGTATCAGTAATAGACCCAGGAACATGCGATCCCGCTAATCCAGAATGTCCTCCAGTAAAATGTGGAACAGCAATCATACAAGTTGACGGGAATTAATTGATTAAATGCAATAATGCTAAAATGTAGAATTATGCAACCTCTAATTTGCAAATTCGTAAATCTAGCAACATAAGAATTAACGCTTTCATAATTGAGGGGCCTTCGCTGATATAGTGAGGGCTCTTTTATTCTGAATTCAAGTTAAATACCTTAATGTGATCCAATTTTCAATCTTATGTTGAGAATAATTATTTTACTGTATACATCGACTTGTCATTACCATTCATTTTGTAGGAAATTGAAAATAAATGAGCTAATTGTATTTAATAGCTATAGGATACATAATAAATTAACCCCGAACTAATTACTACATATTTATGTAAATGAGGATTGTTTTTTATTAACGTTTTTAATTTTTAATTTTTATGAAAGCTAATTTTTATTTGTTTATTGGGTTCATTTTGATCTCTTCACTTAAACTTCAATCTCAAGTTAGTGGAACAGTGTTTAGAGACTTTAATGGAAATGGTACTCAACAAACTTCGACGACTTTCAATGAAGTGGGTGTAGAGGGAATTATTGTTACGGTTTATAACAGTTTAGGTATTCCTGCTTCAACCACAACGCTGCAAGATGGTACTTATTCCTTTCCAAATAGTGGCGTAACTGCAGCTGGACAAAAATTACGTATAGAATTTTCCGGTATGGATTCAAGTGAATTTTCAGGCCCTTCTGGTGGATCTTCTGTTCAGTTCATAACTGCAGGAACATCAAATGCCAATTTTGGTTTAAATTACCCAGCTGATTATCTTAAAAATGAGAATCCAGAAGTAGCAATACCTTGTTATATTGGTGGTTCTAGGCAAGCTGGAAGTAATTATGCAAATCTAGACGTATTTGTTTCTTATCCTTGGAGCAATGCAGGACAAAGTACACCACCTGACCATGATGTAAATTATAACACACTTGGTTCAGTGTGGGGAACAGCTTTCCAAAGGAGTTCGAAAAAATTGTTTGCCTCTGCGTTTTTAAAGAGGCATACATCGTTGGGGCCAGATGGTTTAGGTGCTATTTATCAAATTGATTACTCAAATGGAGGCGTACCTACAGTTTCAACATTAGTTGATCTTAAAGCAGCAACATTTAATTTAAATTTAGGAATTTTTGATGAATCTGATGCATCTAGATTTTTATCACCAACTACACCTGTTAGTGAAGACCCAGAAGCATTTGGTAAAGTTGGCAAGGTAGGCTTTGGTAATTTGACTATTTCAGACGATGAAAGTACACTTTATACTATTAATCTTTTCGAAAAGAAACTCATTAAAATACAAATCGGTTTACCAGCAGCTACACCCACATTAGGTGATGTTGTCGAATTTGTGCTTCCGACACCTAATTGTAATTTAGGTACATCGCGCCCTTTTGCAGTTACATTCTACAAAGGATTAGTTTATATAGGTATGGTATGTAGTGCAGAAAATGGAGGAACAGTTAATGACATGTTTGCGCATATTTATACATTTGATCCTTCAACATCGACTTTTGCCTTACTTCCAGGATTTCCGGTCCCATTAAATTACACAAAAGGAGCATCGCATTATAACAATAACACAATGATTGCATATGGTACAGCATGGAATCCATGGTCTGATATTGCGACTGAGCATCATGATTTTTCAACTGGAATTGTAATCAGACATCCAACTCCAGTACTATCAGATATTGATTTTTCGGCTGGTGGAGATTTTATGGTTTTAGGATTTATGGACCGAGCTTCTCATCAATGGGGATATGGAAACAGAAGACCAGACGGAGAAAGCGGGCTTTATCTTTATTTTTCTGGAGGCGATATACTAATGGCCCACAATAACACTGGCACTTGGCAATTGGAAAGTAATGGTGCTGTCGGTTCTTTGACTGGTTGTGGAAGTAATAATAATCAAGGGCCTGGAGGTGGAGAGTTTTTATGCAATGATCGGTGGGAAGGTGATCATTTGGAGATTGCAGTTGGAGGAAATATTGTAAATGTGGCTAGAAACTCTGTAAAGGCTGCATTGTATGATCCGATAACTTATGATACTGGAGGTACATCAGATTGGAGTTTAAATAATGGGGCTGAAACATATGATTATCAATTGTTTAGCTCTAGTATGCCAGCCACATTTGGTAAATCTGCTGGACTTGGAGAACCTGAAATATTAGAAGAATCACCAAGTATTGAAATTGGAAATCGTGTATGGGTAGATTCAGACGTAGATGGTATACAAGACCCAGATGAAAACCCAATTTCTGGAGTCATAATACAATTACTTAAAGGTACCACAGTCATAGCAACTGACACTACAGATGCTAATGGAAATTATTACTTTAGCAATGCAGCAGGAATAAATACGGCATCTAAAAAATATAATATTTCGACTTTAGTTCCTGACATGCAATATACCATAAGAATACCCAATGTAACTGGCACGATGAAACAATCTGCATTAAGTACATACAGTTTGACTTTGGTCAATGCAGACGCAACAGCTAATGGAGATCTAAGAGACAGTGATGGCAATTTGATTGGTGACAATGCAGATGTAATAGTGATGCCAACCGATGTTCCAATAGCTGGTGCGAATAATCATACTTTTGATTTTGGTTTTATATTGCTACCAACATGTACATTAACAGCAAATTGTAATACGGTGACCCAATCGAATTGCTCCCCTGCAAATGGATCCGCAAGTGTGACAACATCAGGAGCTCAAGGAAATCTTGCTTATTTATGGAGTAGTGGAGAAACAACAGCTTCTATATCAGGTAAAACTGAAGGAACATATACGGTGACGGTTACAGATGATCTTTTGCCAGGCTGTACTGCATCATGTACTGTAGTTGTTAATTCAACGGTTATACTTCCAAGCGTTGGCTGTGTTAAGTCTGATGTCACAAATTGCGCATCACCCAACGGAAGCGCAACGGCAACAGCAACAGGAGTAACCTATCTATGGAGCAATAATGCAACATCTTCCATTATTAATAATCTAAGTGCAGGAACATATACGGTAACCGTGACAAGTACAACCACAGGATGTACGAATACATGTCAGGCTTTAGTCACAAATGCCACGATAAATCCAACCTGCAATATAGCAGTAAATAGTCAACCAAGTTGTGCAAATCTCACAGGTGGATCGGTGACAGTAAATCCAAGTCCAATAGGAACATACGCATATATTTGGAGCAATGGCACAACAACTGGGACGATAAACAATCTAACCGGAGGATCCTATACTGTAACAGTGACTAATATGTCAACCAATTGTACAGGTGTGTGTCAGGTAACATTAGATACACCAACCAATTGCTGCAATATTAATACAATTGTACCGCAAAATGTAGAATGTTTGGACAATGGAACACCAGCATTGATGACAGACAATCGCATCAGATTCACGGCACAGATTACCAATACAAATACATCATTGGCAACTTATAGTGTAACCATTAATGGAGGTACAACTGTCACACCAAATACAAATGTGTCTTATGGCACCACCCAATTTATATTAGGTGCAGGTACAGCAGGTGGCGGGGCAACCTATACGATTACTGTGACCGATACAACTAATCCAACAACTTGTGCACAAACTTTTCAGGTAACAGATCCGGGTGGTTGTATTAATTCTTTACCATGTACCACACCCAATTGTGGAACAGCAACCATACAAGTGGACAGGAATTAATTGATTAAAAACAATATTGCTGAAATGTAGAATTATGCAACTCTAGTTTGTAAATCTAGCAACATAAGAATTAACGCTTTCATAATTGAGGGCCTTCACTGAAATAGTGAGGGCTCTTTTTATTTTATACACTACTTGTTTACAAAAATATTAACGAATATTCAGATCAATTTTACTTAAATTAGTAAAAAATTACATGATACCACAGTAAAAATACTGCATTTTATGTATTGAAAGTAATTAAAATGTAAATTAAATTCACAAAGCGTTTAAAAATGCTATAATTGTTTCTATTAAGAACATTAAAAAGTTATAAAATGAATTAAAATGTAATATAAAACATAAAAATGTTTTATATTATGAAATAATGTAATACATTTGTCGGTCGAATGTATTGTTTTGAGTCCAACCTAATAGAATGAGAATAGAATCAACAGAATAATATTTATTATTTTTTGATTAAAAAATTCTCGTTATGAAAGTGTTTAGTGAATTATTTTATGTCAATTCTCATTTAGCAAAACGGCTAAGTTTAGCCTTTGTTTTCTTTTTAGGATTTGCCATTAGTATCTATGCTCAAGTTTTAGAAATTGAGGTGACCGTAGATAAGGCTGATGTATTAACTTGTGAGACAATGAAATATACATTAAAATACAAGTGTGCCAGTACTACTGTAAATTGTACCAATGTGACCATGTCTGCATCTGCCCCTTCCGGTATGATTTTTCCTGATCAATCAGTTGGAGTTACCTCTGATATAGCAAGTTATAGTTTTTCTTCAGACAGAAGGACAATAACTTTTGTATTTAACGAACCCTTGATTGCAGGTAATACGGGGATTATTGAAATAACTGGAAAAGGAGAATGTGGTCTGCCAGAAGGTACAGTAACTACCTTGACAGGTACAATTTCATCAAATGGAAATATAGAAGATACCGCTACAGCAATTACCACGTTACATTCTTCTGATGACTTTTGCCCACAACTTTCAGCTCCCACTGGACTAGGAATAGATAATACAACATATTATGTACTAGATTTAAAACATGCTAATACTTATGGGGTTGGAGTTACTTATCCTGGTGATATTCATGTTGTTGACACATATCCACCAGGAACTATTATAGATTCAGTAATATTATATACATCATATCCTAGTGAATTTACGCTTCCATTGGGTACAGTAAATATTATGGGAACAACAGTTTCAGTAGATATTCCAGCGTATAATACGAATTTATTTATAAATGGCAATACTACCAATATTCAAGTTCGGATGTATGTTAAATATCCTTCACCTGATTTTTCTGCGGGAGATGCAGTAATAAATTCCGCTACAGTAACACATACTCCAGTTGGTGGTGGAACTGTGACACAAGTAGATGGATCAACGAGTACTTATCAATGTGGCTCTACTTATGCATCACAAACGACATGTAACTGCACAACTGATTTAAGTAATTCAGCAGTACTTGAAAATCCTTCAACAGAGCTAAATTTAAGTAAAAGTGCAAATGCAACTTCTATAAAAGTAGGAGCAAATGGGTCATACAATTTGAGTTTTGCTAATACTGGAAATACAGTATTAAACAATGTGGTTATTGAAGATATATTACCTACTTATATTCTAGGTACATCAATTGTCGTAATAAACGGTTATTTAACTAATCTTACTGGAAGTGAAATTATTAAATATTATATTAAAACTGTAAGTAACCCTACATACACTGAGTGTTACCCCACTGTATCAAGTAACAAATCCTCCAGTTTCTGGGGATATTATAACCTCGTTTAAAATTACTATAAGTTCACTTCCAGCAGGGTCGAGTGTCTATCCGGGTGGACTTTCATTGAGATTTACTTTAGACCCATCGGTTCCAGAAGGAACAATAATTGAAAATTGTTTAACTGGGACGGCAAGTAATTCAGGACTTGTTGTCAATGATGGTACATCTTGTATTTCAATAATAGCGATACCTCCAGATCCATACAGTACTCTTACATTAAAAAAAGCTTTTACTTATGCTAATGGTAGTTGGATAGGTGGATCGGCTTTAATTCCAGGCACCATAGTTTACACTCAATTGAATCCCAAAATTGAAGCTGGAGGGTTGCCCTTAGAAAACCCTATGGTTATGGATTTGTTGCCACATGGTCTCGATTATTTGGATTATGCATATGGAACAACATTCACATTCAAATGGAGCACCTCCACCTGCAGATTTAGTGGAAGTACTTCCAAATTATAATGGGTCAGGTCGAACGTTAGTTAGATTTACTTGGAATAACCCTTGGCCAGCACCATCTTCTTATTATATTTCTATAAAAACTGTTATAAACGATTATGCAGTAGCAGGTACAAATGATCAATATACTTATGATGAGGCATATTATCTTGGACCTTTTACAGAGTTAGATGGTTTAAAAAATACTGGTTTTTTTACAGGAACAAGCCCTAGAAAATGCACCTATACTGATTATTATCATCAGTTTTATGTTACGCAGGATTCATTAGACGTGAATGGAAATGGTTCAGTTTTAGACAGTTTGTGTTATGGTGCGGATTACATTGGTGTAACTACTCAAGCGCAATTAGAATCGGTTAAATGGGTTAAAGGAGAGTGTGATACTGATTATACAAGATATCCTGATTCAGGTATGACGATGCCGGGTGGATTGGCCAATTATAAATTGATCGTAACCAACACAGGTAATGTACCTGCCGACGAATTTGTGATCATAGACATCTTACCATTTGTAGGCGATATGGGTGTGATCGACTTAAGTGCGAGATCTACAGCCTGGAGACCCAACTTGGTCACGCCGATTAGTGCACCAGCGGGTGTTACCATCTATTATTCTACGGCACAAAATCCATGTAGGACAGATTTTGTTTCGAGTGGCCCTGCGGGCTGTACAGCACCAAACTGGACAACGATCTTACCAACAGACCCTACGACTATCCAATCGGTTAAATATGATTTTGGTGATCTAGTATTGAAACCTGGAGATATGATAGAATTGACATGGGACATGCGCGTACCTGTTGATGCACCTGCCAATGGCGAGATAGCATGGAATTCATTTGCTTATAAGGCCACAAGGATGGATAACGGTGATACATTCTTACCAGCAGAACCATTAAAAGTGGGAATTGCAACTAAGCCGAATCAACCGGGCAACTATGGTAATTTTGTATGGTGTGATACCGACAATGATGGATTCCAAGATATAGGGGAATTGGGAATAGACGGCGTTAGAGTAGAGTTATACTTAGATAACGGAGATAATATAGCCTTCCCAGCGGGCGACCAATTGGTAGCATTTACTTCGACGGGCAATGGAGGATTGTATTTATTTACTAGTTTAGATCCAGGTAATTATTATGCAGTATTTTATCTTCCTGCCGGAACATTGGTGTCTCCTGTAAATGCTGTGGTAGATGATACAGCAGATTCGGATGGTACAGCAATGACAATTAATTCGTTTAAAGCGGCAGTTACAGAGATTACTACTATAGATGCTAGCGAGACAGATCTTAACTGGGACTTAGGCTTAGATTGCGATGCGAAGGCCGCCTTAGGAAACTACGTATGGTTTGATCAAAATCAGAATAATATCCAAGACGAGCCATCGGCCAATGGAGTAAATGGTGTACAAGTAAACTTATATAATGGTACAGGCATGTTAATAGCAACGACGTACACAGGATATGATATTTACGGTAGACCTGGATACTACTTATTTGATAATTTAGACCCAGGTGATTATTATGTGGACTTTGTTTTAAACCCTGGTCAAACATTTACACCATCTACAGGAAGTGTGGGAGGAAATGGCAGTGATCCAGAGGATTCAGATGCAGATATTTCAACGGGACAAACAACACTAACAACTTTAACGGCAGGCGAGGTAGATTTAACATGGGATGCTGGGATTATAATCCCGACAGGAATCTACAATTTAGGAAACTTTGTATGGTTTGATATCAATAATAATGGTATTTATGATCTAGGAGAAGTTGGGGTAAATAATGTAACAGTAGAACTGTACAATGATTATAATAATGATGGCATGCCACAACCAAACGAGTTCATTACCACTTCAGTGACGGTGACAAAATCAGGTGTAAATGGTATCTATAACTTCAATAATTTACCAGAGGGTAATTATATAGTACTAATACCAGAATCAAGTTTACAAGGGCCATTATCGGGCTATACCAATAGTACAGGGAATGGAGTAGCACCGGATCCTGATGACAACATAGAGAATGATGATAATGGCACACCATTAGCGGGTTATGGCGTAGTAAGTAAGCCAATCACCATCGGAAGCATAGCAGAACCATTGGAAGGAGGCTATACCAACCACTCTGTGGACTTTGGATTTTTCCCATCACCAGTATGTACAATGGTTTTGAATTGTTCATCAACAAATCCGACTTGTGGAGCGACAAATGGAACGGCAAGCGTCACAGTTACAGGAGCATCAGGTAGTTATAGTGTGATGTGGTCAAATGGCGGAAATACCAATAGTATTTCTAATTTAGGAGCAGGGATATATAGTGTAGAAGTGACAGACGATATATGTACAAGAACCTGTACGGTGCAATTAACGAATGGTGTTGGTCCTACCGCAACATGTGCAGCAATAAATAATACCAACTGTGCAAGCCCTAATGGATCAGTAAGTGTTACAACTACTGCTAACCAATATTTATGGAGTAATGGCGCAACAACAGCGACGATAAGCAATTTAACATCTGGAACGTTTACGGTAACGGTAACTGACACAAGTACAGGATGTACGAATACATGTCAAGCAATTGTAGCCAATAGTACGACAAATCCGACTGTAACCTGTGGTAAAATAGATAATACCAACTGCACAAGTCCAAATGGATCAGCTACAGCAACAGCATCAAATGTAACTTTTTCCTGGAGTAATGGCGCAACAACAGCGACGATAAGCAATTTAACAGCAGGAACATATACGGTAACCGTGACAAGTACAACCACAGGATGTACGAATACATGTCAAGCAATTGTAGCCAATAATACGACAAATCCGACTGTAACCTGTGGTAAAATAGATAATACCAACTGCACAAGTCCAGCTGGATCAGCTACAGCAACAGCATCAAATGTAACTTTTCCTCGGAGTAATGGCAACAACAGCGACGATAAGCAATTTATCAGCTGGAACGTTTACTGTAACGGTAACTGACACAACCACAGGATGTACGAATACATGTCAGGCTATAGTCACAAATGCTACGGTAAATCCAACCTGCAATATAGCAGTAAATAGTCAACCAAGTTGTGCAAATCTAACGGGAGGATCGGTGACAGTAAATCCAAGTCCAATAGGAACATACGCATATATTTGGAGTAATGGTGCAACAACTGGGACGATAAACAATCAACTGGAGGATCCTATACTGTAACAGTGACTAATTCGTCAACCAATTGTACAGGTGTGCCAGGTAACATTAGATACACCAACCAATTGCTGCAATATTAATGCAATTGTACCGCAAAATGTAGAATGTTTGGACAATGGAACACCAGCATTGATGACAGACAATCGCATCAGATTCACGGCACAGATTACCAATACAAACACATCATTGGCAACTTATAGTGTAACCATTAATGGAGGTACAACTATTACACCAAATACAAATGTGTCTTATGGTACCACCCAATTTACATTGGGAGCAGGAACAGCCGGTGGTGGTGCAACCTTTACAGTAACAGTAACTGATACAGCTACTCCAGGATGTACACAGACATTCCAGATTGTAGATCCAGGTACCTGTGATCCGAGTACTCCGACAGAGGAGTGTCCAACACCTAAATGTGGAACGTCAACTATATTGATAAATGGGAATTGATTGATTGCAATATTGCCGAAATGTAGAATTATGCAACTCTAATTTGCTAATTCTCAAATCAAGCATATCATGTACTGCTTTGAGGGGTCATCAAAACTTGTCCCGCGCCGCAGGATCAATCAACATAAAAATAACGCTTTCATAATTGAGGGGCCTTCGCTGAAACAGTGAGGGCTCTTTTTATTTTAGGTAGAAAATTTTTATCCCCCAAACTCATATATTTTACATGTTCAAACAATGGTTTACAATGAGTTATAATTAATCAAATTTGACTTTAGTATAGGGTTTTTTTCAATGATTTTAGATTTATTTAAAAAAATGAAGAAGATGACGGGGGAGGTACTTCGATAATGTGTCTATAAGCATGGAGTTAATAATTTTTAATATTTATTAACATTGACCTAAACCCCACCAACCAATTATTATTTTGACAATGTAAATTATTTTACATTTGGTTATTTTATAAAGATAAAAATGTGTCTTTAAAGTATTCCAAAGTCATATGATTTTAAAATAGATAATTAGGCGACCGACTTTAAAGCCTGATCATCTATATTTTTTATAATAAACCTAAAAATTTGAGAATGAGAGATTTCTTTACCCAAAGAAGTTTTGCAATTTATTTTGTAAAACAGAATTTTGTTATTTTAGCTTTAATGCTTGTTTTTGGTCAGGCACTATATGCTCAGCAGATAGACCCTAACAACTATCATGTGACAAATGAGACGATTCGGACCAAAGCAGATGGTAAATTGTCGGTTAGCCTACCCACATCATTTTCAGGAGCGGTTTTGATGAAGTTTGAATACAAAATGGAAGGCACCTTCCAAAAAGAGACGAATTAAAAGCAAAGGGAGGAAGAATCTCCGTTGACAATTTACATCCTGGAAAGTATTTTAATATTAAATTTTATGATAAGTCAAACAATCTTTTGGGGTTGATTGACAAATTTTACTTGGATTATGGTATAGCTGTCACTAGTTCACCTGATCTTCGGACAACTTGTGGTACTCTTTCTTTTACCGACTGTTATGGAAATCCAGTTACCTATTTAGGATTAGAATCTGGAAAAGCTTATCCTATAAATTCGGCTACCGTACCATGTGGTTTTGAGGTGTCTAGTACTTGTACAGTAACCAACACAAATTTTTGGCATTGTCTTGACGGAAACTTAAGTGCTCCTGCACCTTATACCGCTTATGATCTTACAGATTATTCAGGTCTTGGTTTAACTGCACTTGCTGCTGCCAGAATAGCATGGATAATTTGTAACTATGGAGCGCCAACAGCAGATAATGATCCGGTTACAATTGCCTTATGGTATCTTAAGGAACTGGTGGAAGTG
The DNA here is from genome assembly GCA_016717105.1 of Saprospiraceae bacterium. Lineage (GTDB taxonomy): Bacteria > Bacteroidota > Bacteroidia > Chitinophagales > Saprospiraceae > OLB9. The sequence continues at coordinate 1,471 of JADKGF010000012.1, read as the reverse complement.
CTATTACTCGTGTATAATGCTGCAGTAAATGCTGTTTCTTCACCTATCTACACCTTTAAGTTTATGTGGTTCTAATATTTTAAAAGCTTATAATCTTTCAGAAATTGGGTTGACTTGTGAATCTCCTCAAAGAAATTTACCCATTGTTCTTTATGTAGGAAACGTAAATTACCAAATTAAGCCAAATACTGTAGCTAGACTCATTGAATATACTGATGGTACAATGAAAGCAGTATTAGAGGTTGTAAAAAATAATGGAACACTTGGTAGTGTAGATTTGTCTCGAGGTTATACAATTGAATTGACAGGATCGCAAAAACAACAGGGACACCTGCAAGTCCATGGACTGCAGTGTTAGGCTGTCACCGAATACCAATAACTGGACATTTTATAATACATTTCAACTAAAAATGTGCGGCACTGGGATAAATACTGGTACCAGCTTACTTGTTACGAACCCAGGCGAAGCAATGAATCACCCTTTACAGATTGGAACTGGTGCTAATGATTTAAGAAGTAATTTGGGAGGTGGTATTTGGTTTGGTTCTTTTACTGGTGATTTCGTTTTTAATTTGACAGAAATATCTTTATCTCCTTTAACTGTAAATGCTGGTGCTGATGCTACCATATGTTATGGTCAGTCAAAAGCACTTACGGCAGTAGATCAAATGGTGTTGCCCCTTATAATTATGTGTGGTCTGATGGTCTTGCAAACGGCGCAAATGGGTCAAATGCTGTACTTATACAGTCACTGTAACTGATAATGCTGGTTGTACCAGTACAGATGCAGTTGTTTTAACTATTAATCCACAGCTTACATTGAGCATGCCAAATATTGATGTATGTTCTGGTCCTAATTTTCTTGTGACTGCCAATGCTTCAGGGGGAACGCCTGGGTACACTTATACTTGGAGTGGTTCACTAGGTACAGGCAATAGTAAAAGCTTGCCGACTACAACTGCAACATATACCGTTACCGTTACGGATAGTAAGGGATGTACTGCTGTAGATCCATTTACAGTAACTGTGTCCACAGGAAATGCTAGTATTTCTGGTACAACACCTATTTGTCAGGGCCAGACTAGTACATTTACTGCTTCTGGTGGTGGTACATATCTTTGGAATACTGGAGCTACGTCTCCTTCCATAAATGTCAGCATTGCTGCTACTTATACAGTAACTGTCACTAGCATTAATGGGTGTACTGCAACGGCAACAAGAACATTAACTGTGAATCCCAACCCTACTGTAAATGTTAGTAATGATGGACCCCTTACTTGTACAAATACCAGTGTTACACTAACGGCAACTGGTGGTGGTACATATGCTTGGTCTGGTGGTGGTACAGGTAGTACAAAGGTTGTCACTTCGGCTGGCACATATACCGTAACTGTTACTAATAGCAGTGGTTGTACAGCATCTTCTTTATAACTGTAATTTATTCTCCTTCATGTTCAAGTTGATGCTGGTT
>JADKGF010000011.1 GCA_016717105.1 Saprospiraceae bacterium | reverse complement strand
TTACAAATATAGGCTGCAAGGTAACAAAGCTTTTGCGTATTTTTAGTATTAGTGGAAGAAATTGATTTTCAATATGGTTAGAAGCTACGTAACAGAATTTTCAATTTTTAGTAATTTCTATATATAAATAAAAAAGAAATGCTAAAATAATAACTGAAATCACTACTATATTCATTATTCCAGAAGCTTTTAGCCAACCATTTTCCAGCTCATTTTTCTTTCCTTCTTTTCTAAAATATAAGGAAACAAGTAAGAAAACGAATACCGCAACAATTTTAATTGTAATCTCTTGTCCAATACTTTCATTCACTTCTATTGTTCTTGTCGATATGAAATAATCCAATAGTAATGCAAGACTTCATAAAACTGAAAATGAATGAAATTATGGAATTAGGAGTTTTAAATATGCTACTTAATTTTTGATTACAATTATTTTGTCAAGCCTACCAATACATCGATATTTTTTGTACTTTATTTAACATATGTTTCTTCAATAACTTGTTTTGTTTGTTTTATTGTATCTAGATCTAGCATCCCAATATTTTTTATTATTCTTTGTTTATCTATTGTTCTTATTTGATCAATAGCTATCATTCCTTTTACGTTATCATAAGTCATACCTATTCTTGTTGGATATTTTTTAAGCGTCGAAGTAATAGGTGCAATTAGTATTTTTCGCAAATAGTGATTCATTTCATTTGGGGAAATTACTACACATGGTCTAGTTTTTTTTATTTCACTTCCTAGTGTCGGTTCTAGATTAACAAGGATTATTTCATATTGATTCACTATCATTCCCAATTAGTTTCTTCTTCAAAATGATCATCTATCAATAGTTCATCGTGTCCATTTTTTCGCATCTCTTTGAACGATTTACTCCAATTATTCCTAGGACTTGAGATAGGTTCTATAATAATGCAATTTTCTTCCATTCGCATATTCACGGAATCTCCAAACTGATACTTTTCCAAAATTGTTTTACTTAAACGAAGCCCTTTTGAATTTCCTATTTGTATAATTTTGGCTTGCATGTATTTAATATTTATACAAAGTTATTACATTGTAATCACATTTGCAAATTTATTATTGGAGAGAATGGATTTGGTAGCTGGCCCTGTCTGTTTTGGCATGGCGGGAAAAGCTTAGTTGGTACAAGATGCCATCAGTCTTATAAGAAGTTAAGATGATTTACTATCAATGGTTTAGGTGCCAGCTTTTCAATTAGATTTTGAGAAATGATTTATAACCAATTTTATCTGGAAATTGTGTTTGATAAAAACTCTAATGTAGTAGTTTCCTGAATTTCAAAGGTTATGGAAATATTTAGTTTGTTACCATAATCATTCAGGTGGTTGGTAGCAATCTGAATGTATTTTTCTTGAAAAAGTTTGCGTTTGCGTTCTGACCAGTTATGAATAATATTCACAATATCTTCTTGGTTAATTCCTGGTTTATCTTTTTTTACAAAATCAACAGTTGCTAATATTTCTAATGACAAGGCAGACTGAAAACCATCAATCAATTTTACTAAGTTTGACAACCTTGTTCTTTGTTCTGCACTAAGTTCATTTTTGATATAATCACTAAGTTCTTGCACTTTATCATATTGCAGCTCTAACGGTTCAAATGCTTTTGCATTCATTTGTTCCAAACCTTTTAAATATTTACCATTTACATTATGCAATAAGTGCTCAACCTGAACGGCATAAGGTCCATAATGACTGGCTTCAAATTTTAGTTTATTTAAACTCTTTTCACCCAATCGCTGTAAAAAATAAGCCAACTTATTCGCTACAAAAAGACTTGCATTTTCTCCTAAAGATTCATAGTAAAACATAGCATAAATCACCATTGCTCTGGCAGGTGTTAGCTTTATTTCTTTGCTTACATCTTGCTGTTTTAAAATTTCTTTTACTGCATCATTGGGTTCAAAAACCTGAATATTTACATTTGTTAAATGACCAAGATATTTTTCAATCATTGACTTTACCTTATCCCATTTTAATCCACCATTACCACATCCTAATGGTGGAATGGCAATGCTTTCAATTTTATACTCTTCAAGAACCTTAGCTAATTCTTTCAATCCTTCTTCAACGTATTCATATTTAGATTTCATGAACCATTCTGTTTTAGTAGGAAAATTGATGATTATCTTTTCTCCTTCTAAAGTGTGCTCTTTAACCACAAGCAATTTGCCAATTATTAACTCTTTCTTTTTACATGCTGCTGCATATAATTTAAAGTTCAATGGAAAAGCTTCTTTGAACTGCAAGGCAATTCCTTTTCCCATAACACCAACCGTGTTAACTGTGTTAACCAAAGCTTGTGTATGTGCTTCTAACAGATTTCCTTTTAAATATTTCATCAGTAATAAAATTGATTATTTGGATTAACCTGAACTGAAATTTCCAATCCAAGACGAGTTGTTATTTCTTCTACAAATGTTTTTCTTGCTTCGTTTAGCACCACAATGCTACTAATACAATTTACAGGCACATGATTTTTAACCAAGAATTCTGCTTGTTTCCTTCGCATTCTATCAAAGTCATCTTCTGTATTACTCCATTGCCTTTCTGCTACCATATTCCAATCTACTTCACTCAAATTATCAATATTGTTGTAGAATCCTGTAATCGCATTTTTAGCATGGCCGTCTGTAAAACACCATTCTTTACAATTATCAATTAGTGTATTCACTATGCAAACAATATAAACGATCTCGCTCTGTGGTCTTTGAGTTATACCTCTATAACCCGTTTTAATATTAAATAACATTGGCGATAAAGGACCAAAATAAAATGGAACACAATCGCCTAAAACTCCATTTGGTGGATTAATGCTTACTGGATAGGTATTTCTTTGTGCTATTAATCCACTATCTCCAATATTGATATAGTTTGGGTCGGCCATTGAATGGTTTCTTGTAAACATGCCATGCTTTAGCAAATACTCCACATTATCTATGTGAACTATTCTAAATACGCTTACAATATTTGGTTGCTGTCCTGGCATTTATTAAATCACAATTTTACAAATTTATTCTAATTTAATGAAATGTAACTAGTGAAAATTAGCGTTTCATTTTATGTATATAATCGCCTAAATGTCCCTTGATGTTTAGACTATTAAGCTTACCACTAACGACAGTCTCTCTAAAAGCTGCCATTTTTACTTCAAAAGTAATCAAAAACGACTGATCTAGGTGCTAATAAAGCGACTTTTATTCTTGGAAGCGTTCAAACTGAGTCTTGATGACATATACAGATCTACGGTCTCATCGGTTATAAATCATACATTCTATTCAAGTCGTGCTAAACAAACTATCTTAACTTGGTAATAAAAGCTTAGTTTTGTATGAAGTGTTTTCTGTCGGCCGATTTATTTGTCTAAGAAAGTTTGAATATTTCAACTCATATTTTTTTTAAATCAATATCTCTCCATTTGTCTTTGTTATTAATCTGAAATGTTAACCAAGAGTTTTTTTCCTTCATAAAACAAACACTAGACTTTTTAATAAACCAAGAACCAAACACTTTGTCATAGCATTTTTTTTCAATTTCAAAATACGATAGTTTCTGAAAAGCAAGGTCATAAAGAAAAAAATTCCAATTCTTTGATATTTTTATTTTACTAGAAATTTAGATAAAAATCTCCTTGGTACAATCTTAATATGATGACGGTTACCATGAAAATACGGTAAATTATTTGATGCCAACAAACATTCTGTATATATTTAACGTTTGAAGATATGAATTCAACATTTCATCCAAGATCCAAGTTGCATGACATCCACATCTGATACCATCAAAATCATAGAATGTCCCAGAGACGCCATGCAAGGTATCCATGACTTTATAGACACCGACATCAAGGCCGAGTATATCAATCAACTGTTGAAAGTCGGTTATGATACGATAGATTTTGGTAGTTTTGTATCTCCGAAAGCCATACCACAGATGCGAGATACTGCCGAAGTTTTGGCTAAGTTGGATCTCGACAAAACCAATTCAAAACTGCTTGCCATTATAGCCAACGCACGTGGCGCTGAAGATGCGGTGAGTTTTGATGAGATCACTTATCTAGGATATCCATTTTCTATCTCTGAAACCTTCCAACTCCGCAATACCAATGCCACCATCGAAGAGTCGATCTCGCGTGTAGAAGAAATCCAAAATATTTGTCTCAAGCACAACAAAAAGATTGTCATCTATATATCTATGGGATTTGGCAATCCGTACGGTGATAGATGGAGCGTAGAGATTTGTCAGCAATGGGTGGACAGACTTGCCGATATGGATGTGAAGATCATGGCGCTTTCGGATACTATCGGCATAGCCACGCCTGATAGTATTTCTTACTTGTTCAAGTACTTGATACCGCCATATCCAGATGTAGAATTCGGGGCACATCTACACACGCAGCCACATAATTGGTTGCCCAAAATAGATGCCGCCTACAAAAGTGGCTGTAGGAGATTTGACTCAGCGATCAAAGGTTATGGTGGATGTCCGATGGCGAAGGATGAACTGACGGGCAATATGGCAACAGAAAACCTAATCCAATACCTTGAAAATGAACACATTGACACCCATATTAATAAAATCGCATTCAATAAGGCCATGAAATTGGCACAAAAAGTTTTTCTGTAAATAATTTCCCATATGGCAAAAGATAACAAATTAACCTTTCAGTTTTTGGCTGAGCCGACAGATATAAATTTTGGAGGCAAAGTGCATGGAGGCGCTGTCATGAAATGGATAGATCAGGTATCATTTGCCTGTGCGAGCAATTGGGCTGGTGGTTATTGTGTAACTGTTTATGTCGGAGGCATTAGATTTCACAAACCAATACAGATAGGTGACCTTGTAAAAATAGAAGCTAAAGTGATTTATACGGGCAAATCTAGCATGCACATCATGGTCGATGTAATGAGTAAAACAGTGGTCGGTGATCAACCATTTACAAAGACAACGCATTGTATTATAGTATTCGTATCTGTGGATAAAGATGGTGCTCCACAAGCAGTGCCAGAGTGGATTCCTACTACTGAAAACGAAATAAAATTGCAAGAATACGCACTAAAATTGATGAATCTTCGCAAAGATATCGAAGAAGAAATGGCACCATTTAAGTGAATATCTTGTCATTTTAAACGGCCTTTGTCTAGATTTTTGTCACAAAAAATAACGGGTATCTTATGCCTTTACAAATAGGGAAATTCCTACAAGAATGACGGTAATTAGAATTTTAATTATAGATTTCATAACAAATGCTTTTGGTTGAATGGTACAAATGTCGAGGCAATTTGCAGGCACAACCATATAACTTTTGTTATACTTTCACATGATACCGAACCAAATTAATGCTGTCTTGGTGAAACTCGTTTGTTTTGTTCTACCATTTTCAATTCCTTATCTTGTTTGAAAATGGCAAACAATTCTGATGAAGTGGTCTTTTGTTTGCTAAAAGAAATAACCCAATAGTTGAGATCTGGCGCAACTTTTTTTACAAGTCGAGCATCATATTGTTTGTATTTTCTTAGCCATTCAGACATAAATACATTCGAATTCAATTCCACAATAAATTGATCATCAATAATTTCACTATTATTTGCCTGCTTATCGTCAGATTGTTCTGCTGCTGATATTTTGGGTTCATAAGCTTTCACAAGCTTAAATCCGTCCGATTTTGCCAACTTCTCCAATACTCTTTGCAAGGCCAACAACTTCTGAGGCCTATCTATACTGCCTTTGATAGATTTTGACAATTTAGCTTTATTGTACAGCATGGTTATTGTCGGCAACTCAGTACTAGGTATCGGGTATTGATTTTCAAAACTATAAAAATCTTCTTTATCAAACTCGGCAATTAGTGCATTATATTCTTCTGCTGTTATTTTTTTTGCGTAAAGTCCATAATTTTCGACATTCATGATGCCTTCATACACTACGTACCTATTTTTATAAATGTCCAGATTATACACCGAACATTTTCCTGAGCATGCACCTTTATACAATCCTAAAACTTTGTCATCAGCTTTGAATTTTGTGACATCCTTCATTCCGCCACATCCTATTAAGCCTAGAAAACAAAAAAGCATTAATAATTTACCCATGGTATAAATTTTGCACAAAGCTACACAATAATTAATTTATTACAAACTTGCCATTTCCTTTTACATTTTGGCCTTGCACGAGCTTGTACATATATAAGCCTGAAGGCAACCTTGTATTACTGATATCTACTGTGCCGCCTACTATCGGCAAATCCGCCAATTCTCTCCCACTGATATCATAAATGGCAAATTTCAAATTATCTAGCTCTATATCGTGGCCTGACAAATGAATCAATTGTCGCCCATCAGAAATCGTCGGATAAAGTCGCACGTCTACCTTATCATCAGTAACCGCGGTAGTACCTGTAGGAACAACTTGGACGCGAAGATCATCCATATAAAATCCATCTTTTTGTACACCTTCATCGGACTTGATTATAGCGCGAATCCAAACTTTGGGCTGACCAACAAAATACGTCAAATCCATTTCTTCGCGTACCCAATCTGCCTGTGTCCCATCATAAAGTGGACTATTAAATGACTGATTTTGAGTACCATATACCGTATGCAATCCACATAACGGGATAAAATCTCGATTATTGGATGATGCCTGAATTTGGACATAATCATAACCTTTTTCTATATCCCATTTTGCATAAAAATTTAAAAATGCTTGGGAAGTTTTGGAAAGATCTATTGGCTCACCCAAAATAACCTCAGATTTAAAATTATCAAGGTACAATCCATCTGGTGAGTCCGTAAGACATGCTGGTGAAGAGAAATACGTTTGTCCTGTTAGTGACCAATAATCTGAAGTAAAACTGCCTACATTATTGATACTATCATATTTTATGTCAATGAAATTGCTATTTATCCATGTTTTGGATATGGTAGATGACGTCACTACATCACCATTTTTGACATCCAATTGTAGCAGTATTTCGCCTTCACTTACCGTATTTTCTATATCTAATTTATATTCCAAAACTACATTTTCGCCCCTATTAAGGCTAACTTCCTTAACCATATCTTCCACCATAACACCAGGAGTAGCAGATTTTAGTGTAATTTGGCATTTGCCATCTTTCAAGCCTGCCCTACTCACATTTATAAAGACCGATTTATTTTCCGGTGAAAAATAAGATGACTTTACTTCTTCTTCCGCCGTATAATGGCTTAATGTCATCAAAGCCGTCGATAGATTCATCCACATACATGACCTATTTAAGTAATCAATATCTACTTGTGGCGGCCAAAAAGAAGGTCCGACTTCAGGTGTGAATGCAAAAATGGCTTTCTTTTCATCATTGGCTCCATACATCCAATCATCACTGTCTCCATTTACTACATATCCAACTGTTTCAGTACCAGTGCCTACTGTAAATTGATTTTCCTTATTCATTTCTTTGGCAATGATTTTGTACAATTTATCTTCATCAGTAGGCTTGTCACTGTATCCCCACGGGTGGATTAGATAATTACCAAAAGTATGATAATTTAGAGCCATACTAAACTCTATCTTAGTGCAGAGATTTCTTATAGATTTAGTTTCAGGTTCAGAAAATCCATCAGTTCCACGGTATGTTTGTGAATTGGGATTATTGGAAGAACCTATATTGTCAAATCCCCAAAAATGTCCGTAATTTCTATTTAAGTCCACACCTTTCAATGCACCAGATGTATCGCGCCACATATTCTTTCGCCATAAGCCACCACCTAAAGGATTAGTAGATTCATTGAGTTTGTATCCATCTGGATTGACACATGGAACGAAATACAATTGAGTTTCATTTACAATCCGTGTGACAATGGGATCAAGTCCGTAATTCTCCAATAAATACCACATATAATATACCATCTGCGTCAAACCATTAGGTTCACGCGCATGATGCAATGCTGTGTATAAAACGTTTGGTTCAGAAATCTCATCTTCAGCAACTTGGTCCGACAGTTTGACATAGAATAATCGATTGCCTTGATATGTTGTTAAGGTATCAATATCCTGTCTTTGCGAAATCAAATGTGGAAATTTTGCGACCATACTATCCAAAACGAGCAGCATTTCATCATAAGTATAATAGCCACCCATGCTACCATCCTTATAATTAAGCGGTCTTGTGTAGTTGTATTCATTTTGGGATTGTCCACCACAACCACTACCTCTTTTCGCTGATTTTGTCAATTCCGAAGGCCGATTTGCGACGGCATAATAAGCGGCAACATCAGCCACTAAAACTTCGGTTTCGAATTTAAGATTTTTGATTATCTCAATTTCTACATTTGAAAAGTCGCTAATAAAAAACTTATTTTTCACAAAAAGTCCATGGTCTGTCTCTATGCCTGCTTTAGCCAGGTCATTAATATCTCTGCCCGTGAGATTTATTTTTACTCTACTATATTGTTGTAGTTGATGTTGTGCGAGTAAGTCTGTAGCCGACAAATACATTATAATTGCAAAAATGAAGTAACGATGCATGTGTTTTTTGTTAAATTCATGCAATGATACGACTTTTATCTTTATAGATAATTACGAATATTGAAAAAATATATAATATCAGAGACGCAAAGATTCAAGGTTACATAACTAACTTTTTAGCCAAATAATCTTGGTGATATCAATATCTTTACTATGTATATCAATTATAATGAATACTATTCTAAATCAAAGTCTGTGATATCTATTGGTGGAATATCATATTCAAGTGTAGAGCGTTGACCCTTACCATTCTGCTTCTCCAGCGTCCAATGATCTGTAGCTGATGTTTGCAACCATATATCAGCAGATTTGCGAAATACCTGAATATTTAGACTATATTTTTCCTTCATAAATTTTTCAAATTCTGCCACAGTCATTTCCGGAAGGATATCAAAAGTATTATCTTCTATATCTGGATTTAGTTGATTGAGCGTGGTCTCATGAGACACCTGATCATCAGGTTTTGATCCTTTCGCACCTTCATGTCCATGTGCATATAATTCAAGACGCAAAAATGGAAATTGAAGATTGAACTGATCGAATACTTGCTGTACGGTAGAAAGGCCTGTGAAGTTCATGCTAATTTTATAAGTCGTTAGTAATATTAATTGTAATGTTTATTTATATACTTATTATGGATGCGAGTAGGCAAGAATCATAAGATCATATGTAGTGATAATTCCTTGCAATTGACCTTCATCATTTACGACAGGTAATGCACGAAAATAATTCTCTCTAAAAATCTGCACACATCGTTGTATAGTATCATCAGGACTAACCTTGATGACATTCGTTTGCATGACATCTTTGGCGAGATTGCTAGACAGCATGAAGAAGTTTTTTCGAATACTAGCAGGTAAGCTTAGTTTTGTACCCCAATCAAGCAGCAAAGAATATCAGATTTGGAGATAATCCCCATAAAATGTCCATCATTAGCTACAACAGGTATATGATGAATATTTTCATTTTCGAATATTTGATTTACATCCTTCAATACTGTATCCTGTTTAACTGTGATGAGTTCAGTACTCATGACATCACCGACTTTGAGCGTCAATAATTCTCTTGTTTCCATAAAATCTAGTAAATTGTGATTCGAATGCTTGATAACGGTACAAATTTATCCTTTCATTGTCTCCATTACAATGACAATAATCATGATGAGCATTAATCCATCTCACTAACCCAGCGTAACATGCCGAAAAAATTGGTGTAGTTTTTGCATAATATATTTTTCAAATATGTATAAATGAAAACGGTATCCGAAAGCTTTGAATACAAGATATATGCCTCTTCAGACGAAATGAGTAAGGCAGATGCAGATCTCATGGCACAAGCGATAGTGCAATTGGATAACGCTTATGCACCATATTCACAATTTCATGTCGGAGCAGCTGTGAGATTGGTAGATGGATCTGTATATATAGGTTCAAATCAGGAAAACGCATCATATCCATTATGCATGTGCGGCGAACGTGTTGCATTATATAATGCTGGTGCAAACAAGCCCAATATCGCTGTAGAATCGCTGGCTATAACTATCAAAAACCAGAAAATGTCTATCGATAAACCGGTATCTCCTTGCGGTGCTTGTCGACAAGTTATCTCAGAATATGAAAATAGACACCAACACCGTATTCGAATCTTACTAAAATCAGATGGCCCCGAAGTATATGAATTAAATTCGGTTGCTGATATTTTACCGCTTGGATTCAACGGAACATTCCTTTAAGCAGAATATCACGCACATTTTCCAAATCATCAGGCGTATCGACACCAATAGACTGAAAATTAGTCTCAATACAATGGATTTGAAAACCATGTTGTAGCCACCTAAGCTGCTCAAGAGATTCTACTTTCTCATATGACGAAGCCGATAATTGGGTCAACTTGTTCAATATTTCTCTTTTGAATCCATACATACCGATATGTCTGAAATATGGTGTGGATGACATCCATTCTTTATAAGCCTTATCTCTAAAAGCAGGTATCGCTTGCCGCGAAAAATATAAGGCTCTGTCATTATAATCCCGAACTACTTTCACAATATTATAATCAAATAGTTGCTCTTCCGACGTTATTGCTTGACATTGAGTACCAATGGCAACATCAGGTTTTTCCATCAGAACGATTAATTCATTGATTTGGTCAGGATGTATCAATGGTTCATCACCTTGCAGATTTATGATGATATCACTATCTATTTTGGACGCAACTTCTGCAATCCGATCAGTACCAGACACATGCGATGCAGCAGTCATCACTACCTTTCCTCCAAATCCTTGTACATGATCAAAAATCTTCGTGTGATCAGTGGCAATAATTACATCAGTTGCAGCATCCACTTTTAACGCTTGCTCGTAAACGCGCTGGATAAGACTTTTGCCGAATAGATCAGCCAACGGCTTTTCAGGCAAACGAGTCGATGCAAGCCGAGCAGGTATAATTATTGAGGTCTTCATTAAATTTTAATTATTTTTTTTTTGATAACAAGATACATATTATAATAATTTGTAATATATTTGCCCTGTCTTTAAAGAATAAATTTTATTTTCAGGAATCACAATCATGTCACATATTAAAAAATGTAAATGTAGTATTTTTTTACTTTTAATAGGTAGCGTGCTGTGTTTCGGACAAAACCAAAGCAACCGATTTTTTTCTTCAGGAACCGAGATCGTCACTGACGTTCTCCCTGGGAATGATATTTATTATAGTCATATCAATGACCAAGGTATTAGTATTTACAGTCTTGCCAAAATATTTCAGGTGAGTACGGAAATGGTGTTGAAAGTAAACAAAATCGATCCCAAAGATCCGAACTATGACGGCAAGATTGTAAAAATACCTATTAAAAAGTCGCGAATAAGTTTAAAGCTTGCGGCCAAATCACCAAAAACAAACACACTTACCTTAGTTTATAAAGTCAAAAAAGGTGAGACACTGTACCGTATAGCAAAAGATTATCTGAATACTGATGTCAAATCCTTAATGTCACTTAACGGCAAAACCACTCCAGATTTAAATACAGGAGATTCCTTAATCATCGGCTATTTGACAGTTCAAAATCTGGATAATAGGCAAATTACGAGTAAAAATCCTGATCCAAAAATAGATTTTGACACAAAAAATAAAGCCCAGCGACCATCTAATATCCTGAAAACACCAGTAAATACTGACACAAGTGATGAAGTAAAAATAGTAAAGTACTATTTATCTGATGTCATTGGCTTTTGGGACAAAAGTCCGTCAAGTCACAATAACAATTTTGTGCTACACAACGAAGCCAAACCTGGCACTATGATGGATGTCTATAATCCCATGCTAAAAAGACATGTAAGAGCTAAGGTACTAGGGAAGATTCCTCAATCTACTTACGCCGAAGAAGTCCAAATCATTATCAATTCTTCTGTAGCGCGCGAACTAGGAATCTTAGATCAGAGATTTAAGGTCAACATCAAATACGAAATGTAAGACAGATCAATTTCCGTCCCACATTAGAAAGGCTTTCAGAAATCCATCCAATCCGCCATCAAGTACAGCATCTGTATTCCTGGTTTCGAAACCAGTACGATGATCTTTGACTCTTCTGTCATCAAGGACATAAGATCTGATTTGCGAGCCCCATTCATTTTTCATTTTTTGAGCTTCCAGTTTATCTCTTTCTGCACGCTGCTTCTCCAATTCGATTTCATACAAACGCGACTTAAGCATTTGCATGGCTTTATCTCTATTCGCATGTTGTGATCTTGCTTCCTGACACTGGATGGCTATACCAGTCGGTAAGTGTTTGATACGGACAGCTGTTTCTACTTTGTTGACGTTCTGACCACCAGCACCTTGCGCACGGAAAGTATCCCACTCAATGTCAGCAGGACTTATCTGTATGTCTATGGTATCGTCGATCATAGGATGGACAAAAACTGACGCAAACGAAGTCATCCTTTTTCCTTGAGAGTTGAATGGACTGACTCTGACCAATCGGTGTACACCGTTTTCGCCTTTGAGCATACCGTAGGCATATTCGCCATCGATTTCGATAGAAACAGATTTTATGCCAGCCACATCACCATCTACCCTATCCAATTCCGTCACTTTATAACCACTTTTGTCGGCCCACATATTGAACATACGAATGAGCATAGATGTCCAATCACAAGCTTCAGTACCACCAGCACCTGCATTGATTTCGAGCGTACAACTCAATAAGTCCTCAGGTTTGTCCAAGGTAGTTCTGAATTCTATATCATCAAGAATTGCTAGTAATTCATTGTATTTTTCATCAAGTTCAGCTTCAGTGGTCATACCTTCTCTTAGGAATTCCATCATGACTTCCAAGTCGTCAGCTGCAGACTCCATGGATTGGTATTTTTCTACCCATTTTTTATTGTCCTTCAATTCCTTCAAAACAGACTCAGCTTTTTCAGCATCTTGCCAGAATGTAGGATCAAGCGACAATTGTTCTTGATCTATTATTTGAATTTTGCGGTGATCGACGTCAAAGATACCTCCTTACCGATGTCAATCGCACCCTGATATCAGCTAACTGTTCAATGGTCATTGCCCTGCATGTTTAAGATTAAAAAAAAACCGGATAAGCCTTACTACAGATCTTATCCGGCAATAAATTATAAGTTTGGAAAATTAATTTCCGATTATGTCTTCTAATTCTACATAAAACATTAGATCAGCTTTACCTGGAATCGTAGGAGGACTTCCTGCGTCACCATAACCCAAAGCAGATGGAATAAATAAAAATGCTTTAGCACCTTTATTTAATTGTGCAATGCCCTCGTCCCAGCCTTTGATAACTTGACCTGCTCCCAATGGAAATTCAAAAGTTCTACCTCTCTGGAAAGAATCATCAAATTTGGTTCCATCCATTAATGCACCATAATAATTGACTGATACAGTTTGTCCATTTGTAGCCAATGCACCTTCACCTTCTTTAACTATATAATACTTCAATCCTGAAGGAGTGGACTTCGTTTCGAGTTTTCCCGCATTATAATCGGCCAAAGTCGTTTTGGCAAGTTCTTCTATTGCAGGCAATTTTTCCATACTGGCTGCTACTTTTGCTTGCATTTCAGCCTGTTTTTCCTCCATGTATTTTTTGTACCCTTCTTCATTCAGAATTTTCTTAACGGCGACGTCATAAACAATGTGCTTAAATTTTGCCATCTCTGGTGAAGCTTGTGGAAACGAATCCATAGGCATGATTAGTTGATACACATCACCTACTTTTGCTTTAGCAATCATTTCCAAAATAGGATTTGCTTCTTTTCCTTTAGCAAATTCTTTTGGTATCTGTAGGAAAGGCATATCTGGGCCTTCTTTAATTTCGTTAAGTACTTTGCCACTATCACTTGTAACTTTTGCTGTAAAAAACACATATTCATCTGTTTTTGCAGCTTCACCGCTACCTTGTGTGACGAGTGTATATTTGTACCCGCTTGGAGTCATAGTTTCAGATGGCTTGCATGAAGTGATCAGCAATCCAACGACTATCAATGAGACTAAAAAATTAAATTTCATGGTAATAATATTATTGAATTAATTAATTTATTTGTTTTTGATCTTGATATTTTTTTAAGTATTCTGGCATTACTTTTCGCACTCTATCTTTCACATCTTTAAGACTTGCATATACGCCACCACCAGATGCATTTTTATGCCCACCACCGTTAAAATATTTTTGGGCGATCTCTTGAACAGAAATATCGCCTTTACTTCTTAATGAAATTTTGATAATTGCAGGTTGCTCCAAGATAAATGCGGCAACTTTGACATTTTCAATCATCAGCATATAATTTACAATACCTTCGGTATCACCACGCTGAATGTCAAAATCTGCATAATCCTTTCTAGTAAGCCACATGATGCCTACACCATAATCTTCCATGATTTCCATCCTATTAGCAAGACAGTGGCCGAGAAGCCTTAAGTGTTTTACCTTTTGGGAATTATAAATCTTATCAGAAAGCAAATAATCATCAACACCAGCTTGCTTTAATGCTGCAGCTACCTCATATGTATAAGGTCGTGTTCCATATCGGAAGGAACCAGTATCTGTGATCAATCCCGTAAAAATGGACTCACCCATCGAAGGATCGATTTTGTGCCTATCACCCAAATCATCGATTAGCTTGAACACTAACTCACAAGTACTGCTTGCAGATATATCTGAAAATTCTATATCTGTAAATGGCTCTGGATCAAGATGGTGATCTATAAGTATTTTTTTTGCTTTGGCAAATTGAATACTTTCACCCAACTTATCTACCCTATCCAATCCATTAAAATCAAGGCAGAAAATCACTTCACTTTTATCAATGGCTTGTCTGGCAGCATTAGGATCCAAATCAAAGATCATCGCCCGCTGAACTCCTGCTATAAAGCTGTAGCTCGTTGGGTATTCACTTGGAAAAATAACCTTGACTTGGTGATGTAATTTTTGTAAATATGCAGCCAAGCCCATGGAAGAACCAATGGCATCACCATCCGGATTGCGGTGAGTCACAATGGTAATTTCCTTAGGTAAGGATAATATTTGTTTGAGTTGCTGGATTTCTTCTGACATACAGGGCGCAAAAGTCAATAAAAAAACGGAAGTTTCAAAATTTTTTTTTGTTTATTCGCTTCTAATGAAATATGATTTTATACTTTTGTGGCGTTTTTTAAAAATCATCATTAAAAATATCTATTATGTCAGGAAACAGAACATTTACCATGATAAAACCGGATGCGGTAGCAGCTGGTCACATCGGAGCCATTTTAGCACAAATCAATGAAGCTGGCTTTAAGATCGTTGCCATGAAATATACCAAACTTTCAGCTGAGAAAGCAGGTGAATTTTATGCAGTACATAGTGCCAGACCATTCTATGGTGAGTTGGTAGAATTTATGTCTTCAGGACCAATCGTAGCAGCTATCCTTGAAAAAGATAATGCTGTTGAAGATTTTAGAAAGTTGATTGGTGCTACAAATCCAGCTGAAGCAGCGCCTGGTACTATTCGCGCTAGATTTGCAAAAAACATAGGCGAGAATGCAGTTCATGGTTCTGATAGCGATGAAAATGCAGCCATCGAATCAGCATTTCACTTTGCTGGTACAGAAGTTTTTCATTGATCTGATAAGGTTAATAAGTTGTTATAAATAAAAAAGCCTCCGATTGGAGGCTTTTTTATTTATATAAAGTCTGTTTATTTATCAGACCAAAAGCGTATCATTTTTTGAGTTTAATTTCTTCAAAATAAATGATCAATAATCAATCGAACTGCATTGAAAATTAATAATCCTCTGGTTGTTGGCCCCATTGCTCAGGTGACCGCCACAAAGACGACAGCAACAATTCTCTGATAAAGAAGAATTCCTTAGGCAATTTATTATAAAACGTGGAGAATAACTCTTCGTGAGACAACAGTTCTTTTTTCCACACCTCACGGTCTATGGTCATGATCTTCTCAAACTGCTCTTGAGAAAACTCCAAACCAGTCCAATCAATATCTTTGAATCTTGGTACCCAACCGATTGGGCTTTCTACTGCTGAAGCCTTACCGTTTATTCTACCTACGATCCATTTAAGTACACGCATATTATCTCCAAATCCCGGCCATAAGAATCTACCGTGTTCGTCCTTTCTAAACCAGTTGACATTAAAAATCCGCGGTGCATCTGGAAGATTTCTTCCAAACTGTAACCAATGATTGATATAGTCACCAATATTATAACCCATAAATGGCAACATGGCGAATGGATCGCGTCTCACTACGCCCTGAGCACCGAAAGCTGCGGCAGTGGTTTCGCTTCCCATGGTAGCCGCTGTATATACACCAAAATTCCAATTAAATGATTGATAAACCAAAGGAATACCTGTCGCTCTTCTACCTCCGAAAACAAATGCCTTGATCGGAACACCTGATGGGCTATCCCAATTTTCATCAACTGCAGGATTTGAATATGCTGGCGCTGTAAATCGGCTATTAGCATGAGCAGCCGGCTTACCGCTGCTTTTATCATATGGCAAACCATGCCAGTCAGTAAGACCATCTGGTACTTCTTTTGTCAAGCCTTCCCACCATACATCACCGTCGGCTGTAATCGCCACATTGGTAAATATTGTATCAGATTTGATGGTGTTCATCGCATTTGGATTTGTTTCGAAATTGGTACCCGGAGCTACTCCAAAATAACCACTCTCAGGATTGATGGCCGTCAATTGTCCATTTTTGTCCCTATGTATCCACGCAATGTCGTCACCTACTGTGGTTATCTTCCATCCATCCATAGCTTTCGGTGGGATTAGCATGGCAAAATTTGTCTTACCACATGCACTTGGAAATGATGCCGCCAAATAGGTTTTTTTCTTTTCAGGAGATTCTACACCCATGATAAGCATATGTTCTGCAAGCCATCCTTCTTCATTTGCCATCACGGATGCTATACGAAGTGCAAAACACTTTTTACCAAGTAATGCATTACCACCATAACCCGATCCATATGAAATTACCAATCTGTCCTCTGGAAAGTGTGTGATATATTTCTCTTGGTTACATGGCCATTTTACATCCTTTTGTCCTGGTTGCAATGGTGCCCCGAGCGTGTGGACACATTTTACAAAATCACCTTTTTCTACATATTGTAAGGCCTGATTGCCCATTCGAGTCATAATTTTCATATTGACCACCACATATTCAGAATCTGTCACTTGTACTCCGTAGCGTGAATAAGGCGAGCCCACAGGTCCCATACAAAATGGGATCACATACATCGTGCGGCCTTTCATACAACCTTTGGCAAGATCATTTAAAAGTGCCTTCATTTTGGCTGGTTCCATCCAATTATTGGTAGGACCCGCATCTTCCTTTGTACGGCTACAGATAAACGTTCTGTCTTCTACTCTGGCAACATCACTTGGATCACTAAAACAAGCATAACTATTAGGTCTTTTGGCAGGATTTAGTTTAATAAAAGTACCTTTATCCACCAATAATTGGCAAAACTGATTGTACTCATCATCAGATCCATTACACCAATAGGTTTTGTCTGCTTGAAAATAGGATGCCAATTCGCTGACCCATGCATGCAGGTCTGTGTGATGAGACGCATCGCTTTGGCCTGAAAATACTGAATTATTCATTTGTTGCTTCATTTGATTATCCCACAAAAATAAAAAACAAAAGCAAAACCTTCATGAAAAATGACAATTATCATAACAAAAGGGAATTAATTATGAAAATAATCCAAAATTAAGTTTAAGAATCAATAAGTATTTCACTAGATAAGAAAATGTTATTGGACAAGCAGCCTTGTTTATTGATTTGAAGTTATTATTATTCTAATAATTTTTCCAAATCGTTATCTGAAAAATCTTTAAATTCATTGATGTCAATGATATCATCGGATAAGTTCCGTTTTTTCTCTTGGAGCCTCATGATTTTTTCCTCAATGGTATCTTTGGAAATAAATCGCGTGACAAAAACACTATTTGTACGACCGATACGATGGGCACGAGCTACCGCTTGCATTTCTACAAAGGGATTCCACCACGGATCAAGGATAAAAACATAATCAGCAGCTGTTAGATTGAGGCCTGTACCACCGGCTTTAATGGAAATCAAGAATATTTGAATTGTTGCATCGTGCTGAAAATCCGTGACTGCTTTAGCTCTTTGGTCAGGATTCATAGAGCCAGTGAGCAACATATACCTAACTGATTCCGATTGCAACCAAGTCTCAAATAGCGATAGATGTGCTATAAACGATGAAAAAATGAGTACTTTATGTCCAGATTTTACAATAGTATTGATTTGGTCTTTGATGTCTTCAAATTTGCCCGAATCTAAAGCATAATCCTGATCGGCAATCGCTGGATGATTTGCTATTTGACGCAATTTCATGAGGCTCGACAATACATGAAATCGAAATTGACCGCCATTTCTATCCAATCCAGCTAGATAATTTCTTGCCGCTGATTTCTCTTTTTCATAAAATTTGGATTGTGCATCTGACATTTCAGAATAATGAATAGTCTCAACCAACTCAGGTAAATCAGGTGCCACTTGCTCTTTTGTACGGCGAAGAATAAAAGGATCTACTAAGTTCTTTAGTGAAATTATAGCTTGTTCATCCCTATTTTTCTCTATAGGAATTTGAAAATGTTCTTTAAAAAAAGCGTAAGTACCCAGCACTGAAGGATTTATAAATTCCATTTGTGCCCATAAATCAGCCAAAGAATTTTCGATCGGCGTACCGCTCAATGAGATCCTGTGTTCTGCCCTGATTTGGTGGACAGCCTGAAAAGTCTTCGAATTCTTATTGCGTATCTGTTGACTTTCATCCAAGATGATATAATGAAAATATTGTTGCTTAAGCCAATCAAGATCACTAACGATCGTTTGGTAGGTAGTCAATATCACATCAAAAGTAAGCAACGTCTTTTCGACTTTCTTACGGTTTGTACCGATATATTGTACCACTTGAAGTGAAGGCGCAAACTTTCGTAATTCTCTATACCAATTAAAAACCAAAGATGCCGGCAATACAACCAAAGCAGCAAGTGATTTTCTACCTGTAACCTGAATTTCTCCAAAAAGATCAAGTTGGATACTATTGTTATTTGACATTTCAATAGCTTGATGTTCTTTGGCATGAAGCAAAGCAGCGATAGTCTGTAAAGTTTTGCCGAGTCCCATGTCATCAGCAAGACATGCACCTAATCCAGCCAATCGATGTCTTATAAGCCACATAGCACCTTGCTCTTGATAAGGTCTTAAGTCGGCCTTTAATCCATTCGGTAAAGAAATTGGATCTGAATTTGAGCCAACCTGTATAGAATTTTCAGGCAAAGCATTGATATTCTCCAATATTGGAAAATGTTTTTTTGCTAATTTCCATCTACCTTCTGAATCAATTCCAAAACTAACCAATTGATGGTATTTTGACATGATCTCTGCAGGGATTAACACATATGAGCCATCACGAAGTCTAAAAAATGGATTGTCATTTCTGATATTGTTAAATAACTCAGCAATAGGATATTCTTCATTACCAACAAGTACTATTCCATGCAAGTCAAACCAGTCATTAATTATATTAAATTTTTCTATAATGTTTAATAGACTAAATTTTAGTATTTTGCCATCAATATCTGGAAATATTATTAAAAAATCTACTTTTAATTGGTCAATATAATTTGAAATCCTTTCTAAAGTAGCATAAATAGTTTTGCCATAATAAATCCGATTACTAAAATGTTTTTCAAATCCAAGGGCTAGCAAGACATTAACCAATCTTTCTTCTTCATTTTTGTCCCGCCAGCATTCATACACTTTAATTTGATTTTGATTATCAAAGGATATACTCGTCTTTCTGCGACTCACATCACTACCCATGAAGTAAAAATTGTCATACATGAATTTGATGTCCACATGCCATTTATTCTCTATCAGATCGAAGACAAAAGTCAGTGTAGCTTGCGTTAACGTTTGATTTTTAATGATATCAAAGCCAGATGCTTCCACATCTACTTTTCCCATCACTTCGAGAATGAATTGCGTAAAATAATCCTGCACCATTTTCTCAGGAATAAAAATGGATTCTTTTTGTAGAAATGGCTTCAGTTTCGCGGCATTTAACTCACTAAGTTGCACAATGTTATTGTTAATAATCAATATACCAGGATGATCCGTAATCGTAATGATTTGATGCATATTAGGTAAGATCATTTCCTCGCCTACTTGAAGTTTTAATTCATATTTGATTCCAGTTTGGGTTTTGGTAAAAAACAACTTTGGATATGCAAGATCAGGAAAAAATCGGAGTAGAATATCATTTGCCTTGATTTTACGTTGCAAATTCCAACACAGATAGCTGTTACTTTCTTTGACAAGATTGAGAAAATTACTCAATCGACGGTTTATTTGATTTTGAATCAGTTTTTGGGTCTTGACATCAGCAAAGAGTGCGTCTATTTTCAGTGCTTTTTTCCTATTTTTGTTTAGTGATTGTTCTATTTCTTTTAATTGCAGTTCTTGACAAATTTCTATCAGCTTTTGATGGATTGTTTCATGATATTTAATTCCATAACTTTCTGTATTTGTTGGTAATGCAGCTGCTTGGATGTAAGCCGGAAATCCTTGTACATCTTTCGAACAAATATATGCAGATGGAAGGACGATACCTTTGCCATCAACCATTTCCAGACTGTACACAATCACATATGAATCTAGGGACATTTGCTATTTTTAATAAAAATGGGCAAAGGTAATAAACAAAATCATTATGATAAAACACGATTTTTACCTACAATTTACATTAATTTTTGCAAAATTTCATGTACTTTTGAGCTCCTAACCAAATTATCGTTTTCTAATGAGTATTCCAAAAATCCTTGTCACAGGCGCCAATGGCCAGATAGGTCGAGTCTTAACCGAAGCACTTCGAAATGTATATGGCAATGATGCTGTTTTAGCTACCGACATTACCAAACTAGAAACAACCAAAGAACCGTTTGAATTTTTAGACATCCTTAATAATCAACGACTTCGGGAGATAGTAGAAGACCATAAAATCACACAAATATATCATTTGGCTGCTATACTTTCGGCCAATGGCGAGTGGAATCAATAAAAACCTGGAATATCAATCTTAATGGACTCTTGGCTATACTTGAGCTTGCAAGAGAAAAAGAGATGGATAAAATATTTTTCCCAAGTACGATAGCTGTCTTCGGAAAAACAACTCCTAGAATCAATACACCACAAGATGTACCGTTGCTTCCAACAACTGTCTATGGCATGAGCAAAAGCACAGGTGAACTTTGGTGCAATTACTATTTCCAAAGATATGGAGTAGATGTCCGATCCTTGAGATATCCTGGCATTATAGGATGGCAATCACTTCCTGCCGGTGGTACTACAGATTATGCTGTCGAAATATACCACGAAGCATTAAAAAATGGAAAATATGAGTGTTTCCTCGCTGAAAACACCCGATTACCGATGATGTACATGGATGATGCCATCAAAGCCACCATCGACCTTATGTCCGCACCAAAAGAAGATATCCATGTCAGATACGGGTACAATCTTGCGGCTATGAGTTTTAGCCCAGCTGAGATTGCTCAAGAAATTAAAAAACATATTCCAAATTTTGAAATCACTTACAAACCAGATTTCAGACAAGATATAGCTGCATCATGGACGGAGTCAATCGATGACAGCAAAGCCCGATCTGATTGGAAATGGAAACCAGATTTTGATTTGGAAAAAATGACCATTGACATGCTCAGTCATTTATCTTGATTTTGTAGGTAAATTATTAATTGATAAATAAGAATATAAAAGATGCATACTGATCGCCAAGCCACCATAAATAGTATCAGTGCCGAACTTAATGACCTAAGAGAAGCTGGTCTATTTAAGTCAGAAAGAATCATCACTACACCACAAAGCGCTGTCATCAGCACTACTACTGGTAAGGATGTATTGAATTTTTGTGCTAATAATTATCTAGGATTGTCATCACATCCTGCGGTCATTCAAGCGGGAAAGGAAGCCATAGATAGCCATGGATTCGGTATGTCATCGGTCCGTTTTATTTGTGGTACTCAGGATATTCACAAAACTTTAGAGCAAAAAATTGCTAATTTTGTTGGACAGGAAGATGCGATACTTTACGCAGCAGCCTTTGATGCCAATGGTGGACTTTTCGAACCATTGCTCAATGAAGATGACGCCATCATTTCTGACATGCTCAATCACGCTTCCATCATCGATGGTATCAGACTGTGCAAAGCTAAACGATATCGATATGAAAACAACAATATGGCAGATCTGGAAGCCAAATTGCAAGAAGTAAAAAACGAAGGCGTACGTCGCATTCTGATAGCTACAGATGGTGTATTTTCTATGGATGGCATCATCGCCCAAATAGACAAAGTCTGTGACCTTGCGGATAAATATGGCGCTATGGTAATGGTAGATGATTGTCATGCCACAGGATTTGTGGGTAAGACAGGCAGAGGATCTGCTGAACATTCAGGTGCATTCGGACGAGTAGATATTGTTACGGGTACATTCGGAAAAGCATTAGGTGGTGCATCAGGAGGATTTACCGCTGCAAAAAAAGAAATCATTGAGTTGCTTCGCCAAAAATCTCGTCCATATCTATTTTCAAATACATTAGCGCCTTCTATCGTCGGTGCATCAATAAAAGTTTTGGAATTACTAATTCAAAGTACTGCACTGAGAGATAAGTTGGAAGAAAACACCAAACTTTTCAGGGCAGAAATGACCAAAGCTGGTTTTGACATTATACCAGGTACACATCCGATCACTCCTGTAATGTTGTACGATGCACCTTTAGCCCAAAAATTTGCTTCAGAATTATTGAATGAAGGTATTTATGTGATAGGCTTCTTTTTTCCTGTGGTACCAAAAGGAAAAGCTAGAATCCGTGTTCAAATCAGTGCTGGGCACGAAACCGAACACATTCTGAAGGCTGTAGAAGCATTTACTAAAGTAGGCAAGCGCTTAGGTGTGATTTAAGTTAATCCCAAAGTACATTATAGTTAGGTCAAAAAAAAAAACTGCCCAAAAAGCTGATTTTGTAAACGACAAGCCTTTTAGTAAGGACTTTTTTGCCGTATAAATCACCTTTTCAGGCAGTTAGATCAAGAAAAGTATTCTTGTATTCTACTATTAATCTAAAACTTTAATAAGCTCGACTTCAAAGATTAAGTCACTTTTCGGTGGAATGGCTCCTGGATATCCTTGTTCGCCATAAGCTAAGGTATAAGGAATATAAAACTTATACTTTGCGCCTTCTTTCATAAGTTGAACACCTTCAGTCCAGCCTTTTATTACTTGATTAAGCCCTATATCCATTGGTTGTCCACGTTGCACAGAGCTGTCGAAAACTTTACCATCCAAGAATGATCCTGTATAGTGAACGGTCACTTTACTTGCTGCAGATGCAGGTTTTTTGCCTGTACCTTCTTGTAGAACGATGTATTTCAATCCACTAGGCGTTTCGTTGGTGAACTGCTTTTTCATGGCTTCCGCTGCAGCAGCCATCTTAGCTTGGATTTCTGCTTGCTTTTTAACTGCATTTGCTTTTTCAGCAGCAAATATTTCTACTGCATCAAATTTCTCTGCGTCTTTTCCTTTTCTAAGGATTGACAATGATTTGATGGTATCATTTTGTTTGATGGCATTGACTATATCTTGACCTTGAACAACGTGTCCAAATACAGTATGCTTACCATCCAACCAAGGTGTAGCAACGTGCGTTATAAAAAACTGCGAACCATTGGTAGCAGGGCCAGAGTTTGCCATACTCAAAATACCAGGACCAGAATGCTTCAAACTACTGTCGAATTCATCTGCGAATTTATAACCAGGATCTCCTGTACCTGTACCCAATGGGCAGCCACCTTGAATCATAAAATCTGCAATGACTCTGTGGAATTTCAAACCATCATAAAAAGGAACACCTTCTGCTTTTGCTGAATTTTTAATTTTTCCTTCTGCCAAGCCAACAAAGTTAGCTACAGTAAGTGGTGTTTTTTTATCTTCCAATACTAGAAAGATATCACCTTTGTTGGTTTCAAATTTGGCGTATAAGCCATCAGGTTGACTACTTAAAAACTGTTGATCCATTTTTTTTGCTGATTTATTAGATTGTGCAAAAGTTGCTGTGTACATACATACAGCACCTAAGGCGATTAAAACTTTGAATTTCATATAATGATAAATTTTCATTTGAAGACGCAAATGTAAATAAAAAAGTAACCCAAAAAAAAATTATAACTAATATTTAACGTTCCTTGTCGAAAGACGTCACTACCTTAAGCGCTAAGACCTCACCCAAATAGCTACCAATGGCAACGCCCATACCACCTAATCGTACGCCTACAAGTACATCTTCATCCATCCATTGTATCAAAGGATATTTGGATGGACCAATACCCAAGATACCGCTCCACCAATAGTCGATTTGCGCTGAGGCTCCAGGATAAATTTCATCTAAAATGGCACTCAAATACGTCTGAATAGCTGGTGTATTTCCAAAATCAACAGTTGTTTCTCCTTGAATATCTAGATTCCTACCACCACCGAGCAAGATTCTGTCATGGTATTGACGAAAGTAAACATAACCTTCATCAAGATGATATGCAGACGGTAAAGATAAATTCTTTAAGGGTTTGGTAATTAGGACTTGATTTCTGGCTGGTATTACCTCCAAGGATGGAAACAAACTTTTAGTAAACCCATTGGTGCAGACAATCAATTTTTGGTAAGGAATAATTACTTCATGCTTTGTTTTGATATTTTTTTCCGTAACATCAATATCTTCAACTTCTACTCCATAAAAAATATTGATATTCAAATCATTACATCTTTTTTTCAAGGCGTTCATCATAGAAACCGGGTTGATTGTACCTTCATATTGATTATAAATACTCCTTCCTTCAAATCTATCCAAGCCATCATTTTTTTTGATGCTATAACAAGAAGTGAGCCCTAGGTATTTTTCTATCAGTTCATTACAGTAGATTATGTTATCAAAACATTTTTGCTGAAGAATTACATCATTTTTTCGAAACAATTCGGTGCCGCCAACATGCTTGTATTCAAGTGCTTCGTCCCCTACTCTATTGCGCAAAATTTTAAGCCCTTTCCATCGCATTTCTACCACTTCCATGCACGATGATTCGCCCATTAAGTTTATGTCATGAAGCAATTCTGATACAGATCCGAAGCATGAAAATCCAGCATTTTTTGTACTTGCACCATACGGCGCACTACCACGTTCCAAAATTTTTACTGACATATGAGGTGCGCTCTCCTTAATAGAAATTGCTGTACTTAGAC
This sequence comes from Saprospiraceae bacterium, assembly GCA_016717105.1. Taxonomy (GTDB): domain Bacteria; phylum Bacteroidota; class Bacteroidia; order Chitinophagales; family Saprospiraceae; genus OLB9. The sequence goes on along the minus strand of JADKGF010000011.1, from coordinate 130,966 downwards.
CTACGATACCCGATCCGATGATGGTAATATCTGTGTCTTGTGCTATAAAATATTTTTCCCAAAAACTATAATTCACTATCTTGCGCCCAATTTATATAACAATAATACAAAAATAATCAAATCCTTTCACCATGATACAAAGATTGCAGAGCATTTTTTTATTAATCAGTGGTTTATCTTTTTTTGGCTTGTTCGGCGTACCATTTGCAACAAGCTCCACAGCAATTCCAAACCTTTTAAATGACCTAATATATAACATTCAAGATAGTCCGATTCTATTGGTTTTATGTATTCTAGGTGGTTTAATAAGTATTGGAGCCATTTTTTTATATCAAAATCGACCTTTACAATTAAAAATGTCTTATTTGGTTACTGTTATTTCTATCTTACTTCCTTTGGTTGCTTTTTTATTAATATTCAATGAAGGAACAATTACTTCCAAAACAGATCAGATTTCAGATAGTTATGGTATTTATTTGCCTATTCTAAGCCTTATATTTTCTGTTCTATCAGCAAGATTTATCAGTAAAGACGAAAATACAGTTCGATCTATGGATAGATTGAGATAATATATCTTAATTCTTTATCAAAAAAATAAAAAGTCACTGCAAACAAAAGCTTGCAGTGACTAAAACTATTTCAATCTAAACACAATAACATTTACTCAAGGACAATCATCTTCTTGGTTTGTGAATGTACACCACTTTCGATTCGGTACATCAAAACACCTGTGGCGTTGATGTCAGATTTTTGAATCAAAACGGAATTTAAACCAGCTTGAAAATGTCCATTTATTATCTTCACAGTTTTGCCTGTAACATCACTGATTGTAATGGTTGCATCAGCTTTTTCAGGAAGTACAAATGAAATACTTGTGACTTCATTAAACGGATTCGGGTTGTTTTGCATCAATTCGAAACGTGCATCTTGACCTGATCGCAATGCCAAAACTACACTTGAAGCATTATAATCACCATCTATAGCCATTGCTGGCGTGATTTCTGAAGTGATTTCGATGGCTTTTGAATTATTGATATCCTGTCTTGCAATAAACTTCAAGGTAAAAAGTGGCGTATGGGTATCTACAAATACTGGAGTTTCGTTATTCCATGAAGTCGTGATAAGGCCATTTTCAATTTGCATAAAGCCAAAATTGGCATCTGTAACTTGCATCTTGCCACTAGCAACATCAACAAATTCATACGATTGTGGATCAAACTCCATGGTAAATTGATAACCAGTGATGTTCTCGTCTGTTGATGCATATACTGGAACTTCCACTGTTTGACCAGCATCTGCATTTGTAGCATCAATCGCAAGATTAAACACCTTATTTGATCTGGATTCTGTAGATGGATCGTTGGCATTAATGATAACTGACGCATTTACATCTCCGATTTTAACAGCATGGAAATTTTGATTTACTTTATTATCAGTCAAACTGTTATATTGGTATTTTTCGCTGAATGGGAACGGATTTGACGGATTCAAAAATACATGTGATGTCGTAACAAATCTCCATGATTGTTGTCCATTAGGAAATTCAGGTGATACACCTAATATTACTTTTCTCAATGCAACCAAGTCAGATGCTGTCACTTTGCTATTATTATCTGCATCGGCTGCAACGATTTTTTTAGGATCATCCAATTGTGCTAATCCTAAGATGTGCCTTTGAATAAGAACAAGGTCAAGGGTTGAGACGCCATTCAGGATGTTTCTGTTATCTGCCATTTTCACTGTATAAGTATTTCCAGCAGGTAAGGTATTAAACCCAAATTGACCATTTACGTCCGTGACTATAGATTTATTTAGCTCTGGTTTATTGCTTTCGAGATAAACGGTCACGCCTTTGGCTCCAAATCCATTGTTGGCTGCACTACCTCTAAGCGCTACTACAGCTGAATTTACATCTGGGCAAATATCCGCATTATCTTGTAATACCAAAGTAATGGTACAATAATCTTGATTTCCGGCAAGGTCTGTCACAGTCATATCCAAGGAAACTTCTTGTGATTTTCCATTAGGAATATCCGTACAATCGAACAACATTCCTGATGTTTTTGATAATGGCAACCATTTTTGTGCAGTGCCTGCATTATATTCAGATACTGTTGCTAACTGACCTGCTCCTTTGAAATAGTGTTCTCTATTCAATAAACTATCTACAGGTGTTGCACCAAAAAATGTAAATTTAAGCTGATCTGTACTAGTGCAATTATCTGAAGATCCTTTATCGTAATCCCGAGCCCAAATACCTACTGTTCCATTTGAGTTCATTACCGCCGTGGTCAGTGAAGAGATACAATAAGGGGTTGGTTTTTGGCTTCAATGACATTCAAATCATGATTGCAAAATGCTCTATTACCACATTTATCTTCAGCTGTCCATCGCACTTTATATTTGCCGACCGCAAGGTTTCTGAAAAAATGATCTGTATTGGCAACTGCGATTGGAACTGTACCTGTTTCTGTGAAAAGTTCGTATTTCCAATTAAGATTGGTATTGTCTTCTGGACAATCATCGATGGCTGACATGGTAAAGTCAACGTCGCCAGCACAAATACCATATACAGGAACCGTTCTATCCACACAAGCGAACTCAAAGTCTGGTGCTACATCATTCAATAATTTTATAATTTGAATATGCTCATACCATCCTTGACCATATACAGGATTTAAATCATTATATGTACACCAATCAATTACAGTCCATGTTCTTAAGACTTTTTCGCATGCACCATCTACAAATTTGAATACTTGATCCTTATAGTGGGCAGCCACAAGACTACAATTATCGTCACTATATGTAGGTCTGTCGTATCCTGCTGGTAATGAACCTGGATCCAAGATAGAATAGCACTTTTTGGTTTCATAATTTTTTGGCCAAGTGATTTCGGATGGTAAAAAAGGATGAGAATCCACCAAGGTAATCACTTGCACACAAGAATTTTTGTATCCTTGCTTATCTTCTACAGTCCAAGTACGGGTTACGGTACCTACACCACAATTATTGATCTGCACATTATCTTGCTTTTTAACACTGATCACTTCACAATTGTCAACATAATCTGGTCGGCCTGTGACATTCAAATCTTCATAATCTGCTTGGCAATCCAATGTAATATCTTTAGGGCATTTGGTGATATATGGTGGTAGTTTGTCTTGAACGATAACTTCTACCATACAAGAATTACTATTACCATGAATGTCAGTTACCCGCAATTCGACCATGACCGTGGTGTTGACTTCAGCACAACAAAATTCAACAGTAGGTGTATAATTGGTTGTTCCAAAACCGCAACTATCGGTCATCTTGCGCACTTCATATTTTAATATTCCGCAGTTGTCCACACTTCCATCATCAAATGTAATAGCTTCAACTACAGCTCTTCCGTTTCCAGTGATAGCTGTGGTAGTTGTACGATCACACACCGCATTCGGTCTCACTCTATCTTCTACGAATACTTTGGAAGTACAAGATGAACTATTGCCACATGCATCAGTGACTGTCCACTTGATATAATTGGTTCCTATCTGGAAATCTGTTATATTTCCTGAAAGCTGATTTGCGTTTAATGTTACAAATTCACTATCGACATTGTTGAAATAATTATACGAAAGATGATAGGTCAGATTATCTGAACATTCGCTTTGGATCTGTGGCCTTGGTACTGTATATGTAGCAGAGCAGGTATAATCATCTGTAGAAACTGTAACATCTACTGGACAAATCAATTTAGGCCCTTCATTATCAAGTACTTTTATAATCTGATTATGAACGATCACACTACCTGAACACCATTCGATAACTTTGTGCGTTCTAAGCAACTTGTATGAATTCTCACAAATATCAATTTTCACATCAACTGGAGTCGCAATTTGTACATTTTCGCAAAAATTTCCGAAAGGTAGCCCAGTCACGCTTGTAGGTGGAATAACATCACCATATACAAAACATGATAATGGTGCAGGATTCCCGTTCAAGCCATCAAAGTTCTTAGGAAAAGTGAGTGTGGATAAACTATTGCGATATACATAAATATACTGGCAACATGGCGCACCTAAATTTCCTGCTTTGTCAACACCAGACCAACATCTTTTTATCACTTTTGAATAAATAGATGAACAATCTTCTTCTACGATCTCATCAGTATATGATATTGTGGCGTCGGTACAATCATCTATTCCAGTTACAATATACGTATTATCAGCTACATAGGTATGATTTATAGTTTCGTCAGTTGGGAATGGAATAACAGATCCCTGCTGTTCGAAAATCAAATGAACATTATTGACTTCACCTGAAACACCTGATAAAAGGTCATAGACTGTAACAATCCAAGCACCGGTTAGTGGTTTTCCATCAAATGCAGATAATGGGTTAATTGGTCTATAATTACCAGCGATAGAAGGAACTAATGTTGGTTCACAGGTAAGAGATGACGCAGCTTCATCATCAAATGTCGCCATGATATTTACACCATTACATGGATTAGTGATGTCATCAAAAAACAACGGAACTGTAACTCCATCAGGTGATGTGATGTTGGCTGCAAGATGTGATACATTACTATGGTCAATATCTAAAAACACATTAATATCTGTGATCGTGGCAGTGCCGAAATCACCAACGTTAATAACAAATGATTTGTTTGGTTCCGCTACTGTACCAACAGTACCTGATCCCGCTGCTATTGCCGCAGCCACAGGTATTTGGGCAGTAATAACCGAACCAGGTTTCAAATCAGATGAGCAATTGGTATAGACATTACCACATACAAAGTCTGGCCCAAATTTATCTTGAACCAAAATTTCGCCCCAACAGCTATTGCCATTTGGTCCGATCACCTGAGTTTTTAGTTTTTGGCCAATATTAGCTTTCGTTACTTTATTGCCCAGATTTACACCGTTTATTCCTATAATTTGTACCGTATATTTGTCAAAACAACCATATTGGTCGCCTTCCAATAACATATCTGGCGTGATTATCATTTCACAATCTTCTTCCAACGAAACCTGAACTAAATCATTACAAGCCAAGGCACCAGTAGGATTTGGAAACTCATTGACAGTAACTGAAAACGCGCAAGTAGTTTGAATACCATTGGCATCAGTCACTACATACACTAATGGTGTGACACCAGCAGGGAATATATCTCCTTCTTTATATCCATTTAATGTATTAACTACTTTGTATGAATCAGGCGTGGCAGTAAGGCCAAATACAGTGGCATTAGGTGTGATACCAGGAGATCCTGTCCAAATTTCTTCATTCAAAACGCCGCTACAATCACTTGAAGTTATGACAGCATCAGAATACGGAATTGTATGACCAGCATCATTACGCCCAATTTTAAATCTGCTTATGTATGGTGCATTTGCAACGACTTCCATTACAAAATTCTGACCAGCAGGTAATTTGATATTGACACCAGCAGGAATGGTAATCGTATGTACTATTCTGGTTAAATTGGGTAAAGTGGTTGAATAACTTCCTAATAACACATTTGCGCTTGAGTAAAAATTAAACTTAACAGTTGGGCTGTTAAATGCTTCATAGACACCCAAATTGATTGTTTTCACCCTAATGTCTGTAGGCGAAGCGTTGGTAAATGTCCTTCTGTAATTTGTCTGGCCAGATGTACAATACTTTGTACTGTTGATAGTAACTGTATTGGCATTCTGATTGAATGGAATATCAGATACCGACAAGGCCGGCAAACCAAATCCAAATGTTGGCACTTCTATACCACATTCTCCGGATGCCAGATTGTAAACAAAAGGCCCTACAGGACATGTCACCATATCTGGAGCGAATCCTGACCATGGAAACCAATTTACTGCTTCAGATTGACATTGATCAGTATTTGCTTCTGAATGTGATGTCCACGTACCTTCGGCACGGAGTGCATCTCCAGTCAAAATTGCAACTGTCAAAAACAGGGCAAGAAATGTGAAAAAATTTTTCATTTTTTTGTGTTTTAAGAATGAACAAGATTGAAATATAAGCATCTTACGCTTTAAAAAAATTATTAATGTTATCTTTTAAAATTTATATCTTATTGTTTTTCAATATTTTATTAACTTCATAATAATTATATTTGAAAATAAGAATAATTGTAATTAAATGGTGCAAACATTATACCAAATTGTAATATATTGTTTACCCAAATTTGGTTAGGTATGTTTCTAATTGCCAATGAATACCTATTGCCATTGCCATAAATTATTATCTTTGTGTCCATAATTTCATAAATGGATACGGTAAAATCACATATTTGCCTTAACTGTAAGGCGCCTTTGGCTGATGACGATAAATTTTGTACACAGTGTGGTCAGGGTACACAAGAACATTTGCTCAATTTCAAGGAATTGGTAATTCATTTTGTGGAATTCATTTACCAATCTCGATAATACTGCCTTCAATACTATCAAATATATATGGGCACCTTGGAAGCTTACTGAGTTTTATATCGAAGGTCGTAAGAAATCTTTTTTAAATCCTATCCGTGTTTTTCTTGTTACGATGCTTTTTCATTTAGGTATGTTGGTTTCTTCCTTCGACTTTTCTTCTATTGCTTTCAAAAATGAATTGTACGAAAAATCCATGCAAAAGAAGATGTTCGAGACATATAAAAAGGCTCAAATGGAAAATACAGAGTCTTGTCAATCATTTAAAATACAATTGGATACTACCCTATTTAGTGATTATGATACTATACAGAAAGACACAGTCAATAATTTTAGTTTCAATGACAAATCCTACACAATGAGTGCCACCGACATCATTGAATTAAAGCAGGATAGCATAAATATTAAGTATAATTATAATACGTTTATAGAAAAGCTTTTAGCCAAACAATTTATCAGAGCATTGAAAGAGCCTGACAATACTTTTCAGCATATTTTTGGAAATCTTATATGGGCTATCTTGCTTACAGTGCTTAGTATGGCTTTCTTTTTTAAATTACTTTATTACCGTAAACATAAATTGTTTTTGGAGCATCTTGTTTTTTTGCTCAATGTGCACTCATTAGCCTTTATTGTCAATAGTATATGGATGTCATTAGGAAAGCACTTTTTAGGAGTTGATTCAGATGATACTACTCTAGATATAGACTTAAATATTGGATACATTCTCTTGCCTTCCATTATTTTTACTGTGTCATTATACAAATACTACCAACAATCCTTTATAAAAACTGGAATCAAAGCAGCAATATGCAGCATGGTTTATCTAATTATAAATGTGTTTTTTATATCCTTGACTGCAGTCGTCAGCTTTTTTATATTTTAACCTATGGAAACAAATTACGAAACCATTGTTGGACTAGAAATCCACGTACAAATCCTGACCCATTCTAAGGCATTTTCTATGGATGGAAATAGTTTTGCAAATCAGGCTAATGCGAATGCAGGCGTCATTACGCTAGCACACCCGGGGACATTGCCCAAAATGAATATTGACCATCTACACAAAGCCGTCCTCCTGGGAATGGCTTTTGGTAGTAATATTTCTAAAAAACATTTTTTCGATCGTAAGCATTACTTTTATCCAGATCTTCCCAAAGGATACCAAATCACACAAGATAAAATGCCATATTGTACTGATGGAACGATAAGGTTCATATCTGAAGGTATAGAAAAATCCATCAGAATCCACCACATACACATGGAAGAAGATGCCGGAAAATCAATTCATGACCAACATGCATCTACTTTGGTGGATTTCAATCGTGCTGGTGTACCACTCTTGGAAATAGTAACCGAGCCAGATTTTCGTTCTGGACAGGAAGTAAGTGATTTCTTAGCTGAGCTTCGTAAAACGGTTCAATATCTTGGCATTTCGGATGGAAATATGGAAGAAGGCTCATTTAGGTGCGACTGCAACGTATCAGTAAGGAAAAAAGGCGTCCAAACCTTGGGCGAAAGAAATGAGATTAAAAATGTCAACTCACGAAGATTTGCTAAAAATGCGATCGACTACGAAGCGAAAAGACAAATAGCCATCATAGAAAACGGTGGAATTATCCAGAAAACGACTTTGCTATATGATCCAGTACTAAATGAAACTAGGTCTATGCGCAAAAAAGAATCTGAAAATGATTATCGATATTTTCCAGAACCTGATTTGCCACCCGTTTTAATTGATGAAATATTTTTGAAAAAAATTGCACAAAAACTCGTTGCACTTCCCATTGACAGATATTACAAATTAGTAAATGACTATAAATTATCTTCAGCTGATGCTATTTTTTTGACTGAAGAAAAAGCTTGGACAGAATTATACTTTTTGTTGGCTAGTCATTCAGACCAATACAAACTTATCGCTGAATTATTGGTACAAAAGATCCTGCCCTATCTGAATCTGATAAAAAAAGAGATATCCATTTTTAAAGATCCTCTACTTTTGTTGCGATTTGTAGAACTACTTCAAAATGGGAAAATAGCAAAATCAGCGGCGTATCAGCATGTTTTTCCCGTTTGGATAGATGATATAAGTCAAAATCCAGAAGATATAGCGCAAAATCTTGAACTCATCCAAAGCGATAATCAAGACTTTTTGGATGCCATCATCGCACAAGTTATAATTGCTAATCAAGACAAAGTCACAGCTTATAAAAAAGGAAAAACTGGCTTACTTGGTTTCTTTATGGGTCAAGTCATGCAAATTTCTGGTGGCAAAGCGGATCCAAATACACTTAAAAGTAAGATGGAAGCAGCATTGGGGAAGTAAGATAAATACAACTTCCTATCTAATCAGCGTCACATTACCTGAATATACATCATCTGCTGCCTTGCCTTCTATCTTTACATAAATCAAGTACACATACACACCTTGGATGGCTTCACCACTACCAAACTCACCATTCCAACCATCAGCTGGCGAATTTGCAGGGGCATTCTTTTTAATAAACACCAGATTTCCCCATCTATCGTAGATACTCATTGATGTCACGATGCCGTTGACCTTGTCGGGAAGCTGTACATAAAACCGATCATTATTGCTATCTCCATTAGGGCTAAAAATTTCTGGCAATATCACTGTCGTATTTATCCTTTCTATAGTGATGGTGCGTTGATCAGGACATTGATTTCCATAAAGATACGAAAGTGTGTATGTTGTGGTCTCACTTGGATTTGCAATAGGATCAGGACAATCTTTACAACTAAGCGTTGTAGCAGGTGACCAACTTAGATTATAAATAGAGTTTGCCGTCACTGTTGTGATAATTTGTACTGTCCCATCTGCATTTGGCACCTGACTAAGTACGACATTTGGCCCATTATTGTCTTCAACATCAACATTAAATGAAGTAGTGCAGCCATCCTGATTCTGGACAATAACCACATGATTTCCTACAACAATCGGAATTGTATATGGCAGATTACTTACTTGACCTAAAGAAACACCATCCAAAGAAATCTCATAAGGTCCAGGGTGAGATGCAAGATTTAAGTTCAATGTTGGATTACTACCATCACACTTATAAATAATACTTTCCGCAATGGTAAATTCCTTGAAGTTGATTTGTACATTGACCAAGCTGTCACATCCTTGCGCTGCTGCACCGGAAAGTAAAACAGTACCCGAAGGATTTGATTTATTAAAGGTCATATTACCCAAAGTCAACGAATAAGCATCATTGCAGGTCTCTACTGTATATGTTCCTGGAATCACAACCTTTTCATATTTTAGATTTACCATCACAATACTATCACAACCATTAATGGATGCCCCAAGTAATGTAGTGCTACCTGTCGGTTTGGTAAAGCTAAAGGTTTCTGTTCCAATGGTTACCGTCTTTGTCTGATCACAAAATGTTTCGGTATAAGCACCAATAGCATCCGGATAAAATTGTAACGAAACAGAAGCCACTGTATCGCAGGAAGTACCATTTATAGAAGGAATTCGGACTATTCCTGCTGGTGTACCTGCATTGAATATAGCGCCGCCTAGCATAAAGTCATCAGATTTACATATTGTCGGATTGACATTTTTTGTTGGTAGCGCTTTTGTTTCGAATGAAATATCTTCATTATATGTGAATGTACATCCATTTCCTGAAAATGCAATGCTGTCAATTTTTACAGTTACAGTTTTACCAGGTTGCCAAGTTTTAAATGAAAAAGGTCCATTTTGACTAGAACAGAAGTCGTAAGTAAGCGGGTTTATTCCATTAGATGGTCCCAATGTTTGTGTAAAACTTGAATTGCCACTTGAAGCACTAAGATAAATACTGGTTAGCGGTATGCCCGTTGGACTGATGGTTAATGTTTCACAATCTCCATCACATATACGATCCAATCCAGTTAAAGATATTGACGGTTTGACAATTTTTTTGAGTGTAATGATTGCCTGAACCTTTGGACACAGCACACCATCTCCCACCTCATAAGTAAATACGAAATCCGTGGTATTTCCAGTTGGTGTAAAAATACCATTTGGCACTAACTGATTCTGGTAATAAAATGACCCGCTCGTAGCCGCACCTGCACCTAAGTAATCTGAAAGAATTAAGGTCTGCCCTTCACAAAAAGATGATACCTGATCACCACCTGGATTGAGTGATTGTTGCAAATTAATAACCAACCTAGCTGTATCAGGAAGGCAAGGAGATTGATTGCTCAATACATAATAGAAGGTATAATTTCCAGCAATAAGTCCGGTCGTATTCCAAGATGTTCCCGTAAGGCCACCATGATTATTTGGATTATAAATTGTTCCTGTTTTGTCGGTTGCTGTCACCAGATTGGTCAAATTTATACTACTACCAAGACAAAGGTCTGTATTCACATCCGTACCAGCCGATTTAAATGGTATTACATCCAATCGAATGGTCGCAGTATCCGCAAGACATCCATTGGAAGGAATAATGTGATATATAATATACGATCCTTGAGTAAGTGCTGAAACATTTACTTTGGTAGGATCTGACAGATTTAAATTCAAACCCGATGTTCCGACTTTCCAAGTGCCACCGGCATCGTGGCTTCCTAAAGCACTATCAAAATCTAATGTGGTCGTTAAACTTTCACAAAACTTAAACTGTCCATTGTTTCCGGCATTATTGCTATTTCTAATCTCTACGCGGATCAAGGCTGTATCCTTACCACAAACGGGATCATCTATAATATATCTCAAAGTTGAAAACCCATTAGGTAGATCGGTGATCGTATAATTTGTATTATTGAAAATCGTATCAATACCATTTTTCCAAATGCCACCTGAAGTAGCACCAATTGAAATGAAGTTATTTAAATTAACTTGAGTTGTGACTGTTTTACAATACCCAACAATCGTATCTCTTCCTGCCCAAATCTGACCGACATTTACTGTATGTGCTACTGTATCTTTACACCCAAAAGCATCAGTCACCGTTACTAAAAATGTAGTTGGAGCGGTAATATTGGTAAATGTAGCTGTATTTGATGTCCCACCATTTGCGGACCAGAAATAAGTTGTTCCACCAGAAGCAGTCAGTGTAATATCGCTACCCTTGCAAACGGTTTGACTTCCTGAGATGATACCCATTGGATTAGCCCTAACGGCCAAGGAAATTGTCGAAAACTCAGGTGCACAAGGACCATTTCCATCAGGATCATTGGTAGTCAAAACGATATCGATTGTTTTACCAGCATCCGATAAATTTGGTACATAAGTTATACTAAAAGGCGATGTTGTAAATGAAGTAGCGGAAAAACTACCTGCGCCGTTGGTTGTAACATTAACGATGTTTGTAGCGCCACCAAAACTGATATTATTTACCTTTAATGAATCGCCCAGACACACACTTCCTGATGTCTGTGGTACTGTCAGCACAGCAGGTGTAGCACAATCGCAATTTATAGTGAATTGGACACTATTCTGACAATTGGTGACCGTATTAATGACAGTAATCGTATGTGTTCCATTGGGAATATTTCCAAAAAAATTGGCTAATTGTGCATTTGATGCATCCAATTGATATTGATATTCTGGACCTATCGGATCTGTAATAAAAAAAGCACCCAAGACACCTACACACATGATAGATGTCAATGTAGGCACCGAAGGCTTTGGATGAATATCTATCACTAAATCGACACTATTAGCCAAGCAATTAGGATCTGCGTTGGGATCGAAAACATACAATGTAATGGATTGTGTAATAATATCACCCGGCGCATACACAGTGCCCGTACCTAATGGATTGGTATTATAACTTGTGCTAGTAGAAAGACCAGTACCAGTAATTGCCGGTAAAACTGTGCTTTCGCAAGCTGAGATATCAGCTATTTCGTCAACAGTTATCAATGGATTTATCGTGACTACCACTGTTTCTTCATCCATACATCCTGCATTTTCATCATAAATATATAGTGTTTGACTTGTAAATATCATGTCGCCAGGATTATAAGTTGTACCCGTTCCACCTGGACCAGTTGAATATACCTGATTGCCTGAAAGATTGCTACCAGTGATCGTAGGCAAAGTTATCGGTTGACAGGATGCTGGAATAGAAACCGGATCTACATCTGGTGCCAAAACAATATTGATAGTAACCAAGTCTCCATAAGCATCAAAATTGGGACAACCAACTACAGGCTGGATAGAAAGTAATTCAAAAGTCGTCGATCCCGTCACTGGAACATTTAATAAAACGGTATTACTTACAACACCAGTATAATCGATATTGGTAGAATTGTCCCTAACGGTGACTGTATATGCATTTCCATCACCGAATGCAAACTCAAGATCTGTAAATCCACCTGTAAGACATAAAGTACACATATCTAGGCCCGATTGTGCACAAACCATAGAAATAAAAGGAACATTACCTGTTTCTACAACAAGGGTAATGGCAATGGTATTGGATTCACAATTGCCACTTGTGACTGTGGCATATACCGTACCTCCTGCTGAAATGTATGCTGCTGGATTCGAAATTGGTATCGTACCTGCTGCATCTTCATACCAATTTACAGTCAAAGCACCGTTTCCACCATTTACAGTATTTTCAAGTGTGGTAAGGTCAAATGTCCCGTCTCCGTTTTGGTCAGCACAGGCAGTTAGTGGTCCTGCGGTAAGTGCAGTTGGTCCTGCTGTTAATGTCAGATTAAAACTTCCAGATGCAGTTCCTGGACAACCTGACCCATCTGATATGCCTGTCAAAGTCAAACTACCTGAACCAGTAAATATAGTGGGAATAGTAATCGTAAAAGTGGACATATCTATTGTAGGCAGTGGGCCACTACCCATATAACATATTGTAAAATCAGTATTTACAGCTACACTAGGTATCGGAGGCAAGGCTAACCCTGGAGGATTGGCAGTAAGATTGATGGTATAAGGTTCATTACCACTTGTAAAATTGAAGGAAAAAGTAGCGCATTCCCCTGGACAAAGCGTGGCACTTCCCGAAAGTGTGCCTGAAGGTCCTTCTTCTGCATTTACCGTAATTATGAACTCATCGGGGCAAGGCCCTGGTGTGGTATATTTTACGGAATAGCTGGCGCCACCTACCGCATTAGATATAATACCAGTGCTTGCATTGATGACAGCACCATCACCTGGCGGCGGATCAAAAGAAAAGCTGCCTCCAGGAGTAATTATACCTGTTGGAGCCATTGATGTAGGTGCACAAAAGTCGGATATAGAAAAGTTAGGATCTTGAAGGGGATTGACTACTATATTCATTTGGTCATTTGGGGCAGGACAACCTGTATATGCTGGAGAACCAGTAAAAGTCAAAGTAACGGTACTATTTGACTCTGAAGCATCAGGTGTATAGTCAGTCATTGCCATAGTCGGATCACCAAAAACACCTAGTCCACCAGTCCAATTACCTGTACCTACACCATCTAGATCAACAGGATCGCCAACACATCCTGACTTGTCTGGACCAGCTGATAAAATTGATGTACCTGTTACAAGTAAGTTTTGAAAATAAAATATTTCAGCACCAGCTTTATTTGCAGCATAAACTCTAATTACTAATGATGTACCATTAAATGGGCCTGCCATCCAACCAGTAAAATCGATTTCGAAGTTCCATGTACATATTGGCTTAAAACTTCCGGGCCACCATTTAGCTCATATGCAAAAACAATTTGATCATGACTATCATCAGGAGGATTGGTGCCTGTACACCCGAAGATGGGTGCCCCAGGTGAGTTATCTTCATATGCAGTATTTGATGCAGAATATGCTAAGCTTATGTTTACATTAGAAAAATTAGAAATATCAAGAAGCTCAAATTCAAAATACGAAGCACCGTCTCCACCTGAAAACAACAAACTGCCCCGTCAATATTATTTACAACAAATTGCCCACATTGATTCCAAATTCAAATGAACCTCCACAATTTACGCCAACCTGAGTTGCAATCGGCAAGCAACCTGGCAAACCATCTGCAATAGTCACTTGACTTTTCAAAGATATTCCCCAAAATAAAATAAAAAAACCTAAAGTAAATTTGATATGGATTTTCACGCTGTCCTTCTTATTTAAAACTTTTACTCAAAATTATACTGATACACCTCTTCACCTAAGGTATTCTTAATAACAACATGCAGCTTCCTTTCATTTTTCTTACCATCGATACTAAAAATCGCAATATTGCGCACTGAAATCATACTTCCAGGTACACGAAAAGTATTTTGTTCCTGACTATGGTCATAGGTCGTGGATGTAATCGCCGATGAAGTTACATCGTAGATGACATTTCCCGACTTTGTAACCATTTTTGAAATCTCAGAATGATGACGATCTCCTGTTAAGAATACCACGTTTTTGATGTCATTTTCTTCGATAAATTGTATAATCTCTTCCCTTTCTTCCTTATAATTGGCAAAATTTTCAAAACCTGCAAAGTCACTCAAGAACTGTCCACCAACTGCTACAAACTTATAAGCTGCTTTACTGGTAAGCAAGGCTTCTTTAAACCAATACTTTTGTTGATCACCCAAAATAGTTCCATCTTCTCTTTGTACGGTCTTATACCATCTATTGTCGAGCATAAAAAATTGACAATCATTCCATACAAAACTATTTGTAATGCCTTCTGTATGACCAGCGCCGTAGGATTCTGATGGCCAAAAATCCGTAAATGCTTCTAATGAATGTTGCTTGAGCGGATAGGTCCAGTCGGCATCATTAGTACCATAATCATGATCATCCCAAATAGCATAATGATGCGTCGCAGATAACAATGGTTGAAGCTCTTTGAGCGATCTGGTATGTGTATTGCGATAATAAATCCCCGAACGACTTTCATAATCGCCTTCTCTGAGATAGATATTATCACCGAGCCAAACCATAAATTGCGGTTTAGAAGCAACAATGTGGCTTAGTATTTCATATTCTCCACCATATGGCTTTCCCGGTCTGTCATATGTTGCATCATTGATGTACATACAAGACCCGGCAGCAAAGGAGAAATCAGGTGGATCATTTCTAAATTGCCAATGTTCTTGTGTCGTAAATACTAAAGGCGCAGTAGTGCTTACTCGTTTCCCATCTACAAAAATGTGGTATTCATATTTTGTGCCGGGATACAAATTTGTAAGATGGATTGTGCCTGTAAAAGCCTTTTCTGATTGGGTAACCATCTTTGATGAAAAATTTTCTTCTTTATTTCCATCAACCATATTATAGGCTATTTGTACCGTTGCTTCTGTCTTGGTCTGAAACCAAATGCTGCAATCTCGCAAGGTAACAGGTCCTAACATAGGGCCACTTTGCAAGACGGGATTTTGGCCACTTGCGATAGTCGTAAAAGCTATAAAAATCCATATTAAAAATCTCCTCATGGTTTAACGTCTATTACCCGATTTTTAACGTATTTTTCCAGCCATTGATCTTGTTCCCACAGCATATGCAAGATAGATTCTCGAGCAGCATAGCCATGACTTTCTTTCGGCAAGATAACCAATCTTGTGATAGCACCCAAACCTTTTAATGCATTAAAATATCGTTCGCTTTGCATGGTATAAGTACCAGAATTATTATCTTCTTCACCGTGGATCATCAGCAAGGGATATTTCATTTTATCCGCATTTTGAAATGGTGACATGGCATCATACACTTCAGGTGCTTCCCAATAATTTCGCTCTTCTGATTGGAAGCCAAATGGCGTCAATGTTCGATTATAAGCACCACTTCGTGCGATACCAGCAGCAAAAAGATCAGAATGCGTCAACAAATTTGCTGTCATAAACGCACCATAAGAATGTCCGCCTACAGCTACTTTATTTCTATCTATGTAACCCAAACCATCCACAGCATCAATGGCCGCTTTGGCATTCGACACCAATTGTGGTATGAAAGTATCATTGGGCTCTTTGTCACCTTCACCAACTATAGGAAATGCCGCATCATCCAAGACAACATATCCTTTGGTAAGCCAATACAAAGGTGATCCGTAAAATGGAAAAGTAAATTCATTCGCGTTTGATGTAACCTGACCAGCACTTGCTTTATCCTTAAATTCCGTAGGATAAGCCCACATGATCATAGGCAATTTTTCTTTTTTGGTCTTATCATAACCAACTGGCAGATATAAGGTAGCAGAAAGATCCACACCATCTTCTCTCTTGTATTTGATAATCTCTTTATGGACATCATCCAAGACCTTAAATGGATTGACATTGTGTGTGATCTGCCTTAAATCATTATTCTTGAGATTTCTGATATAATAGTTCGGATAAGATGTTTTTGATTCTAATCGGGTGAGAAATTGTCCTTTTTTGATATCAATCGCCGAAATGATTTGTTCCAGTCTATTTGTCTCCTTGCATTGATACCGTCTTTTCTTAGGAGAGTCACTAATTTTATATTGGTCAATAAAAGGAAATTTTCCTTCTGGTGTAAATCCTTCGCCGATCATATATAGGTTATCATCCGTCAAGTCCAAGGTATTCAGTTGGAATTGGTTTCTTTTGGTCACAAAATCTCCAGGATCTGCATAGTTATCCTGCGAATTCCTTTGATTGAAAAGTCTAGGTGCCTGCGTGCTATCCGAAGGATTAAAAACCAATGTTCTTTCGCTCCTTGTATTCCACCAACGTTCGTATAAAACTGCCGTTTTTTCATTTCCCCAAACTATGCCACCAAACCTTTCTTTTGTTTTTGCAATAAAGGTTGGCTTCCCATTGAATGGTGCATCTTGCGCATAGATTGCATCACGCGATTCGACTTCTATGGCAGGATCACCACCATCCAAGGCTTCAACCCAGTACAAGGTAGCTGGCTTGTCCGCACGCCATTGGATACTTCTTTTACCTTTCCGCACTGCCATAAATCCTTTGGGTAAGTCTTCTGTCAAAGGGTATTGGTGATATGTTTTGATAAATTTTCCAGTCTTGTCACTCAGATTAATATCCGCTGGAAACCTATCGTAAGTAACTATGTATGAAAATGGTTTTTGCAATTCGTATGTCAATAAATAATTGCCATCAGGAGAGAAATTCATGGATCCATACATTGCCGCACTTTTGAACAGACTTTGTTGTCCATTTAGACTGAAGGCTGATATTTCTGAAGTGGCCAAAATCTCAAAATTATCTTCATCGACTGCATTTTTTAGCAAGTCCTGATAGGTTCTGTTTTGTGCTTTTTTACCATCATTTTCCGATATAGTCGGTCCAGTAGGTATGCTCATTCTGCTGTCAGTCAATGTCTTTCTATCAGGAACAATGGTTGTAGCAAGGATCTTTTGATCATCTTTTGTCCAGAGTAAAACATTGCTAACTGCTGCATTAATTACTGGTTGTGACAATTTTTTACAAGTAAGTGATTTCAAATCAAGATACCACAACTCATATCCATTTTCCACTGTGTTGGTAAATGCCATTTTTGATTGATCATTCGACCAAATATGATTTGAAAGCAAAGGATTTGTAGGAAGTCCAGTTACTTTTTTTTCTTCTCCTGATGATACATCTAGCACAGTCATATCGATGAAATAACTCACTCTACCAGGTCCATTAGTTATAGGATTTACCCTAATACCTCCCAATTTCATTTCAGGAGCTGACATTTCTTCGATACTTTTATAAGCATTCCGATACAGCAATACCGCTATCGAAGCGTCGTGTTTCATTCTAATCACGGGTGCTGGCTTATAATCAGCAAGGCCTAAAATGGCATCATCAGGCTGCTTATACGGAAAATCCGTTTGAGCCTGTCCGACATATACATTTAAAATCATAATGAGAAATATACATTTAAGCGAATTCCCTATCATTTTAACTCTTAATTTTAAAAGCGCTTAAAAAGATCAATTACCGCTCAAATATATAGATTTATTTGACAAAATCCATAAAAGATTATCATTACATCGGAATGATTTCTACAATTTCGAATATAAGGAATACAAGTTTTTACAAATAAAGAAATAAAGTATTATACAAATAATTAATGTGTTTTATAAATTAACTCAGAATTCACAATGTATTGATTCTCAGATTATGAAAAATAATGTAGAAGCGGTGATTCTTTTTCAAAATTAGCTAAATTTGAGCTTTCAAAACAATATCCAAAATATACAAATGAGATATCTCCTGTACTTTTTGCTAATAGTAAATTTTGTTGCTTGCAAAAATGAAACGAAACCTATTGATAAAAATGATTTAGGTTATTTAGAATCTGAATACCAAAAATCCAAAGCTGACTCGTCATTCAACAAGTTGGTGCAAGCTTATGGCAAAGCTATCTTAGCCTCACAAGATGCAGAAAACAAGGAAACATTGCTTTTAAAAGCTATCGAGCATTGCAATGTACCTGATAAAGAAAATTTGCAAGAAGTCTTTATTTTAGAATTCCTAAAATTTAGCCCTAAGCACAAAAATGCCGCTGATTATCTATACAATCTAGCTGAAAGAATGGATGATAGAAACAAAACCCAAGCCGCGGCAATGCTGTATGATGGGTTTCAGCAACGTTTTCCAAATGATAAAAGAGCTGAATTTGCTTTAAAAAAGGTGGATGAAACACAAAAGGATCATGAAAATTATTTCAAAGAATTAGCAAAAAGAGTATTAGATAACCCAGGAGAAAAAGGTGTAAATGAAGCAAATACAACCCAATTTATAGATATGAGCGAGAGTTTTGCATTAGCTTTTCCAACAGATCCGGCTGCGCCAGTGTATTTGATGAAAGGTGCAGATATGTGCAGAGCCTTGGGAAATACCCCAGAAATGCTTAGCCTTTATGATTGGGTTTATCAATATTATCCAAAATACGAAAAAGCACCTTTGGCCTTGTTTTTAAGAGGATTCACCTTAGATACAGAACTCGGGAAATTTGATGAAGCAAAACGTATCTATGAAAAATTTCTTGCCAATTATCCACAGGATTCTATGGCAAAAGATGTGAAGTTTTTACTTGAGAATATAGGAAAAACTCCAGATGAGATGTTTAAGGAAATGAAAAAAGAATAAGGAAGTACGTTTTTTCAATTTAAAAAAAGAGCCTGGCATCAAGAAAGATACCAGGCTCTTTTATTACCTATTGAAGGATAGACTGATTTTAATTACCGCCTAAAGCTTCAAGTTTGTTTTTATATTCTGTGGATTTATTCAATTCACCACTTCTAGCATAAATCTCCTTTAAAGCGATCATGGTGTTTTGATCTTTAGGATCCAATTGTTCAGCTGAAATAAAATATGGAAGTGCTTGTTTGAAGTAACCATCCATTTCGGCTTTTATTTCATTGTACTTTTTAGTACCTGCTGATGAATAATCATTGCTCAGCTCATTCAATTTTGCAGTCATACTAGCAGCTTTGTTGTAATACAATGCACCTTGGCTGTATGTCGCATCAAAATTCCCGGGGTATTTAAAGTTCCCCCCAAGGGTTTTTTCCCCCTTTTTTTTTTTCCCCAGATCCAATAATAAAATAACACCCCCTTAGGATCCTTTTCTAATGATTGCTTGAAATAGTCAAAAGCCAAATTGAAATATTCATCTGCTTTCGCATTATTACCAGCTGTTCTTTCTTGCTGATTCAATTGGTCATATACGTTACCAAGTGTTGTGTAAACAGACACATTATCTGGTTCTTTTGCAATTGCTGCTTTTAGTTTGTCAGTAAGAATATCCAATTTTCCTTCTTTAAGGTAAAAATTTATCTCTGCAAACAACAAACCGTTATCATCCGGATTTGCAGCTCTACCTGCAGCTAGATATTCCATTGCTTTTGTGATATCTTTTTTGTCAGCAGCTAGATTAAAAAGTGCTTCATATACAAATGGTTGTGCTTTTCCTCCAGCATATAATGATTCGAAAAGTGGTAAAGTTTCATTCTTATATTCACTGTTATAACCAGCATAAGCAGTATAAAATACCTGATCATTTTTCACCATAGCATCATCCAATCTGCTGGCTTCTTTATTGGTCTTCAAAATATCATGGCTTTTCAGTGATGCTTTAAAATTCAAATATGAATTGGCATAATCCTGAATTTGAAAATAGGTAATACCGATATTATTCAAATGGTCTTCGCTTTCTCTGATACCAGCTAGAGCATCTTTGGTCTGTGATTTTTTTACTGCCATAGACATAGCCTTTTCGAAAGACTCTAAAGCGTTGAGACCTGCTTGTGGTGTAGGCAATGTAAATTCTTGTTTCAACTGGTCGCTGATCACTTTCTTGTTCATTTCAGCCTTAGCTATTTCATTGAATATCTGACCTTTAGTAATCCAAGCTTCTGGATCAGCTTTAGCATCGTCCGCACTAAAAATAGTATTGATAGAAGCTATTGCTTCATCCAAATTTGCTTTATTTGCTACAGGGTCGAGGTAATATTTAGCCAATGTTTTATTTGCAGCCTTCAGTTGTTTTTTATATTCCTGAGCATCTGCAATATTTAAGGCCAAGAGTACTATAAATGTACTGATAAAAAATTGTTTCATCGTTTAAAATTGTTTGTTAAAAAATTTTGGTACAAAAGTAATATAAATACTGTTTACATAATCTAAGACGGTACAAAAATTCCAAAATCGTTTTGATTTTGTTAAAATAAACGTGTCTATAGTTAAATTCTTGTTACCAAATATAATCTAATACTAACCGAAGTTAATGTTTGTATTCATGGTCAATATTAAACTGGTCTATAAGCTTCAATATTTCTTCAAGATTCATTAATTCAAATTTCTCAAAACTAATTGTTTCCTTATTTATGTTCAACTTCTTAAACAATTGCTTTTTTGTAATACGGCTGCCTGAACTTCCTTCGTTTTTATCCAAAGTTCTATTTCCTTTTTCTATTGTGTCAATAAGAATAATGCAATACTTTTTTCCAGATTTGTCGCTCCAAATATATCCTTTGTTTTTGTGTTTTTCCACTTCTGAAATTAACACATTGGTCAATCCAAGGCCATAATTAATATCGCTTTTAAAATATTTTTCATCTTCATCAATGATGATGACACAATACCTTCCTACAATATCCAATTTATAAAAAGTATTTTCAATATAAATATCATCAAAATATAACATATTGAAATAATCATTACCTTTAAAATGAATACCCCATGTTTGTTTAGCTCTTTTTATTTTTTTCTTAGTATTAGTATCACGAAACTTGTATAATTCCATGCTATTGGGATTGGATCTAATTATCTCTGCTGTAGCATTTGTACAAGAAGGCAACTTTTTCAAAAACTGCTCTGTAGTTTCATATAGGATTAGAGAATCCAAATCCTGAGCTTTTACATCAATAATTGCAAATAGCGTTAATATTCCAAAAATAATGCTTCTCATGATGTTAAAAAATGTAGTCCATAACGCTTTCAATAAAAATCGCTATGGACTACCCTATTTGAACTAAAATTATTCTTCTTCGTCTATCGCTTCTTCCCTTCTGATCACGGTCACATCGGCGATGGATTCCTTATCATTGATGCGAATCACTTTCACACCTTGTGTCGCTCTTCCCATCAATCTGATGTCCGAAACAGGCGTCCTGATGATGATGCCATCCACAGTCGTAATCATCAAATCATCGAATTCACTCACCCATTTGATAGCTATAAGTTTACCAGTTTTGTCAGTGATATTTATGGTTTTGACACCTTTTCCACCTCTGTTTGTGATTCTGTAATCTTCAAGTGGCGAACGTTTACCATTACCTTTTTCTGATACCACAAAGATTGAGAAATCCGCTTTTGTTGGATCAGCTGCAATCATACCTACTACTTCATCATTTTGTCTGTGAGTGTAATGGCCGACACCGGCAGCGCCTCTTCCCATCGGTCTGGCTTTGGCTTCATTAAATCTGATCGCACGACCAGCTTTGTTCGCTATGATGATTTCATTGGTACCATTGGTCAGTTTAGCTTCGAGCAATTGGTCACCTTCATTGATGGTGATGGCATTGATACCATTGGTTCTTGGCCTAGAGAATGCTTCAACAATGGTTTTCTTCACCATACCTTTTTTAGTACAGAAGATGATGTAATTGTTATTGATAAACTCTTCGTCATTGAGATTCTCAATTTTGATATAAGCACGCACTTTATCATCTGACGGGATCGCGAGTATATTTTGCAATACACGACCTTGCGATGTTTTGCTTGCCTCTGGAATCTCAAACGCCCTTAACCAGAAACATCGTCCTTGCTCTGTAAATAGCAATAGGTAATTGTGATTATGCGCAATAAACATTTGCTCTACGAAGTCCGTATCTCTGGTTTTAGCTCCTCGAGAGCCTTTACCACCACGGCTTTGTTGTTTGAATTCGTCAGTCTTGGTACGCTTGATATATCCAAGGTGTGAAATAGTTATTACCACTTCTTCATTAGGGATAAGGTCTTCGATACTGATTTCATCATCTGCGTATGAAATATCTGTGCGACGCTTATCTCCGAATTTCTCATTGATTTCATCCAATTCTTGTTTGATGATGTCTCTTTGCAATTGATCACTAGCTAAGATACTTCTATAATATTCAATTTTGGCAAGCACTTCTGCATACTCTTCTCTTACCTTATCTATTTCGAGACTTACCAAACGTTGCAATCTCATTTCGAGGATTGCTTTTGCTTGGATTTCGCTTAGCGCAAATGATGTCATCAATCCATCTTTGGCTTCATCTACAGTTTTCGACTGCCGTATAATGCGGATGACTTCATCTATATTGTCCAAAGCGATCAGAATACCTTCTAGGATATGCGCTCTTTCGAGTGCTTTTTCCAAATCGTATTGTGTTCTTCTGATAATGACTTCAATTCTGAACTTAATAAACTCTGTAATTAAGTCTTTTAGATTCAAAACTTTCGGCCTGCCATTGACAAGTGCGATATTATTGACACCATAAGAAGTCTGTAGTGGTGTAAATTTATACAATTTACTCAACACGACACTTGCCATAGCATCACGCTTCACTTCTACTACGATACGAAGACCATTTCTATCTGATTCGTCACGAAGGTCTGAAATGCCATCGATTTTATCGTCGTTAACTAACTCGGCAATTTTAGCTACAAGTCCAGCCTTATTTACTTGATATGGAATCTCAGTAATGATGATGGTTTCCTTTCCACCGGGTCCAGATTCTATATTGGCCTTACCTCTAACTATGACTTTGCCTCTACCTGTGTGTAAGGCTTCTTTTACACCTGCGTAGCCATAAATTGTACCACCTGTAGGAAAATCAGGCGCTTTGACATACTCTATCAACTCATCGATGGTGATATCAGGATTATCGACGGTAGCCTTGATGCCTGCGATTACTTCTGACAAGTTGTGTGGCAACATATTGGTCGCCATACCTACGGCAATACCTGATGCACCATTTATAAGTAAGTTAGGAATCCTTGCTGGTAAAACTGTTGGCTCCTCAAGCGAATCATCAAAATTCAGCTTAAAATCAACCGTATTTTTGTTGATATCTGCCAACATTTCATCACTAATACGTGCCAATCGGGCTTCTGTATAACGCATCGCTGCTGGACTATCGCCGTCCATCGAACCAAAATTGCCCTGTCCGTCCACAAGCGGATACCGCAATGACCAATCCTGAGCCATCCTAACCATGGCATCATACACAGAACTGTCACCATGCGGGTGATACTTACCTAATACCTCACCAACTATTCTCGCTGATTTTTTGTGCGACCTGCCATATGCTAATCCAAGGTCAGACATACCAAAAAGCACCCTGCGGTGTACTGGTTTAAGTCCATCCCTTACATCCGGAAGTGCCCTCGCCACAATCACCGACATAGAATAGTCAATGTAGGATGATTTCATTTCGTCCTCGATGTTTATCGGGATAATTCTTTGATCATTAGACATTTATATATTTTTAATTTGAAATTCAAAAATAAGGTGCAAAATTAATCAAAATCTGCTTATTATTATAATATCTAACTCGCTAATTTGGTTTTTTTTATGTTTAAAAGATGTTATTTACCATCAATTAGTTTAAAGTTGTTATTTTTGATTTTTAAAATACAAAAAATTGATTTGTAATTTCAATATCAAGTGGTGGATTTCGCTCATGATGACTTGTCTTGTCTTCATTGGCTATAGCCAAAATTGCCAAAAACCATTCAATATAAAATTTGAAAATAGGAAAACGACAAGCATTGATGTTTCTTGGTCGGACATCAATACAGCACCATTAGGTTGGGAAATCGAACTGATAAAAAAAGGTGAAGTTCGAACTGGAATTGCCAATTTTAAGAACATAAGTGAAAAAAAATATACATTTACAAATCTCACGCCATCAACTGCTTATGAAATTTTCATTAGAGCGGTTTGTTCAGCAACCAAATCTAGTGAATGGAATGCGGCCATACCTTTTACTACCGTTCTGGAAATTCCAACAGCTTGTCAAATCAATGTTCCACTCAAAGATAATGGAACCGAAATCCTCCTTCTTGATGTACCTCAAACAGGTATCTTGGGCAAAAACGTATTCTTAAAATCTGTGGACCTGATTATAGACCATAGCTGGCCAGCTGATCTTAAAATTACTTTGGAAAGTCCACAAGGACAACAATTACTACTTTCGGGTCATAATGGAATTGCAAGTAATAATTTCGGCGATGTAAGCGATTCGTCTTGTAACCGATTTACAACTTTCTCACCGGATGCATGTAAGTATCTAAAAGATGATAAGCCACCATTTATTGACCATTACAAACCTGATGGAAATTTGGAAACATGGCGACCCGACACTTTATCAAAAGGATATTGGAAACTTATAGTTTATGATCGAGCAGTACAAGATGCTGGTGTATTGAAATATCTGAACCTGAATTTTAGTAATGAACTTTGTGTAGTGCCACAAAATTTTACGGTTTCCAATACTGATATAAATAGTATTACCGTCACTTGGGATTACAAACCACCATGCAAAAATGTTAGAATCTTGATCATTGAGAATGGTAAAATAGTGGAAAAATCTGTCGTATGTGAAGAAGAAAAGTTTGTTTTTAATAATCTTTTGCCCAATACTGAATATGAAATTTCAATATCTAGTATCTGCTCTTCGACATCATTATCACTCGAAAGTTGTACGATCAAAGCACAGACGAGCTGCGAAACCATAACTGAATCCGAATCATTTGACGAACTGCAGACTTGTAAAGAAGGATGCGCTGCCGCTTGTGAATTAAATAATTCGATTTGGCAAAACGTAAAAGCTGATGATGGACAAGACTGGATTTTATGGACAGGCAAAACTGATACTGAAAATACAGGCCCAGATGGCGATATAAACAATAATGGGAATTATATATATATAGAAAACAATCCGCAACTTTGCGGAAAAGAAAACGCCGTCATTCTTGAGTCATCCTGTATGGATATAGGAAGCAACACATCTGGTTGTGATATGTCATTTTATTACAATATGTATGGTATTGATTGTAAATTCCTTACATTAGAGATATCTATAGATAATGGAATTACATGGGCTGAACTTTTTTTGAGGCAGAAGGGAGATCAGGATCTATGTGGAAGCGAGTTACCCTTTCTTTAGCAGAGTATGCAAATAATAGTGGTATTTTTCGATTCAAAGGAGTCAGTGGCGATGGACCATTGGGTGATATTGCGATAGATCAAATAGAATTTTATAAATCCAAACCTAAATCAGGCCCTGACATATATTATGCAGATGTGGATGGAGATGGTTATGGAATGGAAGGCAATAAAATTGAGATTTGCTCAGGTATTCCTCCTGTAGGATACGCACGGGTCAAAGGTGATTGTGATGACACTAATGCCGCAATCCATCCATCTGCAATAGAGATACAATGCAATGCTATAGATGAAAATTGTAATGGTAATGAAGATGACAGTCCGGATTTCAATCCAATACTCGTACAAGCCAACATCAAACACTCGACCTGCAATGGATCACATGATGGCGAAATCAGTTTGCAAATAAGTGGCGGTACTAGCCCTTACACCGTATTATGGAACAATGGTCTTACAGGATCTACGATCTCACAGCTTCCTGATGGCATTTATTATGCTAAAATTACTGATTTTGGTGGATGCAAGGTCAAAACAACATATTTTCAAGTAAATATTTTGACAAACCTAAAGGTAATTATTACTGAACTGACCAAACCTTCTTGCAAAGGAAGATCAGACGGTGTCATAGCTATTGAACACAATAATGAAAATGGGCCTTACCAATACTTGTGGTCAAATGGTGCTATTACAAAAAATCTGACCAATGTACCCGAAGGCATGTACCATGTGACTGTAACAGATATCAACAATTGTTTTGCGACTCTCAATAATATCGCTTTGACATCAAAACCAAGCGTAATCACGGGTATTGCAACGATAAAACATCCATTATGCAATGGCCTTCAGACAGGTCAAATCAGCTTGATTACAGTAAATGGACTGCCACCTTATAATTATAAATGGAGCACAGGAGATACCACAGACCAAATTTCAAATCTGCCGGCTGGAATCTATAAAGTCACAGTTTCCGATGCTGCTGGATGCAATACCGAATTTGAAACAAAAATCACCGAACCTGAAATGATCAACATCAAAATAGTCAGCACCGAGGCAGTTAGATGCTTTGGAGAAAATAATGGATCTATAAAAACAGATGTAAGTGGTGGTACAGCTCCTTATACTTTCCTTTGGAATTCTTTTGCAGAAAGGACGGATGATATTTTCGGATTGACTGCTGGTGATTATATGCTCACGGTGACTGATGCTAACGGTTGTAAAAATACCACTGAAAAAATAAGGATACAGCAACCTGCGCAATTTGTACTCAGCATCGACAGCATTCGCAAATCATCTTGTATTTTAGGTCAAAATGGGCTTATCTCGCTCACTGCTACGGGCGGCAATGGCGATTATAACTATGTGTGGAATCACAGTGATTTGTCTGTAAGTAGTTTTGACAATCTCCTGCCGGGCAATTATAATGTAACAGCCTATGATAAACTAGGGTGTAAGACTGGTATTCCCAATATCAAACTAGAATACATCAATCTTCCTATAGATGTATCCATCGAATTGCTCAAAGATAATACGTGCTACAAAGATACCAATGCTATAATCTCAAGTAAAATCCTAGGCGGCAAAGCTGATTTTGACTACAATTGGAGCCAAGGTGAACAATATTTTTCATCTAGACGTACAGATACGTTGACACATCTTGGCGCAGGGTTATATAAGTTGTCAGTGACCGATGCAGATGGTTGTACTGGATTTAGCAATGGTGTCCTTATCAAAGAAAAGGATCCTTATACTTATACAATAACCGAAATTAAAAATAATCTTTGCCAGACGGATACCACAGGTGCTATTACTATCAAAGTCGATGGAGCAGTAGAACCGAAAGGCATAAGTTGGAATGGCGGATTGTATGCAGGAAGCCAAATAGACAGACTCATCAATGGATCTTATCGTGCTACGGTCATAGATGCCAATAATTGTGTGCTTGATGTATTACCAGTCATTATAAGTTCGGAATCAGATATAACCACAAATCCAATCATCCAAAATGAAAAAAACAATGGTGTGAATGGTGAAATTTGTGTCTTCCCTACAGGTGGATTTTTGCCTTATAAATTTATATGGAATAATGGTTCGTCCAATGACTGCATTTATAATCTAAAAGCGGGTACATATTCGGTAACCATTACGGATAATAAAAACTGTGCATTCACAGAAACATACAAAGTAGAAAATACATCAGGCACTGATGACGAAAAAGATGGCTTCTACCTTTATCCCAACCCATCAACAGACTATCTAAATATACGATCCAATCAAAAAATTAATGAAATAAAAATATTTGATATTAATGGAAGACTCGTAAGATCCATTGTAGATATTAATGATCGAATATCCGTTCAAGACTTAGTAAAAGGTGTATATATTTTGCAATTAAATACTGCAAAAGACGCATACTTATTTAAGTTATTGAAAAATTAAAAATCAAATCCTACTTCAAGTATTTTCTTATGAGACTATTGACTTCATTTGCTTTTTCGAACATTACAAAATGGCCTGCTTTTTCCACCATATGCAAAGTGCAATTAGGCATTCTTTGTGCTCCGGCTTTGGCATATTTTGATGTAGGTCCACCATTCAAATATCTGTTTGGTATGAGATTATCATTAGCCCCGAAAATACACAAAGTGGGTTGTTTTACTTGTGGTAAAAAATCAAACACAGGGCTATTGACCATAGCATAAACACCTTGAGTCACATGATAACAATAAGCTTCAAAGTCAGCTGCCTTGCGGATTTTAAGCCTATCCTCTATCATAAAGTAAGCTTCCTTAGGGAAATTGTAAAAGTTAAATGCGTAATTGGTCCTAATTTGTTCTGCTGTAGTCAACATGACACCATCGACAGTCATGACATCCTTAAACCATTGTTTCTCACCTTTATTGAAAGTTTCAAATCCGGCAGGCGCAATGAGTATGAGCTTACTGACTAAGATGGGATATTTCAATGATGTGGCAATAGCGATTTGGCCTCCCATAGAATGACCTGCTATATTGATCATTTGGATTTGCATTTTTTGGCAAAATTCATGAATGACATCGGCATAAAAATCCATAGATACATTGTAATTTCCCTTGGATGATTTGCCAAAGCCAGGCAGATCGATAGCGATACATCTGTAATCTGCTTGAAGTGCAGAAATATTATTTTTCCATGATGGAATATAGGATGCAAGGCCATGAATGAACAAAATTGTTTCAGGGCCATTGCCTTCGTCAGTATAGGCTATCTCTATATCATTTTGCAATTTTAGATATTTAGCTGGAGTGCCATAATCTACGTCTCTCATGGTGAAGGTATTCTCTTGAGCATGCAAAAATTGGTTGACCCAAATAATGCACACAAATATTAAAAACTTTCTCATATAAATTATTATTAATATGTTTTCATTAAAATACCAACCATTTAACACACACAAATGCCAACCACGGATTGATAGGTCGTTGTGCAACGTTGCCGTTAGTCAGTGTACTGTCATAAAAATCGCCCAACCCCATATACGCTCCATGCGCCTCTACTGTTAAGAATGCACCAAAATCATATCCCAGTTTCGCATTGGTTTCCCATCCCATGAATCTACCACCACCTAAAGGCTCAACTGTAGAGAATCCAGCAGCTCCACCAATCTTTGAATGAAGTTTATTGGGAATGAGATCTTTTGATACATTAAAGGTACCACCAGCTACGCCATATCCCATATTAGATATATCGGTGACCGCTGCAACAAATCTGTTGACGACATTACCATGTGGAAATAAAAGGTAACCTCCATGACCAATAAAGATGGCACCGGGGCTGCCCCATGTATTTGATGTCAATACACCACTGTATTTGTTGTCTGCCATTCCATTTTTGTCACCACTGGTAAACAGCATATCGGCAACTATCGCATCTCCTGTGGTTTGACCATATCGATATCCAGCACGCAGATTGGCAGCTATACCTCCGATAGATACCGTTTTTTCATAACTTGTACTTGTAGGTGCTTTTGGCGGATTGAACCCAAATTATAGTTGAAGAATCCCGACATAAACCATCTTCCCATCATCATGTCTTCATTTTTTGAAAAATAGGTTCCTAACCATAGAATATCGGAATGGTATGGATTGGCACCAATGGGAAATCTGTAGGCCCCATTATAACTCGTCAATAGACTGCCATATCCCTGGCCTAAAATACTCACACCACCTTTACCCGGAAGAATTATCTCTTATATAGTAAGCAGAGGCACCCACATTCCACGTAGGTGAGACGGTAAATTGTTGGTTTAACTCAAACATTGACACATCGTCATTCAACTCAACATTATTTTCATACAGCTTGTAAAAGCCAAGTTTCAATTTTTTATTGTCGGATTGTCTTCTTACACTTACTCCGACACCATCTGTACCAAAGAAGGCAAGTCTGTATCCTGTATTTGTAAATTTGTCAAAGAATGTTCTATACAAATCATGTGGTGTGTCAAACATTCGTTGAAGCCCAAGGTTTATTGTCCATTTTTTTGCTGGAACAAACTCCACTTCCAAATTTTGGGTTTGAATATTGACTTGGTCTGCTGAAATGGCAGATCCTGAATTTCCACCGGCTCCATAAGCTACATCTCCCCAAGTCCAGTCGATCTCGAAAGAAGCACGTATAGTGGCCTTTCCATCAAAAATACTTGGAGAGTACACAAAGAATGGAATGGCTCTTTGTTCAGCATAAAAAGCTTTGAAATCCTTTGATGTGGTCGTGGTATTAGCACCGAACAATCTACCTACTATTTGGCCTTTTAAAAAATCATTTTCAGGTGCCACATTCATAGCTACATTTTGCTGATAAAAATAGACATAAGCTTGTAACTGCTTATTTGACTTAGTAGGAATTACTTTATCAAACCCTCTAAAGCCCTCATTACCTGACTCTTGGGTGTAAGCGATACATGTACCCAATAACAGCCATAAAATAAGTAATTGTTTGGTCATGATAGTAGATGATTTAGTGAAAAAAGTTTGGAGAAAAGAGAGGCGAAATTACATGGGTATTCTCTCCTCTCTTTTACAGAAAAATATTATTTTACTCTGGTGTAATTCTGAATATTGATTATACCGAATGCTCCTCCAGACGTGCTTCCAAACCCACCTGCAGCTGTCGGTGCAGTAACACCAGCTATCGTAGGCTGCGTTTGTGCTACTTCATATTTCATACTTTTATTATCCGAAGCAACTTCAAAAATTCCTTCAGCGGTAAGTACTGTAGGTGTGGATTGGTTTAAAACTATAGTATAAATATTACCAACGCTAGATTTTGTTTGGCCATATGTTCCTGTTAATTGCACCTTCGCACCTTTACTCCATTGATCCACGCTGTAAGTGTTATTGGTATTGAATACAGCGATGATAGAATCTGCAAAATTAGCTAAAATTGGAGCCACAGGATATGATTTCCATTTACCTTGAGCCCCGACTAGACATGCGGTACAGGTTCCACCGCAGTCTATACCTGTTTCTGTACCATTTTGAATACCATCAGTACAAGTAGCACAAGCAGTACAAACGCCGCCACAGTCGATTGCTGTTTCATCCTGATTTTTAACTCCGTCTGTGCAAGTAGCTTTTTCGTCGTCACTACAGCTTACGATAAGAAAAGATGCAAAAAGCATCATAATTCCAAAAATTTTTAATGATTTCATTTAAATTGATTTTGATGAATTAAAAAATAATTATTTATAAAAGTTTTAGTGCTTTTCTATCTATTTTACCACTATCAGTTTTGGGCAATTCCGCCACAAAGACTAAATACTTTGGTACCTTAAACTTTGCGAGATTCATTGTGCAATAGCCTTTGATTTCTTCTTCAGTCATCGAATGATGCGTCACAATAAATCCTTTTCCTACTTCTCCCCATTTGTCATCATGGACGCCGATTACTGCACACTCATGAATACCGTCCATTTTTCTTAATACCCGTTCAATTTCAGCCGGATATACATTTTCTCCTCCACTGATGTACATGTTTTTCAACCTATCAATGATATATATATACTTATCGTCATCTTCCAAGACTATATCTCCCGTTTTAAACCATTGACCATCATCACCGTAGGCATCTTTGGTAGCTGTCGGATTATTCCAGTACCCTGGTGTTACCATTGGACCTGCCAACCATAATTCTCCTGGTTCATTAGCTTTACAATCTTCTCCATCTTCATTTATAATCCTATAGTTGACATAAAAATTTGGTCTTCCTATGCTGCCTTTTTTACGAATGGCATCGTCTTGATGTAAAGAAGTGAGGTTGGGTCCGACTTCTGTCATTCCATATCCTTGTCTAATGGCCACGCCTTTTTCTGCATAGGTTTCGATCAATGGAATGGGCATGGATTCACCACCCACAATCATATAATCTAATGAAGCCAAATCAATGGCACCAAACTTTGGATCCTGAGACATCATAGCCAACATCGTAGGCACACCCATGAAGATATTGCATTTTTGCTGTTCTAATTGTTCCAAAACAACATTTGGTTCGAATTTCTTACACAAATATGTATAGGCACCGTGATGTAAAAAAGGCAGAAGCAATACGTTCCATCCACCGGTATGAAAAGGAGGCATGACATTGATGGTTTTACTTTCTGATGTCAATTTCAAAGAGATGGACGTATTGATACTATTCCAGAATGCCATTTTGTGCGTGTATTTTACGCCCTTGGGTTTACCTGTGGTGCCAGAGGTATAAATGATAAAGATAGGATCATCTTCGTTTACCTGAAAATCCAAAGTTAAATTCAAATTGGAAAAAGAGTTTAACATCGCGAAATCCTTAGTTTTGTGCGTGTATTCTGCGTCAACAAGATGTTGGAATTTCTTTTCAACTAATATGAGCACAGGATTTGCGTCATGCAATATTTCGAGTATTTCGGGTTTTGACAGTCTATAGTTGATAGGTACCAAGGCAAACCCCATTTTTTGTGCAGCAGAAAATAGCGCCACAAGAGGGATGCAAAATTCAGCCAAAACCACTACTCTATCCAAAGGCCTAACATGGTAATATTGATGGAGGTTGGCGACGATATTGTTAGAATATGCATTGAGCTGACCATAGGTAATATCATCACCTGTCTCATGCTCTTTAAGTGCAAGTTTTTGTGGACTGTACAAAGCCCATCGTGTTAACCAATCATGTTGCCAAACTCTCATCTTCTGCTTATTACATTTTAAACAAGGCTGCTCCAAACGCTAATCCACCACCTGAACCAACAAAACAAACTATGTCACCCGATTTTATACGATTTTCTTTGTTCCAGATATCAAAAAGCCATAGGTATTGCCGCTGATCCTGTATATCCAAATTTATGCATGATAGTGGCTGCTTTTTCCCGATCAACACCCAAGACATCCATTGTGGCAAAAATAGAATTAATATTGATCTGGGTAAGGAAAAAATGGTCAATATCTGAAGGCAAGATGTTTGATTTTGCACACAGATTTTTGATCATTTCACTCCATATTTCAGGGTTGATGTGGGTTGGGATCTTCTTTACGAATTTTAACAGATGCTCCTTATTTTCTAGTACTACGGCGGATAGAGGCATATGAGTTGCGCCTCCATAAATCCCCATCCAGCTATTATATTCTCCTTTTGTCAGCAACTTGCTCTGCATTAAGCCTTTATCTTCGACTGTAGCTCGAAGTACTACCGCTGCAGCGCCATCAGCAAACAAAGTAACTGTTTTCTTATCTTGTAAGTTGAGATACTTACTCATAGCATAGGCTCCTACCACCATTACAAGGTTATAATTTTGATCCGCTTGTATAAATTTGGCTCCGATGTCCAATGCGGTTACAAAACCAGCACATGCAGTATTCACATCAAAAGTTCCCGCATTTTTCATTTGCAATCTGTCTTGAATCACGGATGCAGTTGATGGTGACACAAATTCAGGTGTGTCAGTAGCTACTATCAGCAAATCAATATCTTCTGCACCAATATTGGCAGATTCCAAAGCAGACACACAAGCTTGCTCTATCAGGTCTGCTGTGCTTTGATCTTTAGAACACCATCGACGTTCATAGATTTGGACATTTTCTCTGAGCCATGTATCGACATCCTCTCCTAACAAGGCATTAAAATAAGTGTTGGGTACAATCTGTTCAGGTACATACGAGCCGGAACCTATGATGGCCGCATTTCTTTTGAATTCTGAACTTGCCATAATTTATAACGATGTTTTGGTTTGTTTGAAAGAAAATTGAAAGGCCAATCCCGTTATCAATGCCGCAATGATGGCAATGGCTGCTGCTACAGCAGGATTTCTGACATCACCACTAGTGTAAGATGTCAATCCACCATAATATACTGAAAAATGAACTATAATGGACACGATTGCTGCTGAAAATGCAGCAATTTTAGACGGTTCTTTGAGGAAAACGCCAAATAAAACAGGTACAAAAGCAGCCGAAAAGTAGGCATAGACACCATTTTGCGCTATAATGCCGACACTCAAATTAGGATATAGCAATTGTTGATAACTAAAAGCAATAGAGATGACACCTAGAATTACGATCACAATTTTGTTGGTAATGGCAACTGATTTATCACCCGGATTCCAGCGGAGCATAGGCGCAATGATATCATTTGAAATGGTCGTGGATAGCGATTGTATAATACCCTCTAAGGTAGATAAGCCTGCGCTTATCAGGCCTAAAACGACCAATATTCCGACACCGATGGAAAAGTTTTTAACCACATAAGTGGAAAGTATGCCATCGAGTTTCATAGCTTTTTGATCTACCATCAGATCAGGAAATTGTAATCTTGCATAAAACCCGACAAATAGTACTGCAAAAAATAAAATTTCTACTGCGATAGCAATAAATAAATAACGATTGATATCTTGTTCGCTCTTCAACATGAGCGATTTTGTGATGATATGCGGCTGGCATACGATGGCTATGCCCACCACAAAATTGCAAAAAACTACTTCAAACCAATCTCTGAATAAAGGGCTCTTAGGATTGAAGGTTTGAGTAAGCAAGGGATCTATACCATCTAATTTTGACCAAAATCCTTCAATGCCATCGGTAAAATTCTCCAAGCCTGATGTCAATAAAATGATTGCTACTATAGCCATCAATACTGCCTGAATTGTATTGGTGTACACCATAGAATTTGCTCCTCCAAACATCGTATAACCAAATACAAAAACAACTAAAACAATCAAAACTGGAAGCTCACCGACTTGCAAAGCACTGGCAATTACTTTTGTCAAACCTACACAAATAAGGACAATGAATGTGATAAGAAGCAAAGATACGACAGCCATCATATAAGTAAAACTGCGACTATTATACCTATTTCCGATCCACTGTGCAATAGTCAGCGCTTTCACACTGGTGCCATATTTTCTAAAACTTTTGCTCAATATAATCAATGAAATAAATAAACCCAGGGGCAAGACAACGGACATAGCTACAAAAGCACTCCATCCATATACGGCTACAAAACCAGGATTAATGATGAAAGTGGCAGCACTTGTAATACTTGCGGCCAAAGATAATCCTACTACCCATGGGGAGAATCCCTTACCCAGTGCGAAGTCCTTGATGTCTTTAGTTGATTTCGCACCTCGATATACCAAAAAAATGGTAGTGAGACTGTATAAAATCAGCAATATGCCAGTAGCGCCTGCAAAACTCATATTTTGACCATTTTATTGAAATTTGATGCTAATATCCAGCATATATTGATACTTTCATTTATAATATAACAATATATATGGTATGACTATTATACATAATTAATTTATAAACCATTATTATACAATATCTTATTTAATTATATTAGCCTATGATAATTATTCATATAGTGCGAATTTATTTTAATAATATTCCATAGTTATGCTAGACATAAGTACTTTTGTATTGTTTTTTAATTATTATTGTAATAAAATTAGCGTATCATGAGAACATTAGATGGTAGAATAGCTATAGTCACAGGTGGATCATCAGGCTTAGGTAAAGCCACATTAATCAAGTTTGCTTCTTTAGGAGCTACGGTCATCAATTGGGATATTAACCAAGAGAGAGGAGAAGCATTAGTAAATGAATTGAAAACAACGGGATATACAACTTATTTTTTTAGACTGAATACTGCGAACTATGATGAAGTAAACCAAGCAGCTACCAATATTATTGGCCAATTTGGAAAAATAGACATACTAGTAAATAACGCTGGAATTACTAGAGATGCAACATTGCTTAAGATGACCAACGACCATTGGCAACAAGTGATCGATGTAAATCTGACAGGCGTATTCAATTGCACCAAAGCGGTATCGCCTTATATGGTAGATAAAGGTTACGGTCGTATCATCAGCATTTCATCTGTTGTTGGACTTTTTGGAAACTTTGGTCAAACCAATTATGCAGCAGCAAAAGCTGGTGTAATTGCTATGACTAAAACTTGGGCAAAAGAGTTGGGCAGAAAAGGCATCAATGTCAATGCAGTAGCTCCTGGTTTCATTAGAACAGAAATTTTGGACGCAATGCCTGAAGAAGCCTTGGACAAAATGAAAGCCAAAGTACCGCTCCAAAAATTAGGTAATGCCGAAGATATTGCAAATGTGAATGCATTTTTAGCTTCTGATGAAGCTGATTATATCAATGGGGCTACGATAAGCGTTGATGGTGGAATAAGTTTGTAAAAAATCAACATCTTGAAAGGAAAACTTTTAAAATTTAACGAGTTTGCGTCTAGTATATTACCATTAGAAGCTGATTTCTTAATATATTTCCAGCATTTTGAAGATCCCAGCAAGCAGCAAATCTTGGAAAATATTGTAACCCAAGCAAAAAATCCAGAACACAAGATTATCTTTGATTCGAGTATAGACAAAAGGAAATATAGCTATGTCAAAGCTTGGTGTGTTGATGTACTAAGAGAACTGGATGTAGATGTCAACCTTGAAAAGCTTCTAAATTGGGAAAAAGAAATACTCACGGATCATCTGTCTGCAAAGGAAGACAGAGCATTTCTCAAGTTGTTACATAAGACAAATCCCCTCAGATTTCAATTTCCTAAAAATATACGAAATCAGCAGATATTATAGGCATTATTTACAAATCAGACTTAGATACAAAGACTACCATCTCGTTCATCAGTTTCTGCAAAAATTCAGAACCGATTATGAATTTTCTAGATTGGTCAATGACAAACTGCACGAAACTACACATGAGATCATTACAGATTATAGTCAAAAAAGTAATGTTGCTGGGGAAGAGGCACTTTTATGGCTCTCTTCACTATTCAATAATGATAAACTAGATGGATATAATAGGCTATTAGCTTGGGTAAGGATCATTTTTATTGCTCATAATAGACGTCAGTATGAAAACATTGCCAATATGTTCGTGCGTTTCGAATCTTTGGTGGCATCGGGCAAAATGTATTCCAAACGTATTATTGTAAATTTCTATAGTCAAAACTTACTCCTTTATGCAGCTAAGAGAGATTTTGAAAAAGCAGCATATTATGGGTATTTATCTATTAAAGAAAAAAATAACGATTATTTATATTACATCAACAATTTAGCCGCCGTCCTACTTAGAGCTCACAGACCAGAAAATGCTTTACAAGTATTGAAAGATTCACATCCCATAGCCAAGGAGTCTCTCAATTTTCATAATAGAATCGGCCATACAGCATACTTCATATTTGCACTAATAGATACCGGCAAATCTGTACAAGCAGAAAATCATGCTTTTGTTTTTTTGACCGCATTTAAAAAGAGATCTTAGAAAATCGATGGCATTTATTTTTTACAGCATATATCAAATCTATGCTTTTGAATGCCAATTATAACGGCGTCATTAAAATCTATCAGCAGTTTAAACTTAAAGAAAGAGATGGTCGATACAGAGATAGCGCCAATTATGCAGTTTCTATTCCATGGATGCATCTTTTGGCTGCTTACAAGGTAAGTGATATAGATTTGCCACAATTTAAAACTTCTCTCAAAGCCTTACTTGCCATCAATACAAACTATTCTAATACACACATGACCCAACAAGATTTGCTTTCTGTCACCCGTATTGTCTTGAAGTCTGAATTTAGCAAAATAGGTATTTAAATTGAAAAACCCTATTCTCCTATTATTAATTCATTGTTGTACTGGCTAATAATTTAGACAAAATAAGTTTTGATTTGGAAGTAAGTTTTACCAACGTACTTTTTCCAATTTTCATTTTGAAATCAAACATTAATTCTACTTTGTTAAATTTAATGTACAGAACAGAACCATAATCTAAAGATTAGCAAGTAAGAAAATTTTATTTAAGACTTTTGATGAAAAATCCTAATTTAAAAAAGTAGACCTAATTGTTAATACATATGCTCCAACTATAAATGTCGGTGCTTCATTTGTTAATGCGGATGCTCCAACTATAAATGACGGTGCTCTATTTTGTTAATGGGTGCTTCATTTGTTAATGCGGACGCTCCAACTATAAATGTCGGTGCTCTAATTGTTAATACGGATGCTCTAACTATAAGTGACGGTGCACCAACTGAACTTTTGGGTGCTCCAACTATACTTTTACAAACAAAAATTCATGATTATTAGCAGCAATCTTTCGAGTAGATAATTTCATATAAATGATAAAGGTCCGGATATCGGCAAGAACTTGCAATTATATGCATTTCTTGTGCTATCACGGACCTTCATATTATGCTAAAAAGCAATTTACTTTTTATTGGTAAATTTTAAACCGCTCACTTGTTTGTACTGTGGGCTTTGACTACCAAATATACTTTTAATATATACCTTCAC
Source organism: Saprospiraceae bacterium (assembly GCA_016717105.1). Lineage (GTDB taxonomy): Bacteria > Bacteroidota > Bacteroidia > Chitinophagales > Saprospiraceae > OLB9. The sequence goes on along the minus strand of JADKGF010000011.1, from coordinate 92,163 downwards.
ATTTTGGGCTATGACCTTCAGGCCTGTCTCTGGATGATAGAGCAAGGCATCGCGTTCGGCAATGGCGTTACTAAATGTGGTATGTGCTGCAATCCAACTGGTTTTTGCTGCTTCTAGGGCACCCAACCTTGCCTGAAGTTGTGGAATCTTCAATTCATTTTCATTGGGATTGTACTGTGCGGTTTGCGAAAGAATTTGTATTAAATTGGCAAAATGATCTTTAAGACGATCGTAGGACTGTTGTGATGTAGAAATGCCTTTGGGAGATTCGGTACCCTCTGTAGTGGTCATTTCGGTGGCGGTTTTATTACTGGTTGACCCTTGCAATTTTTTGTTGACACCTTTGGCATCATCAATGGTCAATTTAGGTGCACCGGAGGCAATCAAAGCATTGATAATGCGTGTAGCCAAAGGCTTGATGTCTTCAAAAGCGATACGGCGTGCATTGATGGCATTATCAAAACCAGTTTTTTGGACTTTGAAATTGTTCATCATGGTCTGTGCGGCAGTGTAAACAGTTTGTAGCTGTGTGATGGTAAGTGCGGCATTGCTAGGATTGTAGGTAGTACCGTACGCCTGGCAGTAAGAGATAAGATCCTCGAAGTAGGCTAAGTTTTTGATGTGCCCTGTTTCTGAAGTTGAACCCATTTTTTAAATGTTTTTTTAAGTTATATAATAGCTCTTAACGATGGTGTGCGTTTTTTTTATATTATGGAAATGTTAAAAGTCTTTTAAAAAAATGTAATATGTCGCATAGGCGTACAAAATATCTAAAATCAATTGGGCCTTTATTAAAATATTTCTTAATTCAATTCCAATTTTTATCCTACATTTGTATGATATTCAATGAAATAGCATTTAAACTATTAAAAACAACAGAAATCAGAAAGTATTTTCATAATAAATAAATAGTTAGAGGGTCATTCTTGAGTCGTATATCGCTGGATTTACGGCTCATTTTTATTTACTCTTGCATATTATGCAATACTATTGCAAAGGATAAATACGCTGTTTTTATGAAAAATGCAAAACCCTAATTATATTTGTGACGTGAAGATGATTTGTGTAACGACCCAGCATAAATCTACATGGAATCCTCATCCATACGCACCTGTTTGTTGTAAAAAATAAAGGCGGTCTGTAGCTGCCTCGAATATATACTAATCTGCCGCTTAGCATCTGTGATAGCGGCGAGATATGTTTATACAATATTATTTTGCACGATACATCATTTGGATGGTGTATGACGCTATTTATGAAACAGAAAAAAAGTGTAATATGTTAGTTAACAAAGTTTTGAATGGGATAGTAATAATAATGGCAATCTGTTTACTGGGTTTGTATAATGTTGGAGCTCAAACAAGATGCTACACTTATGATGGAGCGGGTTGCCGTATCGTAAGAGATCAAAGCTGTGATCCCACTTGCAGTACCCATGTTATAAATACGAATGACAGTGGTGCTGGCTCGCTCCGCAAAGCCATAGAATGCGCAGAAAATGGGGATACTATCACCTTCGATCCGTTGCTGACCGGGCAAGTAATCATGTTGGCATCGACGCCTATTCATATCAATAAGTCTATCAATATCCTGCAAACACCTACAAGCGAAATATATGTCGGTGGTTATGTAAGGAGCTTCCAGATCAATAGCGGCACCACAAAACTAAAAAATGTGCGACTATATGCCGAGTGCCATCCGTGGTATTATGGGACATCTATACGCAACTATGGCCAACTGGTGATGGACAGTGTGACTATAGTCCAAATGGATGATCCTAGTTGTGTCGGCCCATCTATATACAATCTCGGAACTATAGATGTGATAGGCAATAGCCAGATAATCAAAGAGTAACCAATAAAAACAGTACAATAAAATGAGAATTAGTAGTCAAACAATCATTCAAATAATCTTATTGTGTGTAACAATAAGCGTCACCGGATGTACACAATCATCCCAAGAAGAAACAGTAATCACCACCACTATATATGACGGATGTTGCGGTACAGCGCCCAAAGTGTATGAGGTAGAAGATTATAAAGTATATATACCCAATGTCATTACGCCCAATGGCGATGGCATCAATGATGCTTTCTATCCGATTTGCAATAAAATGATTTATGGTGATTTTATTGTGTCAAATTATAGAATATATGATGATACGGGTAGAGTTCTTTTCGTATTGGGTGGCTTGGATGTGGAGAATGCCGAAGCTGTGAGTTTTAAAGGTAAGTGTTATCAAAGACCATATATACCTAAAGAACATGAAAAGTTTGAATATACAGGCAAATTTAAATATAGTTTTACATTTTCCTTCAAAAAATCCGATGGCTTATTTGAGATATTTGATGTCGAAGGAGATGCATGCTTGGTGAGATGCGATCAAGATGCGCATGTGCTTGTTGGGAAAGAAGGATGTTATTTTCCCGTACAAGGGACTGGCGGTATCTATGATGCCACAATCCCCAATAAGGAAGAAAATTGTATTAAATAGGGTATTATAATATTGAAAAAAGACAATGATGAGCCATAACCTGACTTTGATTTTAAAGATTCAAATACTGATTATTATAAATATAGTATTTGTCAGTATTACAAGAGCACAAGTATCATATACTCCCATGAATACTGATGCCGTATTGGACAATATGGAAGTTTTATCTTATTCTCTGACGGGAAGTACTACGGCGCAAAGTTCTGTGGTAAATGGAGCTTCGGGATATTCTATACCTATCGCGATGCCAGCCGGTACCAGTGGGATTGTGCCTGAATTGGCCTTAAATTATACTAGTAATGCAAGGTCATCTGTTTTGGGGTATGGTTGGGGATTGTCAGGTATTTCTGTGATATCCAGAATCGGTCAATCCAATTATTATGATGGTAATACCACACCAATAAATTTTAATGAAACAGATCGATATATTCTAGATGGCAATCGTATGCTGATAGAGTCAGGAAACTATGGAGCACCTGGTAGTGTATATAGTTTTGAAGCTGAGAATTTCAGTCGTATAACCGCCTTCGGAGGTACAACGGGCAATCCTCAATATTTTGTTTTAGAAACGAAAGATGGAATTAAATACGAATATGGTAACGGATATTACAGTCAGCATATAATTGGAGGCAATGATGTAAAAGATTGGTATCTTTCAAAAATGATCTATCCAGATGGCAACTATATCACCTATAAGTATAAACAAAACCATACATTTCCAGGTGCGCAGATCAATCAGCAAGTTATAGATGAGATATATTTTACTGCAAATGACGCTGCTGGAATTGCTAATTATGCAGGGGTGAAATTTGTGTATGATGTCAGAACTGATAAAAACAGCGCATTTATAAGTAGTGTAAGACTGGATCAATGGTTGTTGCTTACCGAGGTAAAAGTTATCGTAGATAATTCAGATTTTCGCAGTTATGTCCTTAAATATTCAGAGCGGAATGGAAATAGCTTTTTGAATGAAGTATCTGAGCGCAGTGGTGTATGTACCCTCACATCAACTAAATTTAAATATGGTGATGAACCTACTGGTTATAAGATGCAGCATACGGTAAATCCTATACATACAATGGACTCCTATTTTCCATCCAATCTGAATGCTGATGGTATCACAGACATCTTGCGAGCACGGCGCAATTCTAGCAGCCCCATGTACCACGATTATTTTAATGGGACTTCAGATCAATTATTTACTAGAAATCTACCAACAACAAGTACAGTAGTAGGAAGCAGCGATTGTAATGGTGACCAAATGGATGATGTGGCTGTGATGAGTGTCATTAATAGAGAGATTGTGCTCGGTGTAGATCCAGAAGGCAACACCATTTACCAATTTTATGATTTGCACCGATTTAAGGTATATCACAATGGAGACTTGTCTTCTACACTTGATTATAACCAAATATATGAACTGCCACTGATGAATGACTCCATATTATATCACAATACCCATCTCTCCAATACCTTCGGCGGAGATTTTAATGGTGATGGACTGGGCGATTACCTTTTTTTGAACGGCAGTCAGTTATATATCAGCTATGGGCAACGAAGCGTTACACAACCTTTACTACCTTGGATGAACATCACTGCAACAGCTGGAAATTTTACCCCCCTTAATACATGGACATCACAGGTAGAAAGACTTTATGTTATAGACTTTAATAGTGATGGCAAATCCGATATATTTATGATCAATGGCGCACAAGGAGCGGTATATGAGTTTGACAGTTCCAATCATTTACATGAAGTATTTTGGGATGATGGTGGCGGTACTAGTCTCCAAACAAGAATCTTCGATCAGCAATTCTTACTCTATCCCGGCGATTTCAATGGTGATGGCAAAACAGATTTTTTAAAACGTGTAGGATCGTCCAACTCAGATAGTTGGGCACTTTTGTACAGTACTGGAATAAATCACTACCGTTGGATTTGATTTCCCACGCATTCCTTCCATTGAGCAAATGGATTTTGGGGTATATTTTGGAGATGTGGTCAGTACAGGTGACTTTAATGGCGATGGCAAAAGTGATGTACTCTTGGTAGGTAAGATAGGGAATCATAGTTTTTATACAGACTTGTTTTTGAGTTATGGATTGAATATGTCCAATACAATATATGAAGAACATTATAATATTCCTTTTGTAAATTGTTATACAGGGAGTGATTTTCCCGGCATAGATGGTAAAAACAGAACTTTAATCAAGCTATACACAGGCCATGATCCACTAGAACTGAGTATGAGCCCTAAATACAAAGACAATCTACTAGTCAAGGTGAAAAATGGTGAGTTAAATACTACCATCTTTGACTATAAACTTATGACAGAAAAGCTCGGCGTCGGGGATGACTTCTATGTACGTGGCCCCATATCTAGCGCAACCAATTTGATCAGCAATGTACAGATGCCTGCATGGCTGGCAAAAGATTTTAAAGTGCAAAATGGCTCAGGCGCACATAATAATTATAGCGACTTCAATATGAAAGTCCAAAGCATGACCTATGCCAACGCAAAACTGCAAAGAACTGGTAAAGGCGTGATCGGATTTGCAAAACAGTGTATGGAGGATAAATGGTCCTACCTGAGGACGCTGACTTATAACAGCGCCAATACACAATATGCGATCATGCTTCCTGACAGCGTGGTGACGGAGTTTGTCACGGGTGCCGACTTTACAAAATCACATACCCAACATATCATAAGCGGTGTAGGTACCAGCAATAGGTATCTGATGACTGCGGACAAGATGACCTTGTACAACTATCACGAAAACAGAGTCACAGAGCAGGACTTCCAACAATATGATGCCTATGCCAATCCTACCCTGGTAAGCACTCAAATATCAACGGGTACACCTGGCACTGTACTAGAAACACAAACTACCACTACCACTTATGGCACTTATGGAGGCCCTGTACCCAATAAGCCTACTAATATCACCACAAGTCTATCTAGGAATGGTAATCCTTCTTACACCAGTACGTCGGTATTGGATTATAATGCCATCGGGCAGGTGACCATGAAAAAGAATTTGCCACACAAACCAAAGAAACTACAACAACTTATATCTACTGGCCACATGGTGGTATAAAACAAACATCAATAGCTGCTACTGGTATGCCAGCCCAGACTTTTTACACAGATTATGATGTCAGAGGTAGATTCATCACTCAAAAGCGCAACCATAATAATGAAATCGTATATAATGCGGTGTATGGCAATAATATCATACCTCGCCCCACACAAGAGACAGATGAAGCAGGTCTGACGACGACTACCACGTATGATTGTTTCGGCAGGATATCTACCGTAGCCCATCCATCTGGCGTATCTACGGTCCATATATATACCTGGGATGGTGCAACAGGTGACAAAAAGGAAACCATCTTAACATCCAATCGCCCTACAAGTACGATGTATTATGATAGACTGGGCCGCATGAAAAGATCAGAAGTCACAGGATTTAATGGTGAGACGATCACACAGACTAGTAGCTACAATCTCATCGGCAAACCCTATCAACATACTGCACCCTATAAGGCAGGAGAAGCCATCCTGACCACGACCAATACTTATGGTGTAGCTTATACTGCACAAAGGATCGCCTCTACTACGACCGATGTAGCAGCCTTTGGCAATACACAATATACCTATACCTATGACCAAGGGTATGAGACCATCACGACGACAGCACCCGATGGTAAAGTGAGCTCGTCCAAGGTAGATGCCGCCGGCAAGACGATACAGACTACAGACTCTAATGGTACTGTACTCGATTTAAGCTATTACAGTCATGGTGGTCTACGTGAAGTAAAACAAGGCAGTACCGTACTGGTATCTGTAGAATATGACGAATACAACCGCAAGAAAAAACAAACCGACATCAGTGCAGGGATTACACAGTACGAGTATGATGCCTACGGACGTATGAAATCTGAAATCAATGCCAAAGGCCAAACAACGACAATGCTCTATGATAATCTCAGTAGGCTCATGACACTGACCCGACCCGAGGGTACTACATCTTATGAATACTGGCCTGCTGGTGTGGTAGGCAAGGCTTTTAAGGTAAAAAAAGTGACTGGCCATGCAGGCGATATCCATGAGATGGATTATGATGCCGTAGGCAGGCTCGTATCAGATAAGATCACCATAGACGGACAGAGCTACACTACTACCACACAATACGATGCGATGGATCGGATCTCATCTCGTATCTTTCCATCAGGGCTCACGCTACATTACGAATACTACAGCTATTCTTATGTCAAGCGCATCTACTCTGGCTCTACCACCTACGTAACTATTGATGAGGTCAATGGTAGAGGCCAAGTGACCAAATATACCCTAGGCAATGGCAAACAAAGTGTCTATGACTACTTCCACGGCATCCCTGTGAAATATGCTACCACCGATGGTAGCTATGAGTACAATATGCTTTGGGATTATAAGAATGGCAATCTCAAAAAAAGGTGGGATCAGTATGGCAATAAAGATACGATGGCTTATGACAACCTCGATCGCCTGGTCCGATGGACGACCCAATCATCAGATATGAGCATACGCCATGATACTGTACACTATGCAGACAATGGCAACATCCTGAAGAAAACAGACGTAGGTAGCTATACGTATGATCCTGTCAGAATATATGCAACCACAGAAATCACCAATCCACATGGGCTTATCAAAGATGCCCAGCAATACATCACATACAATAGCTTCTTGCAGCCTGATACCATCCGCGAAGGAGCTTATACCCTCATCTACACCTATGGCTATGATGGCAATAGGATCAAGTCGGTACTCAAATACAATAATGTCGTAAAAGAAACCAAATACTATCTTGGTGACTACGAAAAAGTGATCAGCGACCAAGGGACAGCCATCATACACTATATCGCCATCGATGGTCAGCTCAAGGTCATCATAGATACACAAGGCAGCACCCACACGCCACACTATGTATATACCGATCATCTAGGCTCTATCATCAAGGTGACCAATGCCGCAGGTACTGACGAAGTAGTGCAAACCTTCGATCCATGGGGCAGGCGGAGAGATTACAGTACATGGACATATATAGACGAGAATATACCACTCGGTCATCCTATCTGGCTATATCGTGGCTATACAGGACACGAACATCTGCCACAGTTCCACCTCATCAATATGAATGGACGGATGTATGATCCTGAGCTAGGAAGGATGCTGAGTCCAGACAATTATATCCAAGATGGTGGTTATAGTCAAAACTATAATAGATACAGCTATGGATATAATAATCCTATGAAATATACCGATCCAGATGGAAACTTTATAGTACCTTTGCTCTTTGTCGTAGGTACAGGGCTGCTATCCAACGGTATGAATAACCTGATGAGTGGAAAGCCATTCTTCGAAGGTGCAGCACAGACATTGATGATCTCGGTCGTATCATTTGGCTTTGCGAGTGGTATAGGGTCAGCCACGGCAGCGATCAGCAGTAGTTTTCTCAAGGCTGGTGTGCAGGCAGTGGCGCATGGCGTAGTAGGTGGTGTGATGGCGATGGCACAAGGTGGCAAGTTTATACATGGATTTGCCTCGACGGCGATCGGGTCTGTCGCTACCTCTATAACCATGAGTCTGACAGAAGGTACATTGCCTAGGATATTGTCAGGTGGCGTGACGAGTGGTCTCATCGCAGAGATGCAAGGTGGCAACTTTTATGATGGCTTTAGGCAAGGTATCATCGTCGCTGCATTCAATCATTTGCAGCATGAAGGGAATGGAGCAGAAGATGTAGTAGCCGAAGCAGAAGCATCATCAGATGGTGGAGGTGATCCACCCAAAGTAGGCGATGTATGTATAGACGAGTGTGGAGTAGCACAAGTATTCAATGGTGATGGATGGGAAGTATGGAAGTTTAAAGTCACTGGTACTGGACAGATTACTCCTACAGATAGTCCATTAGAATGGTTATTGGGAGGAAGTCTGAGGTTGGTTAAGTTTGGGGTGAGTGCTACTAAAAATGTGAGTTCTGAAATTAAACTGTTTAGTTCATTAACTGAAAAGTTTGGAGATGGATATAAGTCAGTTAGCGTTGCAAGAGGTGCATATTTAGATGTAAAATACGGTTCAAATCTAAATGCTGCATCAAAAGGAGTTTGGCAGAAAGTTTATGAAGCAGGATATTTAAATGGTTCAAAAGTTGAAGTTCATTATTTCTATAATTCAACAACAGGACAATATGCTAATCCATTTATCTTAACTGGAAAATGGGCATCTAAAGCATTCAATGGACTTAAATGAAATATTATGAATATTTATAGTTTAGAAGAAAGAATAGAATGTTTAGAAGGCAGTAATTACTACCCTATCATAGAATTAATAATAAATGCCGTTAGAGAATATCCACAATACGAAATGGAAGATACTAATGATTATTTTGAAGAAGTTAAGAGAATATTGGGTACGAATAAAATTAATTATGAATTAATAAATGATTATGTTTTACGAAACCCGGGGTATGGAACAGAAAATAATATTTGGGTTATGAGTTCTCTTGGCTCCTTTTTGGAAGCTATAAATTTAATGAACTTATATAAAATAACTTTTGAAGAGATTCAACAAAAAATTATTGAATTATCATAACCTGTAATGAAGATATATTAATCCTTTTTAAAAATAATATATGAAAAGTTTAGTAAAAGATATAAATGATATTTTGGCAGAATGGGATCCACTAGATGTAGGAAAAGAAATTTCACTGGACGAATATCGTAGCTATATACCACAAATAATTAAGCATCTTGAAAACGAAGAGGATTTGGTAATTTGTTTAGAAAGTATTTTAATATATTCTTTGGAAGTTGGATATGATAAATGCAATGAATATCATAATATTATGGTCTCGGAAGTAGCAAAAAAAATACTAAACCTAAAGAATCAAAATAAGAATAAAAATTTAAAGTAGCACTGCTGTATTTAGGCTCTTCTTTGAATCATTTGCAACACAAAGGGAAAGCGGTTATGGCTTACGGCAAAGTGTCATCGTCGCTGCTTTCAATCATTTGCAGCATGAAGGGAATGGAGCAGAAGATGTAGTAGCCGAAGCAGAGGCATCATCAGATGGTGGCGGTGATCCACCCAAAGTAGGCGATGTATGTATAGACGAGTGTGGAGTAGCACAAGTATTCAATGGTGATGGATGGGAAGTTTGGAAATTTAAAGTCACCGGTACTGGACAGATCTCTCCTACTGATAGTCCATTAGAATGGTTATTGGGAGCTTGGAAGACACCATTACAAGCGGCAGATGATCTGGCAGTGTTGGGATTTGCGAAGTTTGCTGGAGAAATGGTAAAAATATCTTTATTAAAGGTGTAGGAGAAGTGAATGCTGAAATTTTTCACAGAACAATAAAACCAGGAATTCTTAGTGCGGCTGGTCGAACATCATTTGTTAAAATTGTTGGAAAAAACCCTGATGTATTTGTTCAAAATGGTACAATTATTTTAAAAGGTACTGGATCAACATTTTCAAATAAAATTTATAACACAGGATTGAATTCAGTAGATTTTTTTGGTTTATAATATAAGAAAGATAATATGAAATATTGTTTAAGAATACATGTTTTACCACAGAATTATACTAAAATTTCTGAGAGTTTAAAAATTGTTCCAAATGACATATATGGGTGGGCATACACTTTTAATGATAAGGAAACTGATTATATGAACGTGATAGAAAACGTAATAACAAATTTTTCCCTTTTAAACGAAATTGAACAAATAAATGATAAAATTGAGGGTTGGCTATATTATGAATATGCTGATCAATGTAATCTAGGGTTTGGACGAATTCTCTTAGAGAAACTTAGCTTAATTGGCTGCACATTATGTATATCTTGTTGGAATAAGAATTAAAATAAGGGTGGTCTTATCGCAGAGATGCAAGGTGGCAACTTTTATGATGGCTTCAGGCAAGGTATCATCGTCGCTGCCTTCAATCATTTGCAGCATGAAGGGAATGGAACAGAAGATGTAGTAGCCGAAGCAGAGGCATCATCAGATGGTGGCGGTGATCCTAAAGGTCCTAAACAAAAAGTTTTATCCGAGACTGCAAAAGTAGGAGGAGCATTGGCAGATGTTGTTGAAAATGTAGCTGAAAAGGGTACTGATGGAACTCTTAAGGCTGGAGAACTTCCCGTAAATTGGGGAAAAGTTTCAAAGATAGCTAGTAAAGGTGGTAATTTACTTGGAGTCGTTTCAGTTGTTGATGCTGCCTTTGATCTATATGATAAACCATCTTGGGGAGGATTAGGAAAAGTGATTTATGAAACAGCAGGTTTTATTGCAATAAAAAATCCTTATGTACTTGGTGCGAAAGTTTTTGTAGATATTACAGGTATTTCTGATTGGACATTTTCAAAATTTTAATAATGAAACAATTTTGTATCAAATTGATCTTGGGTTTTGCTAATTATTTCACTAGAAAAGATGAAAGTGTGTATGATACTTTTAATCTAATTGTGGGCCGTAATCCATTAATTCTAATGTTTTTTTTTATTGTTACAACAATTTTAAATTTGTTTAATTACAATCCATTTTATTTTCTAGAAGGATTAGAAAAATTGGAAAGATTAGTCATTTTATTTTTATGTTATTTAATTGTGTTGCCCCTTTTTATTTTAATATTTCCTACCAGTGAAATAAAGAAGGTAACTTTAGATGAGTCGCAATTGAAATATTATTATAGACTTAATGCTATTTTATTATTTAGTATTGTTTTTTTATCAATGCTATTATCACTTCATAAAGATGGTTTAATTTTATAGCTTTAATATAAAGCTACCAGAATTCAAGACCCAAAAACAGACCAATGGTAAGATAATTTTAACCTTATCTTAGTATGTACTAAAAGTAGTATACCACTAAAGATGAATATTCTCAACTTTACAAGGATGCAATTTATCAAATGGATTTCTCTCAGATGAAGTAGAGTTGGATCTAATTTAGTCAAAATCCTTATGTACTTGGTGCGAAAGTTTTTGTAGATATTACAGGTATTTCTGATTGGCCATTTTCAAAATTTTAATAATGAAACAATTTTGTATTAAATTGATCTTGGGTTTTGCTAACTATTTCACTAGAAAAGATGAAAGCATCTATGATACTTTTAATCTTATTGTAGGGAGAAATGCAATAATTGTAATGTTTTTCTTTTTATTAGTAACAATCTTGATTTTGTTAGGTTTTAATCCATTTTATTTTCTGGAAGGAAAAGAAAAATTAGAAAGAATGGGAATTATTTTTGTAGTATACTTAATTACTTTGCCAATTTTCATGATTATTTTTCCATCAAATGAAATTATGGCTGTTGAAATGGTGGAAAAGGAATTAAAATATTACTACATACTTAATGCAATAATATTGTTTTCACTAGTAATTATATTTGCATTGGTAACATTCATTAAGAAAGGATTTTTATAGATGGGAAAATTGAAATAAATTATAAACACCAATTAAATTAAATTAAATGTATAGCAAACGTTATATTCATTGAACTTTATAACAAGGATAAAATAGAAACACTTTTACACCGATGGATCAAAGAATACAGAGAATCTATAGATAAAAATATAGAATTCCAAATTATAAGAGATAAAGAAGGGAAGTTTATTGTAAAAATTGATGGAATTATATCCAATTATCTTTTTTACTTTTTAGTTAACTTCCTATCAAATCCAACTAGCGAAATATCTAATTACCATATTAAAGGATATACAAAAGGAACAGAAAATAAGATACTAAAAGAGATTTATCATTTAGTTTATGTTTCTCCTGATGATACTGAAGGGGATAATGTCTATTGCGTTACTGAACATGATGAAAATTACAAAATTGGGTTTGACGGTAAGATTGTACATTTATTTGAACTTGTCAAATATAAATACCAAAATGAAGTTATTATAAAAAACAAAGTTAAGACAGTTAAATTTTCTGATATATTATCTGAAGAAAGGTCGAAAAATAAACTTGAAAATTCAAAGATTATTTTAAGATCAAATTTTCTACAGAAAGTGTTTTATTTTATATATTCTTTTTTACTTATTTTATCTTTGTTATTTGAGAACTTACATTCAATAAATCAAGCTTATGCAATTGTTAGCGTTTTACTAATTTTTTGGCTATTGGTAGATGATCAAATGTTGCAACAAGAAAAATTATATAAGAGAAGCTTGATACTTGGCATTTTTGGTTTTATATTAAATTTACTTGTATTATATATTTCGAAAATAAAGAATCAATCTTCATTCCCTGTTTTTTTTGGACATTCTGCTCCTATTTTTTTAGTATTGCAATTTTTTTTAAGAAGAGCTTTCATAAAATTGTTTAATTCAGAACCTAAAACAATCTTATTCACGGGTAGTATTGCAGAAGTATTTTATACAATATTGTTAATAATTTCTTTTTTTGTCATACCTTTATTACTAAGCGAATTTTTTTATAAAATAATCTCTTGAGTAAATTGTAGAGTTACCAATGGGCTATAAAAGTGAAAGTGTTGTTTTAAAAGATTTTGCAGGATTTAGGTTTAAGTACTTCGGGTCCGTTTTAACAGGTAAGAGAGGATATTATACTTTAACAAGTTTGAAAATTGGAGGAAGATTTATTAGTGGTGCAAGTGTAGTTGTGGCTTTACGTTCTAATCAAAGTTTAGGATGGAAGTTAGCTGATATTTCATCCACAGGAATAGGCGTGTTTAGCGGGCATTATGGTGCAGCATTTTCATTGATGTATAGTTTTGGAATTAAACCAGTCATGCAAGCCATGCAAAACCCAAGTAATGAATTATATCATAGTCAAATTAGATATTGCAATAATCGATGTAGATAAAAATATTAAATAATATGAGTAGAAATGTATTTGTAAATATATTTAGAAATTACTTAGTAAGTATTCATCGATTTTTCTATTTATATATAAAATGGGAAAAAGATGCTACCACTCAAACAATCGTTGTATTTGCAATAACTATTTTGTGTTGGATTGGTTTTTTTGACTCATATTTAATGAGACCATTCATTACAAATAAATATGATTATATTTTAATTGCTGTTGTTTTGTTTTTTTTGTTATTACCTATATATTTTTGGTATTTAAAAAACAAACCTTTTGAAAGTGAATTAAAAAGTGGAAAGGATTTTTGGAGTGGCATTATACTATTTATTCTTTCCATAATTTCTTTATCATTTTTTAGTAAATTTTATTTTTAGTTTAATAGATCTATGGTATGCCTTAATAATAGTTCACAAAAAGTATCAAAGAGAGCACAAATAATCAGTATTACTATTAATTTATAGGAATGAAAATTTTATATTTAATAAGCAGTATTATACTAACAAATCTTGTAATATATTCGGCAAAATGTACGCCAAAAGACACTTTCAATATTACAATATTTGAGACATCACAAAAATTCAAGAATAGGGATTCACTAACAATTGATGCATATGCAGTAGGTTTTATTGAATCAGAATATGTTATAGAAATTAAAAAAATTATCAACAGGGCAACAGGGGAAAATGTAAAGGAGTCAAAATTCGTATGGTGTTTTAAGTACAAAAATGACTTTTATGTAAACCTAGGCTATTGTAATGATATAAGTATGAACAGTTTTTTTGTAAAACTTGATATTATAGGTCATTATTGTATGGCTTCCCTACCTGATTATAAATTTATTCCACCATCAGCGTCGAATATTTTTGGGTATAATAATGGGACATTTGGAATACTTGCAGGAAATATGAGCGATTGGGCATTTCATGGTAAAAGTGTATGGAAATATGATTCCAAGAAAAAATGTCCTATACTACTTACCGATTTATCAGAGAAAGAGTATCGAAATTTTTCATGGCTTCGAAATGAAAGTGCGCTGCTTAACTTAGTTACAAAAAAGGATTTAAAAAAAATAATGAAGAAAAATAATATGAATATAACAAAACCAACAAATGTAAAAGATGTAGAAGCAATAATTATTGAGATAAATGAAAAATATGAAAAAGATTAATTCTTAATTTACTTTTTTTACTTGACCTTGCAATAATTCGATGACCATTTTTAAAGACTTCTGTATATCAGCATCTGAATAATTATGTACCATTGTGCTTGAATTATTATTACCATAGCTTCCATTATTAATAGTGATATTCGATGTTGTGCCATTTGGTATTAAAACAACAACAGGTATCTTAAAAAACTCAGCAATGGCTTCGAGTTTCGAGATGGTGATTTCAAGTTTCCCATTTTCGAGACGAGAATAATTGGATATATCCATACCGAGATAGTCAGCTACAGCTTGTTGAGCATAATTGAGCTTTATTCTCTCTTCTTTGATACGGTTTGCAGTTAGTTGGTTGGTATTCATTTCGTGAGTGTTTTTGTCATCAAATATGGTCTCGTCTGTCATAAGAATTAAATGTTAATGCGAATGTAAAGAAAATGCTTGTTTTGTGTAGGCCTTTTGATGTAAAATCTTAAAAATCTATCAGTAGGTATAAGTTGGAAAATTTTAGGTTTATTGTTCAATAATCTTTGATTTTTGTACAAATTCAGTAGTATATCATTTTTTATTTGAATTGTTGTGGGTCTTAAAAGAATTTATAAAATTATCAATTGTTGGGGAATTCTTAATTTTTAAATAAGAGATATTTTCTTTTACAAAAATTACGGACTCTATTTTGAATATCATAGAAAAAAATATTTGTTGATGTTTCACCTAAATAATTATAATGACTTTTATCTTTATCTGTAGTATAAAATACATTATTTTCATAAAATGAAATATTAAAATCATCTTTTTCGAACCTTTTGTTATTCCAATTGACTAAAGTGCTCACCACCATAAATAAAAAAATAATTACAATAATTATTGATAATGAATAATTTGATATTTCTTCTACATTCATTTTCTCCAAGTAATATATTAAATATATTAGATATGCTGGAAACATGATCATCTTATAATATAGAAATGGGATTACAAGAATTGAAATTAATGTTACAGTTAACCTGAAGTAATTCAATGATCTCGAAAATCCTTTATCAAAAATTTGTTCAATGCGCTCTCTATTTTTAATTGAAGATTTCAAGTATAATTTACGCCATTTTTTTCTTCCATAAATTAATATTTTAATAGAAATGTTAAATATTATGACAAAGATTAAAAATAGTATTATCTCTGTTAAGAAGATTATACTGATAATTTCGAACAAATACTCTGCAAAGAAGAAAATCATGTCATTTAATCCAATGTAATTGAAAATTGGAATCTCAAAACTTTTATAGTATATATAATAATTCGCAAATGAAATACCATATATAATAATAATTATTATTGCTAAGTTATCTTTTATTATTCTATAATACTTAAGAATTCTTTCATTCATATGATTTTGCATTTGAGTCAAAATTTAATAATTATTTTTAATGAAACTTCTACAAATCTAAATCATATCAACATAATCTCATAGCTTTAGAAAAAAATTATGCATTTTTTTTACAAAAGATTTAGAGAATGAATATTTGATTTTAAGTAAAAAGTACACTCATGTTTAAAAGGTATCAAACTAAAGTTTTACTGAAAGAAAAGCACTTTTTATTCCTTGTGCAAAATATTACGAGCTCCCTATTTACAACGACCAAAACCAATGATGCTGCCTTTACTGTAGCACCCAAATTTATTTTACTGTATTCACGCTGAATTCACTAATTAAATGCCCACTTTTTCCAAAATACATTGAACCAATCCTGCCAAAATATCTTTATTTACAAAGGCAATATGCCATTTTTTCCATTTTTTTACTCAAAAGTTGACACTTTGTCTTAAAGATGTGCGTGGTATGATTTTGGGGAAGGATATCGGAATGCAAATTTAATTTTTTAATAATATTTAATATCTTTGCAACCCTTTTAGGCTCAGGCTGAATATTAAAAAACAAGCTTCCAAATAAAATAATATGTTTAATTTTCTAAAAAACATTTTCGGTAACAAACACGAAAAAGATGTCAAAAGCTACAGCGCCGTAGTTGATAAAACCAATGCATTCTTTAACGAGTATCAGGCCTTGTCCAATGATCAGCTTAGGTCTAAGACGTTGGAATTCAGATCCAGAATCAAAGAAAGCCTCAAAGATATAGATACAGATATCTCGCTTTTGGTAGAAAAAGCAAATGCTATGGACGATTTTCAAACCAAAGAAAACCTGTACAACGAGGTTGATGGATTGAAGAAGGAAAGGAATAAATATCTTGAAGATGTATTGAAACAAATGCTCCCTGAAGCTTTCGCAGTAGTGAAGGAAACAGCCAGAAGGTTTAAGGAAAACGAGACAATTTCTGTGACAGCGCTAGATCATGATCGAAATCTTGCTATAAAGGCTGACTATGTATCTATCCAAGGCGATCAGGCTATCTGGAAAAATAGCTGGAAAGCTGCTGGTGGCGACATCACATGGAATATGCTCCACTATGATGTACAGCTCATCGGTGGTATGGTACTGCATGAAGGTAAAATAGCGGAAATGGCTACAGGTGAAGGTAAGACGCTGGTTGCCACATTGCCTGCTTACTTGAATGGACTTACTGGCGAAGGCGTACACGTCATCACGGTCAATGATTATTTGGCAAAAAGGGACAGCGAGTGGATAGGACCTATTTTCCAATTCCTTTTGCTGACGATAGACTGTATAGATAAATATAAACCGCATTCTCCTGAGCGTATTGCTGCTTACAGATGTGATATTACTTATGGTACCAATAATGAATTCGGTTTCGATTACCTTAGAGACAATATGGTACGCGACAAGGATGAATTGGTCCAAGTAAAACACCATTATGCTATGGTGGATGAGGTGGACTCTGTATTGGTCGACGATGCACGTACACCATTAATTATATCTGGTCCTGTGCCACAAGGTCTTGAAGAACAAGAGTATATCGAGCTCAATCCGAAGATAGAAAGACTGTTTGGTATCCAACGACAGCAAGCTTCAGAACTTCTTGCTGAAGCCAGAAAACTTATAAAAGCCGGTAGTACTGGTCATAACGAAGGCGAAGGTGGATTGGCCTTATTCAGGGTGTATAGAGCCTTGCCTAAGTACCGACCATTGATCAAATATCTAAGTGAAGAAGGTATCAAAGTGATCTTGCAAAAAACAGAGAATATCTATATGCAAGAGCAAAGCAAAAATATGCATGTAGCTGATGCGCCTTTATATTTTACAATCGACGAAAAAAACAGAAATGTCGAATTAACCGAAAAAGGTATAGAATATCTTTCAAAAGGTGAAAACGACCCTAATTTCTTTGTTTTGCCAGATATCACGCAACAAATCCAAGAAATCACCTCAAGAGAAGTGAATGAAGGCATCCAACTTGCACAAGAAAAAGAAACGTTGATTCAGGATTATGCCGTAAAATCGAGAAGATTGCATGCAACCAGTCAATTGCTGAAGGCATATACCATGTTCGAAAAAGATCAAGAGTATGTGGTCATCAATGAAGAAGTTAAAATCGTAGATGAGCAGACTGGCCGTATGATGGAAGGCCGTAGATACTCTGATGGATTGCACCAAGCACTAGAAGCCAAAGAAGGCGTAAAAATCGGAGATATAACTCAGACTTATGCGACCATCACCCTTCAAAATTACTTCAGAATGTATCATAAGTTGTCTGGTATGACCGGTACAGCGGAAACGGAAGCTGGGGAATTTTGGGAAATTTACAAACTGGATGTAGTTGTCATTCCTACCAATAAGCCGATCATCAGAAATGACAAGGAAGATTTGGTTTTCAAAACAGCAAGAGAAAAATTTAATGCTGTTATAGAAGAAATCGGTAAACTCACGGCTCAGGGAAGACCAGTTTTGGTGGGTACCACATCGGTAGATATATCCGAATTATTGAGCCGAACACTCAATATGCGCGGTATCAAACATAATGTCTTGAATGCCAAACAGCATCAGCGTGAAGCAGAAATCGTGTCAGAAGCTGGTAAATCAGGTGCCGTAACGATTGCGACCAATATGGCAGGTAGAGGTACGGACATTAAGATCGGCGAAGATGTAAAACAAGCAGGTGGACTTGCAATTATTGCCACCGAAAGACACGACTCTAGACGTGTGGACAGGCAGCTCAGAGGTAGAGCGGGAAGACAAGGAGATCCAGGTACATCACAGTTTTATGTGTCTCTGGAAGATAATCTCATGAGACTTTTCCAATCTGATAGAATAGCGGGCCTGATGGACAAAATGGGTCATAAAGATGGTGAAGTGATCCAACACAGCATGGTCACTAAGTCTATCGAGCGTGCACAGAAAAAAGTAGAAGAAAACAACTTCGGTATCAGAAAGCGATTGCTCGAATATGATGACGTCATGAACATACAACGTGAAGCAATCTATCGCAAGCGTAACAATGCGCTACAAGGAGACCGACTCGAAGTAGATTTACATAGCATGTTCGTAGGTTCAGTCGAAAATATCGTGGCGACCAATAAAAGTCATGGCAATTTTGAATCTTTCAGATATGATTGTCTTACCACATTGGGCACTGACCCACAGATGACCGATGATACATTCAAAAACACTTCGGTAGATCAGTTGATAGACCAGACTTTGGAAGCAGTAATGAATCATTATCATCACAAATCTGAACAGATCACTCAAATCTTGTTGCCAACCATTACGCAAGTATATGAAAATGAAGGGCATAGATACAAGAGAATTGCCATACCATTTACAGATGGCCGAAGCAATCCTTTGCCTATCGCCGCAGAGTTAAAACATGCCATAGATACAAATGGTGCATCGATCATGCGTGATGTAGAAAAGACCATTATGCTTGCCATCTTGGATGATCACTGGAAAGAGCATTTGCGTAATATGGATGAACTCAAAGATGCTGTTCAAGCGGCTTCATTCGAGCAAAAAGATCCATTGGTAAAATATAAAATAGAAGCGTACAACCTTTTCGAAGGTCTAATCAATAAGATCAATAAAGACGTTACTGCTTATCTTTTTAATGGTAAATTGTTGATTCAACAGGAAGTACGTGAAGCAAAGGTTCAAAAAACAGACCTAACCAAGGTTCGTACCAGTCGTGAAGAAGAAGCCATCAGAGAAGCGGCAGAAAGTGTATCCAAGAAATCTGAAAAACCAGAGACCTTCAGAAGAACTGAAGATAAAGTAGGCAGAAATGATTTATGTCCATGTGGAAGTGGCAAAAAATTCAAACAATGCCACGGCAGGTAATTCAGCAATAAAATGACAGTCGAAACAGTACATCCTGATACTTATTATATGTCAAGATGTATTGTTTTGGCCAAAAAAGGTATCCGAAATACAGCGTCAAACCCAATGGTAGGCGCTGTTTTAGTTTGTAATGGTGTCATTATTGGTGAAGGATACCATCAAAAATTTGGGTCACCACATGCTGAAATAAATGCGATAAATGCGGTATCGACTGAAAACAAACATCTTATTCCCCAATCTACCTTATATGTGAGTCTTGAGCCTTGTTCCCATAGTGGAAAAACGCCACCTTGTGCGCACCGCATTGTAGCGGAAAAGATACCAAGAGTTGTTTTCGGCTGTAAAGATCCTAATCCATTGGTTGCTGGAAAAGGTATTGATTACCTTAGAGCCAACAATGTAGCTGTTGATGGTCCAATAATGGAAAAAGAAACCCAAGATCTTATACAAAAATTTAAAATTAATCTCAAAGGACTACCGTATATCATTTTAAAATGGGCACAATCTGAAGATTTGTATTTTTCTGCTAAAGATCATCAAGTCTGGCTTAGCAATAAATATACACAAATTCTTACCCATAAATGGAGAAGTGAAGTAGATGGCATCATGGTAGGCAGGAATACAGTGCAAATTGATGATCCTTCGCTGGATGTTAGGCAATATTATGGTCCTAATCCGATGAGAATCTTGATAGACACACATTTAAAAACTGATCCAAGTAAGAAGTTGCTATCTGATGGAAAACCAACTATAGTTATTAATAGCAAGATCGAGCAAAATGATGGTCAAACCCATTATATAAAGGTAACAGATACTAATGATCTTACAAATATTTTAAAAGTCCTGTTCAACTTTGGCATTACTTCTTTACTGGTAGAAGGCGGAGCATCTTTGCTGCAATCATTTATAAATCAAGGTTTATGGCATGAAGCCAGAGTGATCAGAACAAAAACTACACTAGGTGATGGTATCAAAGCGCCCGCAGTACAAGGCAAACTCCAAGAAAAGATGCAAGTGGCCGATGATGAAATTTTATTTATAACCAATCCATCAATGCAAGCATGACCAAAAAAGAAAAGGCAGCATATATAGTAAAAACACTGGAAGAGTTGTATCCTGAAACGCCTGTACCATTGATTCATAAAGATCCTTATACACTGATGATTGCGGTATTACTTTCTGCACAATGCACTGATGAAAGAGTAAACCAAGTGACGCCTACCCTTTTCCAAAAAGCTGATAATCCGCAAGATATGGTAAAGCTAACCGTGGAAGAAATACGTGAAATCATCAAACCGTGTGGTCTATCTCCTACCAAATCAAAAGCCATCCACACCTTGTCGATGATACTAAATGACCGATTTGGCAGTTCTGTTCCAGATAATTTTGAAAACTTAGAAATGCTTCCCGGTGTAGGACATAAGACGGCATCAGTGGTGATGAGTCAGGCATTTGGTGTACCTGCTTTTCCCGTGGATACGCACATACATCGATTGGCGACGCGCTGGGGACTTACATCTGGAAAAAACGTACAACAAACAGAAGCAGACCTCAAAGCCTTGTTTCCAAGAGCATTGTGGAATAAATTGCACCTTCAGATTATATTTTATGGAAGAGAATATTGCAAGGCGAGAGCCCATGATCCTTCCAAGTGTATAATATGCAAAACGGTTTCTGATATCAAATAGTAGTATTAATCATTTGATATTCAATACATTTCATTGAGTTTTTCATACCAATAACCATCACTCACCAAACCACCTGAACTTATCATTCGGAATAGCTCAACTGATCGATTTGGATGATATTTTTTCGTCTGTTTTTGAACTGTAAAACTTGCAGGATTGCTTATCAAAGCATTGATAAAATCTTCAATTTCTCCAAATTTATTATCATTTTCTATATTGATCAAATGAATATCTTCATTATTGCATTTGAATAATTTGAGGCTATTCCCATTAAAAAAGTCAATATATCCTATTTTTTGTAGTGTATTTTCAAATACAAAATCACTAAAATCATGCAAGTACTTTTGTGCTAAATCTGGCTCTAAATCCTTCATTTTTTGCCATGATGCAGCATCTATGCCCTGCACTATCAAAAAACTTGACAAATTCGTCTTCAAAGCTTCAAACTCATCTTCAGTAAGTACCCGATATTTCATATCTCTTGTTATAACCTCAAATTAAGGAGATAAAGATAGTAAAACGATACAACTTTTGTAGTCCATGATTTTTATTTTAGTAAAAGTTTTTACATTAAATTAATATTTAATATGTTTGTAGCTAAATTACAATTAAATATTAATATAAAACCCATGTTGGATAATAGTGTTTTAATAGATTTTCTACTTTCAAAATCGAAACTTAATCAATATCTGCAAGAAGCATTTGAAGATTATCACCATCATAAAATCAATGCAGGCGATTTTGTCATTACACTTAAAAAATCTAATGATAAAAGCTTAAGTATCAACGCTAGAATGAAGTCAATCTTCGCTGGAAGTACCTATTGCATTTACTTTTGCCAAAAATGCTGGTCTGTTTTCGATCGAAGGCGAAGGCAGTATTAAAATTAACTTGGAAATACAATGCGAAATTGACGAAACGTTCGGATTTAAGACCAAGTCCATCATGCACAATCATTCATGGTATGAAGGACCAGTTTTGCACTTAGGTGAATTGTCCATTCCTGCAGAAACCATCAGCAATTGTGTGATCGCTTATATGAAGGAAAGTCTATTGGAGAAATTGGATAAAAGATTGGAAGAGACCGCAGATATCAAAAAAATGATCAATGAACAGCTCAAGTTATATGCTACAAATTATCTGGTAAACAGAAAGCCAGATCTGTATTTTAATGGGCAACTTACGGAAGTGCAATCCAGTTTATTCAGAGAAGACGAAACAGATATTCATCTAGATCTATGGCTTGAGATGAGTGCAAAAATTTCTGACGAACCTATTGCATTTGATGTGCAATCGACACCGGTGTTTTTCTGGGCTGAAGAAAAAAAGATCAAAAATTCTCAGAAAATTGACATCGAGCTTTCATATGTTGGACTTGCCAAATTACTAATGACTGAAATCAATGGTCAGGAAATAGGTGGTAAAACCTTCGAACTCAACAGTATTCACATCAGAAACACAAGCCAACTAGAAATAAAAGCCCATATGATCGAGCCTATCGCCGGCATTATTACCTTCACAGGCATGCCGTATTTAGCACAAGCAGAACAAAAAATATACTTGGACAATCTGGATATCGATATTGATGCTAATAATTTTATTTATAAACTTTCGTCTCCGATCATCGAAAAGATCTTGCGCAATCAGATTATCAAATTGATACCATTCGACCCACTACCACATTTCAAGGGATACATGACCAAGATACCGCAGATCCAACTTTACAATAACAGAATTTCACTCATTCCGAGTTTTTCAGCTTTCAAAATAGAACACTTGCAATTTGGAGATAAAAGCTTAGTGTGCACGCTTGGACTAGACGATGCGGAACTCGATGTTGTAGTGTAGATTTTCTTAGGAATTCATACCTGTTTTCTTAAAAAATATATTAACTTTGCATCTAATAGTTCACAACTTTAAACGCAAGTTATCATGAGGAAATATGCATTCATATTGTTTGTAATTATGACAAGCACTATATTACTATCTGCCCAACAAGCTATTTACCTCAAAATAAATCATAAAATAGGAAATGAAGATTTTGCTTTTGGTAAATCAATTAAGAATAATGCAGGACAGGAATTTACGCTCAAAAGATTAGATTATTACATATCCAATATTACTTTGTATCATGACAACGATAAAACATTTCTTGCCAAAGATACCTTTTGCTTATTCGGAATATTAATGAAATCAACTATTATTTAGGTCACAATTTATAAACAAAGTAGATTCGATCGCATTCAATATAGGAATAGATACGTTCTACAATCATGATGATCCTACACTGTGGCCGGCAAGTCATCCACTTTCACCCAAAGATCCAGATATGCACTGGGGCTGCTGCAGGATATAAATTTGTAGTTTTAGAAGGAAAAATGGGCCAGATCTCTTTATGATTTTGAAATGCACGCCTTTGGCGATCCATTATTGACAAGAGTAGTAGTGCCCATCAATAACACGAATAATGGCGACAAACTTACCATAGAACTTAATGCAGACTATCAGCATCTTTTCGACGATATTAATCTGGATAATGTGATTGTCATACATGGATCATCAAAAGTAGTAATTGCCGTGATGAAAAATTTGAAAAATAATGTCTTCAGTGATGCGAATAAATTTTCTGGTGCAATTGATGTCGAAAAACCTCATCTGACAATCGCACCAAATCCAACAAATAGTGAAATCGTTGAAATCTCGCTCACTAATTACAATCAGGATGTCTCCAATATTACAATCTTTGACAACAATGGAAAAATAGTCCAAAAGATCATTAATCCATCACCAAAACAAGAAATTCATTTGGAAAAAAGTGGAATCTATTTTGTCCAATTGTACGTCTCAGGGCAACCGCAACAGGCATTAAAATTGGTTCGTTTATAAAATTTTAAGAGATTGTCATTTCTCAAAAGTCATTGGATCATATGTGTTAAGTTTTTCGGAAATGTAAAACTTTCAGACATATCTTCATATAAACATGCATCAACATCAAATCATTCTGAAATGTGACTTCTGTTACCTAAAAATATGGGTTGAATGATTAATTTTGCAGCCGATATGAAGATTTTAGTTAAGATTTTTGGGCTTGGCCTCGTTTATTTAAGTCTGATGTCTGTTTGGTCAGCTTCGGATATTCCTACTTCCAAAATAAAACTTGGCGAAAAATTATTTTTTGATCCCATCTTATCAAAGGATAGCACCATCAGTTGTGGTAACTGCCACAACCCAAAATTTGCATTTGCAGATACAGTAGCTATCAGTGTCGGTGTAGAAGGAAAACTGGGTCGGCGAAATGCGCCATCTGTAATGAACATGGCTTATCGAAGTGAGTTTTTTTATGATGGTAGGGCTAAATCTCTAAGAGACCAAATACATTTTCCGATAGAAGATAATAAGGAGATGGATCTGAGTTATACGACTGCTGTCGAAAGATTAGGCCGACATAAAATTTACAATGAAGCCTTCAATCAAATATATAACGAAGCCCCAAATGCCGAGAATGTAGCTGACGCCATTGCAAGTTTTGAAGAATCCTTAGAAACGGCGGATACAGAATTTGACGCATGGATGATAGACAAGCCAAACAAAATGAGTGAAGCTGCCATTCGTGGGAGAGAATTGTTCATGAGTAGTAGAGCCAAGTGTTTTGATTGCCACTTTAGTCCTGATTTTACAGGAGATGAGTTCAAAAACATTGGATTATATGACGAAAAACGCTATAAAGACAAAGGCCGCTTTGAAGTGACTGGTAATAAATCAGACCTTGGAAAATTTAAAGTGCCCGGCTTTATAACGTAGCTGTGACTGCGCCATATATGCACGATGGTAGCTTCAAGACATTAAAAGATGTCATAGAATACTACAGTGATCCATACAAATTTGTACAAAATCCTATCAATATGGACACGACGTTACTGAAGCCGCTCAATCTCACACAAAACGAAAAAGATGATCTCGAAGCTTTTCTTCGCAGTCTTACTGATAGACAATTTTATAAGATAAAATCTTAGGTCAGTCTTTTTAACGACAATTTAAGGTGATTACATCCGACTTCACCACATTTGACTTATTTCCAGCTCGATCTTTGATGTATATTTCAAATGAAAGCGCGTTTGTTGATAGTCCAAAGATGATTCACAAGGATTTAGTTGAGATTCTGGTGGAAAGATACAGCAAGTAGTGTACATTTTTATATAAATAATACCTGAAATACCATTTCCTGCGCCTTCTAATGGAACAAAAGGCGCTTTATATTGGCTAAATATCTGATTTGTCCGGAGATCTTTGACAAAAATATTTAAATCAGAATCTGTACTTGCGGTCCCAAAATCACCATCACCATCAGTAAAAATAAATTCAGAATGACTGAGTCTTGTTATGGAAAAATTACCTTGATTCATGGTGTTTTTGAAAACCCTTAAACCTAACGAAGGCACATCCGAATAATCATTCGGTTTTACACAACCCAAAATTAATAATACAAAAAGATAAAAATAATATCTCATTTGATGACTTCTTAAATTTAAAAAAATGCCTGTATCTTGTGCTTTGTCAATATCATAAAATGAATGGATACATCCTTCGAATCGCAAAGAAATCTGTTGCTCGATCATTTAAAAATCTGAATACCAATGATTTTCAATCAGCCGATGCGCTCAAATTACAGATGTTTCGATTCCAATACAAATATAACAGTATTTATCAAAACTACTGCAAATCGTTGAGAATTTCCCCCGATTTAGTGAAAGAAAGTCGCGATATCCCATTTTTACCCATAACAGCATTCAAGTTTCATGATGTAAAAACCGGAGACTTTGACGAAACCATGGTGTTTGGGAGTAGTGGCACCACAGGCACAAATCGTTCATTCCATTTTGTCAGAGATTTACAGCACTATATTGACAATACGGCAACTTTGGCAGCATTATTTTGACCTGTAGAACAACATTGTTTCCTTTGCGTTACTTCCCGGATATCTAGAGTGTGAAGGATCATCTTTGATCAGCATGATCACCATATTTTATCAAAATTCTAAGCACAAACAAAGTGGTTTTTACCTCAGAAATCATGATGAGTTATTTGGAAAAGTTATCAGAATGCCAACAAAATGAGATTCCAACGGTACTTTTGAGTTTCACGCATTATTGGACTTTTCAGAAAAGTATCCTCTCCTACCCTGATCTGATGATTATGGAAACAGGTGGTTGAAAGGCCATTTACCAGAAATAACCAAAAGTGAATTGCATAATTTTTGCTTTTGTACGATTTGGAAGCAAACTATATTCATTCTGAGTATGGTATGACAGAATTAATGTAGTCAATCTTATGCTAATGACTCGATACTTTCAGACCAAATGCTTTACTGCAAGTCAAAACACATCAAATCAATGATCCACTTACAGAAAGAAAAACAAGGAAAACAGGCATCATTTGTGTGACTGATCTTGCCAATATTGATAGCCGTTCCTTCGTACAAACCGGAAGATACGGGCATTCTTTATCCTGATGGCTCTTTTGAGATAATGGGTGATTGATGCATCGATATTCGTGGTTGCAATCTTTTGCTCGAGGATTTCAGATCATGATGACTTCAATCCAGCTTGCGCAAATTTATAAGCATCAGCCAATGATGTAAATTGCTGTTCCAAAGGGATTGCCTTATCCAATCCGCTTTTCATTATTATATCGCGTACTGACCCTATCGCATTAGCCAATAAAAATGTTACTCCATCCTTCTCCAAATCTTAATAAAAATCACTCAGCACGTGCAGTCTTGTGGAGTCCATGGCACTAACAGGAGATTCATCGAAGATAAAATATTTTGGATTTTTTCCCTTTCCTAATGATACTAAAAGCATGATCTGCAAAATAGCAGCTGATTGCAAAATACAATTGGCATCAAAGCGTAAAATACGATCTCATCTACGATATGCGCAGTTTTGTATCTCAACACATTTTTGAAGTCCTTACTGGCTTAACATCCCCACCCTTCAAAATGTGGATAAGAAACCTGATAAATTAAGACCGCCAAAGATAGAATCACAACCAAAATAATTCCTCTTCAATACCTAAAATCAGTGTGCCAATGGCTGATGTAAACGAATAAATAAAAATCGGTTTTGTCTGCGTGAAACAAATGCTTTGCTTTTAAAATCTATTAATCCATACACAGCAACAAGGATAATTGCTGCCAAAACTGCATTGGGAAATAAAACCATGTAAAAACACAATATGTTAATACAATGAGCAAGGCACTTATAATAGAGCTAAGGCCCGTATTACTTAGCTGATCATTGACTGCAGTTCTGGAAGAACCCACCAGTCACTGGAAAGGACCTGGAAAATGATCCACCGATATTGGTTGTACCCAATGCAATAAGCTCTGGTTTGCGTCCAGTTTATAATTCTTGTGTTTTTGCTGGATAGCCTTGGCAACAGCTTAGGACTCCATAAAACCTACAAACCAATAGTCAGAGCCGTCGGAATTAATGCTTTTATGTGGTAAGATCTATAGGAGACAAATTGAAAGTGGGCAATCCGCCGTGTATATCTCCACTATTTTTACACCTTGATCTGTCAGCCCACCCAAATAAACAAACCAAGATACCGATCAATACTACAATCAATGGGCCAGCATCAACTTATGTATTTTCTTCACCATCAAAAGTAGAAAGATGGCTACCAATCCTATCACCAAAGAAAGCACATGAATTTGCCCCAATTGAGTTACAATTTGATGGCCTATTTCCAAAAACTTTTCGCCATTGACTTTGATGCCAAGTAGGTGTTTAAATTGGCTATGGCCATCGATAATGGCTGCAGCTGACGTGAAACCTGCAATGACTGGATGTGAAAGAAAATTGACCAAAAAGCCCAATCTGAAAATACCCATTGACAATTGGAAAATACCTACCATAAATGCTAGCAAAATCGCGAGACCAATATATTGTTCGCTGCCTTGGGTTGCCAATGTACCGATACCACTAGATATCAACAAACTAACCATTGCAACTGGACCAACAGCTAGCTGTCTCGATGTTCCCATCAATGCATAGATAATCAGTGGGATAGTCACGGCATATAACCCATGAATAGGTGGAAGACCAGCCAACATCGAATAAGCCATACCTTTGAGTGGATGAGCATCACACTGACCGTCAATCTAGCTGAAACATCACCACTCAACCATTCTCGTTTATAATTTTTGATCCAATCGATGGCAGGAAATAGATTCATATTATGATGTTGAGATACTTGAGTGACCTTTGGGAATTACTGTGCAAAGATAATAAATTTCGTTACCAATGGTAAGCAACAATTGTTACACTTTACTTTGTTTAATAAAGGTCAAACAGGTAATGGCCTCAAGATTGTAAAACAGTGCACTTTATAAATATTCGAATTCAAACTTCTTGTAACTTGTGTTACTTTAATTTTATAATATGAATGTACCTTTGCAAAATAAACAATTAAATTTCACAACATGTTTGCATTTCTAAAATCCTTATTTGCTTCTACACCTGCTCCTGACTTATCTGAAGTGCTATCAAAAAAGCCATTCCTAGTAGATGTTCGCACACCTGGAGAGTTTGCCCAAGCACACCCAAAAGGTGCTGTAAATATACCATTAGATAGAATCGGCAGCAGTTTGGATAAATTCAAAGGCAAAAAAGATATTGTTGTTTTCTGCAGAAGTGGAAATAGAAGTAGCCAAGCCAAATCTATATTAAAATCAAATGGCTTTGAAAATGTGGTAGATGCAGGCCCATGGGAAAATGTAGCACAATACACTGGTTAAGAATACTTTGTAGAATGACAAAAGCTTTCTAAATAATAATGTGCTTAGTTCTCTTAAGTGATAATAAAAATATTCCCTTAGTGTATCTTAGTTAATTCTTTAAGTGTGTTCTTAGTGGTATCCTTAGTGCACCTTAGTGGTAAAAATATCCCCTTAGTGTATCTCAGTGTATCCTTAGTGCACCTTAGTGGTAAAAATATCCCCTTAGTGTATCTCAGTGTATCCTTAGTGCATCTTAGTGGTAAAAAAGTGTTCTTTGTATATCTTTGTGTATCCTTAGTGTTCCATAGTGGTCAAAAATGTACCCTTAGTGTATCCTTAGTGAATCCTAAGTGCATCTTAGTGGTAAAATTAGTGTATCTTAGTGAACCCTTAGTGCACCTTAGTGGTAAAATAAAATTTTCAAAATCAAACCAACAGTAATTCAATGCTTCAATTCTTACAGCAACCTTGGCCTTGGTATATAGCTGGTCCACTTATTGGACTTACTGTACCCGCATTGCTCATTTTAGGAAATAAAAACTTCGGAATCTCATCTTCGCTTAGACATGTTTGTGCTGCATGTATCCCAGCAAATATCGAATATTTCAAATATGATTGGAAAAAAGAAATCTGGAATCTATTTTTTGTCTTAGGTATAATGATAGGTGGTTTTTTAGCCGCATACTACTTTCATAACCAATCAGATATTATAGTGTCGCAGTCATTAAAAGCCGAATTGCAGACGTATGGTATCCAAGATTATTCTAATGCGCTTATTCCAACGGATATAGTAAATTGGGCATCAGTTTTCACTTTTAAAGGCTTTATTGTTTTAGTAATAGGTGGATTTTTAGTCGGATTCGGGACAAGATATGCAGGTGGATGTACGAGTGGACATTCGATCATGGGTATTTCTGCCATGAACTGGGCATCATTGCTAGCTACGATATGTTTCATGATCGGTGGTTTCTTTACCGCAAATTGGGTTTTGCCTTTTATACTTTCACATTAATTAACCATAACATCTTCAATTATTATCATGTCAAATCAAAATCAAAAAGATCTGCAAAAAGAGAGTTGGATGCCATGTGTGTTAATGAAAGCCAGCTAAGTCATCCTTGGTATTACAATATCAAGTACCTATTAATAGGAATTATTTTTGGGATAGTTTTTGTCAAAGCCGAAATAGTATCATGGTTTAGAATCCAAGAAATGTTTAGACTTCAATCATTCCATATGTACGGCATCATAGGCAGTGCCATCATGGTAGGTGCATTATCAGTTTGGATGATACGAAGATTTCAAATCAAAACCATCTATGGCGAACCAATCGTGATAGTAAACAAGCCATTTAATAAAGGAATTATTTATGGTGGCCTACTATTTGGTATGGGTTGGGCATAACTGGTGCATGTCCAGGACCGCTTTTCGCTCAGATTGGATCAGGTGCTAGCGTTGTCCTTATTACCATTTAAGTGCTTTATTTGGAACATGGACTTATGGATGGCTTGCGAGATCGCTTACCTCATTAATATCTAGTCATGAAACAAAAAAATGAACCTTCATTCGACGAGTCAGTACTCAATATTAAATCCGTATTGTATTTTATAGTCATAGCAATAATGGCTTTAATATTTTTTATTTTTCAAATCTTTAATACGTCAGGAAGCATTATTCCATTACCAAAATTTCAAGCCTTTGAAGTTGATAGCATTCAATCAAAAGCACCTAGCAAGTATTCTAAGTCGAGCGAAAATTATTGGATTGCACCAGACATCACAAGTCTCAAGGGATCTGCTTTGGAATCTCAAATTTTATATGGTAAGGAATTAATTCAAAATACAGCTAAATATCTAGGACCTAAAGGCTCTGTGGCACAAATATCTAATGGTATGAATTGCCAAAATTGTCACCTTGATGCTGGTACAAAAATTTATGGCAATAATTATGGATCAGTAGCTTCTACTTTTCCTAAATTTAGAGCAAGAAGTGGCACTGAAGAAAATATTTATAAAAGAGTCAATGATTGTTTTGAGCGCAGCCTAAATGGCCAACCACTTGATACCACAAGCGCAGAAATGCAAGCGATCAAGGCGTACATGTTATTTCTTGGGTCAAATGTAGAGAAAGGCACCGTCGTCAAAGGCTCTGGTCTCAAGGACTTACTATTTCTAGATCGTGCTGCAAATCCTGAATCTGGTAAAAAGATTTATCTAGCTAAATGTGCCTCTTGCCATATGGCAGACGGCAAAGGCGTTAAAGCACAAGATGGTATTGCTTATACATATCCGCCACTTTGGGGAAGTAATTCCTATAATATGGGTGCAGGATTATATAGATTAAGTAATTTTGCAAAATATGTAAAATACAATATGCCACTTGGAGCAACATACGAAGCACCACAACTTACTGATGAAGAAGCTTGGGATCTTGCAGCTTTTGTAAATTCACAATCAAGACCAACGAAAGCAACTCCAAACGATTGGCCTGATATCAGTAAAAAACCGATAGATCATCCATTCGGCCCTTATAGTGACCAATTTGATGAAAAACAACATAAATATGGCCCATTCAAGCCAATAGCAGAAGCCAAAAAATCTAAACAAAATAAATAAGCACACCACCATGAGTCAATCAAGAAGAGATTTTCTAAAAACAACAGGTCTGGTGAGTGCAGGAGCAGGCATAGTTGTACCATCATCTTTTACAATAGAAAACCAAGAGACTGAAATAAAAAACCAAAACAAATAATTTCAAAGTAACTATACTACAAACCACCGATGTCCATTGCCAAATCCACCCACATGATGAGTTGTTTTGGGAAAATCAAAAAAAGGTATTTAGAAAGACTGGTGGATACGCATATTTGGCAAGTTACATTCAAAAGCAACGAAAACAAAACGAACACACTTTTCTAATTGATACCGGCGATATGTTTCAAGGAAGTGAGCTCTCCATAAAAACGTCAGGTAAAGCGATTTCACCTATATTAAATGCGCTCCAGTACGATCTATATTTACCTGGAAATTGGGAAGTTATATATGGTAAAAAGGAAATGCAAAAGTTGCTTGGTGGTTTGCAAGCACCCAAGGTATGTGCAAATATGTACCACGATTTAGGTGATGGCAAAAAAGGTGAGCACATTTTTCCACCATATTATATCTGGAATGTAAAGGGTGTAAAAATTGGATTTCTAGGTTATACCGATCATTTGGTACCTATCAGACAATCACCAAATTATAGCAAAGGTATTTTATATACCAAACCTGAAGAAAACATTGCCCATTATGTAGATGTCTTGCGCAACCAAGAACAATGCGCCTACGTTTTGGTTATCGGGCATTTAGGGCTTTCTCAACAAATTCATCTTGCCAATTCAGATGTTGCCGAAGGTGTAGATTATATATTAGGTGGAGATACTCATGAGAGAGTACGCAAACCTATTGTTTGTAAACATGCCAAAGTTGTCGAACCGGGTGCATTTGGATCTTTCTGCGGTCGTTTGGAACTAACCATTCAAGATGGAAAAGTCATAAAGGACGAATATCATTTGGATGAAATTTCAGTTGATAAACTGAAAGAAGACAAAAAAATAAAAAAAATCCTTAACGATCTTGAAATCCCTTTTATCAAAGATATTAATACCGTTGTAGGATACAGTTCAATACCATTATACCGATATTTTGTAATAGAAAATACGATAGATACCATGGTGCTTGATGCCTTACGATGGCGATTGCCTGATATCGACATTGTACTTTCTAATGGATTTAGGTTTTGTCCACCTAGATCTACACCAGACCACACTGGAAATATTCCGATCACCAACGGTTATATATTTGACATGCTGCCGGTGGATAGTACAATTAAAATAGGAAAAGTATCAGGCAAACAACTACTCTTATGGCTTGAAAAAGAGCTAAACAATGTTTTTGCCAAGGATGCATCCAAAAGATTTGGTGGTTGGGTAACAAAATTTCATGGTATGACTGTCAAGTTTTTTGCTTTTGGTGAAGAAGGCAAGAGAATTGAAAGCATCATCATTGATAATGAAAAATTGGATCATGAACGCATATATTCAATCGCAGCATGTGAGCGAGATGGCGATCCTGACGACATGATATGCAGAATCAAAAATGTCATGGAGCCAAAGAAGATGCCTTATACTTTGCACGAAAATATGCGGTCTTATCTGAAAGCATCTTCACCAGTCAATCCTACGCCCAAAAGAAATGCTATTGCACTTGACGCACCAGAAACCTTATTATCGCAAGTATATGGTGTTGATTATCAATTTTATTAACATATAAAATATTCATAATATGAAACATGTATTTTTTCTTTTATTTGCATTATTCCTTTTTGTTGGAAATGCAGATGCCCAATCCAAGTCTAAAGGGTCAAAAAATAAACCTTATCGCATTGTATTTCAAATGGTGTCAAAAGACACTGCTGATCATAATGCCATGGTTCGACAATTGTTCAACATCAAAAAATTGTCGCCAAACACGAATCTTGAAGTAGTGTGTCATGGCCCAGGTATGAGTTTCATTCACAAAGAAAAATCTCTGGTTTTAGAAAAACTCAAAATGCTTGCGGCAGAGAAAGTAGATTTTGTGGCATGTGAATTTACAATGCAGCAAAAAAACATCAAGAAAGAACAGCTTTTAGATGAGTCAAGAACTGTTCCTGGTGGAATTTTAGAAATTGTAGATAAACAAAGTAAAGGCTGGAGCTATATTAAAGCCGGCTATTAATTATTAAATAAGTTTTATATTTTGAAAATAGTGAGATACGTGATCCTTTTGGGTCTAGTGACCTTGTACACCATAAATTCTACTGCACAACATCAGGAACTACAAGAAAAACCCAAAATTTGGCAGTCTGAGTCAAAAAACTTAAAAGATACTTTAAGTATTCTAGCGGCCTTTAAATCTGGAACCATCAATGGTCATTTTAGATATTTTCTCTCTTCCACCATCAATAAAGGTGAACTTACGGACTATATTGCCAATGCTGTAGGTGGCGGACTTAGATATGAAACAGGTAGCTATCATGGTTTTAAGGTTGGAGTAAGTGGCTTTTATATTTTTAATGCTGGGTCATCAGATTTATCAGTCAAAGATCCGATTTCTGGCCAATCTAATAGATATGAAGTTGGTTTATTTGATATTACCGATCCCAATGTAACAACTGAAATCAATAGATTAGAAGAGTTTTTTATCAAATATGAACAATCCAATTTGAAAATAACATTCGGAAGACAACTATTAAACACACCATTTGTAAATTTACAAGATGGTAGAATGCGACCAACTGCGGTTGAAGGCCTATGGATTGAATCAAAATTAAATAAACATCAATTCCAATTGGGATATATCTATGGTATAGCACCGAGAAGTACGAGCAAATGGTATAGTGTACAAGATGCAATTGGTCTATATCCTGTAGGAATTGCTCAAGATGGAACTAAATCTCAATATTATGGAAATATCAAAACTAAGGGAATCATTTTGGCAAACTATCAGTACAAGCCCAGCCAGAAATACAGTTTTAATATCTGGAATTTTTGGTTGGAAAATATACTAAATACGGCATTACTACAATTAGACCAAAATTTCACAATCGACAATCGCAAACTTTATACAGGTTTTCAATTAGCAGCGCAAACAAAAGCTGGAAATGGCGGCAATTCAGACCCAGTAAAAACATACAAATCAGATGATAAAGCGGTGTACACAATTGGTTTTAGAGTCGGAATTAAAAATGAGAAGTGGGATCATAGTCTCAATTTCAACTATATCACATCTGGTGGAAGATATTTAATGCCTAGAGAATTTGGAAGAGATTACTTTTTTACTTTCATGCCCAGAGAGCGCAACGAAGGATTTGGAAATGTCACTGCCGTCGTACTTAAATCTAACTATCAAATGGCAAAAGAAACAGGAATCCAACTCAGCGGTGGCATATTTTTAATGCCCGATGTTAAAAACTATAAGTTAAATAAATACAGTATGCCTTCATATACCCAAGTGAATCTTGATTTTCGACACCGATTTTCAGGCCATTTTAATGGGTTTGAAGGTCAAATCCTATGGGTATCTAAGTTTTCTATAGGTGATACATACGGTTTTTCCAAAAACATAATAAATAAAGTGGATATGCATCTACTTAACTTTGTGCTTAATTTTAGGTTTTAAAATTAAAGAAATACTGCGCAAAATGTCATCAATTAATGAAAATCAAAAAAAAAAATTCAGAAATCAAATATTTGTTAAATTTAGTATGTGACATTTTTAAATTAACAAGTCTAAACATGTGAAAACCTTTAAACAATATAATATTTGGCAAAATAACGTATTATTGCATTCTATTATATTACGTTTTTAAGGAGAATAAAAAATTATTATTTCTTTGCTTGTATGAATTACAAAAATCAAAGTAATTGTTAAGTAAATTTTTAATAATTAATAATCGCAATTGAATTTCTATATATTTGAAAAAATATGTATGTTTGTGATTTATTATTTTTTAGGTATATATTTTTTTACATTTAATAATCAAATTTTTCACAGTATGAGAACCATCAATTATTTATTTTCACTTGGTTTAACATTCTTGGCTTTGGGTCTATCTGCCCAACCAGGTTCTGTTATGCCTTCCGTTCCCGGTAAATGTTATGCAAAATGTTTAATTCAAGATCAGTACGAAACTGTAACTGAGCAAATTATGACTAAAGGAGCCAGTAAAAGAGCTGAGATTTCTGGTGCCAAATTTGAGACTGTCACTGAAAAAGCTTTGAAAAGAGAAGCTGGTGGAACTGTTTCAATTAATGGTGCAAAATTCGAAAAAATGACTCAACAAGTTGTCTCTAAAGAAGGAGGATCGACATTGAGCGTAGCTCCTGCAAAATTCACAACTGAGTCTAAGCAGATGATTTCAAAAGATGCAAGTACATCACTTTCTGTAGTAGCTCCTAAAGCTGAAACTGTAACTGAACAAGTTTTGGTTAAGGATGCTTACAAAGAATTGAGAGTGATACCTGCTAAATTCGAAACTGTAACTGAAGATGTAGTATTGGAATCAGCTTACGAAACTGTATCTGTTATTCCTGCAAAATATGAAACTGTTTCTGAGCAAGTTATGGTTAAAGATGCTTACAAAACACTTACAGTTGTTCCTGCAAAATACGAATCTGTTTCTGAACAAGTTATGGTTAAGGATGCATATACTGTATTGACTGCTGTACCTGCAGTTTATGAAAAAGTAACAGAAAGTGTTAAAGTTGCTGATGCATATTCTAAAATAGAAAAAATGCCTATGCAATACGAAACAGTTACTGAAAGAATCGAAACTTCACCTGCTACTTCAAGATGGGAAAAGAAAAAAGCAGACAAAAATTGTCTTTCTGCAAATCCTGAAGATTGTGAAACTTGGTGTTTAGTAGAAATTCCA
Source organism: Saprospiraceae bacterium (assembly GCA_016717105.1). GTDB lineage: Bacteria > Bacteroidota > Bacteroidia > Chitinophagales > Saprospiraceae > OLB9. Next base: position 55,441 of record JADKGF010000011.1, on the reverse strand, counting down.
GCTGGATACACTACGATTACAAAAAAAGTAGCTAAAGGTTGTGCAAACGGTTATGTTGTTACAGGCGATGATTGTGTAAAAACAACAGAAGTTCCTGCAGAATACATAACACGAACTGTAGAGAAAATAAAAACTCCTGCTACTACTACATCTGTATCTGTACCTGCAAAATATGAAACCAGAACTTACCAAAAGTTGGTTTCTCCTGCTACTACTACAGCTGTAACTGTTCCTGCTAAATATGAAACCAGAACTTACCAAAAATTGGTTTCTCCTGCTACTACTTCAAAAGTTACTGTTCCTGCTAAAATGGGAAAAAGAACATATCAGAAATTAGTTGCACCTGCAACTACTGAAACTGTTGAAGTTGCTGCAAAATACGAAACAAGAACATATAAGAAATTTAACAGCGCTACTACCACTTCAACTGATGTAGCTGCTCAATATGCTACAGTGAAAACTGAAAAATTGACTGCTGATGCTACTTCAACAACAGTAGATGTGGCTACTCAATATTCTACTAGAACATACGAAAAATTGGTTGCAGATGCATCTAGCACACCTGCTGCTGCTTCAGGAAGTAATGCTTTCGAAACTGTTACTTACAAAAAATTGGTTTCTCCTGCAACTGTTAATACAGTAGATGTTGCTGCAGAATATGCAACTATTACAAAGAGAAAATTGATCAAAGCTGGTGGAGTTTCTGAATGGAGAGAAATCGTTTGTAATACTGAAGTTACAACTGACTTAATTAGAAGAGTTCAAAGTGCATTGTTAGCAAAAGGTTATGATGTAGGACCTGCAGGTGTAGATAACGTGATGGGATCTGATACCAAAGCAGCGCTTATTAAATTCCAGAAAGACAATAGTCTACCAATTGGACAACTTAACATCGAGACTTTAAAGGCTTTAGGAGTTAAGAAATAAGGAATAAGCTTCTTTATTGAAAATATTAAGGGATGATTGCACAGCAGTCGTCCCTTTTTTAATTTTTACAAATTACCCGACTTTATCTATCATCTTGTAGGCAAAGTGCGCTATCTTTACGTTTCCAAAAAATGACAAAAGCAATGATTTCTAAAATCAACCAAGAAATTAAAGAAGGAATACCTTCGTATTTACCTGAATTTCGCAAGCCTGACCCAACACTATCTCACGCACCAGCTAGAAACATATCGGACATCCTTTCCAAAGATGACAAAAAATTAGCCATCAAGAATGCATTAAGGTACTTCCCTACTGAACATCATGATGTGCTAGCCAAAGAGTTCTATGCTGAACTTAAAAAATACGGCAGAATCTACATGTACAGATATCTACCCGAATACGATATGTACGCCAGACCTGTAAATGAATATCCTGCAAAGTCAAAACAAGCGGCTGCCATTATGCTGATGATTCAGAATAACCTTGATCCTACCGTTGCAAAACATCCACAAGAATTAATCACATATGGTGGCAATGGTGCTGTTTTCCAGAATTGGGCTCAATATAGACTTACTATGTATTATCTTTCTCAAATGTCCGATAAACAAACGCTTGTCTTGTACTCTGGTCATCCTTTGGGCCTTTTTCCATCAGACAAAAATGCGCCTCGTGTCATTGTCACCAATGGCATGATGATACCAAATCATTCATCAAAAGACGATTGGAATAAGTATAATGCGCTCGGCGTCACGCAATATGGCCAAATGACTGCGGGTTCGTTTATGTATATAGGACCACAAGGAATTGTGCACGGTACTACCATCACTTTGTTGAATGCTGGTAGAAAAATGGGCATTGGCTCAGATAGTCTCAAAGGTTCTTTATTCGTCACTTCAGGGCTTGGAGGTATGTCTGGAGCTCAGTCCATAGCAGCAATTATAACAGGTGCAGTAGGCGTCATAGCTGAGGTAGATGGCGATGCTATACAACAACGCATTACAGATGGATATGTCTTGAAAGAAAATGTATATACTGACCTTGAGCTTTTAATCAATAAGATTACAGAATGTAAAAATGCAGGTACGGCTATCGCCTTGATTTATCATGGAAATATCGTGGAATTTTGGGAAGCCGCAATCAAACACAACCTGAAAATAGAACTAGGCTCTGATCAGACATCTTTGCATAATGTGGATGATATGGGTTACTGCCCTGTGGGATACACATTTGCAGAAGGTAAAAAATTGTTATTGGCCGATAAGGCAAAATTCAAAAGCGAAGTAAAAAAAACGCTTATAAGGCATGTCAAAGCCATCAATACACTTTGTAAACAAGGAATGTATTTTTGGGACTATGGTAATGCCTTTCTAAAAGAAGCAGGAGAAGCTGGTGCCGATGTCTGGAATGATAAGAAAAAGGATGCCTACAAATATCCATCATACGTTCAAGATATCTTAGGTCCATTGTGTTTTGATTATGGATTCGGCCCATTCCGATGGGTATGTTTATCAGGTAAAACATCAGATCTATACAAAACAGATAAGATCGCTTCCAAGATCCTTCAAAAAATGCACAGAAAAGCACCTGATGAGATCAAAGGTCAACTTCAGGATAATATCATTTGGATAAAAAATGCGAAAACCAATCTGCCCATTGTAGGTTCGAAATCTCGCATCTTATATGCTGATGCCGAAGGGAGAATAAAAATTGCCTTAGCATTCAATAAAGCAATTAAAAGTGGCGAGATCAGTGGACCAATTGTTTTGGGAAGAGATCACCACGATGTTTCTGGTACGGACTCACCTTATAGAGAAACTTCCAATATCTATGATGGCTCCAAATTCACGGCTGATATGGCAGTGCATAATTTTGTGGGAGATGCCTTCCGAGGTGCGACTTGGGTCTCATTACACAATGGCGGCGGCGTAGGTTGGGGAGAAGTGATCAATGGTGGATTCGGTATGGTAATAGATGGTACCAAAAAGTCTGCCCGAAAAATCAAAAACATGCTCCATTGGGATGTAAATAACGGAATTGCAAGACGAAGTTGGGCACGAAATGATGAAGCTATTTTTGCCATCAAAAGAGCCATGGATGCCAATGAAAATCTTACGGTGACATTGCCATCAATAGCAGATGATTCGCTCATCAATCAAGTTGTAAAGTAAATTCAGATGATCGATAAGTGTAGAGTGCTATATAAAGGTGATATGATAGCAGGTATTGTGTATATCATAGTTGGCTTTTTTTTGCTCATGTTTGCTTTCATTCTACACATCTTTACGATTTCTCCTGGATACCTATATTTGAGCTATGGTTTCTTTATGTTTTTTTTATATTGCACAGGCAAAGGTATAGTGATGTACATTATGTATTCGCAGAAATACAATCATTACAAAAATACTGATTCTTTAAGTCCATTGATGATTAAAGAAGAACAAAACTATACCAATTACCGCATTCAAAAAAAGAACACCAATAGAAGGCGTTACATTTGGATACTCATTATTTCGTGTATTATCTCTTTTACAGGTATCTTTTTATCACAAAAATCGCTCTTGATGGGCACAGCGATTCCGATTGCACTAATCTCTGGGATAGAGCTTTGCATAGGATTATTGACAGAATTCAGACTAAGAGAATATCAACGGATTTTGAAAAAGACACATTAAATCACGGGAAAGATAAAATATAAGTTTTATACTGCTCAGGTGTCAAAATAGCTTTCAATCGAGCTTGCCGCTTCATGTTCAGAGTATGAATTTTATTGTATTTATCTTTTTTGGACAAATTACTCTTATTAACATTTGTGACATTGGTTTCATAATCTAAAATCGCAGCATGCAAATCCTTTTGTTGCACTTCATTTAGACCAAGCGTTTTCGTTAGTTTTGTCGAAACTTCAAGTGCTTTTGCTGTTGGTGTATTTGCTGGTTTCTTGCGTTCCTTTTTGATATGTTCAGGTGCATTTGGCTGCGGCACAGCACCTTTTAGCTGAGCAAAAGCGCAATTTGAGATTAATAACAAAAACAGAATAAATGGATATTTCATTGCGTGATTTTTTGAAAAATAGAATGAATTTTTAAACGACATGATATTATTTAACGAATGGGATTCCCAAAAAGTTGCTAAATTGATGTTAAAACTGTCATGAATGTCTATTCCATATGTTTTTATAGAAAGCTGGCCCCATCAATTTTGATCAAATTTATCATTTCCGCAAATAAACTGAATTAAATTTGGCTTTTGATTGGACATCTTGCATTATTCATAAAATTCGTTTAAACCTTTTGTCATTTTTTCCGTCTGTAGTGTACACTTAATCATTAGTCCGAATGAAAACCATTTACCAGATTTTATTTATTTGTCTGATGACAGCTCCGCTTCATGCTCAGCTATATTTTCCACCTACTAATTCTTCAACTTGGGCAACTACAGATCCATCGACCTTGGGTTGGTGTCAGCCCAAAATAGACAGTCTCTATCATTTTCTGGAAGCAAACAGCACCAAAGCATTTATCTTACTTAAAGATGGCAAAATTGTATTAGAAAAATATTTTAGCGGCCATAGTGCAACCAATAATTGGTATTGGGCATCGGCTGGCAAAACATTGACATCTACCCTTGTAGGATTAGCCCAGCAAGATAATAAATTGAACATATCAGATCTTTCATCAAAATACTTAGGCTCTGGTTGGACATCATGTACGCCTACACAAGAAAATAAAATAACAATCAGACACCAACTCACGATGACTACAGGCTTGAATGACGCCTTGGCAGATCCTTATTGTACAACGAATACTTGTTTGCAATACAAAGCCGATGCAGGCACAAGATGGGCCTACCACAATGCACCTTACACCTTGCTGGATAAGGTCATAGAAAATGCTACAGGAAGTACATTAAATCAATATATAAATCAAAAACTGAAAACCACCATAGGAATGGATGGCATATTCCTAAAGCAAGATTTCAACAATGTTTACTATAGTACAGCCAGAAGTATGGCGAGATTCGGTTTACTCATACTCAATAAAGGAAATTGGAATGGCACAGAAGTGATCAAAGACCAAAAATATTAGGAAGAAATGATCAATACTTCTCAGTCCATAAATCCATCCTAGGGATACCTTTGGTGGCTCAATGGCAAAAGTAGTTTCATGGTACCACAATCACAAATCCAATTTCCGGGAAGTATAAATAAAAGTGCACCTGATGATATGTTTTCTGCTTTGGGCAAAAATGGCCAGTTTCTAAATATAATCCCATCACAAAAAATGGTATGGATCAGAATGGGCGACAATCCAGATAATGCACTTGTACCTTTTTTATTTAATGAAGATATTTGGAAGTATATCAATGAATTGGAATGTCATTCTTCAACAGAAAACACAACATTAAATAAAGTATTAGATTATCAAGTATTTCCTAATCCAGCTCATGATATCCTACAGATTTTTAAGATAGAAAACACTGAATTTAAACCAATTAAACATGAAATAATAAATATTTGGGGTAATATTCTAATTTCAAAAATAGGCGATGGAAATTCATGTTCAATCGATATTTCATCATTAGCGTCAGGTGCTTATTTGGCACAACTTAGTAACAATCATTGGACGGAAACACATAGATTCATCAAAATTTAAAAGGTATTTTCCAATAACAAGCTATTTCAGAAGTCGAAATTTTTACTTATCTTTGTATTCTCAACCAAGATAATGAAAAATAATAAGGTTTTTCTCCTCATATTTCTGATCTTTTTAGTTCGTATAAGTTTTGCTCAAAATGTAGTAATCAATGAGCTGGATTGTGACACACCTGGTATTGATAATAAAGAATTTGTAGAATTACGATCTTTACAGCCTAATTTTCCACTTGATGGATACAGTCTCGTTTTTTTTAATGGGTCAGCAAATGGTGGCAATAGTGCATATCTTGCCCTTGACCTTGATGGATATAAGACAGATATCAATGGCATTTTCTTAATAGGTTCGGTCACAGTTATTCCATTTCCACAGTACTTAATACCCGAAAATACAATTCAAAATGGTGCAGATGCTGTAGCGATTTACCGCAATGATGCTATCAATTTTCCAGAAGGTACGATTGCTTATGCTGATTCAAGCTTGGAAGATGTCTTGATTTATGGTACTAGTGATCCTGATGCTGTTTCATTATTGGATATCTTTAAGGTATTCAATCCCGCAATCAAGCAAATTAATGAAGGTAGCACCAATAATACCAATTCCATTCAGCGACAAGCGGATGGCACTTATATCGCAGGTGCACCCAATCCTAGGAAACCAAATGATGGTTCGGGTATAATATTGACAGGTTTAAGGACAAGTTTTGATAAAACAATTTATACAGGAAGGCGAAACATTCGACCTGATATTCACAACCGAATCACCTGTAAATCAAAATCTTACATTTTCATTCACACTTAAAAATGGTGGATTTAACAATGCCGATTTTATTGGAAATACAAATGTGACCATACTTCAAGGTTCAAACACTGCAACATCCAAAATAACCTTTGTTGATGATAGTTCCGATGAAGGTGATGAAGAATTGTTGTTTAGCCTTGATACATTGCCTGCGGAGTATTTGGTATTAAACAATAATGTCAAAATCCGTATCGTGGACAATGATTTTAAGGTAGCAGATTTTGGAACACCTATACATTCAACTTATGGTAAAATAAAAGGTACGCAAAGTCCAACTTATTACCAATCGTTAAATGGTAAAATCGGTACATCACTAAAACCAGCATTGCAAGCAATCATCGCTGACCCAGCTGTCATTAGAGCCCAAACTTACAATGATGTCATCAATATCTTGATGGAAGCTGATCAAAATCCTGAAAATTCAAATCAAGTTTGGCTAGTTTATTCTGAAAAAGGCAGAGCTAAATTAGACTTGCAGACTAGTTCGAACAATGTAAATGTGTGGAATCGCGAGCATACATGGCCTAGGTCAAGAGGTGGATTCGATAGTATAGAAGCAGATGAGACTTACGACGGTAAAAATATTTTCTGGGTGACAGGGCCAGATTCTCTGCGCCACGCCAACTCTGACGCACACGCTATTCGGCCTGAAGACGGGCCTGAAAACAGCATCAGAGGCAACCAATTTTATGGTCAATATAGTGGTCCAGCAGGTACATTGGGTGGATTCAAAGGTGATGTAGCACGTTCTATATTTTATCTTGCAGTACGTTATAATGGATTGGAAGTAGTAAGTGGTTATCCAGATGGTATGATCGGCAAATTCGGAGATTTGGATACACTCCTCACTTGGCATCGAAATGATCCTCCAGATGACTTCGAAATGAATCGCAATAATGTAGTGCAAACATGGCAATTTAATAGAAATCCATTTATCGATATGCCGGAGATGATTGAATATATTTGGGGAGATAAACAGGATGAAATCTGGCAAAATCCTTCGTCTGTCACTTGGACTGATATCGACAATTTTCAGATCTTCCCCAACCCAACATCAAGCACATTACAAATAAATTTAGGTACCATAATGGATGGCAAATTCACATTAAGCGATGTCAATGGTGCGATTTTACAATCAAAATCATTTGTTGCTCAAAATCTGATAAGTACAAATGTAGAAGGCTTGAAAGGTATATATTTCATTACTATTCTGCCTACCATAGGACAAGCGGTTACTAAAAAACTTGTCATCGGAAATTGATGTGAATAGTTTAAATTGAATCAAATCTAGAAAGTGATATAATATGATCATTATCATGGCTTGTTTGAATGCACCGACTATATGTTGCAATAATGTCGTGGTATTGACACTTTCTTTAGAAATTAGTTAAAAGTTCTGACAATTTTTATAATTTTACGTCATCATTAATTTTTAAATAATTTAACTTTAAGATGAATCATCGTTTTTTAATAAGTACAATTTTTGTATTTGGATTTATATTTATAGTGTCGGCCCAGAAAAAAGCCAGTCCCTATGATTTTGGTAAGATGTGGACATTTGAAAATCCACCAAAGGAATGGTTGAAAACTACCTATGGCATGGATGTCCAAGATGAGTGGTTTGATTATGTACGTAAGTCTTCACTCCGATTTGCCACCTGGTGTTCTGCTTCATTTATATCCGAAAATGGGCTTATCATGACGAATCACCATTGTTCTAGAGATGTGGTCACGGCTTTGCAGAAAGAAGGTGAAAATTTTGACAAACAAGGGTTTTATGCGGTCACACAAGCAGATGAACGTAAGGCTGAAGGCCTTTTTGTAGAGCAAATGATCAAGGCGGAAGATATCACAAAGCTTGTTGCAGAAAAAACCAAGAATGCCAAAAATGATGCAGAAGTAACCACCATGAGAAAAGCGGCGCTTGAAGAAATAGAAAAAATGTACAAAGAAAAAGAAGACTGGAAAGACCTGAGAACCCAAGTAGTTACCTTTTACAGTGGTGGTAAGTTTTCTATATATGGATACAAAAGATTTTCAGATATAAGATTGGTTTGGATTCCTGAGCTCGACCTTGGATTTTTGGTGGAGATCCCGATAATTTCACGTATCCACGTTACAACTTGGACGTGACATTTTGGAGAGCATATGATGAGCAGGGAAATCCACTTAATACAGGCAAAAATTACTTAAAATTCAATAAAAAAGGTGCTGCTGAAGGCGAGCCAGTTTTTGTGGTTGGTAATCCAGGCCGTACCGAAAGATATAGAACTGTTTCTCAGCTTACCTATGATAGAGATTATAGATATCCGTTGCAATACAAATTCTTAAAGAATAGAAATGATATGTTGATGCGTAAATATCATACAATCAAATCTGATCCTACCAAGGAGTACGAAGCACAGGAATTGCTCAATGATGTCGCAAATGTAGCCAACTCAATGAAAGCTTTCGGTGGTATTTCAAAAGGTTTGAAAGATCCAGCACTCTTCGGTAGAAAGGTAGAAATGGAAAATTTCATCAGATCAAAAGCACCAGGAGTTACTTATTGGGATGAAATGGCCAAACAATATGAAACCTTAAACCCACAAGGTTGGGCAATAACTTATTTGAGCCCAAGTCCTTATCGTGGGGTACATTTTACAGTGATGCACGACCTGATGAATTACAAAGAAATGGTTAAAAATAATGGCCCTCAGGACAAGAAGGATAAATTAAAGAGCACGATTATTGAAAAATTTACAAAGTTGAACGATCCTGAACAGATAGAATATTTTACCTTATTTCTAAATGAAGTAAAAGAAGATGCATATCCTGGCGATATGACATTACAAAAAGTTTTAGGCAAAAGAAGTATAAACGAGTATGTGAAATACTTAGTCAAAGAAACCAAATTTACAGAAGAAAAGCAAGTAACCAAGTTATTTGAAAAAGAAGATAAAATGGAAAAAGATGACGATCCATTGATGGAAGCTGCGGCAATATTTGTAAGCAGGTATAAGGAAGCGACACAACTCTTTCAAAATTCTGGACCTGCACGCCAATCATTGGAAGCTAAAATCGCAAACCAAGCATTCAAGGTGTACGGTGACCAATTGCCACCTGATGCCACATTTACGCTCAGAATTTCGGATGGTGTAATCAAAGGTTATGATTATAATGGCACCAAAGCACCAGTGGTTACTACCTTTTTTGGGTTATATGACAGATATTACTCATTTAATAAAGAATTTCCTTGGACATTGCCTGAAAGATGGCAAAATCCATCTATGGAATTGTTGATGTCTCCATTCAATACGGTTTCTACCAATGACATAATCGGAGGTAATAGTGGTAGTCCATTGATCAATAAAAATAGAGAAGCTGTAGGTTTAATTTTTGATGGAAATATCGAATCACTTCCCGGAAATTTCATCTTTGACGAAGAAGTCAATAGAACAGTAAGCGTGCATGCAGGTGGTATTTACGCTGCTTTAAAATATATATACAAGGCGGATAGAATCGTTGCTGAGATAGATTAATTTGCCCCTTAAAAACACCCCGCAATATTAATTGTGAACACTGGCGGTTACTATATTTATATAGTGATCGCCTTTTTTTTTCTATTTATTCACAATAAGAAATAGGGGACAAATCTGAATTCATACAAAATATCAAACATGAAAATTCAATATCGAAATGACGGAATTACAGTTTTCGAAAGTGCTTTATATCGCACTACATGTACAGTAATTAGCTTAGCGCAAAGTGTATTGATTGTTGATCCCAATTGGCTACCCGATGAAATTGACTTTATTGCTGATTACGTCCAACAACATTATAGCGGATATACCCAATATTTGATATTTACCCATTCAGATTACGATCATATTATTGGCTATGGCAAATTTCCAAATGCTAAAGTGATTGCATCAGAAAAACTGACATCTAATCCACGTAAACAGGAAATATTAAAACAAATTGAAGACTTTGACAATGAATACTATATCACCAGAAATTATCCCTTGCCTACCCTGCTGTAAATTATTCAATACTTACTGACGTTCAAACTTTAACCATAGAAAATACCCAATTGATATTTTATCTTGCGCCGGGCCATGTTACAGACGGACTTTTTATACTTATACCAAGTAAAAATTGCTGGATTGCCGGAGATTATTTGAGCAATATTGAGATTCCGTTTGTAGATGATAATCTTAATGATTATATACTAACCTTGACAAAAGCACAATCCATTTTAGATCAATATAAGGAAATTACCATTTTGATAACAGGACATGGAGATCTCGCCGTTTCAAGAATGGAAATTCAAAATAGAATTACTAATGATTCATTTTACTTAAAAAGCTTGGGCAATAAAGATGATGAAAAAGTTGACCATCTTATTAAAAATACAGTTTTCACCCAGTAATGAAGATGGCTCATGAAAAAAACAAAAAAATCATCTAGATCATTACGCACCCTTATACTTCTGTATTTCAGATATTTATACATAATCTGTCAAAATTTATCCCTAAAAATTAATTTTTGGCATGGTATTGGATATAAATACAGCGAGATTGAGTTATGAGTAATTAATTAAGCAAATTGTTTACTCGGGACCGGTTCTGTAGGGAGAATCGGTCTTTTTTTTTGTACCTATCTCAGAAATCAGGGGACGATTCTACTTGTGCAAATTCATAGCTTGCAAACTTCTGAACATCATGATAACTGTCTAGCCCTGAAATACAAATCGTCCCTGCACTATTCAAGTCTATTCCTGATGTAGGATCAAAATAATCTTCATTTTCTAACAATACATGCGTTACATGTCCGATTATCAATGTCGTACCACTAAGTTTGATATCAATTTTATCGGCCAGTGTCAATCCAACCTTTACCCGACTTTCTGCAACAAACGGCGCATCAAATTGCTCTATAAATTGTGGTGTGAGTTTACATTTTTCAAATTCAGATACAGATTTTGGAAATTCGGCTGATGTATAATGGGCTTGATACGCTATGTCTTTATTTATGTGATTTATCGTAAAAACCTGAGTTTCCAAGATATTTGCTAAGGTATGCCGCTCGCCAAATGCCTTTACAAAAAATCCAAGCAATGCTGGGTCTGATCCGATATGAACTACTGAACTAACTATGGCAAGATTATTTTGCTTTAACGAATCTATTGTACCAATAAGATTTGCAGATTTATAACCAGAAATACTATTGATCAGCTTGATTCTGCTGGCAAAATCCATATCTGTCAATGCTGTTTTATTAAAGTGCTTCATCATTCTACCCAATCTGCTATGAACAAATTAGTGTCACGAGTTCCTCCATTGTTGCGGTTGGAAGCAAAGATGATCTTTTTACCATCATAAGAAAACATAGGAAAAGAATCGAATGTCTTGTCATAAGATATCTGCTTCAGACCAGTTCCATCTATATTAATCATGTAAAGATTAAATTGGTATCCTCTAGGTGCAGCATGATTAGATGAAAATATAACCTTGTCGCCTTTAGGATGAAAATATGGCGCCCAGTTAGCTTTTCCTAAATGGGTAAGTTGCTTTAGTTCACTACCATCAACGTTACAAGTATAAAGTTCCATATTTGTTGGCATTACTTGACCCTGAGCCAATAATTCTTTGTAAACCTTTACGTCTTCAGGTGACGTCGGCCTAGACGATCTGAAAATCAGTTTTTTGCCATCAGGAGAGAAAAATGCTCCGCCATCATAGCCAAGTTGGTTGGTCACTTGTTTTACATTACTACCGTCTATATTCATGGTGTACAATTCCAAATCACCACTTCTCAATGAAGTAAATACGATTTTATCTCCTTGTGGTGATACCGTCGCTTCTGCATCATATCCCGGCTGATCAGTCAATTTCTTGATGATGTTTCCTTGTAAATCACCATGGTAAATATCAAATGACTCATAAATAGGCCATATATATTTGCCATCTGCTCTTCGCTCTGGTACATGAGGACAACTTGCGCTTGCATCATGGGTAGATGCATACACGACACTTTTATTTCCAGGCATAAAAAAACTACAGGTAGTTCTGCCTAGTCCAGTACTTAAGAGTGGTGGTGGAGCTAATTTACGTTCCCATTTCTCTAAGTCAAAATAATATATCTGATCACATTGTGCGCCCCATTGTTTGTTGGTAGCTTGAAAAACCACCTTTTTACTGTCAAAACTCCAGTAAGCTTCAGCATTATCACCACCGAATGTGAGTTGTTTTACATTTTTAAAATGAACTTCCTCCTTAAACTTTAGTGTATCTGCAGCTGCTTGAAGATTTGAATACAATACACTCTTGGCAGATTTGGAGCAAGAAGTCATTATAAAAATGAGTGCGATGCAACCAATAAATATTCTTGACATATTATAATATTTTTTTTAAACGAAATTGAGTCGCAAAGTTAATATTATTCATTACCAAAACCATCACCGAATTGTAAAATTCCTTTAATCTCACCACATAATAACAAACCTGCATTATCTTTGTGCTAAATTTAAAATACAATGATACGGACAGTAAGATTAAGCTTGTGGGGCATCATTTTTGTTGCATCCTTTGTTGCATGCAGCACGAAGAAAAACCTTAGTAGTGATACCTCCTTTAGGAATCTGACAGCAGACATCGTGACCCTTTCTTCTGATGAAATGGAAGGCCGCGAAGTTGGAACTGAAGGTGAGAAAAAAGCGGCTGATTTTATTGTTTCACGCTTCAAAAAAATCGGTCTTGCGCCTGCCGGTGATAACAATTCCTATTTTCAGTCCTTTAGTAGAAAGAAAAACAACAATCCACATGGTGAAGATACTGGCTCTGGTGTTGAAGTTTCTGGCAAAAATGTAATAGGGTATCTAAATAATAACGCCGCTTCAACAGTTGTAATAGGCGCCCATTACGACCATTTGGGATATGGAAAAGAAGGATCTCTTTATACAGGACCATTAGCTATTCATAATGGAGCAGATGATAATGCAAGCGGTATTGCAGGTTTACTTTATCTAGCTGAAAGCATTTCAACTTCTAGTTTTAAAAATCACAATTATCTTTTTATATGCTTTTCTGGTGAGGAAAAAGGACTTTGGGGATCCAATTTTTTATTAAAAATTATCCACAAAAAAATATGCTGAATTATATGATCAATATGGACATGATAGGCAGACTGAATGCAGATCGCAAATTATCTATCAGCGGAATAGGCACATCACCAGAATTTGAATCTATCATTGACGGGATTTCTGAGCCAAAATTCAGTGTCAAAAAAGAAATGTCAGGACTTGGACCTTCTGACCATGCTTCTTTTTACAATGCGGAGATTCCTGTACTTGCCTTTTTTACAGGTCAACATAGCGACTATCACAAACCATCGGATGATCATCAATTCATTAATTATAATGGCATCAGGGATATTGTCAGTTACATTTTTAATGTAATAAAAACGCTAGATTCCAAAAGCAAACAAACATTCGTAAAAACAAAAGATGAATCTCAGACAAGGATGTCATTTGCTGTTACACTCGGTGTGATGCCAGACTATATGTACGATGGTAAAGGTATGAAAATAGATGGTACCAAAGATGGTAAACCAGCGCAACTTGCAGGCATTCAAAAAGGTGATATCGTTGTAAAAATGGACAGTACAGAAGTACCTGATATGCAAGCGTATATGAAGTGTCTATCCTTATTCAAAGCTGGACAAACAGTAGATGTTGTAGTCATTAGAGATGGCAAAGAAATCACTAAAAAAGTTACATTTTGAAAATAGATAAATTTGAAGAACAACAAAAGACAGACAGCATTTGGCCGTTAAGCCTATTAGCTATCACATCGGGTATTAATTGGCTTCTTTATTTTAAATTTGGCCACGATGATTTGTCTTTTTTTTATATGACAATGTCAAGCATAGGCATGTTGTGCCTATTGTTATTTGCATTGCGTTTGCATACTGTGGTAACTGATAAAACCATCAGATTCAAAATGTTTCCATTCCATTGGTCATGGCAAGAGATCGCTTGGCAAGATGTAGCATCTAGTGAGATAAGAAGTTACAAACCATGGTCCGAGTATGGTGGTTGGGGATTGCGTAGGGGCAAATCAGGGAAAGCATATACCATCAGTGGCAAGACTGGACTCCAACTTACCATGAAAACTGGTGAAAAAATTCTAATTGGCACAAATCAAAGCGAAGCATTAAAAAAGGTTATCGGATAGATAAACTTTTTTATATACCATCACGCTCCTACTCTATTTACCTTTAAAAACCGGCATTCTTTTTTCCAAAAATGCAGATGTGCCTTCTTTATAATCTTCACTATTGCCAGCCATTGTTTGTAAAACATCTTCCAATTCCAACTGCGCTTCTAGTGTATTATTAAAGGTTTGGTTGAGTGCTTTTTTTGCACTTACTTTATCTCCCATCATCATCAAAGCTGAAGCACGCTGCATACCGATTAGTCTAGGCAATGTAAAGTTCCACCACTGTCTGGTATCAATCTATCTTTGAAAAAGCTTGAACAAATGATGCTGATGCTTTGACCACTCCCACATCACATGCTAGGGCAATATTTGCACCTGCACCAGCTGCAACACCATTCACAGCGGCGATGACAGGTTTTGGAATATTTCTAATGCGAAGGATGGCTGGATTATAATGTTCGCTGACTATTTTAGATAATGCAGGACCTTCAGGATCTGTTGCTTCTTGCAAATCTTGACCTGCACAAAATGCCTTACCACTTCCTGTGATTACGATACATCTGACAGACTCGTCTGCCGCTACTTCATCCAATACACTATGAAAATCAAGCGCCATTGACCTGATAAAACTATTAAATTTTTCTGCCCTTTCAAAGGTGATTGTGGCGATATTATTTTCTTTTCTGACTGATATATGCTGCATGATTGAAATTTATAAATTCACATTAATATTGTGTCTTATGATCTTAAAGGAAACCTTACCCTAATGACATTTAAAATAATCAAATGGCTCTAAACAATCTTTGCATTTGTACAATGCCTTGCATGCCGTGGACCCGAACCTACTAACCAACTCCGTATTAACTGATTTGCACTGTGGGCATTGGACTACAGGTGATTTGCCAGTTAAAAATGATGTATCGCTACTCTGTTCAGCTGGTGGCGAAATCCCATAATCCATGAGTTTTTTTCTACCTTCGTAGGTGATCCAGTCGGTAGTCCATGTTGGTTCAAGAAGTGAGATGACCTCACATTCAGTAATGCCTGCTTCTTGCAATGCAGATTTGATATTTATTGTAATCATATCCATGGCAGGGCAACCATTGTAAGTAGGTGTGATATAAACTGTCACCTTGCCTGTATTTTCATCTATCTCAGCCTTCTGCAAAATCCCCAAATCTGCAATCGTCAATACAGGTATCTCAGGATCAGAAACCGTTTCCAAAATGTTGAATATTTCTTTGCTGGTCATACTACTAGCCCATTGGGTTTTAAAACATATCCATAATATTTGTCAAAAAGCAAGGACCAGAATTTCCCGATAAGGATACCTAAAATGCCACCAACAAAGATATCTAGTGGAAAATGTACACCAACATAGACTTGCGAAATGGCAATGATCGATGCCCATACCCACAACCATGGTCTGATCTTACGAAACTTTTGGCCCAAAGTCAAAACTAGAAATGTAGCTACAGCAAAGTGATTGGCTGCATGATTAGATGTAAAACTATATCCAGATCCACATTGTACACGTTCTATAACCTGAACATATTCTGTATTACATGGGCGCAGTCTTTTTATCGATTTTTTGATCACCCTTGAACTGATGATATCTGAACTTCCGACCGTAAGCGCCAAGAATAATACAAACCAATAAGCTTTGTGACCAAAATTAAAAAATACAAAAGCTATGATAAAAGCATACATCGGCACCCAAAACAATGGTTCACGCATCCAAGGCAAGATAAAATCGAGCAAGTCTGATGACAAATTGTTATTGATCCATTCAAATAAAGTAATATCCCATTGGATGATATTCATGACGGCATATTTCGGGTCACAAGATAGTGAAAGTAGGTAAATAAGCAAAAGTTTTGTAGCTAAGTATAGATTACTTTGATCTAAAAGCGCTTACTTAACTCCTAGTTCAATAAACATAATTAGAATCCATGTTTTACTAATAACACCAAAGCTAAATCTAATTTAATGAAGAAATTTCAATGAAAAATGGTTAAATCTGCATGGTTTCACTATAAAAAAGAAAAAATATTATAATTTTATGGCTTAACCAATAGCCAAAACATTTCATCATGACAGAAACATTTACCTTTTCAAAATTTTGTTTTGTAGTTTTTGTATTATTTTTATTTCCATCTTTGAATGGTCAAGACACAACATGGGTTCAATCATTTCAATACAACTCGAAAACAAGAGATAGTCTTATCCAATTTCCAACTGGTGATCACAATCAGTATGAAAAAATCCTTATGTACTATAATATGCGTTGCAAAGGTGCGCTAGTATCGACTGGTGCGGACAGAAATAAAGGCTGCGGCGAATGGGATTATAGTTGCAACACTAGTGTGATTGACTCCACAAGCTTGGATTCATTAAGATCTACGCATCCAGACTTTATCATAAGTGGGCTGACTGATGATTATTTTTTGTACACAACGCGTC
Source organism: Saprospiraceae bacterium (assembly GCA_016717105.1). Lineage (GTDB taxonomy): Bacteria > Bacteroidota > Bacteroidia > Chitinophagales > Saprospiraceae > OLB9. Next base: position 38,397 of record JADKGF010000011.1, on the reverse strand, counting down.
CCACCTATACATTTACCGATTATAATATACAAAATGTCGTAGTTAACTCGAATACAGGTATTACCAAAATTCAAGCTGGAAACCATCAAGGCAATGCAACAGTAATTACCAAAAACCACAATACTTACAAAGCATGGTATCTTTTCAAATCTAGTGAAATGCCAAGCTTGGCAAGTGGAAATATTGCGGGCATAAGTTTTAAAAATAAAAATAGTGGCAAACTTTCCTTTCTAAAAATACAAATAGGACATACAGCATTGTCAGAATTGGATGCCAAAGCTATCTCTGGGCTATCCCTAAATGAGGTAGCAAATAGAAATATCACATTTAATGGCTCTGGAACTACAGATGTATATTTTCACAAAGGATTTACTTATGACGGCACTTCAAACCTTGTGGTAGCACTATCCTTCACAGGTAATGAACAAGATATCCAAGGACTTGAAATTTTAGGAACAAATATCTCTGATAACACTTGTATAGGTAATATTTCGAACGATAGATACCTTGAACTTGGTACTCAAGGAATAGGAAACTTAACTGTTGATGGATTTAAGAATATAAAAAATGAAATTACAATAGCATTTTGGGCAAATGGAAATTCAGAAATACTTCCAGCCAATAATTCTATATTTTATGCTGAAGATGTCAATAAATACAGACAACTTAACGTGCATCTACCTTGGTCAAATTCATCAATTTATTGGGATTGTGGTGCTGATGCGTCGGGTTATGATAGAATAGACAAACCTGCTGTGGCTGCGGAGTTTGAAGGTGTATGGAATCACTGGGCATTTACCAAAATACAACTACTGGAAGTATGAAAATTTATCTCAATGGCACATTATGGCACTCCGCAACTGGAAAAACGAAACCTATCACCATTGATAAATTTGTATTAGGTGGTCACTTGACCAATGGAAACCCATATTTTGGATTACTAGATGATTTTACGGTTTGGGACAAAGAACTCAGTGTAAATGATATACAATCACTAATGATTAAAAACCCAACTGAGCTTCCTTCAATTCAGAATAATTTAGCAGCTTATTATGATATGAATGATGAAGATCCATATATTCTTAGCGACAAATCAACATTTAAAGGTAGCTGTACTTTTGTGAATCGATTAAATAAAAACATATTTAGAGGCAACAACATTTTCAAAAATATCAGTACTTTATCATCAAAACCTGATATCTCATGGCTAAGTGGAAACGCTAATATACAAGTTACGAATGCTGTACAGAGAGATTCAGTCCAAAATGCACCGCGTAAAATCACGCCATATAGTATTATTGACAAGAAATTGGTAGCTGGAAGTCCTTTGTATTACTGGGCTGCCGGTACATTTAATGTGTATGATGAAGATGGTAATGTAGTCGAAACAGTCAACTATCCCGAAGAAGATATAATCGAAATCGGAGAATTAGTTTACCATAACTATTCACCTTCAAAATTCGAATTACTTTCATTTGTAACACCATATGGCATAGGTCTGGATTTCGGAAAAGAAGGTAAAACTTGGGTTTTTGACGTAACAGATTATGGCCCGATATTGAAAGGCAAGAAAAGATTTTTAATGGATAAAGGTGGCGAACGACAAGAAGAAATGGATATTAAGTTTGCCTATATCAAAGGAAAACCAACAAGACCTGTATTGTCCATCCAACAAGTTTGGCCAGTCAACTCTTACAATTATACGTCTATTTTAAACAATACCAGTCTGGAGTCAAGAAAATTATTTGCTGAGCCAACCGTTAAATCGATGAAAGTCCGAACAGTAGCTACAGGTCATGGTCAGGAAGGCGAGTTTATCGCACGTACCCATTCGATAAATGTAAATAGTGGTACTACAGATTTCTCTTGGCAATTGTGGAAGGAATGCGGCAATAATCCAATTTATCCACAAGGCGGAACTTGGATTTACGATCGAGCAGGCTGGTGCCCAGGTGCGCCTTCAGACTTAAGAGAGTTTGAAATTATGTCTTTGGTCACACCAAATTCAGAATTTAGTTTGGATTATGGAATCAATACAGCTACGGGCGACAGTAGATATATCGTCAATACTCAATTGGTCAAATATGGCAATGCAAGTTTTGCCAATGATGCTGCTGTCGATGAAATTATTTCGCCATCTGAAGCAGTCGTAAATAGTCGTATTAATCCAGCGTGTGCCAATCCAACAATTGTAATTAAAAATAATGGAACAAATGAACTTACATCTGCAATTATTCAATACGGAGTTGAAGGTGGAATTACAAATTCTTTCACTTGGACAGGCAATTTAGGTTTTCTCAAAACAAAAACAATCGTATTACCCGATTTAGATGTTGCGGCATTTTACGGTGGTAAAAAGTTTTTTGCAAACATAACACAAGTCAATAATACCAATGATGAATATGCGCCCAATAATAAATTGAGTACCAATATGGTTCCAGTAAAAAATCTGGACGGTGGCATCATCATTTCAATGAAAACAAATGGCGCACCTTCTGAAACCAAATGGACACTAAAAGACAGCGATGGCAAAATCATCAAGTCAAGTAAAACGGGATTGACTTCTTTCGCCATTTATAATGACACTATTCCGAATCTAAGTGGATGTTATCAGTTACAATTTACTGACAGCGGCCAGGATGGCATATCATGGTGGGCAAATGGTGACGGAGATGGATATATCCGTGCTAAAGGAGTAAACGGTACTTGGATGACCTTTCAGCCAGATTTCGGTAGTGAATATACATTCAATTTCGTGAGCGGTATTCCTAATGCCACCGCGGATGAAAACATAACTGAAGACATAAAAATCTATCCTAATCCTACATCGGGCGAAGCTCGTATAGAATTGTCCGGATTTACTGGTATCACTGCAGTTACATTATTGAGTCAAGCAGGAATGCCGATCAGTACGGAGCGTATATCAAATTACACTGACAAAACACTTACGACTTCATTGACTTATCAGAAAAGCCGTCAGGCATTTATTTTGTACAAATCACCAGTAAAACAATATCAAAAACTTATAAGTTAATAAAGATATAGTGCCTCATAAAATTAAGGAGCATGATTAAATTTGGATGATCATGCTCCTTTATCATTACTTGTGAAATAGTTAGAACTAAAATGTAAAATCTATTTTTATCTTTTTATAAACTTCCGAATCGCTCCGAAATTATCTGACTTAACTTCAATAAAAAATATGCCTGAATGCAATGAAACAATGTCAATATAAGCTTGGGCGTCATTGATAGATAAAGGCACGTTCATCTTTCTACCAGTCACATCAAAAACTGAAACTTCTTTGATCTCGGTATTAAGTCTGACATTGAGTCCGTTTGAAGCAGGATTAGGGAAAATTTGGAAACCATTATTTTCAACAATCGATGTGCTTGAAGTTTTAGAATTGTCAAAACCAAATGTGGGATTCTTTATCACAAACTCTCCTGTTCCGTTCGGAATCCTACTGAACGATTGGTTATCACCCAAACTCTTAAAATTAAGGCTATCCACAAATAATTGGCCATTGGATAAATAAAGTTGTTCACCAGTTTTTGAGAGTTTAAAATTACAATGCAAAGGCCCATCTGTTTTATTTTCATCCGCCCAGATTATAAGATATCCTCCAGGAGCTATTTTAGTATTTTCAGGAAAAGCCCATTTTGTGAGATTTGTATTATTGTCCGATAAGTAATAAGACGTCAAATTTATTTCCTTTGCAGAATTATTGAACAATTCGATCCAATCGTCATATTCTCCTTTTTCATCCACAATTCCAGATCCTTCTGTATTGGAAGCGACCAATTCATTGACAACTACATCGTGCCAATTCAATACTTCTGTTGGTTCTACAGCACAAGTGATGCCTGCATTAGACAATTGTTTAGTCAAGTCTGCTTTTCTTTTTCTAATAAACTCCGGAATGGAAGGTATAGGTGATGAATTGTTGCCTACGGAAATATCATATTTAAAATTTTCAGGAAGAAAAACATAATTTTTGTCAGATTCAACAGCATCTTTGATCATCGCAACATTTTTATAAACGCCAGGCATGATGGCTTCATTAGTCATATAACTAATTGCTTTACAAACATTTTTTGTGTAAGCATCGTAATATTCTGGTATTTCCAAAAGCTTACTGTTTAAAACTTTCCTATACTCAAAACCAAATAATTGCAAGTTCAAAATCGAATCATAGCTTCGTTGGCATTGCAAGTTCTGCAAAAACTCTTCACATTCAGATCCCCAAATTTCACAACAGTTACCTTCATGTAATACTTCCTGGATTCTAGAATCATTAACATTATGTGTAAATGCACTAGTCAATACGGATGGACATTCTATCCATTGATCTGCCGCAATTATAAACTCAGATAAATTCAACTTACAAACATTTTCATTATCTCGATAATTTATATCTGCAGCTACATTTAAACCTCCAGACGGCATAATAGCATTGATGCTTTTAGCATTTCCTTTATGTATTTCATCTACATACCAAGATACTGTAACATCAGAAAGCTGATCAATACCACAAATACTCATCGTGCATTTGCTATTGTCATCGATGACGTATTCTATTTTGGAACGAAAAGTACACGTGGAATCTCCAGGAACGACAGGATGACCACCGTTAAATGTCCCACCTAAAGCTAAGTTATAATCCCAAGGCTGCCAATGAAATTTATTTGACGTACTATCCTTATACAAATACCAATTGCGCCCATGAAAATGGTAAGAATCCCAATTTCCTGTAATCATATCAACCGCTAGAACTTTCAAATAATCATCTACTTCAAATACGCTTTCCAAGTCAGATTTATATGTGATTTTACTAATATTCATTTTTTTGATCAAATCAATAAAATCTGTCCAGGGCTCAGATTCTTTTGTCTTTTTTTCAAATTCAGGATAGTCTGACTTACGATCACCATTATATTCTAGATTGGACCAACCAATATTTTTGTATAAGGAGCCGTCATTATCCGCGTAATTGTCTTTTAAAAATGACTTGTCGATCTGTTCTACCATCGTATATAATCCCCAATACTCATCATTTAAGTACAATTTGACAAAAGCCACTCTGGGTGCAGGGATACCCATTTTTCGCAATAAATTATAACATATAAAATCGCGTTGGAATGCAGGATCTCCTACCCCATTATTTAGATTGAGTTTTCTTAATCCATCAATAGTACGATTATCTACAAATTCATTAAAATCAAGTTTAAATGGTCTTTTTTTTCCTGGTACAAATAAAAATGATGAATAACCTTTAAATCTGACGCCAACATGATCATAAGCTGTTCCATCTATCTTCACAGAAGATGTAAGATAAGGGATTGCATCTTCACTAGGTTCGCCAGGTATCAATGACTCAAAATTATTATTTAAGGTCTCCCAATAATTTTCATCAGCAAAAGTAATCCTGATTTCATGCAAATAACTTTGATCAAAAATTTTATTGCCCGACTGCCCGAATGATTTACCGAAGACAAAAAGTAAAACAATAAGAAGCTTGTAATTAAATTGCATAATGCATTAGTTTAAAGAGTAATAAAAAACCAAATGTAATGTACCCAACTCAATCAAACAAATTTAAATTGTGTGAATACGTGCTAATTCCTAATTGTTTCATTATTATCGACTGAAAATGTCTCCATCACGACCAATTATTGCGCTTCTTTGTCTCCGTGATATGTGCAAGATGATGGTTGCAGTGCCAAGCATAAAGTGCTGTATTTGCATCTATTCGGATAGATCTTCCACTATCAGGATGGATAAAAGTGCGTCCTAACTGTTCTTTGGTCAAATTTCTCAAAATAGTGGCCCATCTCTGATGAATACCATCAAGTATAAGCAACGAAGATCCGATAGGCAAACGTGAATCTGGCAATTCAGCCCATTTTTCTTCGTAATATGGTTTTATAATTGGTTGATCTTCTGTCAATGCCAACTTCAGGCGCATAAGACTATTCATATGGCTATCTGCACAATGGTGGACAACTTGTCTTATAGTCCAACCATCAGGTCGGTATCTTGTATCTAGCTGATCTTCTGTAAGAAACGCTGTTTCTACTTTGAGTTTTGTGGGAAATTCTGATATAACTGAAATCCATGAATTGAGCAATTCGACATTTATTTCCTTTGGCCACTCAAATTTTCCGATGGGATACTTTAACTTTTCAATGTCCATTATATTCCTATTTGTTAAATCAATTTGATATATTGTTGCAAGTCAAGCATTTGCTTTATGAATAACTGTATAATTTGAACTTAATATTTTACAATTTTACCAGTAAAAATACGTCCTTTAGAGATCAATTTGTAAATATATAACGCATTTTTGGGCCAATGACTTGTGTTTACTCTGATTTTATTATTTGTCATATCATAAAATAATTCTCCATTTACGTGGCTACCACTGATATCAAAAAACTGGATTGAAGCATCTTCTACTAAATTTTTTAGTTTGATAGATATTTGTTCATCAAAAGGATTTGGCACCACTTGAATATCTAGTTCGGTGTTTTGTTCTTCAGTACCAGATGTACACTCAAGTGTGATTTTCTGCGTACAGGTAAGTTGCGCGTCACCAAAATTTGGGAATCGAAATGTCCTGCTAATTATCTTATCCATATTATTAATTGGTAAGATATGATCAGAATATTTCCAAATATTTTCGGATGAACAAAATCCAGTTCCAATAGCTGTTCCTGTGATAGTTGGTCCCCAATCTTGTATTTTGCAATCTAAAACAACATTTTCTGGACATTCTATGCTAAATATTTGCTGGCGCACATCCAACAAGACCGTTTGCCAAAAACTATCCAATAAAACGATTTGATCTGACGAGTCTAAGCCATATTCTTTGAAAGTAACCTTTGCATAATAACCATTGCTCGGGTTTTCTATCATTTCACAGCATAAGTTAATCAATCCATCATTAATAGAATCACATGGTGTCACAGGTTCTTCGACAGTCACTTCGTAATTGTTACAATTGCTAATAACGTAATCCTTGAAATCCAGCGTGGATATCTGATAAGGATTAGATTCGATATAGTAAACAGGTAATTGCAAATATGGACTATTTTGACTCTTAATCACGTTCACATTTAAGATCGACGTCTCCGGTTTATTGATTCCATCATCATAGAAGTAATAAAATTGATACGTCCCTTTATCTAAAGAAAGAGTTGGATATTTACCATTTTCTTGCTGATATAAAAATCCCCATTTATTGTACAGTTTTAAATATTTTAAATTGGGCGTACAATCACTAGTAAGTATTGGAGTTGGTAATTCCAACATTGCTTGGCAACTCCAAGGATCAGTAGAAAGATTTAACACATCGAATTGTTGGACTTTTACTGGTTGATCGTTGTAGATACTTATTTTTTGTGTTCTTTTAAATGTGTCACCATTTAACCAGTTTTCAAATTTGAAAGTACGAATGATCGTTTTTGGAATACTTGAACCTGAAGCTTCATTTACCTCATCCGTATAAGTACTATAAACTTGATTACAAATAGTGTTATCAAACATACCTGGCCATTGATATATTCTTGCTAAGCTATCTCCTATGGTTTCTTTAAGGTGACGATAAAGCGATTGAGGACTTAAGTCACCATTATATGCACAACTTAATGAAAAATCTGCTAAATCAGGAAATTGATAAAAATTAGGAAAGTCCACCATCTTACCTTTGTGAACGAAGTGCTCGGATCTCGCTACAATTCGATCATTGATGGTATATGTTTTTATTAAAGTATTAAAACGATTGTTTTGATCATTAATAATAGAATCATTTACAATGACTTGGTCCTCAAAAATTGGATTAAATAATATTTTACTATCCGGTTCACTTATGGTGTCTTTATCACATACACTATAATATTTTACTGAACAATGATTCGCTAGTAATTGGATATTTTCGCTAAAATCTAAAGTAAAAGATGGATAATCTCCCAAGTTTGCAGCATGTACCACAATTGTCCATATTTCATCAGTAAGTTGGTTTTTTATATCTAAGGTTTGATTTTGTGGGATAACCCATAATAAATAATTACAAGGGTTAACTAAAAGATTTTGATCAGCACTGTAACTATATATGGCCACATCTACATTGGAAGTATTTTTTATTTGAAGTGTAGGTTGATCTGTTATTCGCACATAAAATACTTGATAAGGATATTCATTGTTAGAAGTTTTGCAATCATTGATTATAATAGGCTTATGTCTCGTGCTGGATTCTGCTGTGAGCTTCCCACTGATTTGAGTAGTTTTAATATTGCCTACAGGACATGGCAATTGCAAAACAGTATCAACTTGACCAAATAATCGGTCAGAAGTGAAGAGCATAAAGCTAAAAGTAATGAAAAGAACCGCTAATTTTTTGAAAAGTAAAGTCTCCATAATATATTTATTTTTTTATTAGTAAATTATACATAGCGAAATATCTCTATGTAAAGGGGATTATAAATAAACAATAATTATTTGTAGGAAACTTTTAACAAAGATAGGCTTTTAGATTTAAAAAGGTGCAATTGAATTGAGTTTTTAAAAATTTACCAGAAAAACACCATATACTTTTATCTCAAAATTATTTTAAAACCCCCCCCCCGAAATTCCATGTTTGAAGATTTCTTTTGGGAATGGAAATTGGAGTTGGTATCTTCAAAGTGCAAATAAAAGGTTACAATGTGAGAAATCCCCAACCAAGTTCCATTCTTAGAAATCTACAAATTCTCTAATCTTAAAACTCCTCTCGGACATACCGCACTACACACACCACAACCTACACAAGATGCCCGTATTATATCTTCTTGACGTTGAGCATAAGCTTTGACATCGATACCCATTTCGCAGTAAGTCGAACAATTGCCACAAGAGATACATTGGCTACCATTGGTCGTGATACGAAATTTTGACATCCGTTTAGCTTCTTTGTTCCAAGGCAATTTGATGGTAAATCGCTGTAAAATACCCAGATATGCCGCCATTGGGCATCCAAATCTACACCAAACTCTACTTCCAAGCAAGGGATAAAAACCTACACCAACTACACCAGAGAAGGCTGCACCGATAAAAAATCCATACCAACTGCTCAATGTACCGCTGTCTATCAAAAATATATTTTTAAAACCAGTAAATCTTGCTACCAAAACCGCGATTGTCATTAGCGTGACAAAAACCAAAACGCTGTGTATCATCCAACGTTCTACCTTCCAAGCTTTGAGCGATTTGTCGGATAAGTGTCTAAATGGATCACCTGCTGTCTCTGCCAGTCCGCCACATCCACATACCCAAGAACAATACCATCTTTTACCAAAATAATAGGTCAAAACAGGCGTTATCACCAAAAAAGAAATAATGCCCCAAAACAGCATAAAATAGCCGAAAGTACCTGCTGCAAGCATGGCATCTATATTCCAATCAAAAAGAAATAATAATTGAGCGGCCAGATATTTTTGAAATCATAGTATGGTTTGTTCAGGCTTTGCATGATCTCAGGCAGAATAAAAGCCAATGCCGTCTGGAAAAAAATGACAGATGTGGTCCGATATATTTGATATTTATTGTGTCGATATTTGTATATAAACTTTACGCCCATCAATAGAATCGTCAAGGTATAAAGCGTACCATAGACAAACCACTGGCTTGCTAGATTTCCTTTTCATCGCAATACTAAGTGGATCAAAAAGCGCTACAAGACCAGTATTTTTCATACCATTTGTTCCTTGTCCTAAGAGATGTGGAAACCAATATAGTAGCACATAAAATCCGGTCAAAAAAACAGCCAATATCCAAGCGTAAGTACCTCGTGATGTCAGTGAAACGAACCAATTTTGGTTGTTTTTGATACCTGGTAACGTATTTTTATATTGAGCATAAGTGTACCATAACGAGCCAGTGGAAATTAATCCTATGGATGCCCAAAGCCATAATGCTGCTTCATCTGACCGAAAACTAAGCCAATAAACCATCAATATTAATAAACCAAATCCTACAAATGCTAAAGCCACTTTCTGACCTGTTTTCAGGCTTTCAGTATTATGATGAGCTGTTAGAGATATGGATTTGTGTGGTTGCATTGTTTGGAGATTTTACTGTAAATAAATTATTTTCTTAATACTTCTAATAAGTTCATTTTTTAAAAAATTTCCATCACCCAAATAAAAACTTCGTCACCATGCTCAGTTTTCTTTTCGATTTCAAAGTCAGCGATTTACCACTTTTCTGATTATACATTTCTAGAAATGCGCCTTCATACTGATCAAAAAACTCAGGATCGAAATTGGCTAATGAGAGATTTTCAATGACAATTTCTATATGTGTTTTGTCTCTTATCCACTTCTCACAAACTACATGTCTGTATCTTATGCCTAACAGATTGAAACCAGTGACTGCACCTGATGATTTCTCAAAATTGATACGTATGGATTTATTTTCAGATGGATGTTGCCAATATAAACTGGTGATATTTCCGGGTATATTTGTTGGAATGTCACCATATACTTGATACTCTATATCAAAAAACTTGGCAGAATTGAACCAGATGCCAGGATTGTATTTTGTCGGTTTGTCGCAATTGGTTTGTGCTACAGTTTTGCCCATCATTCGCCCGTGTACCATACAGCTTCTATTGACTTACGACCTGCATCTGGGTGAGATAATTCAGCACAATCTCCAATTGCATATATATCTGAAATAGAAGTTTGCAAATATGCATCGACAACAATTCCTTTATTTGTCCTTATTTCAGATGCTTTTAGAATGTCGATATTAGGGCTAACGCCTACAGTCAATCCTACAAAATCACAAGGAATTTGTTCGCCGGAGTTTTTGCAAATGACACTTTTGACTTTTCCGTTTTCCCCATTGATCTCTTGTAATTCTTCTCCCAATTTCAAATCAATCCCATGTGCATGGATGTGATTGTTTATTATATCAGACTCTTCAGCTGGAAGTATCGCATTCCAAAAACTACTTTCTCTAACCAAAAATGTCACAGGTATATGGCGACTATGAAACATCTCGGCCATCTCAATGCCAATCAATCCGCCACCTACGATGACAGCACGCTTTATACCATTTTGAGTCGCTGTTTCCATACGTTCAAGATCTTGCAAATGATATAATCCTTGTACACCTTGTAAATCTTGACCAGGCCAAGAAAATTTATTTGGTTTTGATCCAGAAGCTATGATGAGTTTGTCGTAATTTAACATAGTACCATTGTCTAAAGTAATTGACTTATCAGAAGGATTGATACTTTTTACCCAAGCTTTTATTATGTCAATGCGATTTTTTGTCCAAAACCAATCTTCATAGAGCTTTGTATCTTGAAATCTCACATGACCCATGAAAATATACATAAACGACGTCCGAGAAAATGGATATTCGGTCTCTCCTGAAATCATGGTGATCTCATGGTCGCTATTTTTTCTAATGTACCTCGCAGCAGTTGTCCCTGCTATCCCATTTCCTATGATTATGATTTTCAAAACATTACAATTAGTCAATAATTAGTCTGCAAAACACCTTATTTATTTTCTTATTTTACCATCAAGAAAGGATCACTATATCCTTTTTGAATTCCAATTTATTGTAAAGATACGAATTTCATGAAAATTGTCAAATTGTTAATGGCATGATAAGTCTTAGTAATATCAATATGCTAAAAATTACAAATGTTTAAAAAATTCTATATTTATAAAATTCTAATTGTTTAAACTATTTTGTACAGGTTTTGTCAGGTTTGTAATATCTTCACGACATATTTAAAGTTACTATTGATTTATTTTTATCAAATACATATTATATATAACATTTATGCTGGTTTCATATTGTATTGCTAATCTTAGAGAAATAAAAACATTTTTGAACAAATTGACAAATGAGCAATATGTGTACCCTTGTGACTCATTATCAGGTGCAAGCATCGGCCAACACGTCAGGCATATTCTGGAGTTTTACCTTTGTTTATTGAAGGGTGTACACCATGGAGAGATAAATTATGACCAGAGAGAACGCGATGTATTATTGGAGACAGATCTCAATTTTGCAATAAATAAATTAGATAAAATGGTTTCCAATATAAGTATCTTACCATCCAGCATGCATATCCAACTCATTGGAAACTTTGGCGACGAAGAAAATCATGAAATTATCATCCAAAGCTCTGTAGAACGCGAATTAGTTTATTGTCTTGAACATGCTATTCACCATATGGCCCTGATTAAGGTAGCTACCATCGATCAATCCATCATCGAAAAAGTAGGTGCAAACTTTGGCGTCGCGCCATCCACTATCAGAAATAGGAGTGAATCATGTGCACAGTAAGCTATATGCCCACCAAGTCAGGCTTCATCCTAACTTCTAGTAGAGATGAGTCGAAGGTCAGGAAGACGCTTCCGCCAGCGACCTATCATCTACATGGTCAAGACCTAGTATTTCCTAAAGATATCTTAGCTGGTGGTACTTGGATTGCTGCATCAGAGCGTGGTCAGGTTGCATGCTTGCTGAATGGTGCTTTCGACACATTCAAATCTAAAGATACTTACGTCGTCAGTCGCGGCCAGGTATTATTGGATTATTTTAATTATCAAAATGCAAGTGCTTTCATAGAAAAACTGGATTGCTCCCAAGTTGCACCTTTTACACTATTGATGTTTGACTCATCTAATGTGCTGAATATCCATCAATTGCGCTGGGATGGCGATCAAAAATATATTGAAAACATCAATCCTAACGTTCCAAAGTTGTGGGCATCCGCTACGCTATACGGCAAGACACAGAGAGAAAGTCGAAAGACATGGTTTGAGCAGTGGATTAAGGAAAAATCAATCATCGATGCTGACTATTTACGTGCTTTTCACACTAGCAAACATACCGATGATGTGCAAAATGACATCGTCATGCAACGAGATAATGGCCTGCAAACGGTCAGCGTCACTCAAGTACAATACCATGCTGGACAATTGGAGATGCAATATCACGACCTGATCAACGGCCAAGATTCATGTATAAATATTCCATTATGCAGACAGGTTTTGTCATAGCGCTCGCGTGGCCAGAGACATATTGCAAGCAAGCAGGAGCTTGGTATGATGGGATATTGAGGCTCATGGGTATCAATCAGAATAATTATTATAAAATAGGCCATGCCGCCATCGTAATCGTGGATGCTTCGCAAGGTTCGTGTCATTATTTTGATTTTGGAAGATATCATGCGCCAGCTGGATATGGCCGCGTGAGAGATGTGTGGTCGGATCACGATTTGGCTGTCCATACTCAGGCTCATATTTCTAAAGGAAAAATCACCAACTTGGATGCTATTCTGAATGAATTGCTCGCTAATCCATCGTGCCACGGTACTGGTCAGATCTATGCCTCCGTCGTCAGCTGCAATTTCCAAGAAATACATACCTCCGCCAAGGCGCTTCAACAAAAGGTATTTATTCCTTATGGTCCTTTCGTGCAAGGTGGTACGAATTGCAGTCGATTTGTCCATACGATAGTACAGAAATGCCATATCTCGCCTCTGCGAAAGATTGCTATCAGACTTCCTTGGCTCATCAGTCCGTCGCCGATAGGCATTGTGAATGGATTAGGCAATGTATATACTAAAGACAAAAGTGAAACTTTACCATCAAAAGCAACAAACAACTATGAATTGGAATATCAAAACTTCTAATACTTTGCCAAGGCCTGTGATGCCTGACTGCATTCCATCGTCTTGCCAATGGTTGGCTGGTGAGGGCGCAGGATCATGGTTTTATATTTCTCCCCTTAGCGGGAAAGTGTGGCACGTGGTCCGATATAGCGACGCTGGAATCGTGGAATGTGATGGGATTTTTGAAATATTGGATGGTAAAATATTTGATGAGCAAGCTGCATTTTCCATGACGTATCCGAGTCATTGTGCAGTGGTATCTATCGTACAGAATGATGAGGTCATTACGTTACAACGTAAAATCAATTGAAGAATTTCTTGAAGAAAATTGTCAATTCTTTACCAAATCCTTGACTTTAGCCAAAGTTCTTTCTCTTCTGGGTATGCTCTCGGCTCGAACATATGGTTGATTGGGATTGCGTCTGACAAAATCTTGATGATAGTCTTCTGCTTGATAAAACTTATCAAATTTTACAACTTGGGTTGCGATTGGTTTATTAAATTCTGCAGATAAATCTCTAATTTTCTCTTCTATTATTGCTTTTTCTGCATCTGTATTATAAAATGCAATTGTTCTATATTGAGCACCTCGATCAGGCCCTTGTCCATTCACTATTGTAGGATCTATAGATGCAAAAAATACCCTAACCAAGTCTTGATATGAAACTTCTGCTGGATCATAATAAACTTGAAATGCCTCTGCATGAGAAGTCTCACCATTACCTACTTTTTCGTAAGTTGGATTGCTTTCTGTACCACCTGAATAGCCCGAAACTACCTCATGGACACCTTTAATGCTTTCAAAAATAGTCTCCGTGCACCAAAAACAGCCACCTGCAAAGGTCGCAATAGCTTTATCTTTTAAATCAACTTGAACTTTTCCTATTGAATTTGTGTCCATTGTTTTAGATTTTGTTTGTGCACAGGAAAAAATACCTACAAATATTATAAAAAATAAAAATAAAGCTTTCATAATGCACTATTTTTTAATGTTTAAAGCCCAATCATAAGGCAAATATTCAATTTTTGTTTTAATACTTACTTTGACAATAGCGTATTTATTGATAAAATTCACAATATTGCCAAAATCACTTTTATACCAATCCATTATTTTTGAAATTTTTGCTGTGGTTGGACTTATTTGTTGATACAATTTATTGGTAAAAAAGTTTTTGGTTTGTGTTTCTAATTGTACATCAAGCGTCTTTGGTAAGTATGCCTTGTTCAATAGAGGTGGACATGAAATAGCGCCACAATTTAAGGCAAAGTGAATCCGTGGATCCTTGAATTGCTTTCTTATTATATCATTTTCAATATTGTTTAATGAATACTTTTTGCCATTGACGGTTATACGCTTTACATCCCAAGTCTTACCTTTGTCAAGATCTTGAATGCTTGAGATAGGAAATTATCTACTATCAGTTGTATTGTATATGCATTGTATGTATTTATCCAAAAAGCCAAACCTTCATTTTTTGTCCACAAATCCACTTTCGTTTGAGCTGAAAATTGTTGAGTTATTTGTTGTAAAGTATTCTTTTCTGCTTTTATGGCGTTATAGTCCACATACCCAGATGCAGACACATGTTTTTTAAGAAACTTATCCCAGGTAGTATAATCGGGTTGAGCGAAAATAAATACAGGAATCAACAGAAGAAAAACAAAATTCAACTTTCTCATTGACAATCATTTAGAATAAAAACAGAATTTCATCTCAAAATGTTACCTTGGAAGTAAAAAAAATGGGTATCACCCAATTTCAGATTGAGATTCAAATGTGTTGAAATGTGGAATTATTAAATATTTGGAAGATCACTTAATCATATGAAAAGATAAGATAAAGCAAAATCACAAAAGGTAATAATATACAGTTTCAAGCTAAATAACCTTGATCCTATATTACAATACTCTAATATTTTGTAAATAATCCTATGCTGCGATCAATTTTTTGATGGCATTTTTATTGAGCTTATCTTCTACATACAATTTGTCCACTACAAATTCTTTTACGTCTTTGTGTGATGGAAGTTCGTACATCGCATCAGTCAATATTGCTTCACATAATGATCTTAATCCTCTGGCTCCAAGTTTGTACTCCATCGCTTTATCAGCAATCAAGTCGATGGATTCATCATCAAATACCAATTTTATACCTTCCAACTCAAATAGCTTAGAATATTGCTTCAATAATGCATTTTTGGGCTCCGTGAGAATAGAAATCAAAGTCGGTTTATCCAATGGCTCAAGATAAGTCAAAACAGGCATACGGCCTATAAGCTCAGGGATGAGTCCATAATTTTTCAAATCTTGATGGGTGATATATTTCAACATATTTTCCCTATCTATATTCTCCTTTTGATCACCATTATATCCAATTACTTGGGTATTCAATCTTCTAGAAATCACACGTTCGATCCCTGCAAAAGCGCCACCACAGATAAATAATATATTAGAAGTATCTATTTTTATCATTTTTTGCTCAGGATGCTTCCTGCCTCCATAAGGTGGAACATTCACTTCGGTACCTTCTAGCATTTTCAAAAGCGCCTGCTGGACACCTTCGCCTGAAACATCTCTTGTGATCGATGGATTGTCACTTTTGCGGGCTATTTTATCTATTTCATCGATATATACAATACCTCTTTGGGCCGCTTCGACATTAAAATCGCAGGCATGTAGCAGTCTGCTCAGCATACTCTCCACATCTTCTCCTACGTAACCAGCTTCTGTAAATACAGTCGCATCGACGATTGCAAAAGGTACTTCCAGAAATTTTGCAATTGTTTTGGCGAGCAACGTTTTTCCAGTGCCTGTCTCTCCTACCAATATGATGTTTGACTTTTCAATTTCGACTTCACCAGGCTTATTGTTCATCAACCTTTTGTAATGATTATACACGGCTACTGCCAAAAATTTTTTAGCATCAATTTGGCCGATGACGTATTGATCTAAAAAGGTTTTGATCTGCACAGGAGTCACATTTGCCGGCAAACCAATAAAATTATCTTTTGCTGGTTTTCTCTTACCAGTTTTCAATTCATCTGAGATGATATCATGTGCCTGTTCGACACAAGCTTCGCAAATATGACCATCGATGCCCGCTATAAGCATCATTGCATCTCGCTTGTCCTTACCACAAAAAGAACACTTTATATTTTCTTTATACTTTGACATTCGATTTTGGTTTAAAGGTGGATTAGGCTTTCTTTGTTTGTGATTTCCGATCCAATACCTCATCTACAAGACCATAGTCTTTAGCTTCATTCGCAGTCATCCAATTGTCTCTATCTGAATCTTTTTCGATTTCTTCGAATGTTTTACCCGTATGAAAAGCCATGATGTCATATAACTCATTACGCAACTGCTTGATAAGTTTATAAGAAATCTCCATATCAGTAAATTGTCCTTGCATACCACCTGATGGCTGATGTATCATCACTCTAGAGTGTGGGAGACAAGTACGTTTTCCTGTTTTACCCGCACAAAGCAAAACTGCACCCATAGACGCTGCAAGACCTGTACAAATAGTGGCTACGTCAGGAGAAACATACTGCATGGTATCATAAATCCCCATTCCAGCTATTACCGATCCACCTGGACTATTTATAAACATTTGAATATCTCTCTTTGGGTCAGTGGATTCTAAAAAAAGCAATTGTGCTTGGATGACATTAGCGACATAATCATTGACAGGTACGCCCATGAAAATGATACGATCCATCATCAATCGGGAAAAAACATCCATGCCGACAATATTCATTTGTCGTTCTTCAATAACTTGAGGGGTAAATCCGGTAATATTTGGCGTAGCTTGCGTCATATATTTGTCCAGATGCATGCTGCTCATCCCTAAATGACCTACAGCAAACTTCTTAAATTCATCGTTTGAGTACATGTATTAAATTTTTGTTTATGGTTTACAAATCAATTCAGACAATTATTTCTAAATCTGTATTATAACAACCCAAATCAAAAATTGTTAATTTTAGCGTTCAGCTCTTTTACTTTTTCTGTAAATTCATTCAAACCTATTTCAATTTTGTTTTTTTGGACAATTTCGCCAATCCTTAAAAACAGCTTGTCTGCAAGTATTTCTTCATAGGCTTTATTTACTTGTTCCTTGTCTTTCATCAGGCGATCAACAGTCTGTGAAATCATAGAGTAATCCATGTTCCCGTAATTCCTAAAATAGGACATGACAGAGTTTAGAAAATGTTTTTTCAAATCTTCTTCTCCTACTTCAATCGAATATTCTTTTGCCAGCTGCGATTTGATAAGTGACCAACGCAAATTTTTAACAAAAGCATCAAATTCATCATTAAGAACTTCATCAGATACATTTTCATTGGTTTCTTTGAGATATTTTCTCAAAAATTGTTCAGGAAGATCTACTTGATTTTTTTCAAGGAGTGCATCCATTATTGCGCGATACATAAATTGCAAGGCCTGATTATCATAATATGACTTTATATCCTTAGCGATCAGGGCTTTTGCAGACGCTTCATCAGTTACAGATTCGTCACCAAAAGATTGGAAAAATGCCTCGTCCATTTCAGCCAACTCGATCCTTGATACTTCACTTATTTTTGCTGTGAACATATTACCCACCTCAATATCTTCTGGTCTTTTAAGCAGGTATTTATCGATATGAGCAGCGTCTTTATCTTCCAGCTTATAGATATCAAAATTGATACTATCTCCTAATTTTTTAGTTAGAATTTCCTTTTTGACATCCTGATCGTGGATAATGTCAACCAAAACTGTAAAGCTTGTCTTCCAACCACCATCTTTTATTGTATTTCCATCCAATTCTTCAGCATCAAGTTTTAGCATATCCATGTTCTGAATATCATTAGAAACTTCTACTCGTTTTCCATTTCTCCTTCTCATTGTTGTAAATTCTTCATCTACAGTATCATTAGGCACTGAGATATCAAAACAATCATACTTATCAGATGAAGAAACACCACTTACTTCCAAAGTAGGTGCTAAACCCAAATCAAAACTAAATTTATACTCCTGTAGGTTATTGACATCAAGATTGAACACAAAATTTTCATCTCTGTTAGGCAGTGGTTGTCCTAAATAATTAATTTTGTTTTCGTCAAGATATGCAAAAAGTTTCTCCTGGAGGCTATCGTTGATTATATCGGAAAGAATAGATTTGCCATACATTTTTTTGATCACAGAGGCTGGCGTCATTCCCTTTCTAAATCCCTTAATCTGAGACTGAGTTTTGTGTTTTTTGATTTCACTTTCAAATTTGGCACTATAATCTGAAGGTTCCAGCGTAAGCTCAATGGTTATATTTAAAGCATCAGCATTTTTTCTTACAACTTGCATAGAAAATTATATAATGGTTAAGTAAAATAGATGAAACATTATGAAGAATAATCTTAAAATTCCAGTAATTTGATCAGAAATCAAATCTTGTAGTCAATAAAAGTTAAAAAAAGAATGTGCGGGTGGAGGGACTCGAACCCCCAAGCCTCGCAGCACCAGATCCTAAGTCTGGCGTGTCTACCAATTTCACCACACCCGCATTTTTATTACTTTTCTGTAAAAGTGGTGCAAAGATACTACTTTCTCGCAAACATGAAAATAAAATAAAAAATAATTCTCAAAAAAATATTTAAAACCTAACTAAATAGACAAAAAAAAGGGACTGGTTTTTGGCCAATCCCTTTTTTATTAAATTCCTATGATAATTTTAATATCCTGAATTCTTATTTCCTATGAATTTGGAAGTGTTTGTAGATTTTACACCTTTTGAAGTACCTACTGGCGCACCTTCTGGTCTTGCCATATCTGTATCTTCTGGAGCACAAATTCTGATTTCAACTCTTCTGTTCATATAATGTTCTTTTTCGCCTCTAGTGTTGCTAACCATTGGTGTTTCTTCTCCACCATACATCAATTTGATTCTACTCCTGTCGATACCATATTGAGAAACTAAGTGATTAGCTACATTTTCTGCTCTGCTATAAGAAAGTCCGTTATTGTAATTGTTTGAACTTCTTACATCAGTATGTCCCTGTACTGTTACACATAAGTCTGGACACATTTTCATTACACTTGCTACGTGGTGTAAAATGACCGTAAAATTCTGGTTTGATGTTGGCTTTATCAAGATCAAAGTGGATCATAGGTAAGAACCATTTGCCACAATCAGATGCTGCTTTAAATGAACCTGCTTTCACGTCGATTGCTTTATTTACATCATCCATATTAATACAACACTTAACGTCAGCTACACCTTCTTTGCTCACTACATATCCTGGAGGTGAATATGGTTCTTTATCTTTGTGGTCAGCAATACCGTCACCATCGCTATCTAAAGCTACTCCTCTAGTATCAACTGGTGCACCAGCTACAGTTTCCATTTCTTGATCAAGCATATCGATTACACCATCCTGATCTGTGTCAGTAAGGTCAAACACTGGTCTTTGCTTAAGTGCTGCGATATCGTTCATTTGCGCATCTAAAGGATTCAACCAATAAAGAGGCTCTGTTACTTTATCAAAGTTACCTAAATTGATACCTAATCTTACATTTGTGTAATGAGAGATATCATTATTGTTTGTTTGGTCTAAAGCAGTTCTAAAATGTATGCCATCCAAATAATCATTATCAGATGTGATCAACTGGTGCTCTAAGCCAATATTTATTCTCTTAGAGATTTTTCTAGAAACACCCATAGATGCAGTAAATACTACATGTACATTGGTTTCATCACCTAATCTGAAGATACCAGCTTTTTTGAAACCTGCAGTTTCATATTTGCCGTCATATTTTGCTTCTAGATCTGAAATTATTTCTTTTCTACCAGCTTTGGTATTAAATTTATCAGTTCCTCTGATTGCAGCCAATCCAGTATAGGCATTTCCAGATGCATCTAATAAATCTAATTTTGTACTATGTGAACCAAGACCAGCACCAACAGCTGCATACCAGTTCCACTTATTTCTGTCTTTATGGAAAAGTAAGTTTCCAATGTTAACAACACCTTGTAAAGCTAAATAACCTTGGGTTGTCTTATAACTCGGATTCCAGCCTTCGGATAAAGTAGTGTACTTTGCATAACCGTTAAAATTACCTGTACTACCTGATTCTACCAAGCCTCCGCCAAATTCAGTAGTTGTCCATCCTTGTGGATCGATACCTTTAGATTGTCCATACATGAAATCTGCTCTAACTGAAAATACATAATGTATTGCTTTACGTAAGTGTAAACCAACACCATATCCTCCAGGAATTTTTGTATCAACATCACCGTCGATAAATAGATGACCTAGGTGTACACCTAACTCCCAAGAGTTTTTAGGTTTTGCAGAATAAGATGACTGGCCCATTCTCCAGTTTTTATTCTGATCGGCATTTACCGTCATTTCATCTGTAATGCCGGTTTTTTGCAAGGTGTTATCTTGAGCCATAAGCGACCCACTTACTAAAACCAGTAATAAATAAATGAATTTAATTCTGATTGTCATTGGAAAAAATTTAATTTGTTTAAGTTTTGAAACGCAAAAGTACTATTAATCTCTTATAAATGAACTTTTTATTTATAATTTTTGACTATATTTGTCAAAGATTAGTGCTATAAAAGCCCAGATATTGATTTATTAAAATTATTATTAATATATAAATCTATCAAAAAATAATTGATTATGAAGGAATCTAAAAAAAATATTTTGGACACCATTTTTGATTTTTTTTTATAATCAAAAAGCCAATTTGTGTCTGACTCTAAATTTTAAACAAAATATAAAATCCGCTAATAAATATTTCCAAAAAAAAATTTAATCTTCAAAAAGAAAAAATAATTCTTAGAACTATGATAATGAGCGCAATACTTCGTTCCTTCCTTTCTGTCAATTATTATAATCTAACTTGCTCCTTTGATACAAGCTTTCAAGGTATTCCAGACATTAGATTTCATGTCTGAAAATTATAAATTCTTTGGTTAGACGTTGCAAAATCAAATGTGTCACATGCATAATGATTATTTATTTTCTCACTAAATAATATAAACGCTTACAGATGGTATAAATCTAAGGGTGCAAGGACAATAACTCCAAATAAGTAATTTTACAAAAACCGAGCCAATTATCACAAAATTGCACTGTGACTTTGAAATTGGTATATTGTCAAATACTACCCTATTTGTCTTCAAATCTATTGATCAACCACAATGCATCATGGTACATTTCTCCCATATTGCCATCATACATCCCTGCAAACCGCGCTACTTCGCATTTTTTCTGGATTTCTTTATATTTGACGATCACATCATTAGTAAGCATATTGTTTTCAAGAAACTTTATAACATTTGATATTGATGAATCCGAATTTGCAATATTATATTTTTTGAGAATGTACCCTGTCGTTGCTTGTGAAATTTCTTCATAAAAAGCTTTGTGGTTTTCCTCCATCATAAATGTATTAGCCTTTTCAAGGTTTTTCATGGCTATAAAACTGGCTTTCGTTTGTAATGCTTGTCCTTCCTTTGAACTTTGAATTTTTCTCTTTTTAATGAATAGGGCTATAAATGTCGAAAAAATAACGGCCAGCATTGCAGCCAAATGCCATGAAGACAACCATGGGCTATTACGTAGCGATAATATATTGTGATTTTCAGACTTGAGTTCTTCAAAATTAGATGTTGGATTATGATTCGCTTTAGATCCATTATCTTCAACACTTTGTACAACATTTACACTAAAAGGTCCAGCGGAGATGATTTCATACTTTCCCGTTTCAGGTGAAAAATAAGATAGTTCAGGCTTTAAGGTATAGATCGAATCTTTGATGGCACGAAAATATACTCAAATACTTTTGTAATTTTTTTCCTATCTCCTACTACAAGTGTTTCATCCGTTGTCGTCGAAGGTTCGTATTTTACAAGGCCCGCTGGATATGACCATTCTGGTGCCTTCAGCAATCTGGAATCTCCATCTCCAGAAACTGTCATGATGACATTTATTGCTTCACCAATTTTGACAGTAGATTTATTGACAGTTGCGCGCATTTCGAAAGTGCCGACACCACCACAAAAGGAAGTTGGTGCTTCTTTCGGCGGATCAGATACTGTAAGTTTGATGGTATTTGAAGTAAGTATTTTACGCTCTGTTTCCACAAAGAAAAATGAAGAGTTCCCATTCTCTACTGGTATTTCGACTGAAAACCTTACGGGTCCGATAGTAAAATTCCCTTTTTTTTGTGGGTAAAGTATGAGTCTCCTAACCACTTGTGTATAATATTCTTTCCCATTTAACATTTTGCGTTGAGCAGGATCTTGAACATCATTTAATGGCTCGGCAAAAAATCCTTCTGGTTTGGGCTCATCGACAATATTATATGAAGATAAATTTTGTCTAGTGTAAATGACATAATTCAAAACAACTTGCTGACCTATATAAGCCTTTTCACTAGATGTTTCTATTCTAAAAAATGTTTCGCTTTTTGCTTCTGTCTTGTCGGGAAGCGCCGAAACATGCTGTTTCACTACTTCCACTACGATTTCATTTGTACGAATTGTCTTATTACCTAGCTGAGCTGTGGCAGGAGATAGCTTGTACTTTCCAGACTTTGGTGCTTGTAAAAGATATTTTTGTGAATAGCTACCTGAACTTTTGCCATTGACAATACTTAAAGATGTAGATGTTGACGGACCTTGGACAATCTTGAAAGGTGATACATCGGGTAATTTGATTGATTTGGTGTCAATATTTTCTAAAACTGCTTCCAATATGAATGTCTCACCTTCTGCAACCGTAGTTCTGTCAGTTCGCATAATAAAACGAGGTGACTGTGCCTGAATTATATGCACAAAAATAATAAATACCCAAGCCAACCTAAATCTTCTTAACATCTTAGATTTTTTTCAGCACTCTTTTTTTCTTGGAACTATTAGATGAATTTCCACCTTTATTCTCAAATTTAAAAGAATGTAATTCAGCATTGTACGACTTATCTCCTAGTTCTTTTTTACTTAAAATTCTTATTGGAATAGTTTCTGTTTGGATGACTGATCCTTCACAATTGATACGCATACCTGGGATTTCAGAATCACCTGATTCAATAGGTAAAAGTTGAAAGCTGTAGGACATTTTCTGACTTTTGACACCATTTATTATAGTAAGGCTTGATGACACATTGGGACCACCAATAATCTCAAAATTATCAAAAACTGGTAATTCAAAGTTTCCACCACAATTTTCAATGATAAACTCAACATTCAGAGCCTCATCAAGATATAAGGTATCTTTGTCAATCTGGACAGATATACTTCCATTTTGACCGTTCATGATATGCAAAGAGAAAAATAATAATGCGAATACTATCTCAAATTTCATTCAACTATACATTGCAAAACAGAAATAATAACAAGGCATAAAAAAGATGGTTCAAACATTCTTACCTTTAAATAAGAAAAATCAAACTTATCAAACGTGGATTGCCCTATTGGCAGTCGCAGCTAATGCCGCTTCTTTTACGGCTTCTGTGTATGTAGGATGTGGATGTGAAATCCTGGCCATATCTTCTGCGCTGGCCCTAAATTCCATCAAGGCCACGGCTTCCATTATGACGTCTGCTACTCGTGGACCTATCATTGAACACCCAAAACTTCGTCGGTATTGGCATCAGCCAAGACTTTAACTAAACCATCAGTATCCATACTTGCTTCGGATCTACCAAAAAAAAGGGCTTTGAAAGGAAATTTACCTACTTTATAATTTTTTCCTTCCGCTTTCAATTCTTCTTCAGTTTTGCCTACAGCGGCGACTTCAGGCCACGTATAAACAACACCTGGGATGAGATTATAATCAATATGTGGCTTAGAACCAGTCATATATTCAGCCACTAAGACGCCTTCTTCTTCCGCTTTGTGTGCCAACATGGCACCTTTTATTACATCACCAATGGCAAATACACCTGAAACCGAAGTCTCTAGATGGTCGTTCACAGGAATCCTTCCCTTTTCATCCGTCTGGATGCCGATTGCTGCTAAATTAAGTCCATCGGTATAAGGCTTTCGGCCTATAGCAATCAAGCAATAATCCGCTTTAATTTCGAAGGTTTCGCTACCATCTTTTTTCTGTACAGTGACCGTAGTGGAAGATTTGGTTGCTTTCACCTTTTGTACACCATGACCTAGGTAAAAATTCATTCCAGTTTTTCAAACGCATGGTTCTTGCTGCATCAGCGTCCATGGTAGGAAGAATCTTATCCATATACTCCACTACATCAACCGAAGTACCTAATCTAGCAAATACAGATCCCAATTCCAAACCTATAACGCCACCACCGACGATAACCATTTTTGAAGGTATTTGGGTAATATTCAATGCTTCAGTAGATGTAATCACCCGATTTTTGTCGTAATTAAAAATCTCAGGTGTGACTGGTTTTGAGCCTGTAGCAATAATTACCTTTTCGGTTTCGATTTCTTTGCGGCCATCTTGGCCATCGATAGCGATTATATTTTTGTAACAAATGAACCCACACCGATATAAATGTCGATTTTATTCTTTTTCATCAAGAATTCAACACCTTTACAAGTCTGATCCACTACCCCATTTTTTCGGGTAATCATTTGTTTCAAATCAGCTTTGACAGATGACACTTGGATGCCGTGTTCTGCAAAATTATGTGTGGCATTATGAAAATGTTCGGTACTGTCCAGCAATGCTTTAGAAGGAATACATCCTACATTCAGACAAGTTCCGCCCAAGGTATTATATTTCTCTACAATGGCTACTTTTAACCCTAATTGTGCTGCCCTAATGGCACCTACATAGCCACCTGGGCCTGAACCTATCACAACTACATCGTACTTCATATCAGTCTAAAAAATTAATTTGCTGGACCGTCTTTCGGTTTCCGGTTTTTATTAAAAAATTTCTTTTTCTTATTTGGTTTTGGCTGAACAGCTTCATCACCGTTAGGCTGCACATTTCCTTTTACGCCGTCATTTACGTTTTTATTAGCATCCTTCTGAATATCTGTTGGGCGCTTATCTCCATGCGGTGTATTTTTTTGTTGATTTGGATTTTGTCCTTGGTTTTTATTTGGATTTGGCTTGAAATTCCTATCTGGTCGCCCTTCTTTAGGCTGATTTTCGCCACCTTTCTGGGGCTGAGCCTGATTATTCTCGGATTTTGGTGGGCGACGGTCATCCTTACGTTGTGGACGTTTCTTTTTCTTTTTGTCATTTTTCAGCTCGATCAAACCCGTCACATCTTCATATCCGTGTTCAACATTCTCATCATCTGGATTTGTAGTCAAGACTGCTGCTGCAGATTCAGTACCCAATTCATCAGGTATAATCCCTTTTTTATTCAGCGCTTTTACTTCTTTTGCTCTTGTGGTACTTACGGGAAGTATTGTGCCCCGCATTTTGTCATTATTCTCATAGACATAATACAAGAGACCTTTGAAAATATCCGTTTTTATAAGAACTAAGGATCCTGCCTTTGTTTTTAGTTGGTCAGCATCTTCTGGAAAATCTTCCAACGCATCGAGATATGTGTCCAATTCGTAATTTAGACAACATTTCAAACGTCCACATTGACCAGACAATTTTGACTGATTGATGGCAATGTTTTGATATCGAGCTGCCGCAGTATTTACCGATTTGAAGTCAGATAACCAAGTTGAACAGCATAATTCTCTACCACACGATCCGATGCCACCAATACGAGCTGACTCTTGTCGCGCACCGATCTGTCTCATCTCGATCTTGACTTTAAACTCTCTGGCATATTCTTTTACCAATTCCCTAAAATCGACACGACCTTCAGCGGTATAATAGAAAGTTGCTTTTTTCTTGTCACCTTGATATTCTACATCACCCAGTTTCATATCCAAGCCTAAGGTACGAGATATCACTCTTGCTCTTACCATGGTCTCTTTTTCTAGATGGCGAGCTTCATCAAGTTTTTCAAGGTCACGTTCGTTTGCCTTACGTATCACTTTAAAGGCAACACGCTCTTCATTTGTAAATTTCTTTTTCATCTGTAATCTGACCAATTCTCCTGAAAGAGAAATACGTCCTACATCATAACCACTGGCGGTCTCTACGACTACCATATCTCCGGTTACACTTCGCGTCATCGGATCATTGATAAAAAAGTCCTTATGTGAGCCTTTTTTGAAACTTACTTCTACTATATTATATGCTGAAGGATCTATCAGGTCGTTTGCTGCGATCCAGTCATAGGTATTGTGTTTATTGCAACTTCCGGAGCTGCAATGACCTTTATCACCGCAACCACTAGGTGTCCCATTTGAATCCACACTGCAAGTGCTACAAGCCATTTATTTATTAGTTTTGATAATTAATACGGCAAAGTTAATATAAATTCACCTTTTAAAGATGATAAAAGGAAACAAATATGTATATGTTTCTCTTTGGATACCAGCAGGCATAGAATTTTTGGTGAATAAATTGGTAAATATTCTAAAATTAAGATAATGAATTTAGTTGCCTGAATTTAAATATCTTTACTCAAAGAATATGATTAATATACCAAGAAGTAAAAACTATCCCTTCTTGCTGTAATTTGGTGACTCTTTGGTAATTGTGATATTATGCGGATGACTCTCTAGAATACCAGATCCTGAAATACGAACCATTTTTGCCTTTTGCATGTCCAAAATATTTCCTGCACCACAATATCCCATTCCTGCTCTTAAACCACCGAGATATTGAACCATAACTTCAGATACAGAACCTTTATATGGCACACGACCTTCAATGCCTTCTGGAACCAACTTTTTAACATCATCTTCGACATCTTGAAAATATCGGTCCTTGCTGCCCAATTCCATCGCTCCAAGTGATCCCATTCCACGATAAACCTTAAACTTACGACCTTCAAATAGGATAGTTTCGCCTGGTGCTTCTTCAGTACCTGCAAATAATGAACCTGCCATGATCGTACTAGCTCCGGCAGCCAGCGCTTTGGCAATATCACCAGTATATCTGATACCACCGTCACCGATGATCGGCACTCCAGTACCAAGAAGACCACTGGCTGCATTGCGAATAGCAAAAAGCTGAGGTACACCTACTCCTGCTACAATTCTCGTGGTACAAATACTACCAGGGCCAACGCCAACTTTAACGGCATTTACGCCAACATCAGCCAAAGCTTTGGCACCTTCGGCAGTTGCAACATTGCCACCTACAATCTGGAGATATTTATATTTTTGACGAACAGCAGCTACAGCATCCAAAACACCTCTCGAATGTCCATGCGCCGTGTCTATACAAATCACATCCACACCAACTGATACTAATGCATCCACGCGCTCAAACATATCCTTGCTAACACCAACAGCTGCTCCGACATAAAGGCGTCCATGTGTATCCTTTGCGGAATTGGGAAAGTTTTCGAGTTTCATAATATCCTTGTAGGTGATAAGGCCTATCAAAATATTATTTTCGTCAACGACAGGAAGTTTTTCTATCTTATATTTTTGAAGAATCTCTTTGGCTTGTGCGAGTGTCGTACCTTTGGGTGCTGTGATAAGCCGCTCCTTGGTCATGATATCGGTCACACTTCGTTCTGCTTCTGTTTCGAAACGCAAGTCTCTATTGGTCAAAATACCTGTGAGCTTTCCTGTATTGTCTATTACTGGAATACCGCCTATCTTATTGATATTCATCAAATAATGAGCATCTTTGACCTTGGCATCTTCTGTCAAAGTGACTGGATCGATGATCATGCCACTTTCCGACCTTTTGACAGCTCTGACTTGATTAGCCTGAGCTTCAACGGACATGTTTTTGTGTATGATGCCCAATCCGCCTTCTCTTGCCATAGCAATGGCCAACTTATACTCCGTAACCGTATCCATCGCAGCAGATACAATCGGTGCATTGAGTCGAAGATCAGTGGTCAATTGTGTGGAAATATCAACTTCGCGAGGAAGGACTTCGGAATAAGCGGGAATAAGAAGCACATCATCAAAAGTAAGGGCTTCTTCTATGTGTTTGGTGGTATTTATATGTTCCATGTGCAAAAGTAGGCAAATTTCAATTCTCCGCAAAAAGGATTAAGATAAAATTAAAAAAATAAGGCAAAATGATGTGGAATGGGTGAAAAGAGCAATAAATCAACTAGAAATATTAAATAACATTCATCATAGTGATTTTAAAAATTTGTGACAAACAAAGCCCTGATAGCACAAGTTTAACTTTAGTTGTAAAAAATAATTTAAAATTAATTAAAAACCCAGTGTAAAGATATTCCCCAATATATTCATAATTAAATATAGAAAGTAGTTACATTTGTCATCTTAAAAGATCAATTGAGTAAAATTATTATCATCGGCCCTGCTTATCCGCTAAGAGGAGGATTAGCAACTTTTAATGAGCGCTTGGCTCGTCAGTTTATGGCTGAGGGACACGAGGTGATTATTTACACTTTCTCACTCCAATATCCAAACTTCCTTTTCCCCGGTAAGACGCAATATTCTGAAAGTGATCCACCACGTGATCTTAATATAAAAGTTTGTATCAACTCTGTCAACCCAATAAATTGGTACCTTTCGGGACAAAAAATACAAAAAGAATGTGCTTATATTGTCATTTGTAGATATTGGCTGCCTTTTATGGGCCCTTGTCTCGGCACCATCGCCCGACTGATTAAAAAAAAAAGAAACAAAGGTCATTGGCCTGATAGACAATGCGTTGCCACATGAGAAGCGACCAGGAGATCGACAATTCACCCAATATTTTACTAAGGCGATGGACGGATTTGTAACCATGAGCCGATATGTCCTGAATGATCTCAAACAATTTACAAAGAAAGATGTGAGCTTGGTGCAGCATCCATTATATGACAATTTCGGACCAAAACACGAACAAAACGCAGCCAGAAAATCATTAGGCATTCCTGATGGCGTGTTTGTTTTTCTTTTCTTTGGATTCATCCGAAAGTACAAAGGATTGGACTTATTGATATCTGCTTTTGAATTAATAAAAAATGAAAATGTCTGTCTCGTCATAGCAGGTGAATACTACGCTGGTGAAGATGAAATCAAGGATCAGATCGCACACTCTCCAGCAAAATCTAAGATATCAGAACACACAAAATTTATCAATGACGATGAAGTAGGATTATATTTTAGTGCCGCCAATTGTGTCGTACAGCCATATAAAAATGCTACGCAAAGTGGCGTGACACCGTTGGCATATCACTTTGAAGTACCGATGATCGTAACCAATGTAGGTGCATTGCCAGACTTAGTACCTCCATCATGAGGCATCGTTTGTGAGCCGGAAGTCTCAGCAATAGCAAATGCGCTAGAATCCATGACATCGTTTGATTTCGAGACCTTCAAATCTGCGATCAAAGAAGAAAAAAAAGAAGTTGAGTTGGGAAACACTGACCGCAGAATTTATAAAATTAGCAAAAAACATTCATTAAATGGGCAAAATTTATCGAAGTAGAGCGCCATTGAGATTGGGACTAGCAGGTGGTGGTACTGACGTAAGTCCATATAGCGACTTATTCGGTGGTGCGATATTGAATGCGACCATTTCATTATTTGCCTATGTGGATGTCGAGAAGACTGGAGATGGCAATGTCGTATTTGAAGCCAAAGATTTTGAAACCAAAGAGACATACAAAATCGGTGCGCCAATACCTACAAGTGGCCAACTAAATTTGCTCAAAGGTGTCTATTCGAGAATCATGAAGGACTACCCTTTTGAGCATCAAGGACTCAAAATCACATCTTATGTACAAGCGCCACCGGGTTCAGGATTGGGATCATCATCTACATTGGTGGTGGCCTTGATTGGTGCATTTGTAGAGATGCTGAAATTACCTCTAGGCGAATACGACATCGCTCGCTACGCGTATGAAATAGAGCGGATAGACCTCAATCTACAAGGTGGAAAACAAGATCAGTATGCGGCCACATTTGGTGGATTCAATTATATGGAGTTTTCAAAGATGATAAAACTATCGTAAATCCACTACGCGTAAAAGCGGATTATATCTTTGAGCTAGAAAAAAACATCGTCTTGTTTTACACATCTAAAAGTCGGGAATCAGCCCGCATCATACAAGAACAAGTGGATAACGTCCGCTCACAAAACCAGACGTCTATAGATGCCATGCACCAGATCAAAGCACAATCTGTCATGATGAAGGAAGCTCTACTCAAAGGCGAACTTCAGAAAATAGGTGAAATATTTGATTTCGGTCATCAGCATAAAAAAAATATGGCATCCAAAATCAGCAATAGCACCTTGGACAAGATATATGAAACTGCAAAAGCCGCCGGAGCTACGGGTGGTAAAATCAGTGGTGCTGGTGGTGGCGGATTTATGATATTCTATTGTCCTGGTACGACGCGATATGATGTCATCCGATCGCTCCAAGCATTCGAAGGCAAGACCATTCCGTTTTTATTTACTGAAAGAGGGCTTAGCCATTGGACAGGAATAAAGAATAAGTAGGGATTTGATATATACTTATAGGCTTATAAATTCCGTCTTTATATTCATGGCACAACCATGGCAACACTCAGACGTATTAAATACTACGCCTTGCATGGGGATTATTGTTCATCTATTAATTCGTAATCTACAAGTTCATCATAAATTGCTTTTATTTCAGAGTTTAACTGAACCAAATATTCTACACAGATATTATTATACAAATCTGAAGTTTCGTCTTCAAGATGAAATTCAAATAGTCCTTTCTTCAATTCTTTTAGAAGATCATTAAAAATGTTCTTTACATTATTTGGATTGTCATCAGTAAGTGTTATTTGCAGTGGAATGTCACCAGCTTCTAAAACCAAATAAGTATTGGCGTCTTCTCTTTTGATTGTTGCTCTTTTAGTTTCCATATATTTTACCTCTTTCTCCAAAGGCTTCTTTGCCTCCTTCTAATGTTTTCATGCTTGTTTCTTTCCAATTTAATTCAGGCCTCGAATTATAAATACACTTTAAAGAATTAGAAAACGGATTGCCAGTTAATGTAAAATATTGTCCTTTATCGTGTAGGCGATATATCGAATTATATGGTAAAGTTCTGACCGCAATATTTGCATCGTGTGTTGCAATTATGACTTTTTTGCCTAGCAAAGCTTTCTCTTTTAAAAGCGGGACAATGACATCATTAATGTAATCGTTACCTAAACTTTTTTCTGGCTCGTCGATTAAATAAATATCTTTTTCATCTAACAATTCTTTATGAAGTAGAATCATTGAAGATTCACCATTCGACGGACTGTAAGATAATCCGTTAAGTGTAAAATGTTTACTTTTTAGTAATAAATCACTTATTGAGTTAATAGTTTCAATGCTTTCAATATCATTCAAGTCGGATATTTTAGAAAACAATTCACTTGAATGAATATATCGTAATATCAATTTAACTGCATTGACAAATTGCTTTTGTGGGGTCTTTTTTACATTTTTTACTGGTGAAAAATCACTGTCTGTGATAGTACCATTTTGAATTATCAACTTTGTATTACAGTTCAATTCTCCTTTTTCTCCTAGACTACCCGCATATTCAACAATTGGCTCAATTTCTTTTTTAATATTTTCAATAATTTTTAGTGTGGTACGTTCAATTTTGATTCTATTTCTTGAGTAATCTGCAAACCCAGTTTTAATAGGCTTTAGTGGTTGTCCTGTTTTTTTTGAAATCTCTGTCAAAAAAATGCTGATTATTCCATTCAGTAAAAGAATGCTTTTATTTTCAAATACTTGATTTTCTGTTTCTGTTTTAAGTTGTCGAATTATCCTCTCGAGCACATCAATCAATTCTGTAATTAAAGAATCGTCAATATATTCAATGAGTTCATCATTGTTTTGTGTATAATCTTTAAAAGATTTAAATTGTTTAAGAATTTGAGTTATTTCACTTAAAGTTCTTTGTGTTTGCGATTCATCTTCTTGATTGATGTTTTTAATCTTGAATTTTTGAGATATTTTATTTGTTTCTTGAACTGAAAAATGAAGTAAATATTTATGAAGACTTGTAACTTCTTCTTCTGTTACTTCTTTTAAAAATGTTACTCTTTCCTCACAATTTTCCTATTCCAAAGTCCGAAACTTCACAATTGAAAGAACTACCCCGAATATCAAACACCTCATTTAAGTGATTATCATTAGATTTATAGACCGTTGTTTTATGTCCTTTAGAATTGTAATACTTGGATAAGAAATCTAATATTTCGGTTTTACCTGTTCCTTTCGAACCAAACAAAATATTTATATCGTTGTAAATATCAAATCTAATAATTTCTGCAGCTGAAAAAGGTGCGATTTCAATATTTTCTTTTACCTTTTTATCTAAAATTGTATTTATAGTAGCCTCATCTTTTTCTAGAAGTAAACAGAATTGTTCAAAACTTTCAACTGGCAATCTTAAATCAGGCAACATTTTAGATATTTCAATATAATTATCCCAATTCTGTACGTCAGAACCATAAATTGAATTATGACCGTGGCTAATGTAAATGCCAGCAGATATTGCATTTGTAGCCTCTTTTAAAATTCTTTTAGAATTAGAAACTAAATCCGTAAGTATTTGTAATTCTTCATCACCTAGATTTGGTTTTTTTACAAAATAGTGCGCTATATAAATACAATCTAATGAATCGAATTTTTCCACAGTTTCTTTTAGTGATATTGTAAATGTGTCTGGAGTTTTGTTAAAAAGAACCTCACTCACGCACTTATCAAATTGAATATAATTTTTAGGATTACAAATCACAATTAAATGTGCTCTTTTGCCATTTTCAAAATATCAAGTTCAACACCTGGCATATTTGACAAATATCAGACACTCCATCTTTGAAATCTTCATATTGATTTGAATCAAAGTGGTTATGGTTAGTAATTGCTAGAATTTTTACATCAGTATCCTTTATTATATCGATGAATTTATCTTTTTCGATATTTCGTGTTTCTGCATCTCCAGATTTTACTTTTCTCGTATGTACGTGTATGTCTAGTTTCATTGGTTGTTGCGTTGGTCGTGAAATATTGCCGTTAACGTGTTTATCTACCTCACAAATATAAATCAACTTTCTTTCTTTTTCGCATTTGTATTAAAAAATCATCGACAAACGACACGCACCTTGATTACTATCATATCAACAAAATTATATTCTACCCCTAAATGGAGCAACAAATATTATTTTGATAAAATCGTACCCCTGAACGGATGTAGTTATAAATATTGGTTATAAGGTATTTCCTGATGGATTAGCTACATGATCCATTCAAAATTGTATGGTCCGGACAGGAGCATCTTAAAACACATTTTTTATGATTAATTCCTTTTAGGAACTAGAAAAAAAAGAATAAGGATATCCTGCTCCTTTCGGCAACCAATAATTCTACACTTTTATTTTCTATATCCGTTCAGGAACTAACAATTATAGGATTTTAATTTGATGCTCCGCTGCGGACTCGGTATTTACGGGGCTGAGCGCCTATTTTGACTATAAAATGGCCAATATTTAGGTCAAATCAGCTCGATTTGCGCCAATATTTCACCATTTTCAAGTATCTAGCGCGCCAAAATGAAAATTATTGAGCACACCAAACAAAAGAGGGTTAACGATTAGTAAATGCGGCGTGGCGGCGTTTAACCGATATGGTCGTCATGTTCATTGTTGGATGGATACCTTCTTTCCCTCTCTGATCTAACTCGAAAAGCGCTAACCATTGCAAATAAAAACAGCATCAATACAAGCCATTTTCCTTGATTAGAAGCCGTCTCAATTGTCGAGGAAACTATATTGGATTTCATGGTATATCTTTCCGTCATCCATGCCACAGATATAATAATGGCAAGTATTGCCCCGATAATTCTTATCCAACGAAAATGATTGTTTTTACTTAAAATGACAATCCACGGAATCGTTAGAACAAGCACAAAAATCTGCATGAGTTCGATACCAATATTATAGCCCAATATACTGTATGAAAGTTCATTTGTGTCTAAGTTCATTTCTGAGATGACGGTCGAAAAAGCCAGTCCATGAATCAATCCAAACATAATAGCAACTATTACCTCTTTATTTGGAAAAATAGGTCGAAGCGCATGAATGGCTGTGATAAAAATAGTGATGGCTATAACAATTTCAACTGGCTGCTGAGGTAAAATAACCCATTGCTTTGCTCCTAACAATAATGAAAATGAATGTCCAACTGTGAATGCAGTAACAATTTTAAAAATACTCCACACACTTTTCCGAGTACCTGCAAATGTAGCCCAATGCCCATATTCTGCCTTCAAGGTTACGGGCAAAAGCAAAACCAGCAGAAAAAGAAGGTGGTCTATACCTTCGGCTATATGGCCTATGCCCAGACAAACCATGGCGACAAAACCTTTCCACCGACTTCCTTCTTCTAGGTTAATCTGCATGGGTTTGATGTTGTTGTCGGCAATGCTTAATTCTATCAGCCCAAGGCTTAGTTCTTTGTCGTCAATTCTCCCGCTTTGCCAATCTAGTCTCAGGTTCACGAAAATCTTGTGAGTGACCACTTGGTGCAATATGGCATCGTAATACAGTTTAAAATTTCTGACGGATTCACCCGATGGTGGTTGCATAGACAGGTGCAGCGTCAGTTCCTTGTATTTTCCAGTAGATTCCTGTTCTGTTTCTTCTAATAACATATCCAAAATTTCCACCTTCCAGTCCAATCCATTTAGGCTTTTAGGCCGGATATGAATCAGGAAATAGTCAGAAAGCTGATTTCTACGTTCGTCTTCTAGAAGGTTTTCAGTCTGTTCGGTTACGTCAAACGGAATCACGAACTGCAATTCTTTTAGCGGCATTTTAAGTTCAGCATAAATATTTTCCCCCTTTACATCAAGTATAAAAATGGAGTGGGGCATTGGATGCCCCACTCCATTTACTGTTGAAAAAAGGAGAAGAATCGCTGTGAGTATTCCTTTCCACATGCTGTATCTGATTAATTGCGTACGAATTTGCCCGAATAAATACGGTCACCTTCTTGTGCTTTCAAAATATAGTTTCCTAATGGCAATGAATGAACATCCACCGTAGTGGTAGCACCTGAATGCGTTTTGTTGTAAACAGCTTTGCCCATCATATCAAAAACGGTAATGGTTGCCTTTTTCAAATCCTCCGGGAAAAAAATAGTGATTTGGTCAGTTGATGGGTTTGGGAAAATACTGATATCCAGCGATAGTTGTAAATCGTTCGTGCCTGTTGTTACATCAATGGCTTCGCCGCTCAAATCCACGCCATAATCATGTACATGGTCACGCCAAACAGAATGATAGTGTATCTGATTTTGTATGACAACCCCATTCTGGCAAGCAAACTCAATCCAAACGGTGGGGCCATCTATCCGAACATAGTTTGAGTTTGAAGTCAGAAATGAAGTTGCATTTCCGGATGTGCCATTTCCTGTGTATGCAATATACATTTGGTCTATTTTCATCCGGTCAAGTTGCCATTATTGCATCGCGTAGTTTCCTCCAAATCCGAAACATATGTTTCGATAGCTGCTAAAACCAATGCTTTCTGCGCAGCTGTCAGACCACTCACCGCAATACCCTGTTTGGTAGTGGGAAAAGTGTTATTGTTCCCATTGCTCTCGCCCGGGCTCATCAGACAATCGCCAAATGTAGTATTGAGTTTTGCAGTAGCAAGTTCAGAAGCACTCAAAGAAGCTAACATGGTACGAAGCGCATCCCGCTCGTCTTCCATTGGACCATAAGTTGTCCCGTTTAAGGTAAAAGTTGTGGGTTCCAAAGCCACAAAATGGTGCTACTCCATTTACGGGACGGTTGTTGAATGCAATGTGGCTGCACGCCAGATGTGTCCGCCGAATTGCAACATCCAACCGTCAGTTGTACTTGGCGCATTTAAAAACGCCAGCCACCGAAGCCCTGAATTATATTGGCTGCTGTTGCCCCCCGCATTGACCAAGGCATCTTCCGAAAGGGTAATACCCGTGTATTCACTATAACCATTGGTTGCACTTGTTCCCAATACATCCTGTATCACCTTTTGGGCAAGGAGTAACTGAGCCGCATTAAGGGAACCCTAATTGAATCCGATTTCGGCAATTTGAGCCACAAGGCAGGTTGCTCCATTTTTGGGCAAGGGTGGTGGTGTAGGTTTTTTGCAAAGTCGCTCGCTGGCTGGTACTCAGCGAATTGTAAAAAGCCTGTGCATCTGCCACTAATTGAGCAATGTCCAATGCTGGGGGTGGGGCGCTTTCCGTATTTTTGTTCAGCACCTTCACAGATGTCTGAAAATCCTGCATTGGTGCCTTTTCTGCGTGTTTATGTTTTTTTCCTGCGAAAAACAACCCAAATATGCAGACGACCGAAAGCAAAACCAATATGCTCTGCACGTTTAGATTTTTTTGAATAAATGATTTTACCATGATTTTGAATTTTTATAATTAAAACTTAATAGGTGCTATTTTTTTATCTGGTTGCATCCATTTATCTATAACCGTCACAAAAAATATATAAAACTTCCTTATTTTTTAGCATTTGCATTAAAAAATCATCGGCAAACAACACGCACCTTAATTGCTATTACTTTAACAAAATTATATTCTACCCCTAAATGGAGCAACAAATATTATTTGAAATTGTCGTTCCATATTGGATGCAATTAAAATATTGTTTTTTAGGTATATCCTGATGGATTGACTATATAATTCATTCAATTATATGGTCCGGACAGGAGCATCTTAAAATACAATTTTATGGTTAATTCCTTTTGGAACTAGGAAAAAAAGAATAAGATATGCTGCTCCTTTCGGCAACTAATAATTCTACGCTTTTAGTTTCTATATCCGCACAGGAACTAACAATTATAGGATTTTAATTTTATGCTCCGCTGCGGACTCGGTATTTACGGGGCTGAGCGCCTATTTTGGCTATAAAATGGCCAAAATTTAGGTCAAATCAGTTCGATTTTCACCAATATTTCACCATTTAGACAGTATCGAGCGCTCCAAAACGTAAATTAATGAGAATACCAAACAAAATTGGGCATAATACAATGTGTGCTAACGCTTCAAGGCTATGTGATGGATGAAGCGATAGCGAATCTATCATCATAGCCATTGTTACATCAGGTTTTTAATTTTACACCATTTGAACATCTCCTAATTTTTCTACATTAAAACTAACTTTTGCTTTTAGAGCATTCATCACTTTTAATAATGTTCCAATAGTTATATTTGATTTACCATTTTCTAGCTTAGAGATTTGAGCTCTTTGTACACCAACTAATTCACCCAATTGATCTTGGGTTAAATTATTCGAAATTCTCAAAGCTTTTATTTCTTCAGCGAGCAAATCAATTTTGAGCTCTTGTTCATACTTATCACGCTTAGGTGTTCCGATTTTGCCTAAATGCCTTTCTTTCAATTCTTCTACACTTGTGAGTTTCATATTTTATCTTTTTTTGTTCAAAATATTTGTTTCATGCTTCGTTTGGCTTTTTCAATTTCATGCTTTGAGTTTTTATTAGTCTTCTTATCCAAACCATGTGTTCCTACAATTAGTGTTTGTTTGACTAGAGTTGAGTCCCAAAATGCAAAAATTCTATAAAATTTGGATGAATCACGTTCTCTAAATTCCCAAATTTCATCTTCCAAATGTTTGAACCAATCACCTTTACGTCCTGACTCTACTTTTTCAAAAGATTTGAAGAATTTAGCTTTAATT
>JADKGF010000010.1 GCA_016717105.1 Saprospiraceae bacterium | reverse complement strand
GTTCGTCGTGTCCAGCGGACTTGTGATGAACGCCCCGTTGAATGGAACCTTTGTAGCGGAGCAAAATTTGAAAAACTTATTTGTTTTGTTATGAGATATCGTTAAGCAATTTGACAACTCCACATCCCATGCAGGTTGATTACAAGGGATTTGGTAATACTTTTGATGAGTTTAAGTCATAGAGTGAGCCAAATCACTAAATTCTATTCAATATGGGATATACCTTCCCCTAGCCAAAATCAACAAGATTTTGAGATGTAGGATTTTCATATGCAGCCTTATTATACTCACTTGATACTCTCGTCTCCCGAACGTCATAATGGTAATTATACGTCCTGTCTTGACAGCAAGGGCATGATTGGGCCTTTGGATGTTTAATACCGGTTGGTAGTAATCGCAAGGCAGTGCTGTTAACACGGCTTGTAGATTGGGTAGTTTATTTGGCTTCCAACTACTGCTGAGTATCCCATAATGCCTAATCCTTACAAATCGCTTCGGTAGGATGATGAAGCGCAAATCTGCGGATAAATTCTGCATGACTGAGTGTCATGGTTTTCTTTGACCTTCTGTACGATAACCTTGTATGATATTCTTTACCGTATGATCATCGATGGACAGTATACGGTGATTTGAGATAGCGATCTTATGAGTATATCTACCAAGATATTCTATCACGGATTTGGGTGATCCAAAAGGTCTTTGGCATACACCACCCATTCTTTTTAAATAATGCATCGAAAGTTGATTGCTCTATTTCAAGTTCCGATGCCCTTTAGAATAGCCACATACTTAGCGCGATATATCTTACTCATTGCTTTGACGGGATAAAGAAACTTACCAGATGACTTTGATAATTTCCACTTTCCGTTTTGGTCTACCGTTCCACCTGGAATAATGCAATGGATATGTGGATGGAGTGATAAATTTTGCCCCCACGTGCAAAAGATGCTGATCATGCCTGCCTTGTTTTTCTTACCTGCAAATGCTTCTATCGTCTCCTGCCGCTTGAAAAAGTGCATCGTAAATAACCTTAGGTTTATGAATAGCATAAGGATTTAGTGTATCAGGCAGTGTGAAAACTACATGAAAGTACGGTACAGGAGCAACTCAGTCTCTCTTGCCTCGATCCATTGCTGACGCTTATGACCCTGGCACTTTGGACAATGGCGATTGCGACAACTATTGTAACTGATCTGTACATGTCCACAGCTATCGCAACCGATCGACATGGCCACCCAGTGCGATGGTTCGACAATCTTTAATCGCTCTAAGTGTCCGTATTTGCCAGCCATTAAGTGTGTCCTTCTCCACACAATGCCATGATCGATCGAGCACATGCGCTACTTCGAACGTGGCCCGCATTCTGTAAACAAGGTGTCTAGTGGGCTGAATGCTTTGCGGCGACCGCTTTGGGCTATATGCAGATAGACGAGTGTTGTCTATTCGCTCATGTCCAAGCATCTCTTTGAGCGTCATGATATCCATACCATCCTCCGAGTAGATGCGTAGCATACGTGCGGCGCAAACGTGGACATTGATGTGTTTGATGATACCAGCTTTCTTTGCGGCACTCGACACTGCCCACTGGACACCTTTCTGTGAATATCGCGAGTCGAAGTCTCCACCTTTGCGATTGGCTTCAGGCTGTCCATTAAAGAGCCGTATCTGGATTTTCGGCATCAAGATACTTTGAATACCTCGGATGAGATGATCGCCGATAGGCACATATCGATCTTTCTTGTCTCTTTGCCCTGCACGACATGTAAGGTCTTCGATCCATATCTATGTCCTGAATCCGAACACTCCTTGCTTCTAAACATCTCAAGCCACAGCCATATAAAAGGCCAATGAGTATCTTATGTTTTAGCAAATCAGGCGCTTGCAATAAAGACCACATCTCCGCTTTTGACAACACTAATGTAGTTTATTGGGCCGCTTGATGCTAGGGAGACCTATATATCATGCGGTTTGATATGTTCTACTTTGCAGAGCATACGCAGACCAAAAAAACAGTATGCTTAAAGTAAGAATCTGATGGTGTATTATGCTCCTGCTTGAGCAAATGAAGATAATCGCTGATCTGGTCTTCTTTCTAACTCAGTGGTAAGCACTTAAAGTGCAAGGCCATCTTTGCCAAATGACGGGAATAGTTAAGATAGGTGCTTCGTGCTCACCCAATACAGATAGTTTCTTTCAAACTTGTCCAGCTGATCAAGAGAAGCCTTCAACTTCAACTCTTGCTCTAAAATGATGGTGTGTGATCCTAAGTCTTTTCGGATTCTTTTTGTTGCTATAACTTAATACATTTATTTATATTTGCAATGACAATTATCAAGCCAGTGAGCTACCAAAGGTTTAGTTCAACATGGTCAAAGTAACACCTAATGTTGCTGCCTACACCTGAACACTTGTCCCAAAATAAGGGGTAATAAGCTTGCAACAAAGCTCAGCAACCATTACGGCACTTCCTTCCAAAAGTGCTAGTGTATATATGATCCCTTTATTCAATCTAATATAAATTAATTATTAAAAAATAATTCAAATACAGTCTATTCATTTTTATTTGAATTGAAATAATATCATTTAGACACATCTCATGGTTGAAAATCCTTAATTCCGGATTCACAAAACATAAAATAATGCCTTTAAATAAAAATATGATTTTTAAGTCTTTAATGTTTCTTTCATAACCAAATTTAGATCGACGAGAACCAATCAAATACCCAGCAGCCAAACCACCTAAGATAACTGAAAGTGTAGCAGCCCACACCTGTATAGATGTGCCGAAATATGGAGCAATGAGTTTTGCCGCACAAAGTTCAGCCAACATCACCAATCCACCTTCAGTGGAGGAAACTAATAATATTTTTTTAAACATCAATTTACTGTTGCTATGGTAATAAATGATTGATTTATACACATAACAATCCAAAAAGAAGCAATTTTACTTGCTCGGAGAAATCATAAATTGTTGTTCAAGAGAGGGTTAAAAAAAGCAAATGTAATTATCAATTTGTATTGTTGTTTATATTTTATTAACATTTTTTTTATAATAAATACACATAAATTATTTCATAATTCATATTGCTTTCATTAACAATCTATGTACATGACAAAAAACAAGTAGCCAATGATAAACGTTTGATTATGTGATAAATAAAACCAAAACATCATGGCTACTCAGTAAAGTTAAAGAACTTACCGGAGAACTGATAAGAACCTAAGCACTTAACAAAACCAAGGATAGATCTTATAGGATTATTTATTCTGCCATTGTCACTAGTAAACCCGCCAAGATAGCCTTGGCGATGGATACGAAAAGTAAAACGGGAAGCAATTACGACGATTGCAGCGATTTATTAAAGAGATAAACTGACCAATACATCTCTGATACAGATGATTTTAAAGTGGTTAAAATTGACGACGGGCCATATAACCTTACTGATAGATCGTACCAATTGGGAGTTTGGGAAGAAGAAAATTAATATCCTGATGATATCAGTTTTATACGAAGGATATAGTGTTCCA
Organism: Saprospiraceae bacterium; assembly: GCA_016717105.1. GTDB lineage: Bacteria > Bacteroidota > Bacteroidia > Chitinophagales > Saprospiraceae > OLB9. Next base: position 61,688 of record JADKGF010000010.1, on the reverse strand, counting down.
TTGGGTTGGTCACTGAATAAAAAGGTAATAGCAATCAGGTGATTGATGGGATTTACTGAATAAAATCATTGACAAGGTAGGTGGTAAAATAAAGTATATCATTGGACAGGGAATTTGGCGGTTCTGTTGGTATAACTATGAACGACAATGGTATAACCTTCGTCATTCGAATAAAAGAAAATCAAAAAGTGTACCATGATAGTCAAAAGATATCCGTAAAGAACATAGTAAAATCAACCCAGAAAAGGCAAACATTCCAATAATAAAAAATAAATATGGTAAATTGGAAGTTTATGTTAGTGGATTTAGGTTTAAAAATGATAAAAATAAATCGAATACCTGATCGTTTTGTCACAAGAAAAGATAACGGATGTGACAGTAGTTACGCAGAGATGGCAGATAGAAAGTATGTTTAAATATGAAATCGAATGGTTTTCACATGGAGGTACACACTTGCAAAAGATTCAAGAATAGAAACCCTGATTGGTTTGATCGCATTAAGCTATTCATGGATGCTGATAACAGGATTGATGATTAAGAAAAAACCGAAATTTTCCTGCAAAGCGCATGGAAGGCCATCAAAAAGTGTTTTCAAAGCAGGACCGATTCATAATGAGGGCTCTATATACCAATAATAGTAGAGATTTTGCACGAGCCATCAAATTTTTGTCATGTACATAGATTAACAATAATTTGAAATATATTTTGATTATTTATAATTATTCAAAATTTATCACTTTTCCATATGAATTAGCAAGTATTTCTTCCGTTTTGCCCTTTTTTCTCAAAATAATCTACCATTCAATAAACCAATAAAACAGTTTAATAAAAAAAAGTCCCAAGAACTTCACGTACTTGGAACTTTTTTAATTGACAACTTATTATCTGTGCAAACGCAGCTTAATTTTTATAAGAACCGTTGTAAACTCGCTGTAGTTGGTTATTAATTTAACATAATAAACACCTTGTTTTAAAGCAGAAACATCGATGGTATGATTTTTTACTGGATTATTGAAGGTTCCTGACATAACTTGCTTACCAACAATATCAAATATGGCAAACTTTTTTTCACCATCTATATCAACCGATTCTATATACAGGTGGTTTCCTACCGGATTTGGATAAATTCTTGTTTCAATTTCTGCATTATCTACCTTCTTTGTGCCTATTGTACTACTACTTCCATCATAATCTGTTTGTACCAAGGTGATGTAAATTGATTTTGCAGTAAACTGATGCTCAAAATTTTCTGAATATCTTCCATCTTGTGTAAGATCAGCATTCACTGTGCTCAATAATGAATTTTCAATACCATTTTCAGAACCGAAAATTTGGTAAAAATGACAATTTTCTTCCTTATTCACTTCCCAAATGGCCTCATATGTTTTATTACTCCTTGCTTTTACATCAAAAGATGTCAAATTTACAGCAAGCGGTGTGCTTTGTATCTCATAAAATTATTATCTTTCGATTCAGGTTTGACTACATCCAATAAAGCAATAATTTTATTATCATTAATGTCATCCATATCGTGAATGCTATCATATCCTGATGGGTTTATTTGAAAAATGGTATATGTACCCATTGGCAAATGATCAAAAACAAATACACCACTATCATCTGTCATAACCTGCATCGCCCAGCCTTCTTTATTAATCACAAGATTTCCTTCTGAATCTAACAATCTGATGACGGAACCAGCCAAAGGCTTTCCAGTAGTATCATCTAATACCTTTCCTGATATTGTTCCTAAAAAATTCAGTAAACTGGAATCCCGGAATTTTTATTGCATGGCTATTGCTTAAGCCATCATCTTCTGAGCCATTTGAATGACACAAAACGAATCTTTCGATTGGCAAACTACTTTTTACTGATACTGCGCCAATCAAATTGGTATGAGAAACATCTCCATTTATTCCTTTTAAGAAATTTGCTTTAGCTGATTGTCCGTATATTGTAAAAGCAGCATTCAAATCTTTTTGTTCTAATACGAGCGGGACAATTCCTGCCTTATTATAAGCTTTAAAACTAACGCTGTCTTGATAGGTACTGGCTTTTACAGTAGAAGACTGCAACATATCTATATCAAAAACGTCGAAATTATTAAGATATATCGGATTGGAAAATGCAAATTCCAAACAAACAGCTTGTGCAGCTTGGGTGGATTTTACCTGAAAAGCAAGATTTCCCCTGCCATAAAATGTATTAGTTTTTGTATAATCATTAAATTCGCTTGGATTTTCAGTAGTCGTATTAAGATGTAGTGAATCGATAAGCCTGATTTGTACATCTATACCATCTATATCCAAATAGGTATTCAAAGTATCATCAGCGTTCCACACAGCTTTGTTGCCTTCAGCTGCTCCTTCCCAAGTAAAAACTGTGGGTTGAAGTGTTCGATTTTGGCTGTTCAAGCAATAGGTAGTTAAAATCAACACAGTCAATATTAAAATTAATCTTAACATATTAACGGGTTTGTTTAAAAAATTTAGGTGTCGGACCTACCATATTGCTATTTTTATGCCACTTTTTTAAATTCAATTTTACATATATATGTATATTGTATGATATGTAGTAAATATAAAATCTTCGTTTTTGTGGATTTTGACCTCGCCATTTTTTATTTCGTGCTTACTTTAGTACCACTAAATTAAATTTATACAAAAAAAAATAATCAAAGACCTAAAAAGTAAAAAATATGGCATATTTAACCCAAATTAAATATTAAGTCATTTGCTAAAACAAAATTTGTATTTGAACTAAAAGCAGTTTGAAAGATGCCATTTCCTTTTATGAACGTGCTTTTTTTATACCAAAAGTGAATCTGTAAGATTTGTATTTAAACCAAAATTGTAAGTGACTGAATAACTGCTACAGTAGAAGGTGGTGAATGATTGGATGTTATAAATGGTATTTTAAAGGTTTATGGTATTTTCCAACAAGAAGATAATGCCACAATTGACATAAAGTTAGCTTCATCAATTGAAATAAAATAAAAAACTTCGACACAAAATGGAATGCTTAAAATGGTGGAAATCCTTATTCCACCTTACTCTTTTACAAACTTCCGCCTAGCCAAGATTTTAGCATTATCATCATAAAGATAGACAAAATAAAAACCTGATGGCAATGCAGAAATACCAAGCGATGGGTCATTCTTGTCCAATGATCTTTGGGTAATGACTTGATTGCCCAATTGATTATAGACTGAAACACTTCGGGCAGTCGATCTAATATAAATCTTGTCTGCAGCTGGATTTGGGTATATCGTGCCTTTAGCCAAATCAGAAAGATCATTGGTATTGGTTAAAATATTGATAGTGAAAGTTTTAACGGCTATAGAGCATTCGTTTTTGACAGTCATGGATACAGTATAAAAACCAATAGAATCATAGATATAGGTGATCATACTGTCCAAAGTTGTCAGCGTCTTTCCGTCTCCAAAATCCCATATGATAGACGATGCATTCTTGGAATTGTTGTAAAATTCAACTTTATTGTCATCAATGCTGAAACTTCCATCTGCAATAGCTGGTTGGAATGCTTCTGTCAAGATAAATTCACTAGTCTGCCCCAAGGCTTCAGTGTAGGTGGCTGTATGTGATTTGATGGTATCCCAAATAGCAACTTTATACCTAACCAAGTTGGCTGAGGCAATACACGAATCAATAAATAAATTTTGATCTGTAGTGCTGATTAATTCCCATGATGGTGCATCTGATTCATGTTTTAGGATAAAGAACTGTTTACTTGGATCAATTGCCTCCCATGACAGTTTCATATGAGAGCCTTCTTTTGTGACGGTAAGACCTGAAATGGGATTAGTTGAATATTGCTGTTTTAAGGTAGGATCTCCCAAGAGCGATATATGTACAGACCGACTTGCAAAGTGTGTATAATAGGTAGATGTATTACTCATAGATTGCTGTGCACAATAGCCTATCGGCTCACCAACACCCATGTGGTGAAAATACCAATGCGGTCTGCCTGCCCAAGCACAGGTTAGCAAGTCTCCAGAAGCCAAGGCCGCTCTCATAAAATTGTTTTGGCTATCCCAATCTCCAAAATAACTGCCAAACAACAAGGTAAAAACGCCTTTCGGTGCAGTCGAAGCAAAATTCTCTGTAGAACCTACGCCTTGAGCACCAGAGTAATTACCGCCACCACATCCGTATGACCATAAGTAGGAATTGGCATTCAAACCCGTAAAATAATCGCCAGATTCCGTACTATCGACACCTACTAAAGATGAAAAATTGCGCCAACCACTACTTGCAAATGCTTCGCCTGAAAAATATCCAAAATTATCATCGATGATTGCTTTATGGCGAGGCTTAAATTGTCCTGTTCGGAAAACATGATCTTTGTTAAGATAATTTCTTAAAAGCTGAATCTCATTTAACCCAAATGCTGGTAAATTATACAAATCTACTCGTCCTACCTGCATCTCAAGTGGACCAAAGAAATTGCTTTGGTCAAACTTGCCATCACCTGGAACATTATCATTACGTCCATCACTTGCTACTGTATTATTGACTTGATTGTCTGTAAAGTAATTATCCACTTCTCCATAATATCCATCCGTGGGCCAAGCGCCTTGGTGATCAGGATGTCCATCAGGAGCCAAATTGCCAGAGTAAGGTACAGGAACATGACCCAAAGAAAACCGAAAAGGCCTGATCGTTGTGCTACTGTAAATACTTTTGATCGAGTCACGAATACTTTTGACATTTGCATCTCTGGCCACTATTAATGAAGCAACTTCCCAACCTTCGTTTTGCACATCATGTGTCCATCGGATGATTTCAGGCTGTAGGCTATCTACGACATTTTTATCTATTACCAAAATAACTTTACCTACTTGAAGCGTACGATCTATCTCAATGCCGCTTCCTATGTAGCCAAAAGATGAGAAATTGGCACCTTTGCCTTCGATTTTGTATTCATATTTTGCCCCGATCATGATGTCCTTATCTTCAAAAGTGGTAGTGCTACTATTGACATTTCCAATGGACTTCCAGTTAGTTGCTCCAATGTTTTTTCGCGATATAATATAGTTGGTAATGACCACATTGCTACTCCATTTCAGCGTAATAGATGGAGTATTCTTATCCAAAACAGTGGATATTGCTATTGACAAATCTTGTGATGATTGTGCAAAAGACAAAAAGCAACTTAGAAACAACAATAAAATTGCAAAAATGGGCTTCATACTGATCATATTTTAAGCACACAACGTACTGATAATTTAGGGAATTATGTATATGAAAGCATATCTTTTTTTGGTAAATTAATAAAACTTTATTAAGTACAAACTGAACATTGATAACCATGCTAAAAAGTATTGATACCAACACAAATATTATTGTTGCTAAAGGCAATTCTATCGTTGCCAGCGGTATTTTTATCATTGCATTTGGAAAAGTATCATTAATCAAGTTGAAAGTACCATTATCATCACAAAGGAATCAAGTTACTACATCGTAAAACATGTTTCAATTCGTCATGTTGAAACATAATTTTAGCCAGTAAGTCATATTTATCAAACTTGCAATTATAGGATATTGAATTCGATCTCAAAACTTATTCTTAAAAATCTCAATATTAATCACCCACATTCATACAAATTCCTTATTTCCAAAAAAAAAATAATTACTTTTGTATTAACATATATGTTCCTATGTCCGAAGCAATAAAAGCAAAACCTATTTTCCATAAAAGAATATTTTGGGATGTAAATTTCGAAAAGATCGATTATGATGCCAAAGCCGCTTTTGTAATCGAAAGGGTATTCGAACGTGGCGATGTGGATGACATCAGGCAATGCCGCAGGTATTACGGAGATGATAAGGTAAGAGACGTTTTATTAAACGCGAAATTTCTTCCCCTTCAGTCGTATTTATTTAGCAAGTGCCGTTATTGATAGACCTATTGAAGATTTCAGATGTTACACCTTGAGACAATTGAACCCAGAACTTTTTCCATACTAAAACAATTGATGGCTATGCCCGAACTATCAGATTTTCATTTGGTAGGAGGAACTGCTCTATCATTGATGTATGGTCATAGAACTTCTATAGATTTGGATTTATTTTGTGTAGATAAATTCAACAATTCAGATATTATTCAAGTTTAAAGCTTTGGAACAAGCATTTTAAGAAAATTGGAAAACAAACCTGCGTTTTTTGGTATTTTCTGTTTTATTGGTGATGTCAAAGTCGATATAGTCCGATATCCACATTCTATGATCAGGCCTATCCAAGAAGTCGATGGAATAAGAATGTATGCGCCTGAAGAAATCATTGCAATGAAAGTACAAGCCATCCTAGGTAGAGGAAAAAAGAAAGACTTTTGGGACGTCGCTGAATTACTTCAACACTATACTGTGAAAGACTTTATCAATTTACATAAAGAAAAATACACAACCCAAAATCTGTATATTACGGTGCCACAAGCCATCACTTACTTTGATGATGCCAATGATAGCGAAGATCCTGTCAGCCTAAAAGGTCAAACTTGGAACTCGGTAAAAGACGTTATCCAAAAGAAAGTGCGAGACTATCTAATATAAAAAAGTTGTTCGTCAATTAAACAACAAAAACACTATGCCCTATTCCTCGATCAATTCTGGTGCCATACCCATGCTAGAGAATCCACCATCATGAAATAAGTTTTGCATCGTCACCATGCGTGTCAAGTCTGAAAACAGCGATACACAATAGTCAGCACAAGCTTCACCACTGGCATTACCTAGCGGAGACATTTTCTCAGCGTAGCCGAAGAAATCACCAAATCCTTTCACACCCGAACCAGCCGTTGTCATAGTCGGTGACTGTGATACAGTATTTACACGTACATGGCCTTTTTTAGCCCAATGGTAGCCAAAACTTCGCGCAAAACTCTCCAATAGTGCCTTGGACTCAGCCATTTCACTATAATCAGGAAATGTGCGCTGCGCAGCTATATAGGACAATGCTACGATTGAGCCCCAATCATTGATTGCATCCATCTTATATGCCACTTGCATGACTTTGTGAAAGGATATCGCCGAAACATCAAAGGTCGTCTTCATCCACTCGTAATTAAGGTCTGTATAATCTTTTTTCTTGCGTACATTGACAGACATGCCGATAGAATGTAGGACAAAATCGATCTTTCCACCCAAGATTTCCATGGATTGGCTAAAGAGATTTTCTAAATCTTCCATACTTGTCGCATCTGCAGGTACTATCTGTGCATTGAGTTTTGTCGCCAATTCGTTGATTTCGCCCAATCGCATTGCAACTGGCGCATTGGTCAAAACAATTACTGCACCTTCTTCCACACATTTTTCAGCTACCTTCCAAGCAATAGATTTGCTATCTAAAGCGCCAAAAATTATTCCTTTTTTACCTGCTAAAAGTCCATGTCCCATATTTTCGCTCTAATTTTATGATTTGAATGTACAAAGATAATTGTATCGAATTAAATAACCTTAACTTATGGTACAAAAAGTACTTAATAATAAAAGCTTCAAAAATTCAATTATGGCAACTATCCTACCCTTTTTTAGTGGCAAGGATGGCATACACCATCGGTATTTTATTGCCAAACTTTTCAATTGTAAATTTGCCTGGTGATAATTCAACCATGTGATTCAGACAATTATAAGGCGAATAGTCATATTCATTCAACTCATGGATCTCCATTCCATTGCTGATCAAGCTATTGACTACTTCGCTGATGCTGTGATTCCAGGTGATATTTTGCTGAACCAAATCCGCACCTTTTTCAGCATAGGTTCCTGTATTGGTTTCTATAATCGGCGCATCTTTAAAATAATTGTAGGCGACCGATTCAAAATCGTCATCATACATCCAGATGAATGGATGAAACTCCGCAAAAACAAATTTACCACCAGGTTTTAGATATTTTGATACAATTTTCGCCCATTTATCCATATCGGGCAACCAACCGATCGTACCATAAGATGTAAAAACAATGTCAAATTCACGGTCCAAATGTGTCGGCAGATCATAAATATCGCAACAAATAAAGGTCGCATTAGATCCTAATTCCTTAGCCAATCTTTGCGCTACATCAATTGCTTTATCAGATAGATCCACACCTGTAGTCGTTGCACCCAGACGACTGAGAGAAATTGTATCCTGACCAAAATGACACTGCAGGTGCAAGACCGACTTACCCTTGATGTCACCCAATAGTCCTAGCTCAATTTCTTTGAGTGAAGACTGGCCTGCTTTAAATCCTACCACATCATAAAATGCAGAATCCACATGAAGAGCCACCTTGCTATTCCACGATTTACGATTTATGTCTATATAGTTGGTCGCGTCTGACATCACCATATTATTTGAATGTTATTAAAAACAAAAAAGGGAGATCAAATCAAATTGTCTCCCTGCAATATTTTAGTTACACAGCTTTGTGATTACTTAGCTACGTATCTTCTTTCTTTTATCTTGGCTTTTTTGCCAGTAAGCGCTCTTAGATAATAAAGTTTTGCTCTTCTTACCTTACCACGCTTCAATACTTCGATATCCGCAATAGCTGGCGAAGCAAAAGGTATAATACGCTCTACACCCACACCATTGGATACTTTTCTGACTGTAAAAGTCTTGGTAGATCCTTCTCCATTTATCTGGATCACATCACCACGGAATATCTGAATTCTTTCTTTTGCACCTTCTATAATCTTGTAACTTACAGAAATATTATCTCCAGGTCTGAATTCTGGAAATGCTCTTTTTGGAGTCAACTGTTCGTGTACGTAATTTATTAAATTCATTTTAAAAAAATTTTAATGTTCTAAGAGTTCGGTTGGAAAATACACAATAATGCATACCTTCCTCAAATCGGAGCGCAAAGATAGATTTTTATTTTATTAATAGGTAACAAACTGATGAAAAATGATTCAATATTTTTTCTATTCTAAAAAATCTCTCACAAATATCCGAATTCCGCATCGAATCATGGATTAAAAAAGGCTTTTTTTGTAAAAAACATTATAGATTTTAATGGCAATGCCTGCGGCCCGTGCTATCCGCTTTACTGCGTGTTCGCTCCTATCACTATTGCGAGGAGGAAGTCTTCGTATTTACAATTTTAATATGTTATTCAAATATTTTTGGAAGAAATACAATAAGTCCGATTGCAAACGCTGTAAATGCACTTATTAAAACTGAAGCTGCAGATAAATCTTTAATTATTTTAATTTTCTGGTTGTGTTCAGTTGTCAAAAAGTCCGCAATATTTTCGATCGCTGTATTGATTATTTCAGCTGTGAATACTAGTCCAATTGAAAAAATTATGGCAATCCATTCATAAGTATTCAACCCAAAAAGTACAGAAGCGACAATCACAAGAACAGAGATGACAAAATGTATTCTTGAATTATGTTCATCTTTCATCAGAATTTTAAGTCCATTCAAAGCAAAAACAAAACTTTTCAGTCTTTTTGATATCGAAAATTGTTTATCTTTCATTTTACTTAAAACATCATTACACCTATTAAATTGTCATTTGTAACCTTCCAAGAATATACTGTGGAGATTTGACTTTATTCCTTTGGCATATAAAATTCAACTTTCCCACAACTAGGACAAACATACAAATCAAACGATTCTCTATTTGTAAATAGTTCCAGTAAATCCCCGAAAACACCAACTCTAGATCCTTCATGAAATTTGAAATTTCCTTGATAAACCATTGTATCTTCACACCTTAAGCATTGCAATGTTTTCTGGGTTTGTGCGTTTGCATCCATTTCTTTATTTTATCTTTATTATTGGTAACATCATGTATATCAATTAAAGTTCATTGTCAAATCCCGCCAAATCTCAATCAAGGTATTCAATGTGGAGATGTATCACTCACTCCTATCCTACTTTCAGCTATTTCCTTATTCCATCCTTTCGAATCTCCAAAGTTTACCATCAAAATCCGTGAAAGATATAATGCCAAATTCATAATTAAAATGGACAATAGACAAAGGATTAGTGAAATCATCAATTAAAACATCTTGAAATGTCCTATTTAAAATGATTTTTTCGCTAATGGGTGGTGTATTCGTTGTAATTGGCCAAGTTCTCTGGTTTGTTATATGATAAAATACTTGTCTAAAGGAATTTTGATCATTTGGATTCTTTATTATGACATTAAATACATCTGCAACAAATTTTTTTTGGGGTTCAGTATAATAAGGAGTAGATTCTAAACTACAAATAAATTCTAAACCTGACGAGTCATTGGATATTAAAAATGTCTTGTATTGACGAGAATAGTGATAGTTTACTATATCGCCAGCTTGATAAACATTGTATGTAAATAAAGTCACATTACCTTCCAAAATAGGACTTTCATTTATCACAAATACCATTTCGTTGGCGCTGGAATCTACAAAAACAATGGACTTTTTTCCTAAATATGGCATAGCATCGATACTTGATTGCAATAAATTATACGACCCAATATTGACATTATATTTATCATCCATTTCATTATCCATGTCAGATATCATTGTGTCCTTTGAACATGAAAATGCGAGAATAAGTGTCGCGAAAAAAAAGTACCTGATATTTTTCATTATGTGTGTGTTTTTTTGGGACTTTATGTATCTTGCCTGACGGACTTGATTAATCTGTAAACTCCACAATATGCCCACTTACCGTAATTGTTCTTTTGAAGTAAATCGGATAAATAATGCTAATGTGTGACTCAGTTGTCAAGTTTATTATTGCTCTTGCACCACCAATTAAATTAGCATTTTCTAACATTTTAGATTTAGCTTTCTCTATTAAGGCTTTGTTTGAATGTCCACCAATTCCAAAAATATACGTTGCGGTCGACGTACCACTGACTTTATCTACCACTTTGAAGTTTTTCTTACTGAGTTCAACATTGGTCACATTACTATTTAAATTGCCAACTCTTGCTGAGTGAATACCGCAACTGGTCATTAGCATGGAAGTCAAAAAGACGATTGAAAGGATTTTGATTATTTTCATTTTCTTAAAATTATTTGTTATAAAATTTACCTACTTATTAGTTTTTCATTGTTCCAATATGTTCGTGGAAGGTAATTAACCTCGATTTTTTATATTAATTATTTATTTCCGTAATTGTTATATAAGTTTTGGAGTCCTTAAGTTTGTTCTATAGGAACGTTTTCGCATACAATTATAATTTGTAAAAAAGCCATGGTTATGTCACCAAATTTTCTTTAAAAAAGCATCTAATCTATTGATTACCTTCATAATAATTTTTGAATATTTCCTGTCGTCTCCTTATTCCTACAAATACAATCCAAATATAAGCACCTTTATCGAACGGGCAAAAGTTTTTGAAATATCTTTTTAGTAAAAGTACAAATAATCTATTAGGCTGATGGATTCAGGCATGAAAAGGCTTACAAAGCTTCCTGATGATCAAAGTAACGTCATTTTAAGAATACAAATTTTCATCAACAAAAACTGCGTAATACATGATATTTACTATAATTATCTTTGTAAAAAATAAAAACATCAAATCCATGAAAAATTTAATTTGCACTAGTTTATTGGCTATACTAATGGTGTCTAATGGCTGTGGCCTTATGTCGGGCGTAAAAGCTGACGAAACACTAAGGACAATGGAAGTAATTTTTGATTATCCCAACAAGACAAATGACCAATTATATATCTTAGCAAACACCTGGTTTGTGGAGTATTTTAATTCAGATGAATCAATTATAGAATTTCAGGATAAAGAAAATGGTAAAATTGCTGGAAAATATACATTTCAGCATGGGAACGGCATTTATTATTATATGATAAAGCAAACGATAAGTATCGACATAAAAAATGAAAAACTTAAATTGATATTTTTAAATCCTGTATATAAAACTATCCGATAAGGTGAAGGTCCCACACATGATTATAAACCATTATTAAGTCAAAAAAGTATCGATGTAGCCAGACTTGAGTGGACGAAAGCTAGTAACTCTTTAAATACATATATCAAAAATGCAAAGGATTGATGACATCTTGAAGTAGGTTAATATGGATTTTCTCACAGATTAATCGGATTGCGCAGAAAGGCTGTATTTAGATAGCTTTTGAACAGTTGATGGAAAATTATGACGACTTTATGGGGCTGTTCAAGGCGTCCCTATTTGTTTATGTATCAATTCCAAGAAGGTAATTAAAAAATATTTCACTATCTTTTTCACCAGTTAAGCTGATTAATTTGTTCAATAACTCACTTTCTCTTAAAGTACAATTAATATTATTTCGAGCCAACTCGAACATACTATCTAAAAATAAATCGTGTGAATTTGATATTGGACTAAGAAGTTCAAGAGTTTCAGAATCATTCCAGCTTATTGCACCGATTTTATTATAACAAATATAACTATCTAAAAAACCAAAAGCATATAGTTCATCATAATCCAAGATTTCATTTAGAAATAAAATTCCATTTAACAACCTAAAAGATTCGGATTTTTATAGTTAATAATTAGATTCTCAATTTATTTTTCATACTTTGCTTTTATACCATTTGTAGAATAATATGTACCTCTAACACAAAACCTTCGTCTGAATTCTTCCTTAAATTCTTTAGGCGTTTTATATTTATTTTCATTCAGAATATCTAACGTAATATCTTCAGAGAAGAGATCAAAATAATTCAATCCTTCCCTTAAATTGGTTATTTCAGTAACAAATTTATCCGATTTAATATAGTTTTATGCTTTTTAATAAAAGTAATACATACAATCTTGGTGATTACTAATAAAACAATCCGTAAATTTTAAAACGGGCTTTTCTCCTTATTTAGTATATATCCTTTGGATGGTTACATTTAAATAAAATAAATACGTAAGAATTTGTTAAATTGATTTCTTTGGTTTATATTTGTAATACTAAAATAAATTAAATACAAAAAAAATAGCAAATGAAAAATATAAACTTTATTGCAGTTATTGTAATTTTATTATCTCAGTTTTCATCCTTTTCTCAAGTAAAGATTCCGCTTAGAAAGTATGAAAAAATGGAATTTCACAATTTTACTCCAACATGGTATGAGACATGCTACGATAGTACCCTGAGAGATGGTGTTGTGGTGGATGGATACAATCAATTTCACCCGATGGCAGATTTAGACCCATTAGTGTATGAAAACAAAATCTATAGTGCTTACAATGGTTTAGTTAGTGGAGGTGGAGGAACATATATTCAATGTAGATCATTAAAAACAGGTGAATTATTGTGGCAAGATAGATATCTTTATGAAGACATAGATAGACAAGAGATTGCTAGGTTATTTAGAATAAATATCGATGGGCAATTGGAAGTATTTGGTATGAAAAGGATACATCCCAAGGCTCAGAATGATGGTAGTTATTTTACAGATTACATACTCACTCGAAGGGTCTATGATAAGGAAAATGGAAAATTATTATCCTATTTTCACCGTGATTTAGAAGATCCTGATGCACATCAAATGATTCAAGGTATAAATCAGTGGAGAGATTTCTCATATATGTTTTACAGAGATGACCATATTTTAGTAATTGATCATCCAAGGAGACCAAATAGCATAATGTATAGGAGTTCAAAAATTGACTTTACTGGTAAATTATTGGCAATACCTGATACTTTATATGTGCCTTACATTACAAGATTTTATAACGTAACTCAAATCAGTAAGGATACATTTTTAACTATTGGATATGATTATAAAAATAATAAATTATATTTCAGATATTTATCGCCTGAGCTGAGAATCTTGAAGGATGCAATATATAAAACAACCGAAGAAGGCTTTTGGCAGTTTGAATTGTTGGATATCACAGTTGACAAAAGTAAATTACTCTTAAGCAATCAATTAAACTTGACAGGTCCTATTCCTTGGCCTTATATGGAATTATATGTGTTTGATCGCAACGCAAATATTTTGAAAAAGGCTATCCTACCAGAAAAAATTACAGAATTAGCTGTGTTGGATTGGAAAAGTTCAGAAAATTATTTTCTCTACAGTCATCAACAAAATAATGCAACACCTGAGAACAGATTTTATTCATCAACTGATATAGTTAGGGTTACAGATTCTAAATCACAAATTTTAAAAGAAATTGTAGCAACTGACTCATTGAGATTTCCGATTATTACTGATTTCATCGAAATAGATGAGTCAAATCTCTTACTTACGGTTTTAGAAGGATCTTTTGCAAAAACAAGTGCACTTTACACACAAGATGTCAATGCTAAAGCATTTAGCACTATGTTTGTTTCAAAAACATCATTAGATTTATTGACGAATATTGATGAAGTAAAAAATGTTGATGCTGGTGTGGTTGTCTATCCTAATCCAACACAAGATAATATTGAAATACGCTTTGATAAGCCATTCACTGGAGCGTTGAATATCCTAGATATTAATGGTAAAGTCCTTGAAAAGAAGAAATTCGTCTCACAAAATGAAATAACGATCGACTTGACCTCTTTTAAATCAGGTTTATATATTGTAAGATTAAGTTATGGAGATCAATTGGTCACATACAAAGTGGTAAAGATATAATGTCCCGATTTCTATGTTTCAACCAAGTATTTTGATTAATAATTTTATGTTCATGCATTTCGCAATATTGTTACTATTAGTATCATGCTTTTAACTACTTTATTGATTATAAAACATCAAATATTCATCTCTCAATCCTTCATAATAGCTTCTATCATCATCTATTGATTTTTCAGTAAGTGTGTCCAGTTTAGCTTTATAATATGGTCTGTCATCACCAAAATAATATTTTAATTTTTTATTAACAAAGTACTTCACTTTAGGATTATAATCTAACTTACTTTTAACTACTAAGGAAGTTAAATTTCTTTTAATCATGTCATTTTTATTGCAACTTTTAAGATCAATCCTCTTCATTAGAAATACAGAATCTCGCTTTTGCAGATGCTTTACCCAAGGTTGAAATTCACGATATATAAAATCATTAGAAATTCTATGAATATCAGTTGAATCTGGAAAAACATTCAATCTTTTTCCTATATCATCCACATTGATTGAGTCTATTGTATTATTAATTATTAGATAATAAAATTCTACGTAACATCGTCTTCCAAATCCAGACATCAGTCTGTCGTCAAAGTAAACTTGATAGAGTTCGACATTGACATTTTTTTTATAAGTGCATTGAATCATGCAAAATAGGATCAGGAATATTAAAAAAAATTGTTGAACTACTAAATTGGAATTCATATCATTATTTGATTTAAAATAAAACCTAATGTTAGCCGTAACCCTAAAGATACCACCAATCCTAACCTTGTCTTAATTATCAATATCATCAACGAAGATACATATTATCAAGTTAAGTTACTCGCAAACTTAAAATTTCTTGATTCATTTTAACATTATACTAAGCTTCTTAAGATTGCTGCTACATATACCAACAAACCTACAATTATTTACGTTATCCCACGTTTTTAAGTCAACTAGTCTTTACTTTCTTATAGTTTAATATTTTAATACTGACAGACCAAAAAAACCATTACTTTTGCCGTATGGCGAGATTCAAAATTTTATCACTGTGTCTATTGATGACCTTGCTTGTACGAACAATGCAAGCAAAAGATAGCATCACAGTCTATATCTTCTTGCTGGACGAATGTCGTATCTGTCAAGAAATCGCCCCAGAACTCAATGCCTTGTACACAACATTCAAAAGTCCTGATCTTAATTTCATAGGCGTTTTTCCAAATTTTGCATCCAAACCACAAGGAATTAAAGATTTCAAATCAAAATATAAAATTGCGTTCGACACCAAAACCGATTACTTCAAAAAGATCACCCATAAATTTCAAGCTACGATCTTGCCAGAAGTCATCGTGTACAATGAAACAAAACAAAAGATCATCTATCGTGGTCAAGTGAATGACTTATATTATGCGCCGTCAAAAAGAAGACCGCTTATCAGGCATCACTACCTTCGCGATGCTATTATGGCTGGTATTGACAATCGTATGCCGACCATCCAGGAGACAAATCCCATCGGATGTTTTATAAATTTTAATGATTCATTTTCACAAAATTAATGTATGTTTAGAATCGTATTTTCCATCGCTTTTTTCAGTATCACAGCTATAGTGTCAGGTCAGCCAACATTTTCTGCTGACGTGGCACCGATCATTTTCAATCATTGCACCACTTGTCACAGAGCTGGAGAGATCGGACCGATGAGCCTTACCAATTATGATGAAGTCAAAAACTGGGCAGGCACTATCAAGTATGTGACATCCAGTAAAATCATGCCGCCTTGGAAAGCAGATCAGACATACAGTCGATTCCTTGACGAAAATTTTCTCAATGATGAACAGATTAAAACGATAGCAGATTGGGTAGATGCAGGAAGTCCTATAGGCAATCCAAATGCCATTCCACCACTACCAGAATTTCCTAAAAATTCACTCTTAGGCACGCCTGATTTGGTCTTGTCATTCAAGCAGTCATATTTGCATAAAGGCAATGGAAATGATGAATATAGATACTTCGTATTGCCGACCAATCTCACTTCCAACAAAAAGATAAAAGCCATAGAACTGAGACCTGGCAATACTCGAATTGTGCACCATGCTTTATTTTTTGCTGATAATTCTGGAAAAGCTCGCCAATATGACGCCAAAACACCAGAATATGGCTTTTCAGCCGATGACAATGCCGATTTTGATGCATTTGAAGTGATAAACAGAGATCAATATCCTGGTTATGTGCCTGGCCAAAAGCCGAGATATTTCCCAGATGGACTAGCTCAAGATTTACCTGCAGGAAGTGATCTGGTTTTGCAGATGCATTATGCGCCTTGGAGTGTAGATGAACGAGACTCTTCGACTGTAAATATCTTCTTCGCAGATGAAAATGAGACCATCGAACGTACAGTGAAGGATTACATCATGCTTCCATTTAATCTAATAGGTGGCGCTTCGAGTTTTTTCCTTTTGCCCAATCAAGTCAAGAAATTTGAAGGTACTTACACTGTCCCGTTTGATGTGAGCCTTGTAGGTATATTTCCACACATGCATTATCTAGGCAAAAACTGGGAAGTATATATCGAAAATACGGATGGCTCCAAAACAAACCTAATAAAGATCAATGATTGGGATTTCAATTGGCAAGGTGGATATTATTTTGACAAATATAAAATAGCCAAAAAAGGTAGTAAAATTCATGCGTTTGCCACTTACGACAATACGACTTCAAACCCTGCAAATCCTACCAATCCACCTAAATTTGTCACTTGGGGCGAAGGTACAAAGGACGAAATGTATTATCTACCATTATTGTATGTTCCTTATAAAAATGGAGATGAAAACGTGGTTTTCGGCAATACATCAGCTGTAGAAAATGAAATCATTCCACAGCATATAGGTGCTAAGCTCTACCCTAACCCAGCAAGTCAAACTGCTTCATTGCCGATCCATATTGAATTGGCTATGTCGTCTGGTGGTACAGTGGCCATCGAGATATTGGATATATCTGGAAAATTGATACGCACACTTAGAAGCAACGAATTCTTTGGTCAAGGACGTCATATTGTACATATAGATGCTGGACAACTAAATGCTGGTGCTTATGTTGTAAAAGTTAGTAGCAAAGGCGATACGATTGCACTTCCGTTGATGATCGGACAATAAATAATCGGTAATTTTTTTACGTCGTAAGTCTATCTCGGTTAGAATAAGTTAAAATATGGACGTTCCAAAATGCGCAATGTGCAATTATTTTGCGAAAAGCATAGACTAAGTAGATTTTTTCTGCTGAATATTTTCGGACAAACCGCTTTAACGTTGTATATTTGCGTCACAAAATATAGTTTTGACAAGATTACAAAAACATCGAAGTACCCAAAAGGACAATGCGACAATTTCGCTTTCGCAAAATAATGTTTTTGAAATCTCAGTTATTGTATCTTCAACACTAAGTTATTAATTTAAAATACATATATCATGACAAAAATAAAAATAGCAATCAATGGCTTCGGCAGGATCGGAAAGTTGGTGTACAGACAGATTTACAACATGAAATGCGATCAATGACCTTACAAGTCCTGCAGTACTTGCCCACTTATTGAAATATGATACTGCACAAGGCAGATTTAATGAAGATGTAAAAGCAGGCACTGATAGTATCTTTGTCAATGGCGAAGAAATAAAAGTATATGCACAAAAAGATCCTTCACAGATTCCTTGGGGCGCACATGATGTAGATGTTGTATTGGAGTGTACAGGATTTTTTGCTGATAAAACAAAGGCAGAAGCACATATTGCTGCTGGTGCAAAAAAGGTAGTCATCTCAGCACCTGCGACAGGCGACCTTAAAACTGTAGTTTATAATGTAAATCACAATATTCTTGATGGATCAGAGACCGTAATAAGCTGCGCAAGTTGTACAACAAATTGCCTTGCTCCGATGGCTCAGGTTTTGGAAAAAGAATATGGTATCGTTTCAGGTCTTATGAGTACGATCCACGCTTATACCAATGACCAAAACACACAAGATTCACCACATGCCAAAGGTGACCTAAGAAGAGCAAGAGCTGCTGCCCAAAATATCGTTCCTAACAGTACTGGTGCAGCCAAAGCTATTGGTTTGGTCTTGCCAAGTTTGAAAGGAAAATTGGATGGTGGAGCGCAAAGAGTTCCTACATTAACAGGTTCATTGACTGAATTAGTTACTGTACTCAATAAAAAAGTAACGGCCGATGAAGTAAATGCGGCCATGAAAGCTGCTGCGAATGAAAGCTTTGCCTACAATGAAGATGAGATAGTAAGTAGTGACATCATAGGTACAACGTATGGTAGTATTTTCGACGCTACACAGACCAAAGTGATCACAAATGGCGACGTCCAATTGGTAAAAACGGTAAGCTGGTACGATAACGAGATGAGTTATGTTTCACAATTGGTGAGAACATTGAAACACTTCGCAGAATTAATAAAATAAATACTTTAAAAAAGGGTGATCCGATTTGGATTGCCCTTTTTTTTTGACCAAAAAATATACAAGATGATAAATTTTCAGCAAACTAATTTTAAAGATCAGAAGGTAGTCATGCGTGTGGACTTTAATGTGCCGCTTGATGCAGCATATAATGTGACAGATGACACACGTATCGCTGGTGCAGCTGCTACTATACAAAAAATACTGAATGATGGTGGATCAGTAGTATTGATGAGTCATCTCGGTCGTCCCAAAGGTGGACCTGAAAACAAATATTCTCTAAAACATATCTTGCCAGCATTGCAATCTTATTTCGAAGGCGTGACAATCCATTTTGCCGATGATTGTATTTCTGAAGACGCCTTTGCAAAATCTGCAGCACTCAAAAATGGTGAATTACTACTTTTGGAAAATCTGAGATTCTATCCTGAAGAAGAAAAAGGCAATCCAGAATTTGCCAAAAAGCTGAGCAAGCACGGTACGATCTACATAAATGACGCCTTCGGTACAGCTCATAGAGAACATGCGTCTACAGCGACCATTGCCACCAATTTTGATACCAATCATAAAGGTTTTGGATATTTGATGGCTGCCGAAGTAGAAAATGCAACAAAATTGCTCAATAGTTCAGAAAAACCAGTAACTGCTATCGTAGGTGGCGCCAAGGTTTCTGATAAGATCCAGTTGCTCGAGCGATTGATAGACAGCATGGACAATATTCTTATCGGTGGTGGTATGGCTTATACGTTTCTTTTTGCCTTAGGTGGCAAAATAGGAAATTCACTATTCGAAGCTGAATTTGTGGATCTTGCGATAAAAATCATGGACAAAGCCAAAGCTTGTAATACAAAGATTTATCTACCAACTGACAATATAGCAGCGGATAAGTTTGCGGCTGATGCCAATAGCCAAGAAGTGGACAGCATGGCGATTCCTGATGGTTGGATGGGACTTGACATAGGACCAAAAACCATTGTAGAATTCTCAAATATCATAAAATCATCCAAAACAATCCTTTGGAATGGACCAATGGGCGTATTTGAATTTGAAAAATTTGCAACTGGTACTTTTGCTGTAGCCAAAGCACTTGCTGAAGCAACAGATGCGGGAGCATTTTCGCTAATCGGTGGTGGAGATAGCGCTTCTGCGATCAATAAGTCAGGGCTGGAAGACAGAGTAAGTTTTGTATCTACTGGTGGTGGTGCAATGCTGGAATTTTTGGAAGGCAAAGAACTTCCAGGCATCAAAGCTATCCAAGATTAAACTTGCTTTAGTGTAAGTAAATTCAGCGTTTGAAGCATTCTGGTGAATTCGTCATGGATATTCGCTTGTATATGCAATGCTTTCCCTGAAATCGGATGTATAAATCTAACTTCAGACGCATGTAACATCATGGTATCCATCTCAAATTGCTGTAAAAAAAATCTGTTTTGCTTATTGCAACCATGTGGTCTGTCTGCGATGATCGGGTGAAAGATGTGCGACATATGTCTTCTTATCTGGTGCATCCTTCCTGTTTCTGGATTTACTTCTACAAGAGAATATCGGGAAGTAGGAAATTTGCCAGAAGAAACCTGTATTTCTCCACGACTTAAGGTCTTATAGTGTGTGATAGCATCTTGTTCAGTGCCTTTTTCGCTTATAAGTGGATAATCAATAGTTCCTGCATCATCCGTGTATCCTCTTACTATTGCCAAATATGTTTTATGTACTTCCTTATTTCTAAACATTGCATTCATCAGCGATTGGCTTGCCTGATCTTTGGTAAAAAGCAAAACTCCTGCTGTCTTCCGATCCAAACGATGCGCAGGATATACTCGCTGACCGATCATATCTCGTAACAACTGGATCGCAAATTCGGTAGCTTCCTTATCCAACTTGGTGCGATGCACAAACAGGCCATGCGGCTTATTGATGGCAATCAAAACATCATCTTCATATATTATTTCCAGCATATATAAAATTAAAAAGCGATTCCTGGAGGTTGAGCCAAGAATCGCTGGTTGGTAAACTGAGTAACTGAATTCGGTTCTATTTAATCCATCCTCAGATCTTCTACATGAACACCATTTAATGCCTTAGTGTTTAAAGTAAAAAACGATAATTCATATTTTTTATTTGTCACGACATTACTGACTTTAAGGGTATATCTCGAACCATCTTTCGAAAATACACGTAAAGATATCATTTTATTTGCTGTTTTGTCAATAGTAAGTCGAATTTTTGCAAAATCTGACTTTTTTGAAATAGGTTTAAACTCGATGTCAACATACTTCGATTTGCCCACATTTCTTTCCTCTATGATCGAATAAATATACTCACCTTTTTGGTATAATGACATCATTTGCTTGGGAGATATAAACAATGAATTGTCTTCGGTACCCATGTCGTTGATTTGCACTTCTTTATTTTTCTTGAGATACAACCATGAAGTTTTGCCATCTGCATAAATTTCCTGATCAGGAAGTTTCAATTGGTATTTAGCACCATCTTGCACTAAGCTACCTTTCTGAATGGCCGTAGTTTGTCCTGGCATCTCCACTTCCAATTCAAATTTAACTTCCATAGTCTTGTATGCATCGTATTGTTTTTTGAGCTTATCCAATACAGCTTTGGCCTTTGGATCAGAGTCTTTGACTGAAGTCATTGTATTAGACTGAGCCCAAAATACATTAGGTGTAAGAAATATGAAAAAATTTATACAAACAAAAATAATTCGCATGGCGTCTGTTTAGTAAATAGGACAAATTGAATTGTACAATTGTTACAAAAATTTCGCAAACATATTGTTAAAGTTTGTATTTCACTATCAATTGATGTGCAAAATATGCGCCCTTCCTATCAAACACTTCATCCATATAATAATCAATCATTTACACCAGAAAATCAATATTTCAAACGATATCAAAATTTTATTCAAACATATATTCAAAAAAATCTTCGAATATCACACACCATTGAATGAATAATATGCATCTTTACCGTAATTAATCCTGCAAAAGGTGTCAATACAAATCCAAGATATCATCCAAGCATGCAAAAGTCAGAAACCTGACGGGCAAAAGATCTTGTATGAAAGATACAAGGATACATTGTATGCGATTTGCACGAGATATCTGAAGTCATCAGCGGATGCAGAAGATGTTTTTATTGAATCTTTTTACAAAATTCTCACCAAAATAGACACGTATAAAGGTGAAGGTAATTTTGAAGGATGGATGCGACGAATTGTAGTCAATGAATGTCTGATGTTTCTAAGGAAGAATACCAATTTACATCTAACCATTGCTATTCCTGAGACTGATATTGCGGATGAGATCAATGATAATGACGAACTAGAAAGTTTCGAAGAAATCATAAAGATTTTGGATGAATTGCCAGCGGGATATCGCACCGTTTTCAACTTGTATGTCTTTGAAGATTATAAGCATAGAGAAATAGCGGACATGCTCGGCATCAGTATCAATACGTCAAAATCACAATTGATCCTCGCGAAAAAAAGGATTCTTGACATTATTAAAAAAAAAGAAAGCTTGACTTTCCCTCAATTTAATCATAGTATAAATAATATATAAAAAAAATGAAAAATATAAATGACCTGCGATCATTCTCACTTAAGCATCGGGTAGCTGCACCTGAAAATGCTTGGATGCGCCTAGAGTCAAAATTGGAAAATGCACGTGACAAACGTAAAATTAGTAAGTTTAAGTATGTATCCGTGGCAGCGGTCATGCTTGCCGTAGCAGCTGTTACGGCCCTATTATTAAGCCAAAGAGATTTGATAAGTACACCTGCTGATAGTTCAGAAATGTACTCATTGCAAATATTAGAAAGTGACCAGCTTTTAAGTCCTGGTATTTATGAAATCGATAAGCTTCGTACTTTAAAGTCTCGGTATGACGGCTTGTCTTCTAATACTAAAATGTAATCACAGAGCTTTCAAAATCAAACACCAAACTGAGTTAAATGGTGATCTATGTGCTTGTAAAACATATTATTCCATTCTACAGCACTTAGTTTGCCGAAGGAAAATGATTCTCGTTGTTCAAATGTTTTTTCTCCTTCAGATTGAACTCTTTTTATAAAACTAATGAGATTATTTTTTTCGGTTTCAAAATTCCTTTCGTCTTTAATGATAAAATCAGGACCTGTTTGCGTATTCTTTGCATAAGGCACCTCACTCACGACTGTCTTTTTGACAAAAGATTTAAGTACCCAAGCCATCAGAAAATTTGGTTTCTTGAATTGTTCTGGTTCGTAAACATACCTATATGTAACATTATTATGGGCCAACATCTGGGCCACATTCATCTTGCCCCATAATGGTTGTGATTGTGGTGTCAATTTATTGATTCTTTCCACAATCTGGTCAGAAACTTCTTTATTAAATATATTCGGTAAAGCCATTTTTAAAGTATTTTGTATGGGAAATATAAATTTTACGCCAAAAGTAAACATATTACCTACGAAATTGGAGTGATTTCAAAATTTTATTTTAAAATCATTTATCACAAATCGATATTTTACTTGGATAAAGCGAATATTTTCTAGGCAATATCTGAATGTATAGGTTGGCACCAAGATTAACACTAACTTTGTGTTTTTATTCAGATACACTTATTTAAAACTCTCGGTAACTATTATTGTTGTCAAGATGCCTGAGTAATTTAGAATGTTGAAATATTAGAAACAAGATTCAAAATATAGGCGCTCGGTACCACTTATACAATGCGGTGAGTTTCATAAAATTTAATTTTAAAATTCAAATAGGAAAAAATAATATATGATCATTTGGTTAGCATTTTTAGTACTGATTACCATTTTTCTCGCCATAGACCTCGGCGTTTTCAATAGAGAAGCGCATGAGATTTCATATAAAGAAGCCACAAAATGGACAATTGGATGGACTACCTTGGGCTTATTGTTTTCGGGCGTCATTTATTTGATATACAAAAATGGCATGATGGTATCTCCGCATCCGACGACTGCTACCCAATCAGCCATAGAATATCTCACAGGGTACATCATAGAACTTACGCTTAGCATAGACAATATTTTTGTTATTGCTATGATCTTCAAATCATTCAGAATCCCTAAAAAGTATCAACATCGAGTGCTATTTTGGGGTATTATCGGCGCCTTACTTTTCAGAGGTATTATGATTGCCTTCGGTGTCATTTTGATAGAGAAATTCACCTGGACAACCTACATCTTTGGTGCATTCTTAATATATACAGCTATTAAAATGGCTATTGCTGATGATGATGAAGAATTTGATCCAAAAAGTTCATTTATGTACAAGATGATCAAAAAAATCATGCCAGTCACAAGCAGGATCGACCACGAAAAATTTATTGTAAAACGCAATGGATTGACCATCGCTACACCTTTGCTTCTAGCTCTAATCCTTATAGAGTTTACAGATATTTTGTTTGCATTAGATAGTATTCCAGCTATTTTGGGCATCACGACAGATCCATTTATAGTCTTTACTTCTAATATTTTTGCAATCTTAGGCTTGAGATCTATGTACTTCTTTGTAGCCAATATGCTGGATTCATTTCATTATCTTAAGTATAGTTTGACGGTAATCTTGACATATGTTGGTATCAAACTCATCTTGGCCAACCACTATCACTTATCCATCGGATTGTCATTGTTGATCATACTGATATCTATCTTAGGTGGTATCTATTTCTCACTCAAATACAAGAAAGAACATCCACACGAAGTAGAAGAATCGTAAACTTCGTTAAACTTTACATTTAGCTTATCTAATGATAGACTGAAAAATCAAATAGCTGGTTCTTGTTGGCTCAGACAATGGAAGGATCCTAATCCCCAAATAATATCCACAGAATCGATGCCGACGACTTCTCGATCTGGAAAACAAGATTGTAAAATATCTATGGCTTCCTGATCGTTTGTATCGTCTCTGAATGTGGGTACTATGACGTTTTCATTTGAGATATAGAAATTGGCGTAAGATGCTGGCAATCTTTGATCCTCATATATCACTGGATTAGGCATTGGCAATTCCACGATATTCAAAGGTTGGTCATCCGGAAGTCTCATTTTCTTCAGAAGTTTGAGATTGTCACGTAAGATATCGTAATTATCGTCCGACTTATTTTTTTCAATCACAGTAACTACCGTATTGGCATCTACGAAGCGTGTGATATCATCGATATGTCCGTCTGTGTCATCGCCTACGATACCATCACCAAGCCACAAAATATGGTCACCACCGTAATATTCTATCAGAAATTGTTCGATTTCATACTTGCTAAGGTGCGGATTTCTATTTTCATTTAGCAAACAAGCCGTAGTGGTCATGATGCATCCTTTACCATTAAACTCTACACTGCCGCCTTCCATTACAATGCCTGGATGAAATACTGGAAGATTCATCTTTTGGCCGATAAGCGTCGGAATCACGTCATCTAGATCATAAGGTGGATACTTATCTCCCCAAGCATTGTATCCCCAATCCACGATGGCTTTGGTACCTTCAGATTCATTTATCAAAAAAGCAGGGCCATGATCTCGACACCACGCATCATTGGTCGGATGATAGTAAAATTTTATATTATCAAGGAGCGAATCTACATCATTAATGGAAAGTGCATAAGCAGAATTCACGATCCGATCTACAGCGAAGTGATGCATAGCGCCATTTTCCACGTTGATTTTGACCGTCTGATGTGCTGCCACTCGAAGGATAAACTCTGCATATGGATCATATATCAGCGATAACTTACCAGGCCATGACGCTTCTTTGTGTGGCCATGACAACCACAATGCAGCCTGTCGCTCAAATTCTGCAGGAAATCGATAGCCTAATTCTCTAGGCGTAAAATCAAGCTTCATCAATAAATCTTTTGGTTATAGGTTGGTAGCTGTCGATTCTACGGTCACGCAAAAATGGCCAATGTACCCTGAATTCATCCGCTTGACTCAAGTCCACAGGTACGACTTTGGTTTCTTCGTCCTCGTGTGATGCCTTGTATAATAGTTTGCCTTGTCCGTTTGCCACAAAACTGCCGCCCCAAAACTTCATAGCACCATCTTGCTCATACCCTACTCTATTGACACTGACTACAGGGATGCCATTGGCAACAGCATGAGATCGCTGGATAGTCTGCCAAGCATTATACTGGTCGGCATTGGTCTCTTCATCTTGTGTAGTTGCCCATCCGATTGCTGTAGGATAAAACATCACATCAGCACCCATGAGTGCTGTAATCCTGCTTGCCTCTGGATACCACTGATCCCAACAGATGAGTACACCTATCTTGGCATATTTTGTTTGGAAGACTTTGTATCCAAGATCTCCTGGCGTAAAATAAAACTTCTCATAAAATGCCGGATCATCGGGAATATGCATCTTGCGATATTTACCCAAATACTTACCATCAGCGTCAAGGATGGCGGTGGTGTTATGATATAAACCAGGCGCTCTTTTTTCGAATAGCGAAGCGATGATAACTACATTGAGCTCCGCTGCAACGGCAGACAAGACATCCGTGGAAGACCCAGGTATCGCTTCAGCTAAAGCAAAATTATCATAATCCTCTACATCACAAAAGTATAAAGATGTAAACAACTCTTGCAGACAAACGATTTGAGCACCATTAGCCGCAGCGACTCTGATTCGTGAAATTGCCTTATCAAGGTTTGCGGCTTTATCACCGACACAGGACATCTGAACAAGCCCTATTTGTACAATTGACATTAGTATAAATATTAGACGGGCAAAGGTACAAAAATATCAAATAATACCAATCGGGAAAAATGGATAGGGAATTAGGGTTTCATAACTTATCTTGATTTGTAAAAGTTTTTTATAAAAGTAGGGCCAATTGCAAATGGTATCTCAATTTACCTTGAAAAATATTATCTTATTTGTTTTAAGACATGCCTAAGTGTTTTACTGTATCTGTACAATTCTACATTTAAAGTTGAATCAATGTCATCGTAAATGATATTGAACTCTTTTCCATCTATATTCCCACGAATATGGTAATCAATATCTGCGATTGACTGAATGAGTACATCTTTTTCTAATGAGTTTGATATCAAACTGGCTGGTAAATTTAACAATGTATCAGCAATTTCATACATTTGACTTGAGCGTGGTTGTCTATTAAAAGTTACTTGTTGCCCT
The DNA here is from genome assembly GCA_016717105.1 of Saprospiraceae bacterium. Classification (GTDB taxonomy): domain Bacteria; phylum Bacteroidota; class Bacteroidia; order Chitinophagales; family Saprospiraceae; genus OLB9. The sequence goes on along the minus strand of JADKGF010000010.1, from coordinate 34,534 downwards.
GCCGGATTATTTGAATCTTGATAAAGTTTATTATCTGTTAATAAATAAAGATCACGACAATCTCCTGTACATTCACCAAAAATATATCCAAACACTAAATAATTTTTATCAATTGGAATTGGAATATTAGTGACTGTATCTTCATCTGAGCAAGATGATACAATAATGTTAAAACTTAAAAACAAAAATAGAATTTTAATATTTCTTATGGTCATTTTATGTTATTTTATCTTTAGTCAATTTTATGTTAATTCACTTCTTTTAATAATAGGTCACCTGCGACAAACGTTTTCCATCACTAAAACTGATTATGTTTGATTTTATTGTCTCAACAACAACACTTTACTTCACCACCAGAAATTTTCCTGTTTGCACATTTTTATCGCCATTTGATATCTCAAAAAGTACATACCGCTGCTCCAGCTTTGTGTTGAGATTTCTTCGTTTATCTGATTTACCGAAATCACAGAACCTAGAGTATTACAAATTTTTACGGTGAGATTTGGATCGTTGTATGCACTATCCTCAATCCTAAATAAGACTGAATCATCGTATACTGGATTGGGATAAGTAATAACTTTATTTTGATTTGGTGGCTCTACAATACCAACATCTATCTTTCGACTCAAAGGAAAAAACAGGGCAAAGAGCGTGTCTGTTTCTGTCTGAATTGTGTAAACTGTTCTAACAAATGAAAACTTATCTATTTCCTCCATTTCTAATACCAAAAAACGATTGTTTCCACCACATACATCAAACCATCCGCCGGGTTCACATTCTATGATAGCCATCGCACGACACGAATCCTGGAATAAAGTACTATCCCATGAAATCACAATCGGCCAATTGGCACTTTTAATTAGTACCATAATGGAATTTACTTCATCGTATAAAGTTGGGTAAACACAATCACTTTCGATTATCATCTTTTTTGATTCGATAATTCTAGGGTCTTCATGTCTTATTTTTTCGTACTTATACATTGATGCGCGTACTTCAAATTCCTTGGTATAAGGTGTACCTAAAATATCTATTTCGCCAAGTGCAGTATCTATGCCTTTACTAGCAGCGATGTCATAACCAAGGATGAGTGAATCCTTATTTCCTATAGCATCTTCGAAGAAAATCGGTAATTCAAAGTGTTGGCCCTTTGCCCAAAAGCTGCATAAGGTTAAAACAAGGATTAGTAAATTTTGAAAAGTTTTCATATGATTATTTTTAATATTGAATTTTTTTCTTGATGTACGTAACAATTTCCTCTTGGTCATAAAATGACCTTAATCCTTACAAATGTACACAAAGTCATTTATAAAGAGCTCATTTATCTAGTGATATTTCTACTTAAATATTGAAATGTGTCTTCTGCGCATACATTTAACAATATTAATATGCTGTCAGGAGGAAATGAAATGCTATCGTTGGTAGGGAAATACAACGAATAAAGATGAAATCCTGAAGTTTTATACTAAAACTTTTGGGTCAGTTTTTACTGAACATGCAGCTTAAACGGGTGTATCTTGTTATTCTGATCTATTATAAGCAGTTGGTAGATACCTTGATTTAGTTCTCTGACTGTAAAGGTTTTATCAGATAGCTTGCCTTGGTATTGCCATACAATTTTACCAGAAATATCCGAGATCCTAAGGTTAAAATCTTGATCGGAATTGTTCAAGTTTTTGATGGCAAATGTCTTATCAATTGTAGGATTTGGATAGACGGTAAAAAGCAGATTACTTGATAGAGTTTCTACAATACTTGATGGAGCACATTGGTGGAGAGTATTGAATATCTTTTGCAATGAATCTATTGGCTCTATTTGTGACAACTCATGTGTCTTGACAGATACCGAAAATGATGGTGCATCCTTGGCATCTGTAGGTAAGGCCACTTCCAAAAATGCAAATAATGATGAAGTTTTATTTTCCTCACAGCGAACATCAGCCCCAACTATTTTGGCTCCCTGCATAGCAGCCATTAATCGACATTTCAAATCGCCATTAGTATTTCTAAATCCTGCTTCCATGGCATCAATTACATGTTTTCCTTTAAGTATGTTACCTTGGATAGAATAATGAAATTGACCAATATGCCCTGTTACATGTCCTGCAAAATCTAAACAATCAGAACCTGTAAAAGCTTGTTCTTCTACTTTTCCATTAGAAAATCCAACTGCACCATATTGTCTATCAACAGTTGCATTTTTTGCATCATGTGCTAACAAGTATGAAATTACCTGTGACGGACTGTCGCCAGCCTCAAATCGGGCAATGGCATTAAGTTTGTTCTCTAATAAAAAATCAGATTGTACATTTATTGAACCTTTATTAGGTATAATGGCAGATAAAAAGTTAGGTTTCGCATATATTGGATCCATCTTTTCGCCTTCAAACAAATCTACACATGATGCACCCGCACTTCCTAGTTCGCGTGTGATGGAGTCGGCGGCTACGATAGAAAATGTATCTTGAGCAAATGTTACATTTAGCAATAACAAAAGAAAAAAACTACTTAATACTGACCTTAAAAACGATGAATTCATAAAATATTTAAAATTTGAGGCGCAAAAGTAAAATAAATCTCAATTTCATTAATCACTTTATAAAAAAATATTTCGAAATTAATTGGCCATCTCCTCGTCCAATTTTTTCGTTTGATAGCTTGCAATAAACTACTTATTAAAAGATTTTAAAAATACTTAAAAACCTTTAAACTGAACATGCAAAGTCACAATGCCAGCTGACAAACCATCACTTCGTTCATACAAGGCGCCACGAAGTTCTACCTGACTGATGGCAAATAAATTGGCTATGGTTTTAAATGGTGTATGCCTCACTCCAATGCCATAAAATCTGCTATCAAAGCCTGACAAATCATAGTCGCTACTAAAAAATTCAGCTCCAACTTTATGTTCTTGATAAGGTGCAAAGTAATCGATTTTGGACTGCTTGTAATATCTATAAAAAGGACTCACCGAAAAGAATGATGATACTTTTATTGGCAATTCTATATGGGCAGTATGAGATGACATGCCCCAATCGTCCTGATAAAACCTATAAAACGAACGGATTATGAATCTTTCACCAATAAAATAATTTGCACGTACACCAATCGGCAATTTTAATCTTGTACCAGGCAATGTCTCACGCAGTAGTGACTGATCATCAAAATAAACCCTGTGAAAAGGTGTACTCAACAAACCACTTTGATAAGCAATATCCATGGTCAATGCCATCTGAAAACGCTTGGACAATACTTGAGAAAGTGTAAATGACAGATCAAACGAATTCCGAGCGGCATTTCCGATTTCGCCCTTCTTTTGTTGTCTTGATGGAAGATTAGCTCTAAATTCTGAAGGAACTATCTGGCTATAGGTATCTAAAAAAATATTGGCTTTTGCACTAAACTCCGTATTTTCATTTTTCGATTTTTTAGTGAAATTTGCTCCGCCACCTATGGATGTATAATCATATTCTTTGGAAAATGCAATATTTCCACCTATTACTACACCCGTTTTCTCATTATCTACACTATAATTGATGGATGGATAAAATCTGACATCAGACGATGAAGCAGAAGAAACCTTGGTGTCTATTTTGTCGGATGATGCTGACGTATAATAATCAACTCCAATCTCCGCTCCATAAGTAAACTTTTTACCTTGACCATTATATTTATTGAGTTTCAGATCGATGACATTGGCAAAATCAGATAGTTTTTCGGTTCCAATGCCTCCAGTTATCGCAGAATGGTTGCCTTCTTGATGATAATAAGATGATAAGATATTTACTTCATCTAGACTCAGTGTCTTTTTCTTATAGATTTTAGTACTATCTATCATAAAACTTTGGGCATAAATCTGCACTAATGACAGAATCAAGCCTAGAAAAGCTAAATTTATTTTTAACATGCTTTACGTTTTGAATTGATTAATTACAGCCACAGCCACCACCACTCTTGCCACCTGTTGCGCCTGATGAGCCTTCGCGATACAATTGGAAATTAATCTCAAGTTTCTCCAATTTTCTAAGGGAAAGAGACATTTCACCATCATTGAGATAAGCCTTTTCTGACGATTTTACTGTACTGCATGATGTAAGCACCAACATACAAAATAGCATAGCTTTTGGTATAAAGAACCTTGATTTACAAAATGTATTCATCTATTTATTTTTATATTATTTGAACAATATATTTTGTCATTTTCATCAATAATAATGGCTTCTACACCATGTAGTTGATTAATCATATGTAAGCCAGCTTCTTTGCCCATGACAATAATTGGTGTGGTAAGTGCATCTGCCAATTCGGCATTTCCACAAATAATAGTCACTGATTTTATGCCTTGTGCCGGCATGCCTGTCACGGGATCAATCGTATGAGAAAATCTTTTACCATCAATGATGACAAATTTTTCGTAATCACCACTAGTTGCAACAGACTTTTCGACTATCTCAAACTGGCTAAAGAGAGACAGTTTATGGTTTGGATCTGCAATACCAATGGTCCAATGTCTTCCATCGACTTGAGTGCCCCAAGCAGTAAGGTCACCAGCCGCATTGACTACTCCATTCTCAATCCCAGATTGTTTCATCTTTTGTTTAGCCATCTCTGCCGCATAACCTTTACCGATGCCTCCGAACCCAATGCGCATTCCCCTATTTTTTAGAAATACAGTTTTTTCACTACTGTTCAGGATTATATTTTTGTAATTAACCAATTTAACTGCCTTTGCAGATTCCTTTAAATCCGGCAGGCGAGTCATTTTTGTATCAAAATTCCAATAACTTTTATCTACCGAGCCATAGGTAATGTCAAATGCACCTTGGGTTATATTGGAAATTCTTTGACACCTTTCGATAAGGTAAAATACTTCATCAGGCACATGTATCGGTTCCAAACCAGCATGTTTATTGATCAAAGCTGTTACACTTTCCTCAGAAAAAGTGGTCAAAAGCTTTTCAATTCTTTTAACTTCTTCGACACCTATTGCCACGCCTTCCTCACAAGCTTCCAATGATGGATTTACAGCTGTAAATTCAAATTGGTTGCCCATAAGTTTTAAAGAAACGGTAGAAGACCGCATCGGCAGATATCAATCAATGTGTAATATTAATACGTTTTGTAAAAGTTTGATTTCCTTTTTTAAACGAAAGAAAATAAACACCATTACTTAGCGTTCTTACATCCAAAGATTTTGATTTATCTAATGTAAAGTTCATTAAGCCTTTACCTTCAGAATTGATCATTTTAACTTGCAAAGGCTCTTGGAAGTCAGATTTCAAGTTGACGAAATCAGCGGTAGGATTTGGAAATATCTGTACCATTTTTTCATCTATGTTATCATCAGTAGCAGAGACCGCGGAAATAGAGACACCTTTTTTGCCTTTAGCTACATTATCACCCGAAGTCGAACCATTACCATTAGCTTGAAGCATTACATAATAAAAAAACGCCGAATCTCCGACAATAGACGCAGGTGATTTCCACTTGAACGAGTAAGATGCTTTGCCTCCTGATAAATTCGAAGCGTTGGTTTGGCGTACATAAACTCTTGTTCCAGCTGCTTTTACGTTATTGTTAGTACCTGCGGTCAATGTACCACAGTTTGCATTACTTTTATCCAAAACCGTCAATTCAAATCCAGTTCTAACACATGTGGATGTTAAATTAACACTAATATCATAAGTGGTCAATGGTAGGATTTTGTCAGGCAAACCCGATAGTGCAACAGTTCCGCTATAAGTTCCACCTGAGTGACATCCAGAAGCTGTACTGCAAGTAGTTTCATTTGGTGCACCAGTCTGCCCAGTTGGTGGATTTTTTGGGTCAATTTTGAATCCAGATGATACATTAAAAATAATCAAAACAGACAAGCTAAACATAGCCAATTTAAAAAAATTCGACATAAAATAAGGTTTGTTAATTGAAAAATTAAAATAAATGTGGTAGTACCAAAAAACGAACTCAATGTAAAAATTCAGCCTTAGCTTTTTCCCATCCTGGAAATTTTTTGTAATGCCATTTGTGTAACAATACGCCGTCTTTCCACAAGATAATACCAGGATTAGAACGCATGATGGTCTTGATGAGCTTTTCATCACCAGTCAAGTATTGTGCATTGATCCCTGTGACTGAAGCCAATGATTTTGCTTTATCTGCATCAATACCTGAAACGACTATACTCATGGTTATATTGTCTTTCAAAGCTGCATCTTGGAGTGGCTTTATAACAGATTTTAATGTGGCTATGAAGGATTCGTCCCAGACTGTTTCATAAAAATCTTCTTCCCTGTCTTTCACTTCTACAAAGTTTTTGACAAGTTGGAAGCTATCCTTTTCACCTTCGATACGTACGGTATCCGTTGTAAAAACAGAGTCCTTTACCATACGTTTTTGGTGAACTGCCTTATACTTGGCCTTATAAATTGGCACCATGATATGGGCATTTTTATTGGCAAGATACAAATCAGATTTTTCTTCACCATCAAAATCGGTAATCGAAAATTCACTTATTTTGGTTGGTTTTATTGTTGGTTCGGTTTTTATTTGTTCTATCGTTTCATATTCCTCAGTCAAGGCTGCCAAATTTTTCATATATTCACCATACGGGATATTTTTAACTACACCAGTTTTCTTATTTTTCATCCGCATAGTCAAAACCTGGACTGCAGCAGATGATTCCTTTTCTGCTTTCTGAATAGCCGCGATGTTTGCACCATTTCTAAATGGTCTGAAATCTACATGTGGTTCGTCCCAATAAAAATTGTAAATACAATAAAGTATAAGGAAAAAAGTAGAGAAAAGCAATGTCAGATTCCTTGATTTTTGTGTTAGCAATTGATGAAATTCACCATTTTTGAATAGAAAATATATCGCAGGAATCATTAAAAACAAGTCCTTAAAAAATGATATTTTTGGATCAAGTTTGATAAAATCACCAAAACAACCACAATCCGTGACACGCATATTGGTTGAGACATAATCAGTCCATTCAGAAAAACTAAAGAAATTTTTATCCATTGGTACATACCCAGTCAGGAAGGTAAATCCAGTAAGAACGGTAAAAAATAACACTAGAAGAAAAAACAACCACGATGTTAATTTGGGTCTATCGCCCAATAAAAGCATAATACCCAAAATAATTTCGAATATGATCATAAAGATTGCGAATGCCAGCGCATGCTCAGATAAATATGGGAAGATTGGTGCAATAAAACTCATTGCAGTTTCCTTGAACGTTGCTTCAAATTCCGTAAAATAATCGACCATCTTGAAAGCTGTTCCCATCGGATCTACAGCCTTGACCCATCCTGAAAAGATAAATAAAATACCCGTAAAGTTTTGGAGATAGGTCGTCAAAATTGATTTATGTGCTTTCAGCATTGAGACCATTACCACGGTAAAAATTAATGCAACCACACCAATAATCAACATCAATGTCATTATACTCATCGAAAATTATTTTTTATATTTGGCAAATTTAGAACTTTATCAGGTAATACCCTGATAAACTATTTACAATATTTACAAACAAGATGTTAAGTTTTTGAATTTCTGTCGTCAAAACTGTTCAACTTGTCTATTTATAAAACAAGATATTGTACATTTCAACATATGTAAAGTATATTTGTTTCAAAATCCATGATACCATGAGAAAAGTTTTTATTTTCATTTTTGTAATTTACGGTATTTCTTCTGTGTTTGGGCAAGTCAAAACCAAAAGTAAGATTAAAGTTTTTCAGACTTGTTCACATGAGTGGCTTTGCGATGTGGAATATCTACGCAATGAGCTAAAAATGGTCGATTTTGTCAGGGATCGTTTTTTGTGTGATGTACAGGTGATACTCAATACACAATTTAATAATGCCGGTGGTGAAATCAATACCATCTCATTTCAAGGACAAAATGATTTTGCTGCGATAAAAGATACGCTATCCTATTTTAACAATGCCACTGCAACTGAAGATGTGAAACGACGCAAGATGCTGCAAAACTTGAAATTAGGATTGATGCAGTTCATTGCAAAATCACCGATTGCAGAAGATATTGAAATAAAATATACGGCTGACACAAGTGATAATATTGCACAAAAAAAATCTGACCCTTGGAATTATTGGCAGTTTTCTATGGGTGCATCAGGATTTGTCGATGGAAACAAAAATTACAAAAACAGCAACGTAAGTGCTTTTTTAAGTGCAAGTAGGGAAACCGAAAAAAACCGTTTTAATTTCTATGCAAATAACCAATTTAATCGCTCATCATTTACGATATATTACAAGGATGGGAATGGTATAGATACATCAGAAGTAGTAAATGTAAGCCGTGATGCGCAAAATATAGAATCCAATTATGCTCAAAAACTATCCGATCATTGGGCTGTAGGTTTATCTGGATTGTATGTCAGATCTGTTTTTGACAATATAGATGCTCGCATCAAGTTGGCGCCTTCGGTAGAATATAGTATTTTTTCGTATAAAGATTTTAATACCCAACGCATTGTATTAAGCTATGAATTGGGTCCACAGTTTTCGAATTACAGAGACACAACCATTTATTTCAAATCACAAGAACTACTGCTACAACAGAGTATAGGACTCATTACATCATTTACTAAACCGTGGGGCTCAGTAAATATAGGCACTTTTTACACATCTTATTTAGACGATTTGCGCAAAAACAACTTTTACGTTGGTGGTGGTATCTCTTGGAATGTCGTGAAAGGATTGAAGGTCGGAATTGGTGGAAATATCCAATTCAATCACGATCAGATTTCGATACCTAAAGCAGGTGCATCTAGAGATGATGTGCTCACACAAAGAAGGATTATTGCGTCAGATTATGACTATTTTGTGGCTGTAGGCTTCAGTTATACTTTTGGTTCTATTTACAATAGCCAGGTGCATCCGACCTACAAAGGGCTAAATTACAGTATTAGCTTTTAATTTATTCTCTGAAATACTGATTAATTAAGGCTCACCATGTCTGGCATTTGTGCGATGACGGTATAAGTATTTCCTCTATTGGTAAGTACCGTTTGCCACAATACGAATGGTTTTACTCTAAACAGATAATTGGCATCCATAGTATCTACAAGCCATGAAGCTTCTTGAAATTCTTCATCCAGTTGTCCTGAAGTCCAACCACTATATCCGATGAAAAACCGAACATTATTATCTTTTATTACGCCATTTTCCATCAAAAAACGAAGCTTTTCGAAATCGCCGCCCCAAAAGACACCAGGACAAACTTCTTGACTATTGTCCAATAAGTCACCTACATTATGCAAAAAATGAAGGCTATCTACAGCTACTGGACCACCAATATGTACGGATGCTTTTGATTTAGGAAAATCCGGTACCAGCTCATTGACACTGATCTCCAATGGATGATTCAAGATAAAACCAGTAGTACCTTCTTTGTTTTTTCACAAATCAATACGACCGATCTCTTAAAGTTTGGATCAAGCATAAATGGCTCTGCTACTAGGATATTCCCAGCTTTGATATCATTTTCAGAGGGTATTGGTTTCTGCTGCACGATCCGTTTTTTTGATTAATCCAGAGAGTACCTTGCCCGATCCACCAACTTCTATATAACTGCAAAAACCATCTTCGACCATTTTTTCGATCGTCTGTGTCCATCTTACTGCGCCTGTTAGCTGAGCAATTAGATTTTGCTTGATGATATCAGGATTCGTTTCAGGCAATGCGGTGAAGTTTTGATATACTGGACAAATTGCCTGCGAAAAATTTGTTTCCATAATGGCATTGGCCAATTGCTGTCTCGCAGGTTCCATCAGTGGGCTATGAAAAGCGCCTCCAACTTCCAATAAAATTGCCCTCTTGGCACCAGCTTCTGTAAGCTTCTGCATAGCAAGATCTACACCTTTGAGCGAACCAGAAATAACCAACTGACCTGGACAATTATAATTAGCTGGAACGACCACATCTTCGATTTTACAACAAATATCTTCTACAATTGCATTTTCCAAACCCAAAATGGCTGCCATCGTTCCAGGTATCGCTTCACAAGCCGCTTGCATTGCCATAGCTCTTGCATACACAAGCTTCAGTCCATCAGCAAAACTCAATACACCATTCGCTACAAGCGCAGAAAACTCGCCCAAAGAATGTCCAGCAACAGCTTCAGGTTGTTCAGTTGCCTTAGATTTCAAGGTAGCTATACTGTGTACAAAGAGTGCAGGTTGTGTCACCTTGGTTTGCCTGAGTTCTTCAGCACTTCCATTGAACATAATAGATGATAGCTCAAAACCCAAGATATTGTCAGCTTCATTGAATAGATTTCTGGCTATTTCACTACTTTCAAATAGGTCTTTCCCCATTCCTTCAAACTGGGCACCTTGTCCCGGAAAAACATATGCACTCATAATATTATCTTAATTTTGCTGATATCAAACTTAAAAATTCATTTCTGGTTTCGATATTACAGAAAGCACCTGTAAAAGCTGATGTTGTAGTTGATGAGTTCTGTTTTTGAACGCCACGCATCATCATACACATATGTGCAGCTTCTATAACTACTGCCACGCCATGTGGTTTTAATGTGCCATCTATAGCATGTAGGATTTCGTGGGTCAATCGCTCTTGTACTTGCAATCTCCTAGCAAATACATCTATCACTCGTGGTATCTTACTTAGGCCAACCACATATCCATTTGGAATATATGCGACATGGGCTTTACCAAAAAATGGCAACAAATGATGTTCGCACAATGAATACAATTCTATATCCTTCACCACGACCATTTCGTTATAATCTTCCTTAAACAAGGCAGATTTCAGGATGGCACCAGCATCTTGCTGATAGCCTTGCGTCAAAAATTGCATGGCTTTAGCTGCCCTTTCAGGTGTTTTCACCAAACCTTCTCTAGATGCATCTTCACCTAAGGTATTGATCATTCCAGAAAACATTTCTGAAATAGACGATGTCACTTCTTCATCATAAAAATCCTTTTTCTTGTACGCCATGATGGTATTTACTTTTCGCCGTAATATTCGGCATAAATGGTATCGGTTTCTTGCAGTTTTATACAGTGTAGTTGACAGCCTTTGATATGTGGCTCAAGTTGCTCCCAAATCAAAACAGCCATATTCTCAGTTGTAGGCATCATGCCTTCAGGTAGAAAATCGAGATCAAGATTCAGGTTGGAATGATCGAGCTTATCTGTCACGACTTCTCTGATAATTTTGCTTAGCTTCTTGGCATCATGCACAAACCCAATCACTGGATCAGGTGTGCCCTTCACTGTGACATAAAGTGTATAATTATGCCCATGCCAATTTTTATTGGAACATTTACCAAAAAATCAAAATTTTCTTCTTCAGACCAAGCATTTATCCACAGCTTATGCGCTGCATTAAATTTTTCTACCCTGGTCAAATATACAATTGCCATAATCTAACTGTCAAATAACGCGCAAATTTACAACAAAACATTCAGACCTTGATACATAAAATCATGTAAAGCTTGTTGTCGCTTAAAGAAAATGTAAAATTAACCACCTATGATCTCTGTCTTAGCATGAATGCCGTGCAACGCATCACGCAAGGAATATACCAATTTTCCCGCGGAAACAGCTTGAATTTCTGCTATGATAGATAAGGCAATTTCAGATGAAGTTTCTGCTCCAATATTAATACCAATCGGACTATAAATTTTAGAAATTTGTGATTCTGATAGTACAATACCTTCTTCTACAAATTCGTCCAACATTCGAGTTATTTTTTTTCTTGGACCCAAAACACCGATATAATTAAGGTTCTCGTTTTCAATCAAAATGGATAATAGCTTCTTGTCGTAATTGTAATTGTGGGTCATCAATGCTACATAGGTAAACTCATCAATAGAGACTTTCCCAACACTTCTTCTGGTTTTGCGAGAAAGACACCACAACTTGGTTGGAATGTTTGTTTATTAATGTAATTCGCTCTACCATCTACTACAAACACTTCATAACCAAGCGTTTCGGCTATTTCTGCAAGCGGAATAACATCTTGTCCTGCACCTGCTATGACCAATTTTATAGATGGAATGATATACTGAAAATAGAAACAATATTCTTTTCCATTGTTAGTAAAATGTAACCAACGGTTTGCCTTTTCTAACATCACTTCTTTACCAATTGAATTAATATCGTGATCAAAAGCAACGTCCAAATATGCATTACTTTCAAATTGGTCTCTATTTAAAACAAATTTTGTACCTGCAACAGCATCATGTTCAAATCCTAAATAAAATAAGGTCACCAAGCACGCAGGAACTCTTTGTGAGATGGCCATCCTAATAAGTTCAATTGGATTATGAATATCGTTAACATCAATTGGTTCAATCAATATTTTAATTATTCCATTACATCCCAAACCAATACCAATAATGGCATCGTCATCATCCATCGTATCATAGGTTTGTACTGATGGCGTTTGTTGTCGAATGACATGAAGTGCCTTTTTTAGTGCATCGCCTTCTAGGCAACCGCCGCTGATAGCACCTGTCAATTGGCCATCATCCGTAATCAACATCCTAGCACCAGGTCTTCGATATGACGAACCAAAGACATCTACCACAGTCGCTAAAGCACATTTTTTTCCTTGAGCTTTGGCCATGTCAAAACTTCTAACAATGGCCTTCAGTTCCTGCATCATCGTGGATTATCCTGGTACTTTTTGATCTACTAAAAATGGTTGATGATAAAATCGCTTACCCGTGGCTTTGTACAAGGCATTGGCATAGGCGCCAATTGCTGGTGGCCCTGACGGCTCGCCCATACCTGTCGGGCTAACCGTGCTCGCTACAAAATGTACTTCGATCTCCTTTGGAGCTTCATTATGTCTTATGAGACGATACCCATCAAAATTGCTTTGTTGCGGCACACCTTTTTCAAATGTGACGGCACTATACATACTATGTCCTAATGCATCTACAACAGCTCCTTGCGAAAGATTTGTAGCTGCATCTGGATTAATAACAATACCGCAATCTACAGCTGTTGTTACTTTTTTTACGATTGGATTGGTTTTATCTGGTATCAGATCAATCACATGCGCTACATAAGAATCATGGCAAAAATAAGCAGCTACGCCACGTGCCAGACCAGAAACTGGTTTGTCCCAGCCAGATTTTTCTTTTACTAATTTTAATACCCCGATATATCTATCTGCATCATAATCATTCTTTTCACCTACTGGTTTTGATTTTGATCTTTCGAACAAACTGATGCGCATATCTATAGGATCTACTTGCATATATTCTGCAACTTCATCAAGGAATGATTGCTCAGCTCCAGCGATGAAATTGGATCTTGGCGCCCTAAATGCACCAACACTTATATTCGATGGCACTGTCCATTCTTCGGCAAGATAGTTATCTACACAACCTGCTGGAAATCTATTGGCAGAAAGCGGACTTTCAGGTATTCCACCTGCAGTGACATGAAAACCAATGAGTTGTTTATTTTTATCAAATGCAGCCTTGTAAACAGCCGAATAGGCAGGTCGATATACACCACATGTCATATCATCTTCTCTGGTATATATCAACTTGATTGGCGCATTCATACGCTGAGAAATCACTGCTGCTTCTACACCAAAATGACCATATAATCGTCTTCCAAATCCGCCACCCATTCTAGTTAAGTTGACTTCGATATTTTCAAGAGGCACATTTAATCGTGCAGCCACGGCCTTTTCCAAAAACTCAGGTGTTTGAATCGGGCCAGTTAAGGACACTTTATCTTTCTGCACATTTGCAAAGAAATTCATAGGCTCCATTGTGCTATGCGCCAAAAAAGGGCAAGAATAGGTTCGTTCTAGTATAAAAGCTGCATTTTTGAATGCTTCATCGGGATTTCCATCTTTACGCACAACTTTTACATCTTTAGGATTTACTTTTTGTAAAGATACATAATGTCCTGTAGTATCTTCCAAGCCTGCAGGAGTGACAATATCTATATTTCTACCGAACAAATTTACATTACGGCTTGATGACTCAATGGGTTGCCATTCTGGTTTCACACTTTTTTTGCACTCATCACTTGCCAAGTAGAATCACCGACAATCACGACCAACTCCGTGAATGCAGCAACATCGCTCCATTGTCTTTCCATTCCATCTGTATAACTTTCGATGACAAATGCATCTTTGATGCCAGGCATTTTCTTAACTGCGTCCAAATCGACACTTTTCAGTTTGGTACCGAATGCAGGCGGATGAATAAGCATCGCTGTCAGTGTTCCTGCTTCTTTATAATCAATACCAAATAGAGGTTGACCGGTTACAATTTTTTTGCCATCGACATTTTTGCGATCGGTTCCAATGATTTTGTATTCTGTGACTTCTTTGAGTTTTACTTCTTTGGGCACTTCCAAGCTACTAGCAGCAGAAGCCACTTGGCCATAAGTAAATGATTTATTTGATTTTTTATGATAAATAACGCCATTTTCTGTGGTCAATTCTTCCATTGGTACTTTCAGGTCGTTTGCCACAACCTGTTTCAGAAGATGACGTGCTGTAGCTCCTGCCATACGTAGTGCATCCCATGAAGAACTAATCGAGCGACTACCTCCAGCAATCTGCCATGAGTAAAGTTTGGTATTGAGTGGCGCTTGTTCGACCACTACATTTTTCCAATCAACATCCAATTCTTCAGCAACAATCATCGGCATTGAAGTTTTAACATTTTGACCGATTTCAGGATTTGGTGACAAGATGGTAACCAAACCAGTATCACCGATTTTGAGGTAACCGTTGAAATCAAACCACTCTTTGGGCAATGCCAGCACTTCCTCGGGTGAGAGCTTACAAGAAGCAAGCCATGAAAATCCTATCACCATGCCGCCTCCGGCCAATGCAGAATTCTTAATAAAAGATCTTCTTCCTATTCTAGTGTTGATGATTGGCATCTTATATGTATATTAGATTATTTTAATTTAGTGAACATTACTTCTTAGCAGCTTGCTTGATGGCACTTTTGATCCTGACGTATGTGCCGCATCGACAGATATTGCCCATCATAGCATTATCTATATCTTCGTCACTTGGCGATACATTTTGTGCTAATAATGCAGCAGCACTCATAATCTGCCCTGACTGACAATATCCACATTGTGGTACATCATTTTCCAACCAAGCAACTTGTACAGGATGATCACCATTTTCAGAAAGCCCTTCTATAGTTGTGATGTTTTTGCCTGCGAGAGAGGCAACGGGCAAAATGCAAGATCGGGTAGCTACACCTTCGACATGGACAGTACAAGCGCCACATGAAGCTATACCGCACCCAAATTTCGTTCCGACCAATCCTAGTTCATCCCGCAAGACCCAAAGCAAAGGCGTAGAAGGATCTGCTGAGATTACCTGACTTTTGCCATTTATGATTAATGAAATTCCAGCCATCTTTATTTTATTTTACACAAAGTTAAGTTTTACTTTTTGATATTTATAATTCAATATCTTAATATTTTACTAATATTTAATTAGTCCTTTTATTTGTTCATAATCAGAAGTAGTATCAATATCATATTTGCCTTCCTGAATGATCACAGATGCAACTTTATACATATCTGACTTGATTAATTTTTTGGCACCTTGATCCATTTCCAAAGATATAAGTTCATTAAAGGTCTTGACGCCAAATATCGCCGGCGGGCCGAAATCACTTTTGTAATCTGCATAAACAATATCACAATTTTTCTGCTAAAAACACTTGAACCACTTGATTTATATGCGTCGGTAGTATCAAAATCTGGTCCCCAAGCATAATTAG
The DNA here is from genome assembly GCA_016717105.1 of Saprospiraceae bacterium. Classification (GTDB taxonomy): domain Bacteria; phylum Bacteroidota; class Bacteroidia; order Chitinophagales; family Saprospiraceae; genus OLB9. The sequence goes on along the minus strand of JADKGF010000010.1, from coordinate 18,754 downwards.
AATACCTTGTGTCGAAGGTGCTTGTTGTAAGATTTCATTGACTCCTGTGACTATGGAAGTGGAAAGTCCATTTGCCCAGTTTTTATTATGAATGATATGAACTGAGGTATCAACGATACTTGATTTCACTTCATCATACGACGCACCCAAAACCAAGTAAATATTGCCAACTTTACTTTGTAAAGCAACATCCACTATCCTATTCAGCATTGTAGATACTCCGAAAGAAAGCAATTGTTTGGCTTGCCCCAATCGGGATGAGCCTCCAGCCCCAAGGATTAAAATGGCTAATTGGTGTTTATGCATGAAAAGATTTACTGACAAATGTTAGTTTGGTTAAATTTTATAATTTTGTAGGTTTGTAGTCATAAATATTTTAAAAACATTAGTAATATAAATTTTTATGAAAAATTCCAGTCAAATTATAGGTTATTCACTCATCAAGAAAACAATCTTTTATGCTTTAATGTCTTTAGTATGTTTCTATAGTTGTTTTAATACAAAAATTGCAGAGAGATCTGAAATTAAGCAAAAATCAAATTCTAATAGTACTCAAAATTTACCTTATGTATTTCAAAATTGTGAATCATCAAATACATGTGTTGGACTATTTGATTGTTCACCACTCTGAGTACCCTAATACAATGGCAAATCTTTAATATGGGCTTTAAACGTACACTTTATTATATTTCAATATGAAAAAGAAAATATCTTGCAGGAAAATGCTTATTTTCATATTACTATAAGTCATATATACGTGATAGAAAATCCAGCTTTGGATTTCCTCCAAATAGTGGCATCCATAAAAAAATTTTGACAAATTGGAATACATCAGAATCCTTTGAAGTGTGCATGTTATATATGGATAAAAATATCCATGATTCAATGGGACATGGAGATTGTACAAACCTAACAATAGAATTCTTTAACCAAATAATTTTGAAAAAAATAAAAACTATAGGTGGAATGGACTTCTGGACTTATTTTGATCGAAATGTAAAAGGATAGAATAAAATTAGGGATGCCTACGATTTACAATTTATTAGAACCGAGCCATAGTTTATTCATTAGATTTAATTGCATAAACCTATTAGTATGCATGACTGCAATTGTTTAGAACTATTGGTGATCAATTTTCCCATGAAATTGGACATGGAAAATATGATTTGAGGCATCCTGATAATGATATTCAACACTTGCTGCTTACAATAAATAAGATTTGCCCCCCCAGGAACTAAAATACTGGGAATGACCAGGAATGTTAGAAAAACTTTGCTCAAATGTCAATCAATAGATTTCGGAGTCATTTTTAAGCCCAAAAGAACAACATACTTCATTAATGGTTCTGTTAGTGCTTAAAGCTATGTTATTTTAACATTATTATTTATTTGCAATCATTTGGAATTAATCATTCGATTTTATTCATATTACAAATATTTATATGTTATTGTGCCTTAATTTTGTATTTTTCTTTTGAAACATGTCCCCGTATCTTTGTCATGTGAAAGGGAGAAAAACAAAATAGCTTACCTTTCATACGGTTAAAGAATCGGTCCGAAATATCGGAAATGTTCATGGGATTAAAAACAAAATCGGACTTCGGGTTGATTTTAAAAATTGTAAAATCAACCCGATAGTTTGGTCAAAAGGTATGGATTGAGTTCTTAGTTATTATAAAGAGATGTAAAATTCGGGCTTGAGAAACCTGGATTTTTTTAAAAGTTTTGGTAAAGTTCATGGGGATCGAAAGATCAAAAAATGGTCACTTTGGGGGAAGTGGCCATTTTTTTTTTGCATAAACACCAAACTTGTCTCCTATCTGTCCCAAAATAAATTTTATCTTTGCCCCTTATGAGATTGAAGAGCCTTCAAATAAAGGGATTTAAAAGTTTTGCTAATGACACTATCCTGAATTTCAGCGAAGACGTGATTGGTGTGGTCGGGCCTAACGGTTCAGGCAAATCCAATATCGTCGATGCTATCAGATGGGTACTAGGTGAGCAGAAAAGCAAAGAACTGAGATTGGAAGCGATGTCTGATGTCATATTTAATGGTACTAAGACCAAAAAGGAAGCTCCTACGGCTACTGTGGCATTGACATTCGAAAATGATAAAAACCTCTTACCTGTTGAATATCAAAATGTAACTATCTCTCGTACGCTTTATAGATCTGGAGAATCCGAATACAAGCTCAATAATGTAGTTTGCCGATTGAAGGATATAAATTCCTTATTTCTAGATACGGGCATTGGTTCCAATTCATACGCCATCATTGCATTGGGTATGGTAGATGATATTTTGGCGGATAAAGAGAATTCTAGAAGAAGGATGTTTGAACAAGCTGCCGGCGTGTCTAAATATAAAATCCGTAAACGCGAAACCTTAAGCAAACTTAAAAGCGCCACTGAAGATCTCAATCGTATCGATGACTTGCTTTTTGAAATCGAAGGCAATCTAAAAACCTTAGAAAAACAAGCCAGAAGAACCCAAAAATATCTCGACATCAAGGCTGAATATAAGGAAATGAGCATCAGACATGCTGTATTTTCCATTCAACACCTTAAGCAAAAATATAAGGGAATTTCAGAGCAATTGCTTAGAGACCAGGATACATATCGAGCCAATGACATCTTATTGCTCGGCAAACAAGCGACACTGGAAAAAGACAAAAAAGCTAACTTAGACAAAGAGTTGGCCCTTTCGGATCATCAGAAAAAACTGAGTGATCTAGTATATCAAATCCGAACAAGAGAAAACGAGAAAGGCCTTCTCAACCAAAAGTTAGGATTCAAAAAACAAAATAAAGAGCACTTAACCAAGGTATTATCTGAAAGTGAAACGGAAATAGAAAAAGCAGGTATCGATTCTAAGCAATTAGAAAAAAGAATCCAAGACGAAACTGTTCAATTAGAAAATCTGAAAACTACGCTTCAACAATCGAAGGAGATTTACGAATCAGTGCGATCAGAATACAATACGGCAAAATTGAGCTTTGATATTCGGCAAAAAGAAAAGCAAGAAATAGAAAAACAGGTCTATAACTTGGAAAAATCCATTGCTATTCGACGAAATAATATCGAAAATAATGAAGGAGAAATCTTCAGGATCACGGAGTCAGTACAGTCCAGAGAGAAGGAGTTTAGTAGATGGAATCAACAAGAAACAGAGTATAATTCTGCTTTTGCATTAAAAGAAAAAGAGCTCGAATCGCTTATAAATAACGAACAAAATAGGCAATCCAACATTGCATCTCTTGAAAAACAAAGAGATAAACTACAAGAAGATCTCAATGTTGTAAACCGAAATATCGACTCAAAACAAAATGAATATGATCTGCTCCGGAGTATGATTGACAATTTTGAAGGATTTCCTGAATCTATTCGTTTTCTGCACGATCATTGGAAAAAAGATTTGATTTTACTTTCCGATATTCTCGATGTGGACGAGCAATACAAGGCGCCTATTGAATTGTATTTAGAAAATTATCTGAATCATTTTGTGGTGTCAAACTTGGCAGAAGCACTTCATGGTATTACTTTACTCAAAAATGCACAGCAAGGCAAAGCCAATTTTTTTCTTGCTTGATAGAATCGAAAAAACGCAGGAGACAAAAAAATTGAGTGATCATAAATTTGTTAGGGCCATCGACGTCATCAAAATTGAAAATAAATTCAAACCACTTTTGGAAAACTTATTGTCAAAGGTGTATATTTTCAGTGGCGAGCCTGATGAACTAAAGGAAACTGACCAAGATATAGTCATCATTTCGTCCACAGGTACATATTTAAAACACGGATTCACCATAGCTGGTGGTTCGGTTGGCCTATTTGAAGGCAAAAAAATAGGACGAAAACAAAATCTCGAAAAGCTCGCCCAGTTTTTACAAGAAAATGCATCTCTTAAAACAGACTTGAATAACCGATTAACCACAATAAAAAAGGATCTTCAAAATCTGAAATCATCCAATTTTAATGGTTTTATTGATAAAATAAAAAAAGAACTACAACATATAGATCAGGATAGAATAAGAATTCAACACCAAATCCAGTCTTTCAGACAGTTTAAAGATGAAAGTGATGTAAAAATCAAATCAGCAAAAGTTCAGATCAAAGATATTCAAAATCAGATTGCCCAAGAAGACCAACAAATCAAGGCTTTAAGGAAACGAATTGAAGAATTAGAAAAACCTGAAGATGGCAAAGAAAAAAACATCGATGTCCTTGGCGAAAAAATGTCTTCAGCTTCTGAGCAGTTTAACCAACATAATATTGCACTCATCAGGCATCAAAATCTGATTGGCAATTTTGTTAAAGATAAGGAATTCAGGGATTTAAAAATATCAGAATTATCTCATAAGATCCAAAACGATCGTCAACGGATTTTATCTGAAGATCGTGAACGAATTGATATAGAAGATCAATTGATCAAAATAGATCAAGAATTACAGGTATATTATTTGGAGAAAAAGAACTTTCAGTCCACACTATCAGAAGCGGAACAAGATTTTTTCAAGGCACGCAATACGATCAATGAATTGGATGACGAAATCCGACAGCTGACCAAAGTACAATCACAACTACAGCAGATCATCCAAACACTAAAAGATCAGTTTACAGAACAAAAATTTCAGATCCAAGCGGTGGGCGAAAGATTAAGGATAGAATTTAACATTTCTGTAAATGACATCATCAATCAAGAAGCCGAAGCAGGAATTGATTATGAACAGCTCAGTGAAGAATTGGAAAAAATCAAGGTCAGAATGCAGTCTTATGGAGACGTAAATCCACTCGCTGTAGAAGCTTATAACGAAATGAAAGAAAGATATGACAATATAAATGTACAGCGTAAAGACATCCTTGATGCAAAGGAAAGCCTTGCTGACACCATGAAAGAGATAGAAAAAACGGCAACTGGACAATTTATGGAAGCCTTTGAAAAAGTGAGAGTGAGTTTTATCGAAGTTTTCAGGAGTCTATTTACAGAAGATGATACTTGCGACCTGATATTGCTAGACACTTCCAATCCGCTTGAGTCTGATATTGAAATCATTGCAAAACCTAAAGGTAAAAAACCAAAGTCTCTTAGTCAACTTTCAGGTGGCGAAAAAACACTCACCGCTACAGCATTGCTATTTGCACTTTATTTGTTGAAGCCTGCGCCTTTCTGTATTTTTGATGAAGTAGATGCACCACTCGATGATGCTAATATTCAAAAATTCAATAACATCATCCGCAAGTTCAGTAAGGATTCGCAGTTTATCATCGTGACACACAACAAATCTACGATGGCAGAAGTCAATGTATTATACGGCGTGTACATGACAGAACCAGGTATATCTGCTGTTAGTGCAGTAGATTTTCGATCACTAAAGCACGAGCCTATTTTGGAAAATATCAACTAAAAATTTGCGGTTATTGTAAATTATATCACAACTTATGTCAAAAAAAATACATCATCTACACGACAAATTTGTCAAAGCATCTTTCTCTGACCCAGATAGAGCAATTTCTTTTTTTGAACGTTTTTTGCCCGATCCTTTGCTGAAAGAAATTGATATTCATTCACTCAAGGTCACCCAAGAATCATACATCCAAGAAGATCTAAGCGAGCATTTTTCTGACATAGTGTTTGAAGTCAAAACTTTGGATAACGAGCCTATTGATATCGTTTTACTTTTCGAACATAAATCTTCGCCAGATAAGTTTGTCCTAATACAAGTGGGACACTATCTATTCTCACATTACTTCAAATGTATTGCTGACAAAAAGCCACTTAAACTTATCATCCCATTTATCTATTATCAAGGCAAAAAACAATGGGAAGCTCCACAACTTAAGGCATTATTCCCGAAGCTGAGTGATACATTGGGTGAATATATCCCTTCTATCAGACATATTTTCATTGAATTGAGATCACTATCAGAGAAAGTATAGAGAATATACGCAATGGAATGATGGCAGCTGCAATACTGGCACAGCGAAGCGCTTTTGATCCAATCAAACTTGCGGCTGATTTCCAGCGAATTTTTACTTTATTTTCAGAAACAAAAGACAGAGGAAACTTTTTGGAGCAGCTCTTTGTTTACGTAGTAAATGTTTCGGACATTTCAAAATTCGAACTCAATGAAGCAATTGAATCCATACCATCCAAAATAAAAGATGATATTATGACCACTTATAGTAGGATAAGACAAGAAGGTGAACAAATTGGCATTCAAAAAGGAATATTTAAAAATCAAGTTCAAATCGTTCTGAATTGCCATGAAAATAAAATACCTGTTCCCTTAATTGCAAATATCACACAACTCAGTGAAATTGAAGTAATAAGTATCTTAAAAGATAATGGTAAAATAAGTAAATAATTATATTTTCAATACCGTTCTACAATAAAAACTCAAACGCATTAATGAAGAAAGCCGCCAATTTGTTATTTCCGAAAGTTGCAAATCAATAAGTATTGAATCATTTAGCACACATGCTTTTATCATGTACAGATGCGGATCTGTTGGCTGGTAATTTTATGGCTGATTTTATCACCAATAAAGATAAAAAATTACTTGATCCAAATATCATGCAAGGCATTGAGTTACATAAAAAAATAGACAGATTTACTGACGAACATGATGAAGTAAGGGCTGCAATCAGACTTTTACACCCAACACAAGGGAAATATGCACCTGTGACCACTGACATTTTATTTGATCACTTCCTGACTATTCACTGGGCACGATATTCACCTGAAAATATTCATACTTTTATAGAACGTACCTATACAATGCTTGAAAGTAAAAAGATATTTTCCCTTTAAAACTGCGTGAAAAACTACCATTAATGATTGCAGATGACTTCCTTATGAGTTGTAAAAATGAAGAAAGATTGCGCAAGACTTTCGATAGAGTTGGGAAAAGAGCCAATTTCAATAACAACTTTGACAAAGCGCATGAAGACTTGAGAACTCATTTCACTAAACTAGAACAGCATTTCATGGCCTTCTTTCCCGAGCTGTTAATCCATATCGACCCATTTTGTGCCTGTAATTAAGATATTATGACCAAACAATATGGACTTATTGGTTATCCACTGGAGCATTCATTCTCTCCTGATTACTTTAATACTAAGTTTAAAAATGAAAGAATAGATGCTGATTACAAAACATACCCATTAAATAATATCAAGGAGTTTGCGGCATTGATTTCAAAATTGGATTTTTCAGGCTTAAATGTGACTATTCCTTACAAAGAAGCCATTCTACCCTATTTGGATGAACTTGACATTGTTGCCAAAACCATTGGAGCAGTAAATACCATCGCATTTAAAAATGGAAAAACAATAGGATACAACACAGATTGTTATGGATTCGAAAAGTCACTTTTGTCATTAATTGAAAAATCAAAAAATATCCATGGTGCTTTGGTCTTGGGAACTGGTGGCGCATCAAGAGCGGTACAATATATATTAAAGAAATTAGATATTCAATATAGTCTGATAAGTAGAAGTAAAAAAGGTATAATACGCTATCAAGACATCGATAAAGCCCTATTTTCATCCATAAATCTTATCATCAATACTACTCCGCTAGGAATGTCACCAAGCATCAAAAACAAACCCGAAATACCTTATGAATGGCTAAATGAAAAATATTTTTTATATGACCTTATATATAATCCCGAAAAAACCATATTTTTGAGCGAAGGATTAAAAATGGGATGTAAAATCAAAAACGGTCATGATATGTTGATCCTTCAAGCTGAAAAAGCATGGCATATCTGGAACCAAACAGAAATTTAACCAACACTTATGAGTGAACCCGAACCTAAACAAAATCTTGACCTCTTAAACACGGAGATTGCATTCTCCAACAAATCAGACAAAGAATTAAAGAAAACTGCCTGGCTCTTCAAGTGGATGAACAATCCAAATATGGTCAAGATCGGCTCAAAACTGGGACTTTTTGCCATCAAATTTAAGCTTCCTTTTACAGAAACCGTCATCAGAAACACCATCTTTCCACAATTTTGTGGAGGAGAATCCCTTCTGGATTGTCAGAAAGTCATAGACAAACTATACGAATATGATACGTTGACTATCCTTGACTATGGTGCCGAAGGTAAAAGTGATGAGGACGATTTGGACACAGCAATGAAGGAAACACTCAAAGCAATCGAAATGGCTGCTTCCAACAACTCTGTGCCTGTAGTCAGTACCAAAATCACAGGACTTGTAGATAATCTCATTCTCGAAAAACTCCACAATAAGGAAACAATTTCTGAAGGCGATCAAAGAAAATTCCAACATCTTTATGAGCGGATTGATGAAATTTGTAATAAAGCATCCGAACTGGGTGTAAGTATTTTTGTTGATGCTGAAGAAAGTTGGCTTCAAGATCCCATCGACGAATTGGTCATGCAGATGATGGAGAAATATAATAAGGAAAGAGTGACTGTGTATAATACTTATCAATTGTACAATACCATCAAATTGGAGCACATGATACGAGACCATAAGCGTTGTTTGGACAAAGGTGTACTTTTTGGATCAAAGATGGTGCGTGGAGCCTATATGGACAAGGAAAGAGAACGAGCTTTAGAATTGGGCATACCTTCACCTATACAACCAACCAAAGAAGCAACAGACCGCGATTATAACAAAGCCTTGGATTATTGCATCGAGCATTACGAAACCATATCGTCTTGTTGCGCTTCACATAATGCTGATAGCAATTTGCATCAAGCGCAATTGATTCATGAAAAAGGAATACCTCATAATCATCCGCATATTAACTTCTGCCAATTATACGGCATGAGTGACAATATTACTTTTAACCTGGCAAATGCCGGATACAATGCCGCCAAATACGTTGTCTATGGTCCGATAAAAGATGTCATTCCATATCTGATAAGACGTACTGAAGAAAACACCTCGGTTACAGGTGAAATGAGCAGAGAATTGCTGCTAATTGATAAAGAAATGCGTCGTCGCGGTATGTAACAAAACTTAAAAAATAGAAATGGATTTTGTTGAAATTATTAAATCACTGATGGATTTCATCCTCCATGTAGATGAACATTTGTTTGTGATGATTCAGGAATATGGCCTTTGGGTCTATATTCTGCTTTTTATAGTCATTTTTGTGGAGACAGGTCTCGTAGTCATGCCATTTTTGCCAGGCGATTCATTGCTCTTTGCAGCTGGAGCATTTTGTGCAGGTGTGGTAAATGATGCCGGAGTCACTGCAAAGCTTAGTCTTCCAATAATTATTGTCAGCCTTATCATTGCTGCTGTCATCGGTGATACAGTCAATTATTCCGTAGGCAAGAATTTGGGGCTAAAAATTTTAAATTGGAAAATAAAAGGTTACCAACTTGTCAAAAAAGAATATATCGACCAGACACAAACATTTTATGCAAAACATGGGCCTAGAACCATTATTATTGCAAGATTTGTACCCATCGTACGAACATTTGCGCCATTTGTAGCTGGTATTGGCCAGATGGCATATCCGTTATTTATTAGATTTAATATAGTCGGAGGTATGTTGTGGGTCATTGGCCTCACTTTGCTAGGTTACTTTTTCGGGAATATTCCCATCGTAAAAGACAACTTCGAAACTGTTATTTTTGCGATCATTGGCATCTCACTGTTACCCATAATTTATGAATTTATAAAACATAAAACCAATAAATCAAAACAAATAGAGTAGTTCTTTACTTATAGTAGAAGTTAAAACCGATTTTTGATTTACGCCCATGTTTGACTTACTTCATTTTACAGATTTATTGCAACCTCAATGGTACGTGACGCATGGTGGTATCTTATTGATCATGTTTGTGGTTTTTGCAGAAACGGGACTATTCGCTGGTTTTTTCCTACCTGGTGATTCACTTTTATTTGTAGCTGGTGTATTCAGCCATCAACTATTGGAAGGATTTATTCCGGCAGACCAAATAGAACTACGATTAGCCATGATCATCATCCTAATATCACTATCAGGTATTTTAGGTAATATTTTCGGTTATTGGTTTGGAGCCAAAAGCGGCCCAAGGCTTTATCAAAAAACTGACTCCCTATTATTTAAACATCAACATTTGGTAAATGCACGCAATTATTATGATAAACACGGTGCAATGACCATTTTTGTGGCGAGATTTATACCATTTATAAGGACGTTTGCACAAATTGTTGCAGGTACAGTTAGTATGAATTCCCGAAAGTTTTTAATCTACAATATTACCGCAAGTTTTGCTTCGTCTATTGTCATGGTGCTTGCAGGTCACTACCTCAATCAGTTTCTTATAGATCACTATAATTATGATCTCAGTACACATCTTGGATACATTGTATTAGGTATAGTTTTAGTGACAACTATTCCTTTCGTCTTCAAAATGTTAGTAAGTGGATCAAAAAAATAAGTCCAATATTATAATTCATTTGTGCTAACAAAACAATATTCACTTTAAATTTGGCTAATTCTTCAATAATTACTACTTTTGATAAAATTTTTCATCCATGAAACATATATTCACTGTATTATTGATATTTTCTTTGTCATCGTACATGCAAGGACAAAATCATTTTGATTATATCAAACAAGAATTGAGTAATCTGGAAACTAAATTGACCAAGAATGGAGAAAAATCAGGATTGACCAATGAGCAAACTGCTCAACTGACAAAAATTTTGGATGACAAGGCGCTACGTATCGAAAACTACAAAAAACAATATAAGCAAAAAGATGAACTATCTAAGTTTTTGATGCAGTTGGAGAATGAATATGCACCCAGAATCCAAGCTGTACTTACCACACAACAAAGGAGATCTATCCAAAAATAAATTTCATACTTTATTTTTTTTAAGTTAATTCATACATCTTTTAAACCCAATAGGTAAAAGACTGTTTATCTTATGCAGCCGAAAATAAATGTTCGGAATGTTTAAAATATTTATTTTTGAAAAACCTTTTTACACTCAATCATTATTTTGTAAAGTATAAGTGGCATTTGCTGCTAGGTATATTTTTTGTCACCGGAGCTAATTATTTCAGCATCCTGATTCCCCAAAAGATCAGAGAAGCATTGGATTTGGTACAAGACAAAATCCACCTATTTAAAGATACACAAGCAGCTGGACAAGGGGCGCTAATGGACCAATTAGGCCATGCTTTGTTGATGTTTGGTTTGATTGTGACTGGTTTTGCCATTGTCAAAGGCATCATGATGTATTATATGCGCCAAACTCTGATCGTCATGTCACGACTCATAGAATATGATATGCGAAAAGAGATATTCGGTCATCTCCAAACCTTAGATCAAAACTATCTAAGATCTCATCAGACGGGCGACATCATGGCACGTATTTCGGAGGACGTTTCCAAGGTGCGAGACTACCTCGGACCTGGTTTATTATATGGAATCAACCTCGTCACTTTATTTGCGATGACTATTTATGCCATGCTGAAAGTAGATGTAAAACTGACGATGTACGCCTTACTGCCACTACCATTTCTTTCTGTGTCCATTTATTATGTAAGCAATATTATCAATAAAAAAAGTGCAGCCATCAAAGCGCAGCTTTCTACTTTAAATAGTACAGCACAAGAAGCATACTCAGGCATCCGAGTAATAAAATCATATGTAAAAGAAGCGCAATTTACCGAATTCTTTAAGGATCAAAGCGAAGAATACAAACGAAGATCTCTAGAATTGGCAAAAATCGAAGCTTACTTTCAGCCATTAATGGTCTTGTTGATTTCGCTAAGCACCTTGCTTGTTGTCTTGATCGGTGGATTTCAGGTATATGATGGAAAACTTACTGCGGGAAATATAGCGGAGTTTATTTTATATGTAAATATGCTCACATGGCCTGTGACAGCCATTGGTTGGATTGCATCTGTCATACAAGAAGCAGAAGCATCCCAAGCTAGGATCAATCAAATCATGGATCAAAAATCCGGTATCCAAAACACCAATTCTCAGGTGTACCCTATTCATGGAGATATTGAATTTAAAAATGTAACTTTTATATATCCCAATTCTGGCGTTGTCGCATTGCAGAATGTCAATTTTACCCTTAAAAAAGGCCAAAGAATGGCAATCATGGGCAAAACAGCCTCAGGAAAAACCACGATTGCTGAGTTGCTTTCTCGAATGTTTGATGTGACCGAAGGACAAATTTTAATCGATGGTAAAGACATTAGGCAACACAATTTATCAATCATAAGAGATAGAATCTCCTGTGTACCACAAGATGTTTTTCTCTATTCAGATACTGTAGCTGCCAATATCGCTTTTGGAAAACCAGATGCCACGATGGATGAAATCCAAATGTATGCTGAGTTTGCGTCAGTAAAAGATGATATAGAAAAACTACCTGAACAATTTGAAACAATGGTTGGCGAACGTGGCGTTACCTTGTCAGGTGGCCAAAAACAACGAATTTCAATAGCAAGAGCATTTATTAAAAAACCAGACATTGTCATCCTAGATGATGCACTTTCCGCTGTGGACACATCTACAGAGCAAAGTATCTTGTCGTTTTTCGATCATTCGCTCCGAGATAAAACCACAATTGTCATCACACATCGGGCAAACAACTTGCTGAATTATGATAAAATATTGGTTTTGGATAATGGTAAAATTGCCGAACAAGGTACTCATGAAGAACTTATACGCAATGAAGGATTCTATCAGTCTGTTTATCAGCAACAAATGATGTAAAGCCCAAATAAATTATTATTTGTGAAATATTATATTTTCAATAATTAATTTATATATTTGTACTATATTAGTTAATATTCTAAATAATAACACCGTGGAATACGAAGATAGAGGCAAATATGATAGTGTCTATACAGCCAAGGTAAAAGCAGGAAAAAGAAGAACTTATTTTTTTGATGTAAAAAAAACCAAAGGTGATGATTATTACATTTCCTTGACAGAAAGCACCAAAAAGTTTAATTCTGATGGCTTTGAAAGACATAAGATTTTCATTTATAAAGAAGATTTTAATCGTTTCTTAGCCCAATTACAGGATACAATTGACCACGTTAAGAAAGATCTTTTACCAGATTTTGATTATGATCAATTTGAAAAAAGACAAGCTGAATGGGAAGCATCACTTGAAGAAGGTGGTGAGAGACACAAGCCAAATGACGATATGAATTGGTAATCACTACCATTTATACAATTGCACCTAATATTAATTTCTTGTTAGTTACGACATTTTTACATCTAAATTTCGATGTATGAACATCATGCTGGTTTCGGCAACCGAAACTGAGATCGCACCACTTTTTACTTTTCTTGAAAACAATGCAAAAAAATTATCATCCAACTATTTCATTTACAATAGACTACACATCCAAATCATCATAACTGGTCCGGGTATAATGAATACTACATTTGCACTTTGTACTTCCTTACAAGGACAAAATACAGATTTGATAATTAATGTCGGCATCGCAGGCGCTTTCAATACTCAAGTTCCCAAAGGCGCTGTTTTTACAATAGATAAAGACAGATTCGCTGACTTCGGTACTGAAAATGCTGATGCTAGTTTTACTGATATTTTCAGCATGGGACTTCAAGACAAAAACGAAGCGCCATATTCGGATGGATGGATAGAATTGTCAGAAGAACTTCCAGAACATTTGCATCTTTTGAAAGGTAAAGGCGTCACTGTAAATAAAGTAACTGGTACCTTCCGATCAGCAGAAGAACTAATAGACTTGTACCAACCAGATACAGAGAGTATGGAAGGCGCAGCTTTCGCATTTGTAGCCGCTAAGTTACATATAAAATCATTGCAAATCAGAGCTATCTCCAATCATGTAGAAGCTCGAAACAGGGCTAATTGGGATTTGCCATTGGCGATAAGCAATCTCAATACAAAATTACTTCAGATCATTGATTACTTAGCGGAAAAGCGTGTTTAGACTGATTCCATCGCTGTACCTGAATAATCAGCTCATTATAACTATCCAATCCAGCAGGCATGCCGTGCAATTTCAAATAAAAATCATACATTATATCTCTTAAAAATGGAAAATATTCGCCATAACTATTGCTATTTTTTCTAATGGCAAGTAGATCCGCCTTCATCCCATGATCCAATTGGATAGAATCAAGTGTTATTTCTGGATTCTTATACTTGAGTTCGGAATACAAATATCTCCAATACCCGACCAATCCTGAGTATCTGATAAAGTGGTCTTGCGACTTCATACACGTGATAAAACCAATAAAATTGCAAACTCCTTCATCTGTAAATCCATATCCATGGGCCATTTCATGCGCCAAAGTGAATGGCCACTGTATAAAGTGCAATCCAGCATCTACGTGACCTTCGCAAACAAACGGAATGTACACACCTGCAGTTGAAATGGATAATAAACTACCTTTAGGGTATAAGGCTCGAATTCTTACTTCACCAGCCACATCCTGATTCCAAGAATGAAGTAGTAATTCCTGATTTTTGCGTATGCTATCTTCCAAATTTTGCCAATTAATGGCCATGACTAATGCAGCAGTATCCTTTGTAAGGAATGCGCGTTCGTAAGCTGCCATTTGACTTATTTTAGCAAATTCACCTTCGAGATCAATGGAACTTTCGTCTATCTCTGGCAATTCAAGCGTAGCATCCAATGACGGCCTGTAATAATTGAAAGCCCATAAAAAATAAAATAGAAAAAATAATACACCCACAAAATTCAAGAAAGAAAATACGCCATTCTTAAAACTTGATCGCAGTCCATCCCATTGATAATCGATTATTCTTTGATAAACAAAGGAAATCAATAGGGCAAATATTATAAAGAGAAAAAGATAAATCATTGGGAAATCAACTAGTCCTAAAGTATTATCGTATAGTATCCTTATTGGTTTGAAAACCAAAAGATGGTACCATTTGTAAATAAAATCTCCACCTACAAATTGTGCCAACAAGTGAATTACAATCGTAATCGCGCCAAGGATGAAGCCAATATTGTATTTTGTAATTTTCAATTCGGTATATTATCTGTACAATTAAAAATCATTGGGCTTGATTTCTCATTAAAGTTGCTGTCTCATGGCCAAGGTACTTATCAATAATGTCATGGCTCCAATAGATGACTGGTGTCAAGCTGATAGCTACAAAAGATTTATAAAAATAATTTACAGTGCCAATAGCCAAAACACGGGTCAATTCCCATTCTGCACCTATATAGAAGGCTATAAACAACACCAAAAATGAATCTATTAGCTGAGAAACCATCGTACTTCCTGTAGCGCGCAGCCAAATCCATTTTTCGCCAGTCATATTTTTTATCTTGTGAAAAATGAACACATCAAGGATCTGGCCTACCAAAAAAGCAAACATTGAACCCACAATGATCCACAATCCTTGACCCATCACCTTATTGAATGCAAGACTCATATCGGGTACATTGGAAGAAGGTGAAGGATGCAATCCACTTTGAAACTGCCACCAATCATTTGGCGGTAAGCCTATAGCAAGATAGACCATCAGAAATGCATACAAGACAATCGCTATGGCCAAATAAGACAAAAACCTAACAGCTTTTGATCCATAATATTCATTAATAACATCGGTCATGATAAAAACAACTGGCCACAATATCACACCGGCTGTCAGATTAAATCCTAGACCTTCGACACCAAAAAACGTCAAACTTAATGGTGGAATTCCCAATAATTTTTCAAGTGAAAATATCTTGGATCCGACGAACTCTGCTACGATGGTATTGGCAATAAAAAAACAAGCAAGTACTATAAATAGCAAAGCTGCTTTATTCTTCAAGATAGAATGTACTACCATATTTTCGGCAAATTTACCGGCGAATATACATATAATATTCCGTGATCAAAGCAGATATCTAGCTTAAAACCAAAAACACACACTTATCAAAGCTCGTAATTGGGCTTGATAGAATGCGCTTTGTCAGATCCGTCATAAAAATTGCGTATATAGGCTACCACTTCATCCGGGTCATCGGTAATAGGCATCAGATCGAGATCTTTTTCAGAAATATTATTTGACTGATGAAGCATCACATCGGTAATCCATTGCTTCAGGCCAGTCCAATAGTCTGTACCAACCAAAATAACTGGAACCTGAGATATCTTGTTCGTCTGTATCAATGTCAATACTTCAAACAGCTCATCCAATGTACCAAATCCACCTGGACATACTACAAATGCTTGTGCATATTTTACAAACATCACTTTACGGACAAAAAAGTACCGGTGATGTAAGATTTTACTTGGTTCAATATAGGGATTATTGAACTGTTCGAATGGCAAATCTATATTCAACCCAACAGACAATCCACCTTGCAGATAGGCACCTTTATTGGCCGCTTCCATGATACCAGGTCCGCCACCTGTGATGACCCCGAAGCCTTCATCTATACATTTTGTAGCGATTTCTGTCGCCAATTTATAATATTTTTGATCCGGTTTTGTCCTTGCAGAACCAAAAATAGAAACACATGGATCCAATTTATTTAATATCTCAAAGCCATCGACTAGCTCTGCGATCACCTTGAACATGGTCCATGAGTTTTCACCCTTTATCTCGCCCCATTTTTTTAGATGGCGCTGGACATGTTCGTCTATTCTTTTTATTTCTTGTTCACTCATTATTAAAAAAATCTTTACAAAAAAAGTATTTTACGCAGTTCTTAAACATAAAAAACCTGCGTATGCACAAATACAAAACGCAGGTTTTAATATATTAGTTGTCAAAAAGTTTAAACTAATTCGCCTTTATATTTTTCAAATTCGGCTTTAATATACTTGCTAAATGCGCCAAAATCATCAAATTGATCGAACAAAGCACTCAATGTCGCATTTGTTGGAGCTGCACTGTGGACGAAATTTTCTACATCTTTGGCAGCGATGGTATTGCCCGATAAAATGATGAGCCTTTCGACTACATTGCGCAATTCACGGATATTTCCTGTCCAGTTCACTTTTTGTAAAAGTTTGATGGCGCCAGCTTCGATTTTCTTATGCGCAATATTGTATTCATCACACACGACTGCAATGAAATGCTGGATCAAGTCAGGAATATCATCTGCCCTTTCGTTTAAAGATGGTACCTTGATTATAATTACTGCAAGTCGATGATATAAGTCTTCTCGGAAGTTGCCTTTTGCAATTTCTGCACGCAAATCTTTATTGGTCGCTGCGATAACACGAACATCTACGGGCAAATCTTTTTCTCCTCCAACTCTAGTGATTTTGCTTTCTTGCAAAGCACGCAAAACCTTGGCCTGTGCAGACATGCTCATATCACCGATTTCATCTAGGAATAGTGTACCACCATGAGCTTGCTCAAATTTTCCTAGACGCTGTTTTATGGCAGAAGTAAATGATCCTTTCTCGTGTCCGAAAAGTTCACTTTCTATCAACTCTGAAGGTATGGCAGCGCAGTTGACCTCGATGATGGGATAATCTTTTCTTTTACTCATCTGATGTATCCATCTGGCTACCAACTCTTTACCTGTTCCGTTTTGACCAGTAACAAGTACTCGCGCATCCGTTGGTGCTACTTTTTCAATCGTGGTTTTGATCAAGTGAATACCATCAGATTCACCGATGATTTCTTGCACTCGTGCGCTTCCTACTTTGCGTTGGAGCACTTTTTTTTCGGTGATCAGATTGGATTTATCTAATGCATTCCTAAGCGTGATCAAAAGCCTATTAAGATCAGGTGGTTTTTGGATGAAGTCGAAGGCGCCTTTTTTTACAGCTTCTACGGCTGTGTCAATATTGCCATGACCCGATATCATCACGACCGGTGTATCGGGAGCCAAGTGTTGTATTTTCTCGATGGCTTCCATACCATCCATACGAGGCATTTTCACATCCATGATGATGACATCAAAACTACTTTGCTTGATCTTTACAATACATTCAAGCCCGTCAGCAGCCTCATCTATTTCATACTTTTCAAATTCCAAAATGTCCCGAAGGGTCTTTCTGATGCTTTTGTCGTCATCTACGATCAGGATTTTTGCCATATATATCTATTTGGTTTACAAAATTTTGTGTTTCTATTTACTTAAGCCTACAGGCTATAAATAACAATCACTATGCTATCAAGGTGTAAATATACATACGATTATTTTATAATAGGTAATTTTCTTATGATCAAAATTATAAATATTATAATTTTCTATAATTTATAACGCTATTATTTTGTATTGTAGGATTAAAATCTTGGGAAATTCGTTAAACATTATTCATGTAAATCTATTGGGAAATGAAAATATTGCATTAAGAAATTCAATATAGATTCCGTGATTTTGTATTTTTTCCTAGAAAAAAGATACCTTTGTATTGCAATTTATATTTGGTATTTTTTAATATTTAAAAAGAATGAATTTATTGGTTATCATAGGTGGTAGATCACCAGAACACGCTATCTCATTGATCTCTGGGAAAAATGTTATCAAGGCATTGGACCGATCCAAATACGACATTTCTGTTGTCGGCATCGATAAAACTGGGCAATGGTATCTCATGGATAATGAAGATTTTCTTGATAACCCAGATAGTGCACAACTTGTTTCACTTAAGCCTTCAACCAGAAAGGTATATCTCGATACAGATGGCAAAAAAACTTATTTATATAATCGCAAAGGCAATAAAAAAATAAAGAAAATAGACGTAGCTTTCCCTGTTTTACATGGCAATTATGGTGAAGATGGCGTCATTCAAGGTTTGTTCAGGTCTGTAAATCTGGCTTTTGTC
>JADKGF010000009.1 GCA_016717105.1 Saprospiraceae bacterium | reverse complement strand
CCGATGATATATTTACCAATGATTACCTTTGTACAAAATGCCATAATTTGGTACCTATTTGACTCATTAACGTTTTTCAATGGACTCGAATCATTTTTTGCAATCCCAAATACAACCATTGTTGGATTATTTTCACAATTTAATTCCATTGAATACCGTCGAAAAGCAGTTTGTAATCGAATTATTCAAACCTAGATTGTATAGAAAAAGGCAGTATGTCTTGCAAGAAGGCGACGTATGCCAACAATTTAATTTTATCGTCCGTGGCTGTCTCCGCATGTACAAGGTCGATGATAAAGGCAATATCCATATTTTGCAATTTGCAGCAGAAAATGGTTGGCTCAGTGATATAGGCAGTTTTCATGATAGAAAGCCTTCAGCCCTAAATATTGATGCTTTGGAAGATACAATGGTACTACAAATAAACTATGAAAACTTATTATTGCTATACACAGAAGCACCTAAATTTGATCGCATTTTCAGGGTTTTGATAGAAAATAGCTTTGTTGCACTTCAGCAACGATTATTACAAAATATCAGTTCTACGGCTGAAGATAGATATTTGGCATTTATGCAAAAATATGATCATCTCAGTATGCGTCTTCCACAGACCCAAATTGCATCATTTCTGGGCATCACACCTGAGTTTTTGAGTCGCTTGCGCAATAAGCAAATGAAAAAATCTTGATCTACATCAAGACTACTTCTTGATCTACTTCATTGGTGGCAACTTTCATTCTTCTATACCTTTGTGGCATAAATTTTTTATAAAATAAACAAGAAATATTATGACAACAAAATCAAAAGTAGCCATCATTGGCTTAGGAAACATCGGCAAAACCATTGCCCAAAATACAGTTAAAGGAAATCGCCCTGTATATATTGCAAGCCGCAAAAAAGAAGATGCAACAGCCTTGGCACAAGAATTGGGAAATCTGGCGACGCCATCCGATACCGCTGATGCGATCAAGAATGCAGATATTATCGTCCTATCAGTTTGGTTCAATACCATCCAAGAATTGTTTGAAAAATATGGTACTGAACTCGCGGGTAAAATAATCATCGACCCTTCAAATCCTATTGCGCCAGATGAAAATGGTGGTTTCAAAAAAATCATTGGTGAAAAAGAATCCGCAGGACAACTCAATGCGGCAATCTTGCCTAAAGGTGCAACATTAGTGAAGGCATTCGGAACTTTAGGTGCTGGTTCATTAGCAGCGGCTGCGTATCAGCATCCAGAAAAATCCGTTTTATTCTATGCCTCTGATGATGCCACCGTTGATAATTCGATCGAAGAATTTATCCTTGACAACGGATTTGATGCAGTAAAAGTTGGTGGATTAGACCAATCTATCCGCATTGAAGTATTTGGAGATTTACATGAGTTCGGGGCATTGGGCAAAACTGTAACAGTGTCTGAAGCAAAATCAAAAATATAATAAAATTCAAATCATACATTTATGAATACCAACCATCTTTTTACAATTATTTGTTTTATTCTGGCCATTACTTTTAGTGCTGATGCACAAAATTCTGGTAATTATCAAAGGCTGAAACTTGGGAAACACTTCTTTGATCTCCATAATGTGACGGGTGAAGTGATCAAATTTCAAGGTAAAAAAGTTCTGAAAATAGAGCGAGATTTGAAGGCACTACCATTTGATGCCAATAACATAGAAGCCACCGTGGACGAACCACATTATGCGCGCTTGGTAGATCTGGAAGACTTCGAAAACGGCACCATCGAGGTCAAAATGTACAGCCAGCTTCAAGACCCGGCGCCATATCCTGGGATTGCGGGATTTATCGGCGTATATTTTAGAATTGTCGAGGACGATTCTGGTTTTGAAGGCATCTATGTTAGACCCAAAGTAGGCAGAGTTAGTAATCAGAAGCATAGAAATCATGCGGTACAGTATATCTCGTATCCACATGCCAAATTTGATATGTTGCGAAAATCAGATCCTGGCAGGTATGAAAGTTCGGCGCCCGTAGCCCTCAATGAATGGGTTACGATGCGTATAGAAGTAAATGGTGAGACCGCTGAGATGTTTGTCAATGATCTGAAATATTCTTCATTTATCGTAGATAAGATGCTGGGCAAGACCAAGAAAGGGAGCATTGGACTGTATGTGGACATAGGGACTATTGGCTATTTCAAAGATCTAAAAGTAACAAAACGTGCCTTGAAAACTCAAAAAAGTACTGGCGAAAAGGTCAACGATATTTGAATAATGGCCTTGCAAATTCAATTTGCAAGCATCACGCATTGCTAGTTACGAATCATTCGATTATTGAATTGATGTTGCCCCTACAAAGTTACTCGTAATGATTATTTCAGTATTTTTTATTGATTGATCGATAAATACACCACAAAAATTAAAAAAGGCATCTATTGAATAAAAGTATGACAAATCTTGTATCATTTTTCATATTGCTTATTTTAAGTGTGAATTTAAATGCACAACCCATCGGTCTTGATAACATAGATTTTGCTGATAGTTTAAAATTCAAACAAAGTGTTGTGCGGAATATTAACAAACAAATTGAATATGTCCAATATGATGAGATAGATGGACATTTAAGAAAGATAAGTTACTTTAACTTGCCTAACAAAGCTGTTAAAGATAAAATTTGGAGCGATACCCTAATTAGAGAAATTGACTATACATACTACGAAAAAAATCAAGTTATTAAACGCTATGATGTAATTCAAAAAAAACCTTATCTACGCTTCTCAATGTAAATTATAAATATCCTGTGTTAGCTATGGAAAACGAGATAGAAGGAATTATTGAATTCAAACTTGCCTATGATAGTGCGTGTATTCCAATATCTTATATTATACTCAATAAATTGGGTTACGGTATTGATGAAGAAGTGGAAAAAGGAATAAAACTTATGTTAAGTTTAGCAAAGAAATATAATGTGTCGTATGATCAATGTAATGAAATAAAAGAAAACTTCAAAGTCATTTTCAGATTAAAATAGGCGATGTAATGAAAAGATATCAATTCAAAGCCCGAAACTCCGATGGAGTATACCCCGTTTCGCTCTTAAACATGCGGGTGAAATGCTGTGGATATTTAAAACCTAGCTCGTAGGCGATTTCGTTGATGTTGGAATCTGGATTGTACATCCTGTTTTTCGCTACATTGATGATCTTGGTTTGGATATATTCCTTTGCTGTTTTGCCAGTTTCTTTCTTTATCAAATCACCAAAATAATTGGCTGACAAATGTAGCGCATCTGCACAATAAGCTACCGACGGAAGTCCGATCTCATGTACTTCATCTGATGTGAAATAATTATTCAATATGTTTTCAAATTTTCCCAAAATACCTTTATTGACATTTTCTCTGGTGGTAAACTGTCGGTCATAAAATCGAACACAATAATTCAACAACAATTCTAGATTTGACACGATAAGTTTCTTGCTATGCTTGTCTATCGCTTGCTGCAATTCAAAATTGATTTTGGCAAAACAATCCAAAATCACTTGTCGCTCCCGCTCAGATAGATGGAGTGCTTCATAGGCTTTGTACTCAAAAAAATGATAATCTTTAATGGCGTTGCCGAGGGCAGTACCATGGATGAGCTCCTCATGAAAAACCAATCCATATCCCTTGGGTTGATACACTTTGCCGTCGGTCTCTACGTCCAAGACTTGGCCTGGTGCCACAAAAACCAAGGTGCCTTCTTGGTAGTCATAATAATTGCAACCATACCTGAGATCACCACATTTCACATCTTTCAAAAAAATTGTATAAAACCCGTAGTTGATTTTTACAGAGGTATTACCGTCCCATGATCTAGGTTTTGCATTACCGAAATCTATGACACTGACCAACGGGTGGAGCGTCTCATGATTATTGAAATCATTGTAGGATGCGATGGTGTCGAACTGATATATGCCAGCCATGATTCTTATTTTTATACAAAATTAAGTAAACTCATTTACATTATGATCGCAACAATGGGTAATCAGTAAAAATGGTAGCAAAAGCGGTAATCCATCTATCTTCTATTGACCTTATTAAAAATATCTTTGTGCCAATTATTTTTAGATGAGGATATTTTCAATATTATTAAGTTTTTGTTTTCACTTAAGCTTGGCTGGTCAGGCAGACACAATTAAGCCAACGATTTATACATTTGGTGGTAGTATCAGCGCAAATACGAATGGATTTTCGCTTATTCCTACATTTTCTTTAGGTAAACCAGCGCTCCAAACAGGCTTCAATTTTGCTACTTCAAAGTCAAGACTTAGCTTCCATCCGCAGATATGGTATTCTTTATTGGATTATAAACCATGGTCGCTTATATTTATCTGGAGATATAAAGTCATTAATAAAGATAAATTTTCTTTTGTAGTCGGAGCCCACGCACCAGCTATCAATTATAAATCTGCAACTGTGATAGATATTGGTGCTCCCAATGATGTGGTCAAAGCGCGAAGATTCTATCCAACATTAGAGTTGATTCTACATACAAGGTCAATAAGACCACTTCGATAGGTATATATTATTTATTCGGAGTAGGAATAGAAAAGGAAGTAGCTACAGTAAATAATTTCATAAGTCTTAGGGCTGATTTCAATAGAATAAACGTTTCTAAGAATTTCTACCTTAGATTCAATCCACAATTATATTTTCTTTCCATAGATAGCAATACGGGAATTTACGTAGCAGGTAGCTTGACTGTAGCCAAGAAAAATTTTCCGCTGAACATATCTTCTAATTTCAATAAAGCAATAAGATCTTCCATAAATGCCAATCCATTTGCATGGAATATTGGTGTAAATTATGAGTTTACAAGTCAGTTTATTAAAAAATAGGTAAATCTTAGAAAACCAACAAAGCATAATTTTCAAAAGTAAAACACAAATTTAGTTCTAAAATAAATTTTTATAAAGTTCAACCCTTATGAGGTAAGGGACAACATGGTTTTTTTATAAACATATAAATCTTAATCAAGATGGAAAATCATAGAAGACGTTTTTTGAAGACAGGTGCATTGGTCAGTGGCGCAATTTTGTCATCACCGACGTCTATTGGTGCGCAAATGGACGCTAAAAAAAAGAATAAGACCGATATGAAATACAGAACATTAGGTAGTGGTGATCATGCACTAAAAGTTTCATCTGTAGGCCTAGGATGTATGGGTATGAGTTATCATAGAAGCTTTGTGCCTGAAAAGAAAGCGATGATAAGTGTTATTCAAAAAGCATATGATTTAGGCTTGAATTTTTTTGATACAGCAGAAGCTTATGGCCCGTTGGTCAATGAAATTCTTGTAGGAGAAGCAATATCGCCATTCCGTAAGGATATAGTGTTAGCCACAAAATTTGGTTTTAAAAATGGGAAGCCAAGTGAAGGATTGGATAGCCGACCAGAAAGAATTCGGTCTGTAGTAGAGCATTCACTTAGGAGCTTGAAAACGGATTATATCGACCTATTGTATCAACATCGAGTGGACCCAAATATACCGATAGAAGAAGTTGCTGGCACAGTTCAGATTCTCATCAAAGAAGGGAAAGTCAAATACTTCGGCCTTAGTGAAGCAGGTGTAACCAATATTCGCAAAGCACATGCAGTCCAGCCGGTAACCGCATTACAAAGTGAGTACTCGCTCATGACGCGCGAACCAGAAATGGAAGTCATTAAAATATGCGAAGAATTAGGTATCGGATTTGTACCATATAGTCCACTAAGTCGAGGTATGTTATCAGGCTATCTCAATGAACGATCTGTCTATAATCCCAATAACGATAATCGAGCAACGCTCCCAAGATATCAACCACAAAATGTCATCGCCAACTGGCCTGTTATAAATATACTCAAAACTTTCGGAGATCAACGAGGCCTAACGGTAGCACAAGTAGCATTAGCATGGTTATTGGCACAGAAACCATTCATTGTTCCTATTCCAGGCACCACAAAATTGGCACATTTACAGGAAAATATGTGGGCTACAGACTTCTCATTCACAAAGGAAGAGCTTACAAATCTAACGGCAGATCTCAATAAAATTAAAATAGTAGGAGATCGATACACAGGTATATCGGCTCAACAGACACAGAAATAAATAATATTCAAAATTTAAAAATCATGGTTAAAGCAAAGTTATTGGCCATTTTCCTACTAGCTTCACTATCTTCAAATTTGATAGGACAAGTTCATACCATTTACCCAAAAGGTAATAAAACCGACAATGTC
The DNA here is from genome assembly GCA_016717105.1 of Saprospiraceae bacterium. Lineage (GTDB taxonomy): Bacteria > Bacteroidota > Bacteroidia > Chitinophagales > Saprospiraceae > OLB9. The sequence continues at coordinate 141,125 of JADKGF010000009.1, read as the reverse complement.
AATCACACAGGCGATGTATGGTTGCATCATGTAAGTAAGTCCGATAGTATATTTAATTATTCTATTGCAGAAGCTAGCTTTGCTCCAGGTGCAAAATTGAATTGGCACATACATCCAGGTGGCCAACAATTGATCATAACAGATGGCGTAGGCTATTATCAAGAGAGAGGAAAAGCAGTCAATGTGGTCAAAAAAGGAGATGTCATAAAATGTCAGCCAGGTGTAGAGCATTGGCATGGAGCAAGCCACGATCACGAATTTGTGTATATCGGTGTCACCGAAAAAACACCTACCAAATGGCTCGAAAAAGTATCTGATGCTGAGTACAATAGCGCTATATCTGCAAATATTGAAAAAGACATTACGGAGCTTTCGCGAATGAAGTGGCAATGGATGGCTGATAAAGATGTTACAAAATTGCAAGATCTTTTTCATCAAAACTCAGAATTTGTCCATATGGGTGGCACTTGGGGAAAAGAGCAGGAAATCAATATCATCCAAAGCGGAAATATATGGTACAAAAAAGCAGATATTCATGAAGTTTCTGTAAAAATCCTAGGCAATACTGCTATCGTATATAATCGCATCACCTTACTTGCGGTAGTGGGCGGCAATGAAGTGACCAATAATTTTATGGTCACAGAAGTGTATGTGAAAGAAGGTGATAATTGGAAAATGGGTTCGATGTCATTTACCAAATTAATCAATTGATTTTAAAAAAGTGAGAGATATACATCTCAACAACACATCAAAAATATTAATAAAACATTTAAAAATAATACAAAAAAATGCAAGTAGTAAAATTAAATAATGGCGTAGAAATGCCATTGGTAGGATTTGGAGTTTTTCAAGTGACGGATCTAAATGAATGTGAAAAATGCGTAATAGATGCCTTAGAAACTGGATACCGATCCATAGATACGGCCGCTGTATATCAAAATGAAACCGCAGTAGGTAATGCCATTCAAAAAAGCGGCATCAACAGATCTGAAGTTTTTGTCACTACTAAACTTTGGGTTCAAGATACTGGATTTGAAAAAACAAAATTAGCTTTTGAACGGTCTTTGAATAATTTACAGGTGGATTACCTTGATTTGTACTTAATCCATCAGCCATATGGTGACGTTCATGGATCATGGAGAGCCATGGAAGAATTGTATAAAGCTGGCAAAATAAGGGCAATAGGTGTCAGCAATTTCCAACCTGACCGTGTCATGGACATGATTACATTTAATGAAGTGGTGCCAGCCGTAAATCAGATAGAAACACATCCTTTTCAGCAGCAAGTAGATGCGCACCAATTTTTGAAAGACAATGGTGTGCAATTAGAATCTTGGGGACCATTTGCTGAAGGAAAAAACAATATTTTCCAAAACGAAATACTGGGCTCTATTGGCAAAAAATACAATAAATCAATTGCACAAGTGATTTTAAGATGGCTTACGCAAAGAGAAATTGTATCAATACCAAAGTCTGTGCGCAAAGAAAAATGATAGAAAATATCAATGTATTTGATTTTGAATTGAATGCAGCTGACATGGAAGCCATCACCACTTTGGATACAAAAACAAAGCAGCTTTATTAATCACCATGATCCAGCCACTGTACAATGGATGGGAAGCCACAAATTTTAATACCTAATCAATATCATCATGGAACATTCAAACAATAATAAAATAGAGACCGATTACGGTAGAAGGAAGTTTTTTAAAACTGGATTTGCGGCCACTGGTGCTGCATTATTATCAACCTCAGTCAGCGCACAATTACTAGCAGGACAGGAGCAAAAAGCACCAATAACTTCGGAAAATCCCACATCATCTTCTCGTATGTTAGGTGGTAGATTGAAAGTTTCTAACATAGGTCTCGGAGTGCAAAATATGACACGAACTTACCAGACCACTGTACCATTGCGGTCTGAAATGCACAAAATCATTCGAACTGCTTTTGACAATGGTGTTACTTTTTTTGATGCTGCAGAAGCTTATGGACCGCTGGAAGTAGAAAGAGTTTTGGGAGAAGCCATTGAGTCATTTCGGGATAAAGTAGTGGTAGCGACCAAGTTTGGCTGGAATATAGATCAGGAAACAGGCCAACGATTACCGGGATTAAATAGCAAGCCAGCGCATATCAAAATAGTAGTGGAAGGTATGCTAAAACGGCTCAGAACTGATAGAATCGACCTACTATACCAACATCGTGTAGATCCAGAAGTGCCGATAGAAGATGTAGTCGGTGCAATAAAAGACCTAATGGCGGAAGGGAAAGTTATGCATTATGGACTTTCTGAGCCAGGTCTCCAAACTGTAAGAAGAGCACATAAAGAGCATCCTATTACAGCTATTCAAAATGAACATTCTCTACTTTATCATGGATCAGATGATGATATCATTCATCTTTGTGAGGAATTGGGAATAGGATTTGTGCCTTGGAGTCCGCTTGGTGTAGGATTTCTTACTGGTTCGATTGATGCCAATACTCGATTTGCGCAAGGTGATATCCGCGGTATAGAAACTCGATTCTCACCTGAAAACATAGAAAAGAATATGGCTCTTGTAAGCTTATTACAAAAATGGGGAAAGATGAAAAATGCCACTCCAGCTCAGATATCATTGGCATGGTTACTAGCACAAAAGCCATTCATAGTGCCGATACCTGGTACCACACAAATGGCCCACATGTTAGAAAATGTAGGTGCTAATGATGTGAAATTATCAAAGGGCGACTGGCAGCAATTTAATCAGGAATTTGAAAATATAAACATTGCAGGTGAGCGACTTCCAGAATTTATTTTACAGTTTTCAAAAGTAGAAGCGCCTATTAAAAATAAGAAAATAAAGTATCACCCAATCACCTTTAAACCTTGATGCCGCTTCACATATTCGTCGATTCAAATATAGAGTCTAATATTTTTTTTTAACTTTACGTTTTCCACATCGTTGTTATAAGTTAATGACTTGTTGTCAACATAAATCATGAGAGGTCAAAGTTAAATTAGCAATTTTAAAAATATAAGTTCGGCTTAGGAATATAAGAATGAAAAAAATAGAGAAATATAATTTTCAAGCAGTTTTACCTTACGAATTGGAAATAAAGTCATTAAGTATTTTACATAAATCACAACAAAATTTATTTACTAAACCTCATCGGAATAATTTTTATGATGTAATATGGTTTCAGACGGGACATCCAGTTTATATTGTTGATTTTCAACGAATAGAAATAAAACCCAATTCTCTTCTTTTTATCAATAAAGATCAGGTGCATTTTTATGAAAATTATAATGACTATCAAGGTTTTGTGATGCTTTTTACAGATACTTTTTTTTTGTCTGTCAGCAGAAGATTCAAAATTTCTGAATAATTCCATATTATTCAATGATATTTTTAATGTCCCTTATTTCCAATTGGATGCTTCCGATAATACTATACCCAATTTATTTCAGGCCATCCAAAAAGAATTAAGCAAAGACATTGACAGTGTGCAGTATCGAATCTTACATCATTTGGTTTATACTTTACTTTTATATGCAGAAAGAGTTTATCGTAAAAAAGATTCACGATCACTGAAACAAAACGTTGATTTGGAAATTGCAGGATTGTTTAAGGATTTGGTAGATCGATATTTTCGGCAAAACAAACTAGTTAATTTCTATTCCAATCAATTGAATATTACCGAAAAAAAGCTTGCAAAAAAGTATTTCTCAGATATTTGGAAAATCTCCAAAAGTGTATATTAGTGATCGTATTATTTTGGAGGCCAAACGATTATTATTACATAGTACAGCAAATACAAAGGAGATAGCTTATGATTTAGGTTTTGATGAGCCTACCAATTTTATTAAGTATTTTAAAAAATATACAAAAAAAACACCAATAGAGTTCAGGGAAAACTACTTTCCTGCCTGAATTTACCTTTCAAATGCAGGTTTTTACCTTTTCAATAGGTTCAGGATGCTTCATCTTTGCAGTGTCTAAAGGAGATATAATTTATTATGGTTTATCTTGAATTGTATATTCCAATTTTTCAATATAATTAAATATATAAAAGTGAATAAAATAATTTTTTTTCTTTGTTTTACCATTTGTACTTTAATGTTGAAGGCACAAAATGTCATTTCTCTGTACGTAAATCCGTCTATTGGAAGTGATTCATACATCGGTAGTAAAGATGCTCCTTTTAAAACTTTGGCAGCCGCCGTCAATAAAGTAAATGCAAGTATAGGAACAGAAGGTGTAACAATTGTAATGGCAGCAGGTGTATATGCTTTTGACCAAACCACTGAAATAAAACCTACAAATCGATCTTTTACAAAAGAAAATCGATTGACCATTAGAGCCGAAATTTTACCAGATGATGCTGATTGGAATCCTGGAAGTATGCCTACAATTATTCATACCATGCCATTGCAAGAAAATTGGTTTGGGGTAAAAGACAAATTTGGCGGATCGATGTACGGAATCAAAATTGAGATGAGTCATGTTACCATTCAAGGGTTGAAAATATTAGGTGCACCAGTAGTTGAACATCCTAAACCAGGACAAATCATTAGGGCTTATCCAATAAGTCGGACAAATCCAGAATTAGATGATTTAGAAATAACTCAATGTATATTTGCTGGTGATCAAGTGACTTCGCCACTTCATTTGGGCATTATAGCCAATGGCAATGGTATAGTAATCGACCATTGTATTTTTTACAATCTAAAGCAAGCGATAGTATATTGGTCGGGCAAAAGCACAGGCCACATCATGCGCAATACATTGATCTATGGTGGCTATGGTTGTGGTTTGTGGACTTCTGCCATTGCCAATGATTTTATATTTGAAAACAATGTAATAGCCAACAATAATTACGCTTGGATCAGCCAACTGGATAGGGACGAAAATCAGCAAGTAAAAAAGGATAATGTACCAGAAACACCTAGGACTATCCTTTATCAAGTCAACAACAGTCTATTTGCTGGCAATAAAAAAATGACTGGTACGGGTGGAGGACCACAATTAAACTTTAAAGACATAGATCCCATTTTGTTGAAATTTAAAAACACAAAAATCACTGAAATCCCAATTGCATTGAATCTCGATGACCATAACAAATATTTTATGCACCCAGCTGAAGGGTCGGAGGCTGCAACCTATGGTGTAGGTATTTTTAAAATTCATTAATCGTAAATCATCAAAAAATATAAAAATGAACAATATAAACAACACCATGCGGGTTTACCATCGCTATTTAGGGTTTTTCCTCGCTGGAATTATGGCAGTTTATGCGGTTAGTGGTATCGTTATGATTTTTAGGGAAACAGAATTTTTGAAGTCAGAGGTGATAACAGAAAAGATATTACCAAAGGATTTCAAAACCGAAGAATTAGGAAAAGAGGTTCGTATACGTAATTTCAAGATAGAAAAAGAAGAAAATGGTATCGTGTATTTCAAAGATGGGAGTTACGATAGAAATTCAGGGACGCTAAAATTCACTAAAAAAGAACTTCCTTATATTTTGAGCAAAATGGAGAAAATGCATAAGGCCACTACAAATGAGCCATTATTTTTTCTAAATATTTTTTTTGGTTTATCACTGTTGTTTTTTGTGGTATCTTCCTTTTGATGTTTATGCCTAAGACCGCCATTTTCAAAAAGGGCGTATATTTTACCATTGGTGGCATAGTTTTGACTTTAATTTTGCTTTATATTTAGAAAGTTGAAATACATGTACAAAGATAAGGCTTTCTTGTCAAGTTGTCAAGATGACAAGTTATTTTCATAAGTCATAGAAGTAAGTTTGATTCTTTAATGCGAATTGTTTTATGCTTTATTCAGCATTTTTTCCATATTCTTCATTCGTAACAGGTTTTAGCCATACGGCTGCACCCAAATTTGTATTGGTACTGATGGCAAGATGTGTGACACCTGTCTTGGGCGATGCACCATGCCAATGTTCCACATTATGCGGGCATTTGATAACATCACCTTTGCGCATCCATCGGATAGGACTACCTTTTTCTTGATAATATCCGATGCCTTCAGTAATCATTAGTATCTGTCCGCCAGGATGATAATGCCAATTGGTCCTAGCACCTGGCTCAAAAGTGACATTACCCATCGTGATATTATGAATGGTATCGCTGTGCGTGATCATGTGTACATATACATTGCCAATAAAATTGGAATTTGTGACTTTATCTCCTTTCGGGAATACAGTATTTTCGCTCATTTTATTCGATATACTTTTGCTACATCCTATGCTCAATATAGCTGCTATTGATATTATAAATACACATCTCATTACTAGTTATTTTTTTGGATTTAAAACTTCCTGAAGTACGACATTGGCAGCTTTTGCTTCCTTTTTGCCTATTGTTTTTTGAATAACTTGGACAAATTCTTTTAATTGTTCTGGAGTCCATCCAGTTTTTAGGCTTATGTTCAAATGACTCTTGAGCATTGGCTCTGCCTTGCCGAGTGCGCTGATTACCGATATGGTTACCAATTCTCTTTCTGCATACGTCAATACATCTCGGTCAAAGAGATCGGCAAATAAATGTTCTTTGAGCATCACTTCTATCTCAGGTGAAAATACACTATAGCCACTTTTTGGTGCATCTTTTGGCGCTCCAGAAAGTTTTTCTAAATTATCTCTGCCGCGTTCATATTTGCTTTTAGTCTCTGAAATAGGAGATGCAGGATCACCTTCGATATCGTCGATTCCCTTTGATTTCCTTTCATCCAATACTTCCATAAATGTCTGCAAGCCACGAATACTCCTTGGAAATCCACAATATGCATACGTATGAACTATTGATTCTTTTATTTTGCTGATGGAAAGCCCAGAATCCAGTCCTGCTGCAAGCGCTTTTTTTAGTTGTGCAAGATCACCTTTTGCAGTGAGCGCTGAAATGGAAATCATACTTTTTTGACTTGCAGATAATGTACTTTGGCTATCTTGTGCATTTACGTCCAAGAGATTTATATTAAATAAAAGGCCTATTATCAAAATTTTTATTTGCATTACTTTATGGTTTATTAAATTCCTCTGGTTTGTAATTTATTCCTAATATCCTTTGATTTCTCTATGACATCCAGCCTTGCATTTCTTGGATCTACTTTTCCTACTGGTGTACCATCAGATTCTATATCTAATATTTCCTTTTTACTACTTGAGTATGCTGGCCATTGAGGTAAATCTTGACCATTTGGATTACCCGTTTTCGCAAAATTGACCCAATAACTATTCATTACCTGACCAACTTTATGATCGGTGTCAGTGGTCTCAGTAATTCCCCATCTAGTATTCAAATTATTAAAAACATAGGCTACCTCTGAACCGTGGCCAGCACCATATTTCATCCTTTCTTTTTGAGATGATGGCACATAAGAAAATTGATAAAAATATACAGGACTTCCTTTAGCTTCGAATGCATTCGCAGTCATACGGGCAGGCTCAGCCCACACCCAATCCGAATTAAACTTAGTAATTACTTCTGCAAATTCACTATTTCCATCAGGGTCATAAGCTGCGCTTGCATCCTTTTGCATATTTCCAAACAAAGAAAATAGTTCTTCTTTATTTTGACTTGTATTTACAAAGCTTCCACTAATCTCTGCATTACAAGAGCCTATTAACAATGGCATCTTGGTGTGTTTTCCAGCTTTGTATGCACTTTCTGCAGTCTCCACCACCAATTTTCCATCCAAAATAGGGCCTGAGTATATACGAGGTCCGCCTTGTCCATCTGATTCGAGCCCACCATCTACGATGTCTTCCACTTTCATACCACGGAGCTTAGAAAGTGCAGCTACGCCTAATCCTTCAATTCCATGTTTTTTAGCAAAATTAATTCCAATCGTCTCAGCTGATACAGGATAAAATAGATTTGCATTTTCTTTATTTATAGGACGGCCAGTCAGTACACCATCTCGTCCACCACCAGAATGACTGATGGCTTTATGAAAAAGTCCTTTAGCATCTGGCATTGTCAATAGTGCATGTACCGCTACACCACCTGCTGACTGACCAAATATTGTTACATTATTGGGATCACCACCAAAGGCAGAAATATTCTATAATACCCCTTTTTATGCTGCGATTTGATCCATAAAACCGTAATTACCTTTAGCTTCATTGGGATTCTCTGCGCTTAATGCAGGATGAGCAAAAAAACCAAGACGACCTATCCGATAATTGAAGGTCACTAAGACTACACCTTTTTTTGCAAAATGATCACCAAAAGTCATGGCTTCAGAACCACTACCTCCTACAAAGCCACCACCATGAATCCATACCATTACTGGAAGTTTTGATTTAATATTAGACACATCAGGTGACCACACATTTAGATATAGACAATCTTCTGCGCTTCCTTTGGTAATGGTGCCTGGTGCTCCGCCCCAGCCTGCCTGAGCACAGTTTGGTCCAAATTGTATGGCATCACGTATTCCTTGCCAGGATTTAACGGACTGTGGTGGTCTCCATCGATATTCACCTACTGGCGGTGCAGCAAATGGAATTCCCTTGAATACACTTACATCACCATCAGTAAATCCTTTGATAGATCCTGATTTAATTTTGAGAATGGGCGCTGTTTTATCTTCATTTTTGTAAGTTACAGACTTATGTGTGCATGAGAAAAACATAAGCATTAGACAGCCTAAAATGTATTTTTGCATGATATTCCTTATGATTTATTATTAATGTTCTAATGCATGGGTGTCCCTCACGCTACTGAAAGTAAGATCCAGCAGTTTATAACCATTTCCCTGTTTTTGATACACTTCTGTCACTGTAAATTGAGTGGTGACATCTTCTCCTCTTACATTGGCAGTAAGGGTGATACGATTCCACAAAATATATGTATTTTTATTAAAAGATTTTAACAATACATCATGGATTTCAGCTTTTTTGTACCAAATGCTTCCTGTCTTAATAATTTCAAGTTCCTTGGCTTTTCCCCAAGTGCCACTCATGTGCACAAATCTCGAATCCTCATGAAACAGCGGCTCTAGTTTTGATATATCTTTATCAGCCATCCATTGCCATTTATCTTTTGAAAGCTGAATAATTTCTGACGTATGTGCAATATTTTTAGATGTGCTACAACTAAAAAATATGGCTATAAATAGAAAAATATGAATTGAAAATCTCATATGCTGATTAAATTATTGATTGATAAAAAGGTGAATGTATATGATTGTTTTACAAATATTTACCAAAAAATTCCTTCAATTTATTGGTGGCTTTATCCACATACTCAGGCACGTAATAGGTCTGGATATGGGTTGCGTTGGGTATTAAAAATAACTCTTTTTGTGAGGTGCCTGTGGCCAAATGAAATGCACTATCTGTCATATAATAACTGTCCGCTTTGCTACCAGCCATCATCAGAAGTGGTTGGTCAATCAATTCCATATTTGATGCAGCGTCAAATGCCATCAAATCCAATAAACTACTCATGGTATATCTAAAAGTAGAGTTAGGGTGCGCATGTGTTTTATTATAATATTCGTGGCCTTCTCTGTAAAGGTCAAAAGGCATCTTAGCTGCGTCTTCATCAGTTATTTTTACATTGGATACGTACTTTACTTCTCCTCCCGATGCTTCTAGCGCCCTTGCTTCAGATGCCTGCTGTAATCGTTGCTGTATGGTAGCCAATCCTGAATTCATAAATCCATTTTTTCTGACAATTCCAGAATTAAACATGCTTAATGTGGCTACAGCTTTGAATCGTTTATCTGTCTGAGCAGCTTTTATGGCATATCCACCACCACCACAGATACCAAGTAAGCCTATTTCTTGCGCATTGACACCTTTAAAAGTTGAGATAAAATCAGCCATGCCTCTGATATCTTCTACGCGATTGGCAGGCTTATCTACATTGCGAGGTAGGCCACCACTTGCCCCTTGAAAGGCTGCGTCAGCGGCAATAGATACATAACCCATCTCTGCCAAATGCTGAGCATACAGCCCTGCTACTTGTTCTTTCACACCGCCATTGGGATGTGCCACGACGATAGCTGCATAAGATTTCGTAGGATCAAAGCCTGCCGGTGTATATACATTGGCTGCTATGTCTATGCCGTTTAGTTTATATTTTACAGCTTGAATATTAATCTCTCCTAGTTTATTTTGAGTAATCGCGTTTTGGTACACCAATCCAAAATCATTGCTTTGCGAAGTTTGTGCATAGGAAATACTTGTTGCCATTAATTTTGCTATTAATATTAGTATAAAAAAATTATATCGACCTTTCATTTTAGTTGATTTATGAAAATTTTGAAATATTATTTGTCAAGACCTTTAAGCTTTAGCCACTCCGACATAAGGTCTGCGATTTGCACATTATTTAAGTCAGAAAAAGGAAAATGAGTATTCCCTTTAACCCCGATTTCTGGCAAGTGGACTACCGTCACATCACCACCATACTTATTCACCACATCGCGCCATTTTCTCGCCATCTCTAGGCGCACTCTCCATCCATCCTGGCCTGGTTTATCACTAGGCTTATCAGGTATATTGTCTCCATAGTAGATGATTATCGGAAGTTTTGTCAGCTTTAGGAAGTCGGATTTGGGTACACCGATGGCAGCTAATGTACCACCAGCACTAGGCATAGGTTCAGGTACCTCGCCTTCTGGAAATAAAAATCCACTACCGGGTTCATAACTCACGATTGCTTTGATATGGTCATTTTTGATAGCCGTATTCCATCCCATGCCGCCAGAATGTGAGTGTGTAACCAAGATGCCATTACCTATTTTATTGAATAATGCTGATATAGCTTTTGCATTGATTTCAACATCAATATTACCAATGCTTGGTGTCATAGACCTGAAATATTGATCCAATGTAGCTTCATCTTGAGCAAACTGCACACCATCAAAAAACTTTGGCCAAATCCCCAATCTAAACGTACCAAACCACTGTTGCTCATCTGGTGTAGCCTCTACTGTTGCGGTAACCGTACTTCTTCCTGCATCACCGCGCCTTGGTTGGTCAATGATATAAACAGGGAATTTCTTTCTTAAAAAAATATTCTGGAAGCCTTCTCTTCCATCAGGTGTGGTTTCCCAGGTTTTTGAAAACTGGCCAAAGCCATGCCACATAACTAATGGAAGTTTTCTAGCCTTAGCAGGAATCTGATAAAACACATAAGCATGATCACCATGTAGCGTTTGTCCAGCAGAGGTTGGTTTGTAAGGATCGAAAGTCCCAGGGTTAGTAATGACTGTTCCGCCCACCATAAAACTGCCTTGATCCAAGATGGTGATAGGCTTTAATTTTTGGGGTTTCTGACCCATAACTATATTCACAAACAGTAATGCGAAAATGAGAGAAAGATAGCGATTGCTGATAGATATGATTGCCATGTCGAAAACTTGAATTATAAATTATCACAAAGGTATTTTATTACAACATGGATATGCCTATACAAATTACGGATATTAATACCATTATTACTGAAAGGTTGAATTATTGAGGTTGGCGAGATTGAAATCGAGGAAAATATGGCTTCATTCCCCATGTTTTAACCCACAGAAAAAATTATAATCAGGCGTCTAATAATTTACACACCCAATCACACCACTTCCAACGCCTGCTCAATATCCCACAAGATATCCTGAAAATTTTCTACGCCGACCGAGATTCTGATCAGTTTGTCGGTAATACCCATTTCTTTTCTGTGAGTCTCTTCGATACCTGCATGGGTCATGGATGCAGGATGTTCTGCAAGGCTTTCAGTACTACCCAGACTCACAGCGAGTTGGATAAGTTTTAGATTGTTTAGAAATGCAAATGCTTCCTTTTCTCCACCTTTGATGTCAAATGACAGCATGGCACCAGGTGATAAGTATTGACGTTTGTAAGTGTGATAATTGGCACTAGTTTCATGGATCAGGCCGAGATAATATACCTTTTCTACTTTGGGATGTTTAGTCAAATATTGTGCGATGACTTCCGCATTTTTGGCTTGTTGTTCCATGCGCACCTTGAGTGTTTCGAGACTACGCATGAGCAACCAACCCGTATTGGGACTTGCCATATTGCCTAAAAAAGTACGCAGTGTTTTGACACGTTTCATGAGATCTCTATTTCCCAAAACTGCACCGGCGATGACATCACTATGACCACCGATATATTTTGTAGCCGAGTACATTACCAAGTCCGCTCCATGGCGAAGTGGATGCTGCCAAAGTGGGCCCATATAGGTATTGTCCACGGCAGTCAATACCTTTTGATCTGGATTTGAATATTTTTGAGCAATACGGACACACATTTCTATGTCGATGATGGCATTGGTCGGATTGGCTGGTGTTTCGATAAAAATCAGGGCCAACTTATCTGCTTTGCCTGTTGAAGCGAGTAAAGTCTCTATTTCATTTTCACTCATCTCTGGTCTGAAACCGATGGTATTGATACCGATTTTGGGTAGGAAAGTATTGATAAAATGATCCGTACCACCATATACTGGCATTGAATATAGCAAAAGATCGCCGGGCTTCAAAAATTCTAGCAAAACCGTAGTAATAGCTGACATTCCACTCTCGAAAACGGCACATTCTTCGGCCTTGTCCCATAGACAAAGTCGATTTTCTAATATTTCGAGATCTGGATTATTGAGTCTAGAATAGATCAATCCCATCTCTTCATTGACTTTTTGCTCACGGATCCCATAAGCCACTTCAAAAAAAGCCTTGCCTTCCTCCGCATTTTTAAATACAAAGGTAGATGTCTGAAATATCGGACATTTGATGGCGCCTTCAGATAGTTCTGCCTTATAGCCATAAGACATCATCATGGATTCTGGTTGGAAAGAGTGGTTGCTTACAGGTTTCATTTTTTGCGTGATTATTCTATTGCAAAGTTACAAAATAACACATTCATTCTAAATAGCAATACCAAAATAAGAATATTACACCGAATACTACATATTTAATAGAATATATGATTATATTTGTTTTACAATTCACCAATAATCAGAAAAATAATCCAACCATGCCTGACTCGTTTGACAAAGCCATCCTGCAAGAAGTACAAAAAAATGCCAAAATTACAGTCAAAGAACTGAGTGAAACTATCAATCTAAGTCCTACACCTGTTTTTGAGCGTCTCAAAAAATTAGAAAAAGATGGGTATATTCTTGGCTACCATGCGAGATTGGATGGTAAAAAATTGGGGCTAAATCTTACGGTTATGTGTTATGTTTCCTTAAGACATCACCAACGAGAATTGATAGAAAAATTCCAGTCAGATGTTATTGATTTTGATGAAGTAAGAGATTGCTACCACATAGCTGGTATGTATGACTATTTACTGAAAGTAGTCGTGACGGATATGGATGCGTATCAGCAGTTCGTCAGCAAAAAATTGGCATCTTTGGATAATATCGGCAATGTCCAAAGCTCATTTGTGATGACTACCTTAAAATCAGAAATTGGATTTAAGGTATAAGCTACCCAAAACCCAATTCCCTTTTCCGAAATGTTTGAGATGATAATTTGGAATTATTGTGCGCCTTCGATGAGTGATTGAAGTTGTGTCAAAGATTGCATTCCTGATTGTCTCCAAAGGATCTCTCCTTTTTTGTACAATACAAATGTTGGCACTCCTTGGATTCTCATTTCTTGTGCTATACCGGGATTTTTATCGACATCGATTTTTATGATCTTACCTTTATCACCCACATTGGCAGCCAATTGCTCCAAAACCGGAGCCATAGCCTTACATGGTCCGCACCATGTTGCCGTAAAATCCACTAAAGTTGGTGTTTCGCTATTTATGATTTCTGTATAGGTCATTTTGAAAATGTTTTTGTTAAAATGAAGACAAAAGTATGGGCAAAATAGTTTCAGCTGTGTGATTTGTGTTACATAGTGTTAGGTTTTATTAGGCATAATATTATTTGAAAGGAAGTCTAATATAAAATTAAAAATATACTCTACTACCAACATTCACTGAAAACATAGCTATTCCAGATGTGAAATTGGCACCAGCATATACTCCTATCCGCTCATTGAAGTGGTACAAATAGGAAAGATCGACGTCCACACCATGAATTAATGCTTCTTGAATTATTATTCTTCCATAATATTCTTTTGTACTAGAGTCGTAACTCAAAGTTAAATGTCGTGATGATTGAAGATTTATAAGTCTATATCCCAATGACAAATTGATGCTTGACCGACCACTTGTATTTACTGCCTTTTGAACGCTAAGCCCATAAATATCAACAGACGAATGACTAAATATCAATTCTTCCACACCACTGCCTTTTAGAAAACTACCTTTCAGAATAAACCCATTTTTGATTTCTCTGCCATAAGCTGCTGACAAGAATGTCATACCCGACAAACCATCTATACCTCCATATCCGAAACGGACATCGATATTATTTTTTAACTTAGATTGTGCTGTAATATTTGAAAATAGCACTAAGGCGAACATTAAAGTTGATAAGTATTTCATTTTTAATTGGTTGTGATTGTTTTTGTATTGTTTATAAATTGTATTTGGCTCTCAAGCCATGCATTGTGGTTTCACCATTTACATCCACCACCGATTCTAATCCTAACTTCCACCTTGACGTGATTTTGTAATCGATATTTGCGCCTATCATATAATTGAAGCTGTGGTACTGACTTGTGATCAGATAAAAGTTTTCACGATTTTGAGTCCGTTTGTGTTCTGAAACCAACTGAAGGCATGGCAAAAGATCTATGGCAATTGAAAGTTTGTTTTTATCCATTAGTACTAAACTAAGGCTTGCAGCTAGATTTAAATATACGTCTGTATTAACCACATCTGGTGCCGTAATATATTTAGCGCCTTCTGCATAACGCTGATAATTAAACCTGATTCCAGCCCTCAGTAGTTTGCTGAGTTTGTATTCAACCAACAAATTGGTAAAATAACCAGAGTAATAGAGATTGCTACCAGGGCCAGCACTAATTCCTAGTTCAAATAAATGCCTATTGGAACATGGTTTGCAGGGTGAAATATTTTTATCTGATGCATAAAGTGAGTAAATGTCATTAATTTTTTCATTGGGCAATGCTGTTACAACATTCAAATTTTCGGTGCCAGCTATTTCTTGTTCTCCTTTTTCAATATTATTCTCAATTTTGCCATTTAAAACTTCATTATTTTTTTTATCTGATTTTGATAAAATTGGTGATTTAGCAGTTTCTATTTCAACGTTTGTAAGACTTTCATTTTGGTCAATAACTTTTGTATTATATTGTGAATCAGATCTTTGACTATTTTTATGTATATTTTCTGATGATTTAATTTTTGTATTTGATGCCAAGAATAGGTTTGAAGTATTAGATTTAGCTTGACCACTATTTGATTTTTCTTTATTGGCCAAACTTACTTCAGCAACTGATTTTACTTTTTCATTGATCTCCACTATTTCCTTGAGTTTATGTCCGAATGTTCATTTGCTACCAATCTCTCATCTATTACTGTTTGTTGATTCGATTTTTTAACCTCAGATATCATACCTTCTTTTGATTTTGTCCTTTCAAAAGTATAAAATCCTAGCGCACACAAGGATAAAAGTAATAGCAACAAGGTCTTAGGCAATCTTCTATAAAGACCTTTGATTTTAGAAGATTCGCCTTGATTGTTTTGCGCTTCTACAATTGGCAAAATACGTTCCCATGATGAAGGATCGGGCTGCTTTTTATAATTGATTATTTTATCTTTAAATGTCTTCATTTTGAAAATGATTTTATTCCGTCGAGACTCAATTTTTTCTTTTAATATTTTTTTTGCATTATACAATAGCCATTTTGAGTAATTTTCATTGATATTGAGTTCATCACCAATTTCCCTATGACTAAATCCATCTATTTCGAACATCGAAAATACAATTCGCTCCTTATCAGGTAAGTTTTGGATAAACTTGAAAATATCTTCCACATCCAGATTGCTAAAAGCATTATCGAAATACAAATCCTGATTATTTTCATAGAGTACATCCGTATTATAAAGCACTGGTGAAAGTTTTGATCTATATTGATCTATTGCTGTAAGGCGTATAATATTGGTGCAAAACCCAAATAATTTTGATTTCAGACTGATCTTCTATAATATGCCTAAATATTTTCAACATGTCCAAATTGAAAACTTCTTCAGCATCATGACCACAATTGGTATATCTCAGACTCACATGAAATAATTCCTGATAGGTATATTCATACAATAACTTTTGGTCTTTGAGGCTTTTGTTTTTGCACGACGATATGATTGCGTTTAATTCCATGAGTGAATTGTCAATACTTTGTGATGATCACCTTAGAATCACCACCCAATACAAAATCATAAAGATCTCCATTTTTTATCAATGAATTTTTAATATCAATTACAAAATTAAGTTCATAAGCTTCACCATTTTCTGGTGCAAAATCCACTGGAAAAGTACCATTGTTGTTATTAACAAGAGTTGTAAAGGAGATTCCTTGTTTTTCAAGAATCATTGTAATATCAAGTGCCAAATATTCAACACTTCCTATAGATTTACTAACACTGGTTAAAAATGTTTTTTGAAGAAATTTTTCCTTCAGAATATTAATTATATCTCTATCAAAAAAAAGCGTCCCTCCACCAGATGGTCTTTTTGTCTCATGATTTAAAGCGCCATAGCGAATATAGTTTGGATCAATTGCAATCTGGTCATACCCTTCTGCATTTAGGAAAGTGACATAAACTTCAAAAACTGGTGGTACTTCCTTCCCACAAGATGACAGTCCAATCATACTTGCCATCAGTAACAAAGCTAAAAAGTGGGTTTTCATAAGATATTGTTTTATCGTTCTATTCGTATGTCGTCTATAAAGCATCAAAGGTTAGAAAATTACCTTTATTTTTTTACAAAAAATTAAAATTTCAAACTCTAGAAAGTCAATAATATAATTTTCAATACATTCATTATATTCGCACCACATTTTCCATATTTGATTTTGCAAACCCAAGTAAGTAGAAAAAGATTTGTTAAGTGTGCTATTATCAAAAAATAAACAAAACCGGAATTCACATGGATAAAACCAACAAAATAAGCCTGAAGAAAATAATCCTTTTATGTATTTGTTCATTGCTTTTTAATAGTATCAGTATTGGTCAGATCTCAGCTTTTCAGGCAATGGGTACTGGTGGTGGTGGATATATGTATGCCCCATCTTTAAGTCCACATGACACAACGACCATGTTTGTCAATTGTGATATGGCTGGCGTTTATAAGACAACTAACGGCGACAATAAATGGCAATTGATTGATAATCAACAGTTAGTAAGTACTACAAAATCAAAAGTACAATTTACTGCTGATCCAAATGTGCTCTACGCTGTACATAGGCTTATAGACAATAGCGAAGATGCTCCTATATCTGCAAAAGGTATACCCGTAAAAAGCGTCGATGGTGGAGCACATTGGTTTGCTATAAATGATCCATCATCTACAGGCATACATTTCATCAGTGCTGATCCCAAAAGCACCCAAAATATAATCATCAATGAATATGATAAAATATTTTTTTCAAACGATGGTGGCATTTCCTATAAAACGATTTACATCCCAAGTACAGGGATCATTAGAATAGCAGGCGTAGTTTGGGATAATGAATCGATCATCATCGGTACTAATGAAGGCCTTTTGGTAAGTCGTGATAATGGCCTCAATTTTAATGTAGCATCACTGTCTGGAATCCCTTCTGGTGAAGGCATCTTCCATCTAACTCATGCCAAGGATGGAGCAGAAATCACCTTATTTTGTGTCACGGCGCATCAAGATTATCTGGCACCATGGAATGATCCTCGCAGCGTGAAAGATGAAGTAAAAAGTATTTATCGTTTGAAATACGAAACCCAAACTTTTTGGCAAAAAATAAGAAGCAATATCCCATTAAATTATAAAATCCTTTGGGTAGATAATGCTAAAAACAATGCAAATATCATTTGGGCTACTGCCGAAGATGATACCAATGCTCCTTTTGTGTATAAATCTGTCGATGGCGGCAACTCTTGGACCAATACTTTTAACATTACAGACAATATGACTTCCGGTTGGGCTGGTGGGTATGAATCTGCAGTTTGGTATTACTCCATGGGTGTAGCTTGGGGCATGGATGTAGATCAAAACAATCCGGATAGAGTTTTGCTTTCTGATGGCTACTGCCATTATACTACGGATGGAGGCAACACGTGGCGACAAATGTATGTGGACACTTCTACACAAAATCCAATGAGAAGTGCTGGTGACAAATACAAATTTTATCAAAGCTCGGGGCTCAATGTCACATCAAGTGCCAGCCTTCATTTTATTGATGATAGTAAAGTGATGGCATCTTGTTATGATATTGGCAATCAATACACCGAAAATGGTGGAGAAACATGGACATTTGGTAGGAATACATTTCACGATTATGGTCCGGTATCAAATAATAATTGGTATCGAATCGTAGAAAACAGAGATAAAAAAGTCCTTTATGCAGCACTTTCTGGCCTTAATGATATATATCAAGATGGTAGGATATGTGACAACTGCATTTCCACTTATGGCTTAGTTTTAACATCTATGGATGAAGGAAAAAATTGGGATACCCTACTACATCTATCATATCCGGTGGTATGGATTGAAATATCACCTATCGATCCTGATATTTTGATGATAAGTGTAGCACATCATACGGATGGAGGAATATTTTTGTCTAAAGATGCAGGCAAAACATGGCAAAAAACGAATAATCCACCTAGAACCCAAGGAAGACCAAATAATATCAGGATGCTGCTGGATGGCTCTGTCGTAGTGAGCTATGCCACAAGACCCGACAGCAATGACGGTCAATCATCTGATAAATTGTTAGAAGTCAGTGGTGTATTTTTAAGTCATGATTTGGGGCAATCTTGGGAAGATAGATATCATCAGAATATGAAATTTTTCACGAAAGACCTCATCATCGACCCACATGATAAAACCCAGAATACTTGGTATGCTGCTGTTTGGGGAAGATTTACAACATTTCCAGGAGTCAATAATCAAGGAAATGGAGGACTTTATAAAACTACGGATAGAGGTATTACATGGCAAAGGGTTTTTAAAAATGAAAGAACCGAAAGTTGTGCCATTCATCCCAATATCAGCAATAGAATTTATGTCAGCACAGAATACGACGGATTGTATGTTTCTACAGAAAACGAAACAGGCATTTACGACTTCCAAAGGGTAGAAAATTATCCGTATATCAGACCAAAAAGAATATTTTTCAATCCATTCGCACCTTGTGAAATGTGGGTCACCACGATGGGCGGCGGAATTTGGAAGGCTTATGACATCATTCATCCTACAATAAGCGCCCAAGAAACATCAGTCTGTGTAAACAAGTTCTTTACGACTAAAGTACAAAACAATATTTCTACAGATATCTTTTGGCAAGTAGAAAATGGTACGATCACACAAGGACAAGGTACGTCAAGCATTGAAATTCAATGGACTAAATCTGGCACTTCATGGATTACCGTAGAATTCAGCAATGGACTTAGCGGATGTAATACTCAAGATAGTGCCTTTATTACGATAAACCCATCGCCAGTAGCAGAATTTACATTTACTCAAGATAATAAGACATTTACCTTCAAAAATGAAAGTATGGATGCGACACAGTATCTATGGGATTTTGGAGACAATAATACGAGTACCGAAATTTCTCCTATTCATACCTATGATAATTTCGGGTCGTACATGGTAAAGTTGATAAGTACCAATGATTGTGGAAGTAATGAAAAAGGAAGAACCGTTGAGATCCTTTCTTCTATCGACCAACAAATTGATGTAAATCTAAATATTCAAATCCTACCTAATCCTGCCCATGAATCCGTTAATATTGTATATGACATGAATTTGATTTCAAAATTTGAATTGGTGAATCTATCTGGTATTTCAGTTTTTGAAGCCGATTACCCAAGTAATATGGATTTGTCGAGTCAAAGCTTAGCAAAAGGCGTGTATATTATCAAGTTTTATACAAAATCGGGTATAGTTATTCCAAAAAAAATGGTTTTATATTAACCTTGAGTTAGCTTTGATAAACAATTTGGTTCTTACTTGACCTTATACACTGTACCACTTTTATTTTCATAGATTTTCGGCAACTTTTCATGCGCAGTTCTGGCAAATTCTGGTAAGCTTTCCCATGAAGTATTGCTGAAATAAGATGTCATGCCGTTGATGATCAGATACTGTGGTGCATCAGGCTTCAAAGTCAACGTATCTAATGCCTTATAATCTAAGAAGCGTACTTTCGTCGTATCAAATCGGCTATGGAGCAACCCATAATCGTGATTTACCCTATCTGTGATGATATATTTGAATCCACCTATTTTGTCAATGACATTGATATTCAATTGTTTTTGTTCTTTATAATTTACTTTTTTATTATACAAACTGTTTTGCACAAAGACACTTATCCAGGCAATAAACATTAGTACAAAAGCCCATCTAATTTGAGCCTTGAATCCAAGTAAGATAGATCCCATTAGTGGCAAATAAAACAACCAAGTATTTTCGTACTGCTTAAAGACACTTAGACTCAACAACAGTATCAGCGACACCAAAGAAATTACGACCAATTTGTTAGACGAAACAGAGAGATTGGTTATTCCAAAAGCAATTAAAAGCGCGCCTATAGGTAAAACATATATGACGTGTCTCGGATCTGGGCAAAGCGGAGCATATGACGTATAAGAGATTGACATGAAATTTGAAAGCAACAATAAACTTATAAAACTAACGGCTATAAAACGGAATTTACTATTTTTTGACGCCCATATCATAGGTAAAAAACAAAGCGGTATCAGAAATAAATTTCGAATAAGCTCGTTCCACAACTGAAATCCGATTCTTTCTAAAGTCGCATTAAAAGGTAGCAAATCATAAGAACAAGCAGAAATATACTGTCCTGCAAAAATATGATGGACTCGCGCAAAGAAATCACCTAAAATAATGTAAGAATACAACAAGTAAATTAGTCCGAATACTGATAAAATGATCAAAACCTTTTTCCAAAAATATTGATGTCTCTTATTAAATAAATCAGAAAGCATTAAGATCAGAAAAAAAGGATAGAAAATAAGAAATGTCTCTTTAGAAAAAAATATCAAAATTACGCCTATTGCAAACCAAGTAAATGACTTGGAAACCAGATTAAGATTAAACTGTTCGGAATAATAGCTCAAAAAACATATGAAAAATCCTAACTCGATAGTTATATCTGGCATAGGTTTTTCTACGTACATCAGATGCATGGGTGCAAAAATCAAAAACAATGCGCCAATGAGACGACTATTTATTGGTAGATCCTTTACTGCCCACAAATACAAAGTTACAATAACACATAACTGTAAAAAACCGGTTAAAAAATTGGCAAAATCTGTGACACCAAATACCGAGTAATTGAAAGCAAGCAAGGCAAATCCTGCATATCGATGTGCATACAAAGAGTCATGCGTAAAATTGCCCTTTAGAAGACTATCTGCCAATCGACAATATTCTATATCATCAAAACCAAAGTAGCCACCATGAAAATAATAGAAATGAATCCCATATATGAAACTCATTAACATCAGCACGATTGGAATGAAAAATTTGGATATATTATTTTCTACTTGCAGATCTGAACAATTTTAAAAACAAAGATAGATTAAATTCCATATCGTGTGGCCTTTTTATTATTAAATCGTTTTACTAGGAAACTAAACTATTTCAAAATCTGTTTAATTTTTTAAATAAAAGTATAATAAAATGGAAATCAAGGTAGAAAATATAAAATGTCATGGTTGTGCCAATACGATAAAAAACGGACTTTTGAAAATCAAAGGAGTCGAGCAAGTTCAAGTAAACGTAGAAAAAGGCACAATAGATGTGGAAGGAAAGGATGAAATAGACAGAGATGAAATTGTATCCCGCTTGCATTCAATGGGTTATCCTGAGCCAGGTCAAGGATCCGGATTAACCACGGCTACATCTTTTGTGAGTTGTATGATCGGGAGAGTAACTTCTTGACATTCTTCTTCAAGGCTAAAAAACAAAAGAGACAATAATTTTAAACTATTGTCTCTTTTTTTTGGGGAGGCTAATGGGGCTCGAACCCACGACCCTCGGTACCACAAACCGATGCTCTAACCAACTGAGCTATAACCTCCGTTTTAAAATTGCGACGCAAAAGTATAAAATAATTTTATTATCAGAAATTTTCTAGCATTAAAAATCCGAATGTTTCATAATTTCTAATTTTCAACCCTAAAACTAGCCGCAAGAAAAGAACAAAATTGAATTTTTGCAATTTTTTTACAATACCAATGTATCTTTACATCTTTTTTTAGTCTAAATAGGCGTAACTTTAGCCAATCAAAGATAAATTTGCAGAGCCAAAAAATAAATAATCACTTGTTCGTAAATAAGACATCATCTGAAGATGTCTTAGAAAGCATATATAAAAATTATTATGCAATGCTTTGCAATCAGGTGTACATGGTTATCCGAGACAAAAGTATAGCTGAAGACATTGTACAAGACGTTATCGTAGAAATCTGGAAAAAAAGGGATAACATAGAAGTACACCAATCCATAGAAGCATATCTGAAAAGAGCGTGCAAAAATAGAGCGCTAAACTATATACGCGGCAAAAAAATAAAATGGGAAGATGAATCAGAATTGCTGGATAAAGAAGATAAATACGTCTCATCAGAAGAGCAAATTCATTACGAAGAACTAGAACAAATGGTGTGTAAGTACATTGATCAACTACCACAAAAATGTAGATTAGTGTTTTCACTGAGCAGGTTTGAGGATATGAGTTATTCAGAAATTGCTGACAACTTAGGTATATCTGTAAAAACAGTCGAAAATCAAATTTCAAAGGCACTAAAAGTACTTCGTGAAAAAATTTTTAAAAATAGTTATGAAAAATAAGGGTAATACGTTGTATTTTGTGTCTTTATTAAAAAGGCGTACTTCATGTTGTATAGTGATAAAATAAAATATATCCATCAGTATCTTTCGGGGGAACTTACTCCCGAGGAAATGAGATCTTTTATTGCATGGAAGGATGGCGATATTCAGCATACATTGTTATTTAATCAAATACGTGATATTTGGTCAGTTGAAGTGACTACTCCACAGTTCCATTTTGATGCTAATAAAGCATTTTTAAAGCATAAAGCATTGATTGACAATGAAAAATCGATACCAGAAGTTAAGGAAGCAATCATAAAAAAATTACCTCTGCATACCACAAAAGTCAATTGGTTTTTACGGATAAAGTATATCGCTGCAATTTTGGTCTTAGTTATCGGCGCATTATTTATCTTTGAAAACAGGAATACCGCCATTTCATCTGAAGAGCCTATGATGATGGTGCTTAGTGATGGCTCTAAAGTATGGCTTGAAAAAAATGCGAGTCTTGACATGACAGATTTTGGAAAGGGAAGCAGGAAATTATCACTCCAAGGTAAAGGTTATTTCGAAGTAACTCCTGATAAAAATGCGCCTTTCACCGTCAGTACCGACGGATTTGAGATCAAGGTTTTAGGAACAAAATTTATTGTCAATAGCGATGATAAAAAAGTCAATGTAAAAGAAGGAAAAGTAGAAGTATCAAATGCTACAAAAAAAGTTTTTGTAACCGCTGACCAGCAAGCTTCTGTCAGCCAAAATGAAATCAATGTAGCACAAGCAGATTTTGATGGATTGACACTTTGGTTTAATGAAAACCTAGAATTCAACAATACACCATTTGATGTAGTAATTCATGATCTTGAGGTGTTTTATAATACAAAATTCATCCTCCCATCTCGCAAAGATTGGACTGCTTGTACCTTCACATCTGGTCCTTTGAAGACAAATACCATCGATCAAGTGCTCACCATGCTCAAGCTGACTTATGATCTGGAATATACCCGCCAAAATGACAATAATATCAAGATTTCTAAGGTAAAATGTAAGTAAATTCTTGATATTTAGCGATTTCGCAAACATTTTTGACAAACTTTATTAAAAAAATGTAACTTTGTTGCCTTATTTCAAGGTATTCAAAGTAGGATGTTATTAAAGAAATTTATATTATCTTTTTTGGGAATTATAATGACATTACATGTCTGGAGCCAATCCAGGCCTGATGAAAAAATTGTCAGCTATACATCTTATAATAAACCACTTAAGCAGGTATTAAAAGAGTTGGGCGCCATCACGGATGTAAATCTGGTATATTCAGAGTCTCGTATCCCATCCAACAAAACGGTTTCCATCAAAGCCGAAAAAGAGAAATTATCTGGCATCCTTACGGTAATCCTCGATGATTTTAATTTAAGTTATCAGATAGTAGGCAATCAAATAGTCATAGTTAAAAAATCTACAGACAATCCGGATGATTTGGTTCGATTATTTGGTTATGTAAGAGATAAAGTTTCTGGCGAATATCTAATTGGTGCCAATATATTTTTGCACGACAAATCAGCAGGCACATCTACCAATGAAAAAGGCTTTTTCAGTTTTGAAGTAAAGAGAGAGCCATTGAGAATCCACTTTTCGTATTTGGGTTATAAATCTGAAATAAAAGATTTTCAGGTATATACAGATACTTTAATCCACATTGCGCTAGAGCCTGATGCACTACTCAATGAAATAGTCATTATGGATGATTTGCTGGAAGAAGAACACGAAAGTACGTCGTCCCAACAGAATTTGCATATAGACAAAATCAGATCTTCAAACCATTTGTGTGGCGAAGCTGATGTATTCAGATACCTAGGTACACAAGCAGGAGTTTCATCCGCAGCCGAAGGTGTAGGTGGAGTCAATGTTCGTGGCGGGTCAGCTGATCAAAATCTGGTACTACTCGATGGTGTTCCTGTTTATAATACTGGGCATGCGCTTGGTATTTTTTCAGTATTTAATGCAAATGCTATCAAAAGTGCATCATTTTATAAAGGAGCCATTCCAGCTAGATATGCCGGCCGATTATCTTCTGTGATCGATATTCATACCAAAGATGGCAATTTCAATAAACTCAGTGGTGATATCACATTGAGCACCATTGCCTTGAGCGGTTCATTAGAAGGGCCAATAATAAGGGACAAGAGCAGTTTTATTATCTCTTATCGGCGCACTTTTATGGATATATGGATAAAAGAATTGTCCAAATATCAAAATACATCCAGAGACCAGCAAGGTTCATCAAATTACTTTTTGGTGATTTCAATGCCAAATTAAACTTCAAATTGGGCAAAACTGCTAGAATCCATTTGCAAACATTACATAGTAGCGATGAATTCGACAATGAGACCAGGTCACTACCCGATGCATTGAGAGACGAAAAAGTCAGAAACATCGCATGGGGCAATAAGCTGTATTCCTTTAGGCTAGACAAACATTTTGGTAAGTCATTCTTTTCAGGAACGACTATTTATAATACAGCATATAACTTTAACAGTTTCAGAAACAACTTACTCCAAACTGCAATTGACAGTGATACTTCCATATATTTTAATGCGTCAGTTTTTGACTCTAAAGTATCCGAAACAGGTATAAAGCAAGATATGGATTGGCTCGTTTCAAGCAATCATTCGTTAAAGTTTGGTTCTAGCCTTCAAATCAGAAAATTCACACCAGGTATAACAAATGTCAACGAGACCACTTTTGGTGACACGCTCCAAAATATCAATGCCGACATTATCCGTAGTCTGAATGAAAGCCCAGTACATCGCAGCAACGAACTAAACGTTTATGTAGAAGATAATATCAATCTAGGTGGTGGTACAAGTCTAAATGCTGGTGTTAATTACTCATCTATCATACTATCTGAAAGCAAAGTACATAGAGTATTTCAGCCACGATTGGCTTTCCTTGCAGGCAATGAATATTTGTATTTCAAAACCGGTATAACCCGAATGCACCAATATATCCACCTACTTACCAATAATGGCTTAGGTCTTCCGTCTGATATTTGGTTACCATCAACTGCAAAGCTTGAACCACAGAAATCATGGATATTTAATGCCGCATTTGGCTATAAACTTAACTCTGGATTTAAAATTGGAACTGAAGTTTACTATAAGAAATTCGAAAATTTGAGTAGTTTTAAGGAAGGAAGCAATGTGGATATCAATAAAGATGAAGTATGGGAAATCAATGTTCCTGTTGGTAACGGAGGCGCTTATGGCATAGAATCCACTATCGAGAAAGTATTTGGTAAGACATTATTTGCAATAAATTATACTTACTCTGTGTCCGATCGTACGTTTAAGGATTTAAACAATGGTAACAAATTCCCTTTTGCACTAAATCGAACCCACAGTTTCAAGACATCATTTACTTATAGACTTTCAGAATTTTCTGAATTCCTCTTGAATTGGTCTTATATGTCCGGAACGTATTATTCAGCTCCATGGGATATCGCGATTAATATCAATGGAAAACCTGTGATCGTATTCCCACAAAAAAACAATGCAAATTTCCCTGCATTTCATAGGTTGGATATTGGATTTAGTTTTTATAACACCTATTCGTGGGGCAGAGCCAAATTTTTCCTTGGTGTGTATAATGCTTACAACCAAAAAAATCCTTACTATACCGAGTTGGCAAGGAATAAGTCCGATACCAATAAATTTGAGTTTCAACAATATTCTCTAATTCCGTTTTTGCCCACAGTCAGCTACGGTTTGTCATTTTAAATATTTTTTTTTACAAAAATAAATATTGACTGAAGCTGTCATATATACATTTATTATATTTATAAAAATTTATTATTATATTAAATTATGAATATTTTTTTGATTAAACTGATGTAATTTCATTTATTTTTCTTAAAAATTTCATAAACCTTACGGTTTGATTTTAAGAGAATTTTGTAAAAAATGTGACAAATTTCAATTTATTTTGTCATATTTGCACTAAATTGTTTCAGGTTATCCGTTTATTAATTATCATATCGCTTTTGACTGTAGTGTTTTCCTCATGTGTGGATACATTGCCCGTTGTTCCACAAAGTGAGGACAGAAAGCTATTTGTTATATGTGAAATGAAAGTTGGAACCAAAATTTCGGCCAATGTTTCACTAGCAGGAAACACGAAAGGTTTGAAAAATGAATTGATTACGCTTGATACAATAAAAAATGTCTCTTGTCGAAGGTGAAAAAGATTTTGGTGTCAATTTTGTCCAAGAATTTGGTAGAGACTATAATTATGTAAACCCAATCAACTTATTAATAGGCGAGAATTATAAATTCAGAGGATCGGTAGAAATAGCAATAATCTTGAACCCGCAATTATTATTCCACAAGCTGCATCTATTGATTCTATTAAAGCTATCAGAAAAGATTCTAAAATTGTTAACGGCAAGGCGATCTCGAAAGTAATAGTAACCATAGATCTTTCTGCCGCAATGTCAGCCGAATCTTATTTATATATTGATGCCAAATTGCCCAATGGTCACACTTGCAATTTTAGCTTTGATAAAGATTTTCATGCTTACAAATTGCTTACTCACAGAAAAGGATTCTTAGTTGACTATAACCGAATTAGTAATAGAAAATTGGAATTCATTGCAGAAGTTTCAGAGCTTGTCGCATCGGATATGATTAGTATTGAAATTTCGAATGCTACAAAATCATTTTATGATTTTAACTACTATTATTCAAATGCAGGTACAAGTACAGATTACATTCCTGATAATCAAGCCATTGCGAGCTTCAACATTCAGACTGACAAAGCAATTGGTTCTTTCAGTGCCATGCATTCCATCACGAAAGATGTCTTAATAAAATAAGAATATTTTCCTGCCTATTCTTATAGAAACCATAAAGTCCTAGTCGGTTTCAAATTACCATTCTACTCTTTCAAGCATTCAACTATTTTTTTTTATAAAATAATAAAAAATCATAGGGGCAATCTGCAAAATTGGTGTCCTAAATATAGTAAACCCAATTAATCAGTAATTTTCATCATGGAAGATAATAATATACAATCTTACCTCAAAGACTTTCCATTAATGTCGTGTCTCACCGAAAATGAGATCAAACAAATTACCACTTTCGGTGAAGTAATTGTGTATAAAAAAATGACATCATTTTCACAGCTGGCGAAAAGTCAACAGAAATATTTTTATTGCTCAAAGGAGTTGTAAAAATAACTGCCAAATCATTTGATAATAGAGAAGTCATCAAGATGATCCTACATCCAAAGTCTGTCATGAGCGAGCTGAGCCTTGCTGGAGAAGAAGTTAGGAATAATGAAGGTACGGTAATGACAACAGAGGCATTAGTTCTAAAAGTCAAAGTGGAGTTTGTAAAAAAGATGATGCTTCAAAATCCCGAATTGGCTATGTGTATTGTCAATTTCATAGGTCGCAAGCTGAAATATGCAGAGGAAAGATTAGAATCTTTGGCTATGAGTGATGCGAGAGAAAGGATAGTTCAGTTTTTAAAAGCAAATGCAGAGTCATTTGGTTTACCTATAGGTCATGAAACATTATTGAAGCATGAATTTACACAGCAAGATATTGCCAGTTTTACGGGTACATCCCGACAAACTGTTACAACTGTGCTAAATGACCTCAAAAAGAGCAACAAGATTCATTTTAAACGTAAAGCAATCTTGATTCGAGATGTGGCTCATCTCGCCTAATAAAAGTTTTCTCATAATTTAGTTATACCTGAAATTTAGTAAAAAAGCAGATTCAAAAGTGGATTTGCTTTTTTTTTTGAAAAATATTTTGCTAAAGAATAAATTATATTACCTTTGCGACGCTTTTAAAAGAAGCAATTGGAAGAGTGGCAGAGCTGGTTGATTGCACCGGTCTTGAAAACCGGCGTACCTGAGAGGGTACCGGGGGTTCGAATCCCTCCTCTTCCGCCCAAGAGCATCCTGTAAGACCTTCTTATATGGTGCTTTTTTGTTTATGCCAGTCAGGTTTTTGTATGGCATGATTTTTATCATTTTTCAATAAATCTTATATTTCGATGGGAAGAGCATTTGAATACCGCAGAGCAGCAAAAGAAAAAAGATGGGCCACGATGTCACGTATTTTTCCTAAGGTTTCCAGAGCTATTACAATTGCCGCTAAGGAAGGAGGCCCAGATCCAGAAACAAATTCCAAGTTGCGTCTAGCTATTCAGGCCGCAAAAGCCGCCAATATGCCTAAGGACAATGTGGATAACGCCATCAAGCGCGCTGCAGGTAAGGATGCTGACGAATTTACAGAAGTGAATTACGAAGGCAAAGGTCCTCATGGTGTTTTGGTATTTGTGGAGTGTGCAACCGACAATACAACCCGTACGGTCGCAAACGTAAAATCCTATTTTAACAAAACAGGTGGATCGCTGGTACATACTTGATCATTGGAGTTCATGTTTGACCGCAAGACTGTGGTAGAATTTGAAAAACCTGAAGCATTGGATCTGGATGAGTTTGAATTGGAAATGATAGATTATGGTATGGATAGCTACGAGGTAGATGAAAATACCGTCTATGCTTATGGCAGTTATACTGATTTTGGTACCTTAGCAAAGGGATTTGAAGAGAAAGGTATTAATATAAGCAAAGCCAATCTTCAGCGTATACCAACAACACCTATCGAATTTACCGATGAGCAGATGGTGGACATCGAGAAACTCATAGATAAACTCGAAGATGATGATGATGTGCAGGCAGTTTACACTAATCTTGCTTAAGAGGCAACGTCTCATCGTTTAATACATCAATCACTCGCTGATAGTATTCTATGGCTTTTTGCGGGCTTGACGCTATGCTCACAAGGCCCAACTTACCATATTGCGACAGTGCACTGATGATATGAAACATCACACCTTCACATTTTGTATGATCGAAATGCAGTGCATGATGCATCGCTATATCTATGAGATCCAAAGGCGTCAATCCCTTGTACGCATCATTTTGAAGATTGTCAGTCGCAAAGTAATACCTTGTCCTGCCATCCGGTAATACATAGCTTCCTAAATCGGAATCGTAATAGCCTTCTGTAAGAAACTGCAGCATGAGAAAAGGATGCGTAGTGCCACCTTTACGGAGATTGATCTCAATGGCATAATGATTCCATCCATCATCAGATTTAACACTCATAAAATCAACTCCAAAGCGACCAAGTGCGCCTTTATCTCTCAAGGTCTGACCTATTTTTTTTGTAATTTCTGACAACTCTACACTATAATCATCACTCGCCGGGAAATTTGCACCTGCAAAAATTTGCTGATTTTCTCCCGATAATACCTGATCATGCGTCGATATCACACATACTTCTCCCAGCGGATTTATCCTGCATTGGACTGAAGGTGATGTGACTTCGGTTCCCGTTACAAATGCCTCAACAATACCACCTGTTTTAATGATTTTTTCTATGAAATGGTCATAGCTTAGTTTTTTAGCTACTATTTTCAATTGCGCATGTTTATGGTCTTGAATCCATTGATACAACGCATCATATTCCATACTAATATCCGGGTAAACAAAAATAGCATTACCATCTCCTGAAAACCTTCATTTATTTTTACTACTGCTTTTGAAATATCTGGATATGCTATTCGCAATTTTGTTAATGCCCTAAAAAGATCAGACTCAGAATATAAGTCTTCATATCCTGGCGGCAAGTTCACACCACATTCTTTAAAAACACTACGGCTGCCGCTTTTAGAGCCTAAATAATTAAAGGATGGATCACAAGCATACATGGGAATATTGAGCTTAATCGCCAACTCCTTCTCTGCATCTGTCGTATTAAAATAAACCAAGTGAGCAGCGTCACAATCTGGAATACTCTGCCTGATTCGCTTTATAAGTCTTGGTCGATTCAGAATTTTGTTTGTTAATGGGAGATTTCCAGAATCATAACAACTCAATAAGGTGAGCCTGCTCCTTGCATGGTGCTGTGTGATACCTGGCAACATGTGCAAATAATAATCTATAATAAGTGGTGAAATAGGAATACTAGTAACAAACGTGACTCGTGTCTCTGGCATCCGCAAAAGCATCAACATGCACAACATGCGTTCTTCATAGTAGAAATGTCCTTTGATTTTTGAAAGGATTTCATGATCCAAAGTCAGACTTGGAATTACGACAATGGTTTTGGGTGCCAATTTATTTTCAAAAACCTGCCTGTATTGCTCAGCAAATTTAGACTGTAGTACATCAAATTGCCGTTGAAATTCTTGATTATTGGTTTGCATGGATATACATTTACGAACAGGCTAAAAATATAATATTTCACCAACTCAATTGCCACAATCATATTGATAGGTAAAATTAATTGTAATCAATATTTTTTCTCATGATTTAAGTATGAACTGTATATGATCAAAATTACATTTTATACATTTAATACATAATAATTCGGACAAATTCCAGTTGAAAAATTGCTTGTTGATGAAAAAAACCTGATATTTGTTATCTAAATTAGATAGAAATATGAGTTCGATAAGTTGGTTTGAGATTCCTACATCAGATATAGACAAAGCCCAAGCATTTTATGAAACAATCCTTGGTATCAAGATGATTCCTATGGATAATCCAATGCTGAAAATGCGTATGTTTCCAGTTGCAGAAATGATGTCTGACGTTACTGGTGCTATAGTTTTTAACGAATCATTTTATGAACCTTCAAATACTAAAGGTAGTTTGGTCTATTTGAATGCCAATCCAGATGTTCAGCTTGTTTTGGATAAAGTAGTTGCCGCAGGTGGCCGTATTTTAGTACCAAAAACCGCGATCTCCGAGGAATTCGGATTTATGGGCTTGATATTGGATACAGAAGGCAACAGGATAGGTTTACATTCCATATCGTAAGTATTCTAAACTTCTTTACAAACTAGAAAATGCACCTATAAGGGAATTAATATGCCCTTTCGTCGTTGTTTCTCATATAATTGATAAAGGCACGATTGACAACTCTAATACCACCAGGTGTAGGATAATTGCCAGAGAAAATACCAATCTCCATTATGATTTGGACATGCTTTGTGCAGATCCTCTATACTTTGGTAAAGCACTTGCACTTCTGGTGCAATATTTTCAGGTGTGACCAATTGGGAAATTTTGGCTGAAATTTGATCATCTGTATAATTAGCGTAAAGCGACTGTACCTTATTTTGCATTTCATGAACAGGTTTATTTTCTTCTTCTAAACAACATTTCAAAACATCATCAAGTCCGACTTACCATCTTCTTCCAAAAGTTCAACTAAAGCCCTAAATGCCACAAATTCTTTCATCTTGCTCATATCGATACCGTAACAATCTGGATATCGGATCTGTGGTGCAGAAGAAACAATAATGATTTTTTTGGGTCTTAAAGTAGATAAGATATAGATGATGCTTTCTTTGAGTGTCGTACCTCGGACGATAGAATCATCGATCAGTACTAATGTATCTACTTCATTGCGTACTATGCCGTAGGTAACATCATATACATGCGATACCATTTGATTTCTTGAGGCATCATCGGCTATAAAAGTCCTTAATTTTTCATCTTTTACGGCAAGTTTTTCGGCTCTAACCGCTAATGATAAGACATTTGCTAAGGCTTCGTCTGTCAAAAGACCTTGTTGTGATAACTCCAGAATCTTTTTACTTTTAATGTCATTGAGCTTTGCTTCTAGTCCTTTGATCATACCAAAGAAAGCTACCTCCGCCGTATTGGGGATAAACGAGAAGATTGTATTTTCGATATCATAATCTACAGCCTTCAAAATTTTGTCGGCCAAGAGTTCACCCAATTTTTTACGTTCAAGATAAATGTCTCTATCCGTACCGCGACTAAAATAAATCCTTTCAAAACTACATGGTGTTGGTTTTGTCGGTTCTTTGACCAACTCTTCTGATACCAGCCCATTTTTCTTAATTATAAGCGCATGCCCGGGTTGAAGTTCTTTCACCTGATTGAACCGAATGTTGAGGCTTGTCTGGATAGCCGGTCTTTCGGAAGCAACGACAACAATCTCGTCATCTTGATAATAAAATGCAGGTCGAATGCCCGCAGGATCTCTGAAAACAAATGCATCACCATGTCCAATGAGACCTGCCATGACATAACCACCATCAAATTTTCTGGATGCTCTGAGCAGAAGTCGCTGAACATCAAGATGATCAGCAATCATATTATTTATTTCCAGATTTGTAAATCCTTGTGATTTGAACCAATTAAATAATCTTTGAACTTCATCATCTAAAAAATGACCAATCTTTTCAAGCACGGTAACGGTGTCAGATTTCTCTTTTGGATATTGCCCAAATGACAATAACTCAGCAAACAATTCATCGACATTGGTTAGATTAAAATTGCCAGCGAGGACCAGATTGCGGGTAATCCAATTGTTTTGACGTAGGAATGGATGTACTGTTTCGATTGTATTGGCGCCATGTGTACCGTATCTGAGATGTCCCAAGAGCAATTCACCAATATAAGGCTTATTATCCTTGAGCCATTGGGGATCATTAAATTGTTCCTTAGACAAATCTTGAAAATTGGCAAAAATATTGTCAAACAAATCTTTGAGATATTGAGGGCTATTGCTCCTTTTTCTACTAATAAATCTCGTGCCTGGTGGTGTGTCCAATTTTATAGTGACCAGTCCTGCTCCATCCTGTCCTCGATTGCGTTGTTTTTGAAGAAGCAGATTCATTTTGTTAAGCCCATACAGCGCTGTGCCATATTTTTTATGATAATAATCAAGAGGCTTGAGTAATCGGATCAATGCTAGACCACACTCGTGTTTTATTGAGTCACTCATGAACTGGAATTAAGATGGTATGTCATTCTCAATAGAATGAGCCACAAAAGTAATAATAATTGCGTTGATTATGCCGGCTTTGCTTGTCAAAACATTTTCAAAAATATTATGATAGCAGATGATATACCGTAAATGCACCTAAATACGCTAGAATTCCCATGTATGAAAACTGCACAATCGACCATTTCCAAGTATTGGTTTCCTTTCTGGTAATAGCCAAAGTACTCATACATTGCATAGCAAATACATAAAATACAAGCAGTGACAAAGCTGAAGCGGGATTATAAATCTTAATATTTGTACCAGGCCGCATTTCAGCTGTCATTTTTTGTCTGATGGTCATCTCGTCGCTGTCATTTCCTACGCTGTAAATCGTCGCCATTGTGCCTACAAATACTTCGCGTGCAGCAAATGATGTAAGCAAAGCTATTCCTATTTTCCAATCGAATCCCAAAGGCTTGATCGCTGGTTCAATAAACTTGCCCAAATGGCCGATATAGGACGATTCGAGCTTATAAGATGCGATTAGATGGCTTTTTTCATCATCATTTAGCCCATTTTCGATACTATATTTTTCAGCACTTACTACGCTTTGTTGCATCTTTTCTCCAGGTCCATAACTAGCCAGAAACCAAAGAATCATAGAGATCAGCAGAATGATTTTGCCAGCTCCAATGATAAAGGATAATACTTTTTCTTTTACCAACAAAAATACATTCTTCCAGATTGGCGGCTTATAATTTGGCAACTCAATCATTAGGTATGAGGTTGATTCCGATTTCAATATTGTTTTGAAAAACAAAGATGACACTATGACTCCAATGATACCCAGAAGATATAAGCCCATAAAGGCAAGTCCTTGCAAATTGATGACGTTCCATATTTTGACATCTGGCACTACAAAGCCGATCAATACTGCATATACTGGCAATCTCGCAGAACAACTAATAAGCGGACTGACGAGAATGGTGATGAGCCTTTCTTTTTGATTGCTGATGGTACGTGTAGCCATTATAGCTGGAATGGCACAGGCTCCACTTGATATCAATGATACCATGCTCCGTCCATTCATACCTAAATGCTGCATGATAGAATCAAACATGTACACTACTCTACTCATATAACCTGATTCTTCGAGCAATGCAATCAATAGAAAAAGAATAGTAATCTGTGGAACGAAGACCAAAACGCCACCTAAGCCTGCCAAGACTCCATTTATAAGCAAGTCGCTCCACCAGCTGTCTTGCAGATGATCATTTAAAAAAGAACCAGCCATCGCAAATCCTTGTTCTATCCATTCCATCGGTAATTCTGCCCAACTATAAATGGATTGGAAGACGATCAACATGATGGTAAAGAAAATGATGGGTCCCCAGATTTTATGTGTGATCCAATTATCAATTTTGTCCGTCCATGTCTTGCCAGATGTAGGACATTTTGCGGTCGTTTTATTCACAATCGGCGAATGATGTCCAAATCTGTTCATCGTCTCCAGCACCTGATACCGAATATCATTAAAATCTTCTGCCTTGTTTATTTTTATAATCGCATCCTTTTGGGTGGGACTTAGATAGCTGAGCCATTCCACATGATGTGCGATGAGTTTTGCTCTATACAGATTGGTCGTTTCGAGCATTGCCGCAACAGCAGCAGCTACTGTATTTTCCTTATCAGAAAGCTGGTATAAAGTGTGATCAGGTCGCATATTGTTTGCAAGCATGATATCGAGCGCTGGCATGATTTCATTCATTCCCTTTTCTGTACGTACCGATGTGAGAATCACCTTGCAGCCCAAATAGTTTTCGAGTACTTCTTGGTTGATTTTTATACCTGAAGTTTCAGCTATATCAACCATATTCAATATCAACACCATCGGGAAGCCTAAATCACGGATTTGAGTAGCAAAAAGTAGATGTCTATCGAGTTGTGTCACATCGGCCACATAGAGTACCGCATCTGGAAAATTTGGATCACTTGGATTTGTGATTGTATTGATAACCAATTTCTCTTCGGCTGAATTTGGGAAAACGCTGTAAGTACCAGGAAAATCAATAATCTGGATGCTCTTGCCACTTGGTAGTACCATAGATGCATTCTTTTTATCTACGGTGACACCTGGAAAATTAGACACATCCTGTCTCATTCCTGTCAGATAATTAAAAAGGGATGACTTTCCTGAATTGGGATTGCCCAAAACGGCTACGACAGGCAATCCGGTTTTGTGTGTCATACGATATCCTGGATAAAAATAGTATTAGCTTCGCTTTCGCGCATAGCCATCTGGATATTATCTATCTTGATGTAAAATGCGCCACCGAAGGGTGATTTTCTGACCATGGTAACTTTAGTTTTCGGCATGATACCGAGATTCATCAGCTTGCAGGTAAATTTATTTTCGTTCAAAACAGAAACATAGGCCGATTGACCTGGTTGAAGACTGTCTAATGTTTTGGGCAAGTTCACTATTTGTTATTTAGACTAAATTCAAATTGCAAAGATATAAAAATTATTACAATGCAATATAAGCTTAACAAAATATTATGGTGTGATATTTATCATATGTCAAATATACAAAGCATACCTATAACTGCCCAATAATTTCAGATAAGTGTTTGTCAATGTAAAGTAAGCATTTGCCAATTAATGTTTCAATATTTCAATTAATGCCTTATTTATATACAATGTTTCCCTACCAATTTTTTGAGATTCTACCACACCAATATGCTCTAATTCTCTTAAATATCTGGAAGCCGCCTTTCGTTCTACACCTAATTTATTTACAAGAAATTCAATTTTCGAATAAGGTTGCTCAAATAATAATTCAACAAGGTCTTTTCTATAGATTTTTGGTGCTTTTTCTTGGACTTGAATAATGGTTGAATCCAACTGGTCCTTGATATTTGTAATCTTAGTGATCGTGTCTTTTGATGTATATTCAACAGCTTTGAGCATAAATAATATCCATTCTTCCCATTGTCCATACCGATTTGTACGATTTAATAGTCGGTAATACTCTGGTTTATTGGCAATTATATATGAGCTTAGATATAAAATTGGTACATCAATCAAATCATTTAAAATTAAATACAGAATATTTAAAATTCTACCTGTTCTTCCATTCCCATCATAAAAAGGGTGAATACTCTCAAACTGATAATGGAGTATTGCTAAGTTTATAAGTGGAGACAAATCATCTTGGAGATTAAAGTGGTGAATAAAATTGGACAACAAGTCTAGTATCTCAGCTTTTTGTTGCGGTGGTGTATATACTATTTCTCCGGTGGTATCATTTTTCAACACTGTCCCAGGTACGCTTCTGATTCCAGCATTATTGTCTATTAGAGCTTGTTGGATAAGCACAATGTCGTTTGCTCTTAAGAATCCTTGTTTTTTAATAAGGTCGAAACCTTGAAATATGGCCGTACGATAATTAACAACTTCCTTCGTCTCAGGGGAAATTTGCGATTTATTGATTGTCAATGCCTTATAAAGCTCATCTTGTGTAGTAATAATATTTTCAATTTCAGAACTATCTTTTGCCTCTTGTAAAACAATGGCGTTAATTAGCATGGCTTGATTTGGAATGGTTTTAGCTATTCCTTTTAACTCAGCCAAAGCAGCAGTGGACTTATTTGTTTGCCTAAGAATTTCAATGGTTTCCACTTTTTCTCTTAAAGGTGGAAGCTTTTCCAATTGAAAATGTGGTACATCTTGTCCCATATTCTTTTTATTTGTCCCAAAAATACGAATTTTGGTACGTATTGATATACTTTTTGTCAATAAAAGCGCCTTTCTGTTACATTTGTCAATACGTAACCTAGGCATGCTATCATGCATCAAATTTCATTTTTTGGATTCTTACTGCATTCAAGATGGCTAATAAAGCGACACCAACATCCGCAAAAACTGCTTCCCACATCGTAGCAAGCCCGCCAGCTCCAAGGATTAAAACCACAACCTTCACAATAAATGCTAGAGAGATATTTTGCCATACAATTCTTTTGGTTTGTTTACCGATATTGATAGCCATTGGAATTCGCGATGGCATATCATCCTGAATGACTACATCAGCGGTCTCTATGGTGGCATCGCTACCAAGTCCGCCCATCGCAATTCCCACATGACTTAGCGCTACCACAGGCGCATCGTTTAATCCATCACCTACGAAGGCTACAGTTTCATTTTTGGCAATGATTTCCTTTACCTTATTTACCTTGTCTTCTGGCAATAAATCTCCAAAAGCTTGTGTAATTCCAAGATTTTGAGCTACATATTGCACAACGGAATTTTTATCTCCACTAAGCATTGTAGTTTTTACATGCATTGCATTCAGATTATTTATAGATTTTTGGGCATCTTCCTTGATACGATCGGCGATGGTTATATATCCGACATACTTATTATCATAGGCAATAGCAATAATGGTATAGACAATGGTAGAAGTATCGAGATCATAGGTGATGCTATTTTTATCCATTAATTTAAAATTGCCTACTAATAATTCTTTGCCATTCACTATTGCTTTCAATCCATGACCTGGCAGCTCTTCAATGTCTTTTATTGGTATCGAATGATCAATCTTGCCAACAAAATTATGAATTGCTGTTGCCACAGGATGTGTGCTATGGCTTTCCAATACATTGACCATACTCAATATGCTATCTCTATCATATTCAGGATCTAGAATATCTTCCTTTACTTTAAAAACGCCTTCAGTCAATGTGCCTGTTTTATCCATAACCACGTTTTGGATATTGGCGATGATGTCGAGAAAATTGCTGCCTTTAAACAAAATCCCATTTCTACTGGCTGCACCAATCCCACCAAAATATCCCAACGGTATAGAAATAACCAAGGCACAAGGACACGAAATAACCAAAAAACCAAAGCTCTATATAGCCAATGGCTGAATTCATATTCTGAAACAAAGAAGTATGGAATCACACAAATCATCATAGCTAATAATACGACAATTGGTGTATACACTTTGGCAAACTTTCTGATAAATAGTTCGGTTGGCGCTTTTTGAGCCGTCGCATTTTGCACCATTTCTAAAATTTTACTCAACTTGCTATCTTTGTATGTAGCTGTTACCTTTACCTGCGAGATGGTATTTAAATTTATCATTCCGGCCAACACCGTTTCGCCCTGGGATTTCGTATCTGGCCTACTTTCGCCTGTAAGTGCCGCAGTATTGAAAGACGCTTTGTCAGTAATCAAAATACCATCTAATCCTAATTTTTCACCAGATTTTAGTTGGATAATTTCGCCAATCTGGACACTTTCTGCCTTGACGGTTTTAGATCCGTTATCGAACAAAATGGTCACTTCGTCGGGTCGCTGATCCAGCAGTGATTTGATATTGGCTTTAGCTCTTTTTACGGCTAATGTCTGAAACACTTCTCCAATAGCGTAAAACAACATGACGGCCACACCTTCAGGAAATTCTCCAATTGCAAACGCACCAATCGTAGCAATAGACATTAATAAAAACTCAGAAAACACTTCACCTTTGCTAATACTTTCTACAGCTTCTCTCAAAACTGGAAAACCAACCGGTACATATGCCAGAACGTACCAAGCCACTCTGATCCAACCTACAAACCACGATTGTGGAAAATAATGGTCAAACCCAATGGCAAAAAATAACAATACAAGTGAAATAATGGCCGGCAAAAACATTGTAAAAATACTTGTTTGACTACTTGAATGGTCATGTCCGTCTTCATCTGTATGTTCAGCTTCACTGGTCTTTAGTTTCAATGATGTCTCTGTACTGCAGCAACCATCTTCTTCATGCTTAGCGATTAACAAATCTTTTGCACCAGCATTGGTATATATTTTTTCTTCCTGAAGACAGCAAAGTTGTCGGCCTTGTGCATCATATGTGTGCTTATGTTCCATTTTTGTTGGAATTTAATAATTTTTAAATTTAACTTGAGATATTCACCAATAACTCTATTTAGACCCTAAACCGCTGGTTTATTGGAATTTAACTTCTTCTTGGATTAATAATGCATAATC
This sequence comes from Saprospiraceae bacterium, assembly GCA_016717105.1. Taxonomy (GTDB): domain Bacteria; phylum Bacteroidota; class Bacteroidia; order Chitinophagales; family Saprospiraceae; genus OLB9. The sequence goes on along the minus strand of JADKGF010000009.1, from coordinate 101,313 downwards.
AAGGATTAATGTTCATGACCGCCAGTATTACTCAATTTGGCATTGATAAAAAAAGCACCATTGGTAACTATTTCTGCACCTTTCGGAATTTCGGTTATAGTGGTGATTGCTGTATATCCCATATTGGTAACGCCTTTTAAAACTTCTATTTTTTCAAAATTAGTAGTAGGCAATTTATTACCCTGGTGGTCATCATCGTCTGGATTATGGTCATCATCGTGCTCATGCGATGTTTCGCTTTCATCTTCATGATGGACTTCAGGTTCTTTATCAGTTACTATAAAAATAAAACATTTACCATCTGCTTCAACTATAGCATCATTAGGTACAGACGGCGTGGTGACATTATCCAGACTTACTATGGCAGATATATTCATACCATCGATTAAACCTATTTTGTTGCCCTTGACATTACAATGTATCGGTATCGTTTTACTTTCGTTTTCAAAGGCTGAACCAATACTAAATACTTGTGCATCATACTCATTTATTGGATTATTGGTTAGTGTAAAGTGGATGGTTTGCCCCACTTTAAGTAATGGCAAATCCTTTTCGAATACATTCAAATCTAAATGCAAAGCACCATTATCTACTATTTCTGCAATAGGTGTGGATGCGTCAACATAGCTACCTATTTTCACTATAATATTGCTTACCGTTCCATCTATCGGACTAGTCACCTTTAATGCTGACTGGAGATTTGCATTTGATACATTATTTGGGGAGATTCCCATCAATTGGATTTGTTGCTGTAAAGAGGCCCTACGAGTTTGTAATGTTTTCAACTCAGCATCTGCATTTTGCAAGTTCTTTTTTGCACCTGCACTGCCTTCATATAGCTCTTTTTGTCTTTGCATTTCTTGTTCTGCCAAGGTAATCTTTGTATTAATAGTTAAAAATTCTTCTTGTATTTGAATAAATTGAGGATTGGCAATCGTCGCTATCACTTGTCCTTTTTTAACATAACTTCCGATTTGAACCTTCAAGGTTTTTATAACTCCGCCGTACAAAGAAGTAACATTGCCTTTATTGTTATTGGGCACCTTTAGAAAACCATTGGCTTTAATGGTCGAAGTAAGTTGTTTCTTTTCAACTTTTCCTAGGGTAATTCCTACTGCTTTTATTTGTTCGGCAGTAAGCGATGCAATGGTAGCCGGTGCTTCTATTTGAGATGTTTCTTGTTCGATTTCTCCTGATGTTTCTGGATTATCATGGTTGTGGTTATCGCCTTCTTTATGGCTGTGACACGATGAAAATATACATGTTAATACCACAAGATTTATTGACACGAATCTCGACAAAGTTGTTGAATTTATTGTATTTATAATTGAATATATCATTGCTAACTATTTATTGATTAATGAATTTATGTTTACTATGGTTTGATTTATTTGCTGAATACTTTTCAAATAGTTTAATTGTACATCTGTAGCCGTTTGAATGGCATACAAATATTCAATATAACTAATATCACCTGTACGGTAGCCCAGCTGTGCAGACTTTACTATTTCATCGGTATTGGGCAATGCTTGTGTTCTATAGTACTCATACTGTAGAATATCTTGACGGTATTGCGTTATAGCACTTTGCAATTGTGCATTTAACAAAATAGTTTGTTGTTCTGCTTGCGTTTTCAGACTCTGTTTTTGAAAATCCAAAGATTTCAATTTTGCTTTTGTAACGCCATATGTTATTGGAATCGCAAGTCCAATATTCACGACACTAAATCTTTTACTTCCATCAAAATATGTATCTACACCATCAAGAGTTTGATACCCAATCAAAGATTGATTATTGTACCCAATTTTGAAATCTGGTAATCCCTGTGCTTTTTCAACTTTTTTTGTCTGCTCAGCAACTATCATTCTTTGATACAAAGATTGCAAAATAGGGTGATCGGCTATTCGACTACTATCAATAAGTATTTGTACTTGCAAGGGTGTATAAGCAGTACCAGTTCGGATAATCAGGCTATCAGGAATATTTAATAATGCTTGTAAACGTGTGTAAGCACTTTGTAAATAAACTTCATTTTGACGTGCGATTAAGTTGACCTCGCCCCTTTTGGTTTCAGCTGTACTTACTTCTATTTTTTTGGTATCACCAGTTTTATACCTGAGTTTGGCTATATTCACAAATGCTGCATACAAACTGTCCAAACCATCCAATTTTTCCTGATTGTGTTGCAAATATGCAATTTGGCAATAAAGCGTGCGCACTTGATTCTTCAATTCATAAATATTGAGTTCCTTTTGATTTTGTGCGGCCTTAATTTCGGCGTTGATCAAGGCTTTTTTTTGCACCGAAAATTGTAGGAAATGGAATAGTTTGCGAAAGCTGAAAAGCATTGTCAAACTTGATACTATTAAATTGTCCTAGCTGCATATTAAAATCCAATTTAGGCAATTCATAAGCTGTGTTTCTTAAACTTTCAGTTGCTTCAATATTAAAATCTTGTGCCTTAATAGATTGATTATTTTGTATGGCAATTTGTATTGCCTCTTCTACATTTGTTATCGATCTGGTTTGGGTATTTGCATTGGTACCAATCAATAAGAGAACAATAATGATACTCAATATTTTAGGTTTCAATTTTGGTGGAAATTTAAGATGTATTGTTGAATTAAAAATAATGTAAAGTAGCGGTAATACAAACAGGGTCAAAAATGTAGCGGAAACCAAACCACCAATGACTACTGTTGCTAGAGGCTTTTGTACCTCCGCTCCTGCACTATTGCTTAATGCCATAGGTAAAAATCCAAAACTTGCTACGGCCGCAGTCATCAAAACCGGTCTTAATCGTATTTTTGTTCCTTCTATGACTCGCTGTAAGATATCGGTCCAGCCTTCTTTTTCTAATTGATTGAACGTACCGATAAGTACAATTCCATTCAAAACAGCTACACCAAACAATGCTATAAAACCAATACCTGCGCTGATACTAAATGGCATTCCTCGCAATAATAATGCAAACACACCGCCAATGGCACTCATTGGTATGGCAGTAAAAATTAAACTGGCATGTTTGATGCTGTTGAATGTAAAAAATAGCAAGATAAATATTAGCAATAAAGACACGGGTACCGCAATCATCAATCGGCTACTTGCTTTTTGTAAATTTTCAAATGTGCCACCATATGTAAAATAATAACCACTTGGCAACGATACTTGTGCATTCAGTTTTGTTTGTATCTCTTCGACCACACTCTGTACATCTCTATCTTTCACATTAAATCCTATCACAATCCTTCGCTTACCAGCTTCTCGACTTATTTGAGCAGGACCTAACTTTTTATTGATATTGGCTATCTGAGATAAAGGAATCTGTGTACCCGAATTAGTAGGAATCACTAGGTTGCTGACATCTTCTATGTTATTTCTGTAAGCACTATCGAGACGAACAACCAAATCAAATTTTCGCTCATTTTCATACACTACGCCTGTGCTTTTGCCAGCAAAGGCCGTGCTTACAATGTCATTTACTTCTTTGATGGTCAATCCATAGTTTGCCATTCTTACTCTGTTATATTCGATATTTATTTGCGGCAAGCCACTTATACGTTCTACTTGGGGCGCAGTTGTGCCCTTCACACTTTGCACGACTTTACTTACTTCATTGGAATATTGCAAAAGTGTATCGAGATTCTCACCAAATATTTTAACAGCTACATCTTGGCGAATACCTGTCATCAATTCATTAAATCTCATTTGTATCGGTTGGTTTTTTTCAAAAAAGATACCAGGGATTACTTGTAATTTTTCATAAATTTCGTTTGCCAATTCTTCATAAGATTTGTCAACTTTCCATTCTTCTTGTGGCTTCAAGATTATCATCATATCCGAAGCTTCAGGAGGCATTGGGTCTGTAGGTACTTCTGCACTACCTGTCTTCCCTACTACCATTTTTACTTCATCGAATTGTTTGATAATCCGACTTGCATGCATAGATGTTTCGATACTTTGGCTTAGTGAACTACCCTGTGGCAAAATACAATGAAATGCGAAATCACCTTCTACCAAAGTAGGTATAAACTCACCACCCATACGACTAAAGACAAATACAGCAATAGCAAAAATGCTCAAGGTCATGCCAACTAACCAATACTTTATACCAATAGCTTTCTCTAATAATGGCTGATACACCGACTGAAAAAAGTTCATCATTTTCTCAGAGAAGTTGTGCTTATTTTGCAGGTTTTTAGACAGAAGCAAAGCAGACATCATTGGAATATAGGTAAGAGAAAGGATTAAAGCACCCAATATTGCAAATCCTACGGTTTGAGCCATTGGGCCAAACATTTTACCTTCGATTCCTACTAAAGTAAGAATCGGAACGTACACAATCAGGATAATAATTTCCCCAAAGGCTGCACTATTTCGAATTTTAGAAGCTGAAACAAATACCTCTTCATCCATTTCTTGTTGAGTAAGTTTGCCTACCGTTTTTCTTAATCCTAAATGGTGTAAAGTGGCTTCTACGACGATAACAGCACCGTCAACTATCAATCCAAAATCTATGGCACCTAAGCTCATTAGGTTGGCGCTTACGCCAAACAGGTTCATGAGCCCCAATGCAAATAACATAGCCAAAGGTATTGCAGATGCTACGATTAGTCCTGCTCGGAGATTACCGAGAAAAAGTACTAATACAAAGATAACAATTAATGCACCTTCAATCAAGTTTTTTTCTACAGTTCCAATAGCCCTACTCACCAATTCGGTTCTATCTAAATATGGTTCGATCAAGATATCATCAGGTAGCGAATGTTGGATGATTGGGATTTTTGCTTTAATTCGTTTGACTACCTCATTACTGTTTTCTCCTTTCAACATCATAACTACACCACCGACAGCATCGACCTTACCATTGAAAGTAAGTGCACCATATCGAGTAGCATATCCAAAACCTACATCTGCAATATCTTTTATAAAAACAGGCACATTACCTCTGGTTTTTACTGCTATATTATTGATATCTTCTATTGAAGTAACCAAGCCTATCCCTCTGATGAAATAAGCGTTAGGTTTTTTATCAATATATGCACCACCAGTGTTTTGGTTATTTGATTCAAGTGCTTTAAAAATATCGGGAATACTAACATCCATTGCCTTTAATCGGTTGGGATTTACGGCAACTTCATACTGTTTTAGTTCTCCACCAAAACTATTAACTTCAGCGATTCCTGGCGTCCCATTGAGTTGCCTAGCCACGATCCAATCTTGCATCGTCCTCAAATCTTTCGCATTGTATTTACCTACACTTTCTTTCTTAGGGTGAATAATATATTGATATACTTCACCAAGTCCGGTACTAACAGGTGCCAATTCGGGGATACCCACATCTTTAGGAATTTTTTCTGTTGCTTCTTTCAGCTTTTCATTGATGAGTTGTCGAGCAAAGTAAATATCTACATTGTCTTTGAAAACTACAGTTATAACTGAAAGCCCAAATCTGGAAATACTTCTGGTTTCTTCGATATTTGGAATATTGGCCAATGATTGTTCTATAGGAAAAGTCACCAACTGTTCTACCTCCTGACACGCCAATGAAGGGCAAGTAGTTATAATTTGAACCTGATTATTTGTAATATCAGGTAAGGCGTCGATTGGTAATTTTGTCGCACTCCAACTTCCCCATATGACCAGACCTAATGTCAATATGCCAATAATGAGCTTGTTCTGAATACTGAATTTTATGATGTTATCTAACACGTCTTTTAGATTTTATTATTAATGATAATATATTGACAACCTGAAAGTTGTGAATATACAGATACGAATATTATAATGCGACTTAGTATTTACTCAAAGTGTTGAATAAATAAACATTATACATTTGCAGGAGACATTAACAAAGTATCTTTGGCGGTTGCCAAATGCCTAAAAAGAAATTTGAATTGAAGCTGAAATCGTAATTGGATAAGTTTTTTCTCGCTTGTAAGGCTATAGGCTCTTTCAATTTGAATGGAGCCATAAAGTTTAAGACTAAATTCGTATTGCAACAAGTGCAAAAACAAAAAGGCGAACATGCATCGTGATGTTCCTGATTATGGTCGTTATTTTGTGTTATTTCTGATTTTGTTTTGTATTCTACACAATTATGATGCGCATCCTTGCATGGCACCAATGTCAGTGTCAAAACATAGATAGCCATAAAAAATGAAAAAAGCTTCATAAGCACAAAGAAAGTAATAACATTCAAATTATCTTTTTGTTTATCCTGTATTTTTTTAGAGTAGTTTTTTGTGAAAACGGTAGATATTGAGAGGTATTTCAAACATTCATTATCCAAAGCCGTTTCATTCGTTTTTGTACAAGACACAAGTTATTAGCCGTTTATGGTTGACCAGTAAAGGATGTTCAAATTCACATTGTTTTTTGAGACCAATTTTTTGCATAATGTGTTCTGATTTAATATTTATCTTTGGGGCAATGGAATATACATGCTCAAGTTTTAAAGTGAGTAATGCATAATCCAGGCATCTTTTTGCACCTTCTGTTGCATAGCCTTGATTCCATTCATTGCGACTTATTCTCCAACCGATGTCAATACATGGCGTAAAATCAGCTTGGTAAGTTTATTCGGAAAGCCCGATAAATCCTATAAATTGGTTGGTTTCAAGTTTGTCCACAGCAAAATAACAAAAACCTTTATCTTCAAATTGCTTCTGCATACGTTCGACAAATTCAATGGTCTGTGTCCTTGTCAAAATACTTGGAAAAAATTCCATTGTTTTTTCGTCAGAATTTATTTCATGCAATGGATCAATGTCCGACAATATCCAATTTCTGAATCCAAGTCGACCTGAAGTAAAGATATATTTTCTGTTTTCAGTCATAATGGTTTGGTACAATATTTAATAATCTAGCTACATTTTAGCTGTCAATGTATTTTATGAGACCACAATAAAACATTAAATTTTTGACAATATAGTGCAATTCGCAAGCTTTCTTGATACATAGTACAAAATATAACACAAGTTATTTTGTTACTTCATAATACAAAGTTTATATTTGCAGTGTCTATGTACATGACAAAATTTGATGGCTCGTGCAAAATCTCTACTATTATTGGTATATAGAGCCCTCATTATGAATTCGAGTCCTGCTTTGAAAACACTTTTTGATGGCCTTCCATGCGCTTTGCAGATGAAAATTTCAGGATTTTTTTTCTTAATCATCAATCCTGTTATCAGCATCCATGAATAGCTTAATGCGATCAAACCAATCAGAGTTTCTATTCTTGAATCTTTTTGCAAGTGTGTATCCTCCATGTGAAAACCATTCGATTTCATATTTTTAAACATACTTTCTATCTGCCATCTCTGGCCGTAAACTACTGTCACATCCGTTATCTTTTCTTGTGACAAAATGATCAGGTATTCCGATTTATTTTTATCATTTTTAAACCTAAATCCACTAACATAAACTTCCAATTTACCATATTTATATTTTTTATTATTGGAATGTTTGCCTTTTCTGGAGTTTGATTTTACTATGTTCTTTACGGATATCTTTTGACTATCATGGTACACTTTTTGATTTTCTTTTATTCGAATGACGAAGGTTATACCATTGTCGTTCAAATAGTTATACCAACAGACACCGCCAAATTCCCTGTCGCCAATGATATACTTTATTTTACCCGCACCTACCTTGTCAATGATTTTATTCAGTAAATCCCATCGATCACCTTGATTGCTATTACCTTTTTTATTCAACAGTGACCAACCCAATGGAACACTATATCCTTCGTATAAAACTGATATCATCAGGATATTAATTTTCTTCTTCCCAAACTCCCAATTGGTACGATCTATCAGTAAGGTATATGGCCCGTCGTCCAGTTTTAACCACTTTAAAATCATCTGTATCAGAGATGTGTTGGTCCAGTTTATCTCTTTAATAAATCGCTGCAATCGTCGGTAATTGCTTCCCGTTTTACTTTTCGTATCCATCGCCAAGGCTATCTTGGCGAGGTTTACACTGGTAACTTGTACAATGGCAAGAATAAATAATCCTATAAGATCTATCCTTGGTTTTGTTAATGTGCTTAGGTTCTTCATCAGTTCTCCGGTAAGTTCTTTAACTTTACCCTGAGTAGCCATGATGTTTTGGTTTTATTTATCACATAATCAAACGTTTATCATTGGCTACTTGTTTTTTTGTCATGTACATAGTGCAAGTGTTTCAGAGATATAATTGCACAGAATTTGTTTTAACAAAATAATTACGATAGCATTTTATTAAAATTTAACTATGTATAAAGTTATTATCATAGATGATGAAGCAAAACCTCGAGAAGTTCTACATATGAAACTCAAAGAAGAATTTCCAGAGTTGGATATTGTAGCTACAGCAGATAGTGCCAGAAGAAAGGCAGAGTTTTTGCAAATAGTGACACTAGCTTATTAGAATTTTTATTTGTTAAATCAATTGAACATGTATCAAATAACTTATAAAAACATGTGGGCGCAGCTAAAAGCTGACCTCATTGGAAAGGATTCCCACAGAGGCATTACTTTGACCTATGCATGGCTGGCCAATCAATTCGGTCATTTTGGAATAGGTTATATACTTACCGTTATCATATACTTTGGATTTAAGTCATATTTTGAAAAACCAATTTTAACAGCTCCTTTGATTGTGGTCGGGGTAGTTATAGTATTTGAATTATATAACTTTTTAGGCCGTTATTGAAAAAATCTGAAGCACAAAAGCCATTTAAACCTGCATGGTTACATATTGCTTTTGATACAGCTACAGATGTACTATTTTTCAGTTTAGGAGCATTTTCTACTAGTTTATTATCCGAAAATACTATGCTGCAATGGATTGCGCTGATCATTTTATTGATTTTGTCATACCCTATTTATTATTGGTACAAGACAAAGATGTTCCAACAGAATGCATGTTATCCTTTTCAGTTAAGGTTAAGTCAATGGGATTATAAAATTGATGATTCTGATCTACAAAAAATACTTCAATTCATCAACAATAAAAACACGACAAATTCTTGTATTATAATTTTTGGAAATCACCAAAATATAAAAACCCGTTTAGCTGTAAGTATAGCTAATGAGTGTTCTATAAAACACCATGCTTGTTATTATACAACACTGATTAAGTTATTAAGCAATCAGACATCACCTGAAAATTTTGATAAAACCAGTCTTTGGCCATGGTATGAATCTGAATTGTTGGTTATTGATGATGTATCCTATGATTGTTTGAATGGGGCTGAAATCATAACACCTGAAATAGTTTTAGAAAGATTAAAAGCGAAACAATTTGTTGGACATTTTAAAAATAAGAACTCAATTTGGGTTTTAGGTATAACATATGGTTCTGAAAATTGGGTCACCATGCTTGAACAACTAGGTATTAATCAAGCAAATATAACTGCAATCTACCTTAATTAAGTTGCAAAGTTTTACTTTTGGGTTAAAATTAAATTTTCATATGCAAAACTGATCAGGTGAGGCAAACTTTTGACATTAAATTTTTTGTATAAAGGTAATATCCTTTTTTCAATTGCTGATTGGGACACGTTTAGTTGATGAGCTATTTCTTTAAAGGAAAGACCTTGAGTAACCATTTCTAAAGCTTCTTTCTCCTTGTAAGTGATAGCGAAATAATTAAATAACTTTTTATTGAGATATTCTTCAAATTGATATTTTTGGGGACCATAGGCTGCATAGTACATGATTTTACCTAATCGTATATTTTTATTAATTTGAAATCTTCCGATTAATAAACTTGGTTTTCCATGCTCTACCTTTAAAACCCCAACACGGCAAATCAAAGGTACAATAGAGCCGTCTTTTCTTATTTTTTTCAATTCTATTACGAAACTGTATTGTTCCAAATCTTCAGGATGATTCATGATAAATTTAATCGCATTTTCATTCAAATCATTTGAAAAACGAGCATATTCTTCAGTAGTGGTAAATAGCACTTTCTTTAGGGTTATTTCACCATCTTTATATCCTAAGACTTCTTCCCATCCTTTGGTGTAAATCATTTTTTTTTGTGCAACAGAATAAATGTATATAGCTTCATCAGGAAATCTGGGTATCGTTTTGTCATAATAAACATACTGATCATCATTTATGTCAGCAGGCGTATCTGTGACCAAATAATTGGTGTAGAATAAGTTTTCCGGTATATTGTATTCCATGCAATGCGAATTTAAAACAAAAATAAAGAACTGCGATTTTTCACAGTTGTGACAAATTTTTACAGCATATACCTTTGCGATAATTATTTAAATGATTCTCTCATCGAAGTCATAAACAATTTAACATTGAGACAAAGGTCTTAACCTATTGACAAAAGTAGATATTTAAATACAATCTTAGTGTAACTGATATCTTATTTTCTTATTAATAAATCTATCCATCAATGGAGATTTGACCGTTCCTCTTATTTTTGATACCGATCATGTTCATTTTATGAACGTAATACTAAAATATCTAATAGGAATAATGATGACGTTTACTTTTGTTGATTGAAAGGCAAGTTTATGGTTTGATATGGAATTATTTTTTTACACTTTTTGAACCTATTTTTAAAACAAAACAACCAACCCGTTATGAGAAATGTAATTTTTATTGTATTGTTATTTTTTAGTTTTCCTACAATTTATGCCCAAAACTTTCAAAACTTATAGGAAATACTGGTGATAATCGATTTGGGAAGGCTATTTTTCACCAAAACAACTTTTATTTATTAGGGAAAAATGGTACAAAGGCTACTGTGACAAAGCTTGACATGAATGGCAATCATCTATGGAGTAACGAGACCCAAGATGAGGCAAATTGGAATGATGTCATCGTCAATCAAGATGGAAATTTAATGCTGGTTGGTAGTTATGGATCAAATTCAAATTCATTTGATAATAATTGTTTAGTGGGAGTGTGTGATACTAATACTGGGGCATTTAACATACTAAAAACATATAATCTAGGATTCAGAGAATTGTTTTTTAAAATGTATGAAAATCCTGTGCCGTCTAATGTTTCTTTTCCATACTATGTGACAGGAAGTCGAGTAGTACAGTCAGGAAGTGATTCTGATGACTTATTAATTTTAAATTTCGATAATAGCTTCAATTTAAAAGAAGGGAGAATTTTTGAGATAGGAAGTCAAAATGAAGAACTATATAGAGATATTTTTATAGGTGGACAAAATGGGGCATTTATGACCATTGGCAATAGAACTGATACAAATTCATCAAATACAGGTTCTACCTCTCTCTTTGATAAAAATATGAATAGCATTCAGAGAAGAACCTTTAACCAATCAATTTATTTTACTACAGGCTTGTCCAATACTAATCCTACAGGCGGTTTTTATCAAATTCTTGCAGGTGGTACTTCCGATGGATCACAAGATGCCATTATTTTAAGAATAAATGGAAGCACTTTTAATTATTCTTACAAGCTTCCATTTTTAAAAGTAATTAATAAAATAGATTTTGGAAATGCTAATAATATCTATGCAGTAGGTGTAGCTACAATTGGGGGCATTGATAAAACAATTGTTCTTAAATTTCAAGACAATGGTAATTCACTTACAGTACTTTGGGCAAAAGTTCTTGATCAAAATGAAACTGCATTTTCTAATGGTTTCATTGATTATAATCTAGCACTTGGTAAATTGATATACACCGATTCAAGAAATGGAAATGCGGCTGGAAATGGAAATTACGATGGACTCATCTGTGTCGAAGATGAAAATCTGAATAATTGTTTAACAGACTCAATGAATGTTGTGCTAAATAACAATCCAATGACATTGGATACTTTTCCGCTACCTTTTACCTCATTTTTTGAGCCAGCTACCATAGATAGAACCGGTACATCCTTGAGCTATCAAATACAAATGCCTTGTGCTCCACCTTGCAATATCGCTCTACAAGTCAATAAATCTGTTGATGCCTGTAGCAATGCATCTTTCACTGGTATAGCATCAGGTGGTACAGGACCATATTCTTATCAATGGGATATAAGTTGTGATGGTGTGAATGGTACTACCAATCCATATACAACTCCAATTGGTCCAGGAACTATTCCTTTTTGCGTGACTGTCACAGATGCGGTAGGATGTACTGCGGTGTTGACCAATCAAACGGTAGTCGGCGTGAGGATCTTGTCAAACCAGAGATAATCTGCCCAGATGATGTGCAATTGACTAATAATCCAGGAGAGTGTTTTGCGACATTTGCTCCAATCATCACTGTAACGGACAATTGTGATCCAACGCCAACCTGCACTTGCGTCATGACTGGTGCAACTACTGGGAATATGATAAAAAACATATTGTCACAATTTAATGTGGGCGTTACAAATATTACATGCACTGCAACTGATGCCTTCGGGAATACATCATTATCATGTACATTTAACGTAATCGTTTTGGATGGTCAAGTACCTACTATACAATGTCCACCAAATATCACTTTGTCATGTTTACAAAATGAAAATGATTTGGCACTTACGGGTCAAGCAATCGCTACTGATAATTGCCCTGATGTCAGCATTGTCTATTCAGATCAATTTTCAGGGACGACATGTTCGGGCATCATTACACGTACTTGGACTGCAACAGATGCAGCAGGAGCAAAAGTGACTTGTGTTCAACTGATAAAAAAAGAAGATAAAGTTGCACCTACTATATCTTGCCCTGCCTTTATTACGATTAACTGTGAACAACAGCCACTCCCAAGTTTGACAGGAATGCCACAGATTATGGACAATTGTCAACAAAGTATTACGCCAACTTACACTGATAATATTATCGGAACAGGTTGTGATAGGTACATCCAAAGAGTTTGGAGCGCCAATGATGGATGTGGCAATATAGCGACTTGTACCCAAAATATTTATTTTAATGACGATATTGCACCTTCTATTTCCATTCCCGAGGATATAAGTGTATCATGCAGTGCATTACCATCAATTGGAACTCCATCTGGTACTGATAATTGCGATGTGAATTTAACATTTTCTTTTGTTGAAAATAGAGTTAATGGCACTTGTCCACACACCTACAACTTAATTAGAACATGGACAGCTACAGATGATTGTGGCAATTCATCTAGCAAATCACAGACAATAACTATCACAGACAATTCAATACCTGTTTTAGTTGGTGTACCATTAGATATTACTTTGACTTGTAATGCACCAGTTCCTAGTAACCCATTCGTAAGTGCATCAGATAATTGTGATGGAAATGTAGATGTTGTATTTTCAGAAATATCTTCTATCGCTATGGGTGGTTGCCCCAAAACTATAACAAGAACATGGACAGCCACAGATGATTGTGGAAACTCAATTTCTAAAAGCTATAATATAGTTATCCTATGCTGCGAAAATTCTTGTCAAGGATTGGCTACTTCCCTTATCCCAGTAACAATGCCTGAAGGCAAATGCTGCTACTCACTCAACGTCAACAATGGTCAAGGCCCTGCAGCGACTGATGGCGTATGTATTGATATGTTGACGCCTGATTGGTTAATAAATACTATCAGTGTAAGTACAGGTAGTGGTTTTACGTATAGTGGATCAAATTGTATCGAGCATTCTGGCGGAATTCCATTAGGTTTGAATTCAAATATAGCCACGATTTGTTTAGCTGAAACATCACTAAGTGCAACGTCACCCCAATCCATATTAATTTCATGGACAAAAGACTCAACAAATATCAATTGCTTTGATACTCTTGTTACAAATTGTCCACCTCCAGTTAAAAAAGACACCTGTTTTGCCATCACAAACATCAAAGTTAGTTGTGATCCTGAAGATGATTATGGTTACTGTGTATGTATGGATGTGAAAAACTTGGGTGCATTTAATGCATATAGATTTGAAATGGCAGCCCTTCCAGCTGGATATATGTATGCAAATTGCCCTGGTGCTTCAGGCCAAATTGGTAGTTCTGATGGATTGGGTAGATGGTATTGGAATTTGCCTCCTTTAGCGACTAATGCAACTACAACAATTTGTTTTAAAATTGTGAGCGATCATCCAGTTGTAGCGATAGAGACAATTTACACTTTAGCTACTATTGAAGGCTTGAGTAAGTGTTGCCACTCGCCTAAACCAGTATGTTTCATGCTCGAACCTTGTTGTGATCCTTGTGATAATGTTAATGTCAAACTTACTTCACTGCCAAATCAAGATTCGTGCTGTTATCGCTTAGATGTTGATTACGGCTGTGATTACAAATATTTTGATAAAGTCGAATTAGATTTACTGATTCCCGGTGTAAATATAGGTTCATTTACAATGCTTAATACAGCATGGTCGCCTGTCATAAAGAGTCCAGGTCATAAAATTTGTTTTGTACCTACCAGCGGCTACCTTTCTGAATCTAATGACGGTCCTTTAGTTCAGTTTTGTATGACAGATATAGATAAGCCAACAGAAGTACCACAACTCATAAGTATCAATTACTATAATGGTGGAGAAATACCAAAGTGTGATACGATAATAAAATTAGAATGCAAAAATGTGGTTCTTCCATGTATGATTATTACCAATAAGAAAGTCGTTTGTGACTCATCTGGTAAATATATCGTTACGATGGACGTTAAGAATAATAGCAGTAGCCCGACATTTACAGCGACAGAGTTTATTGCGTACTCATTTTCTGGGGGTAGTATTACACCTAGCCCAATTGTTTTTTCGCCAGCTTTAGCGCCAGGACAGACACAAACTGTTACATTTTGCTACAGTACAGTTCCATTCCCATCATCTATGGGCGAAGTTATATTTACCTATAAAATGAGAAACGACAAAGACTGTTGTGGTTTTTCTGAAGAATATAGAGATACATTACCACTTCCAGATTGTGGACAAGATTGTGGCTATTTTAGCTGTAGAGACCCTCAATTTAGTTTTGATGTAGAAGGAAGGCCATTAGGTGCTTTGACAGCTCCTGTTAATCTAGGTATTTATCCAGGTCTCAATAAACCTACTATTGTAAAAGATGGATGCATTGGCACCCAAAGTGTAGAATTGAGAGGTGCTACTAGAGGATATTCAGGAGAGTCAGTTTTTGTGGAACATGGAGGCTTCGTAGGCCCTGATTTAATCCTGCAAAAGGATTCTATACATTGCCTTACCTTCTGTCATAAATACTTTAAGGGTTTAGCTGGTACAACTGCTACTATAGAGATATATTCTGAGTCTCCTTATGAGTTGATCGGCTATAAAACCTTTACCAATCCTGGAGTATGGGAAGAAACATCCATAATGGTTATGCCTACTTCTGACAAGTACAGGGTTTATTTCAGGAATATTACTTCTGATCCACTTGATGTACCAGGGACGGTTAGACTAGACAATATAAGAATTGGGAAGAAACAATTCATCAAAGACATCACACCACCAGTCATCAATTGTCCCCCAAGTTTGACCGTATCACCAACCATTGTCCCTTGTACTTACGTTTATACCATCCCATCAATTTCTGCATCTGATGATAGTGGAATATTATTTTCAATGGAATGTTACATTGATGGAAATCTCACAAGTATGGGAACTGCCTATATTTTAGGTGCAGGTATACATACGGTAAAATGCATTGCAAGTGACACATGTGGCAATGTTGATTCTTGTTCTTATGATATAAAAGTAGATTGTAATCAACCTATATGCAAATGCGGCGGATTTAGTAAAACAAAATTCTGTTTATTAAGTACTGGTACGGCGGTCGAGACAGAATGTGATCTTCCAACTAAAGTGTACAACCTTCCTTGCCCAGGAACATCACTCGTTAATTTCTGCGGTACTTTCAAATGTAGTCCAGATACGTGCTCACCACCAGCTGTCAACTTTGCATTGGTCAATTCCAACACAGGGACTACCATTCATACAGCTAATTTGACTCTTAATGCTATGGGTAAATTTACTATTAATCTATTACCAAAGTTGGTGCAATGATCCTTCAGTAGTCTACGAAATAAGAGTTAGTGGTGTCTGTGGTACTGATACTTGTGTCTGCAAAATCAGGTTTAAAGTAAACTGTCCACAACAGAATAATTGTAAGTGTGATCCGAAGTTTAATGCGGATGTGGCCCAAGGATTTTTACAAAGTAGTGTCGTGGGAAATTGTATAAGAAAATTTGAACCACGATCCTTATGTCCAAGTGATAAGGTAGAGTGGTATAGAAATGGAGTACTTGTATCGACCACATCAGGTATGTCATCTTCTACATTTCCTGTATCTACTGGTTTCGGTGATGTATGTATGATAGTCACTAGAACAGAAAGTCCAAACGTTGTCTGCAAAGATACTTTTTGCTCACGGACATATTGCAAACCTGAAGTGGGTGATAAATGCAGCGAGATCGACAATAGTGAAATGGTCAATAATATAGATGGATATATAGACGACGATGGCGCTATGACCAATTGGACAAAAGATGAAGGTTGGCCTTATGCCTTGCTAATGAGGGACTTTCTGATGGTAACATTATGTTGATTGCATCCAAAGACATGCCTTCTGCGGCGAGGACTAATAGAAATGGTGCTCCTCCAAAAGAAGGTTTCCTTACTTTTGAATTAGATGTAGAAAGTTACTTGAGTACATCCATACCAGAAGGTACTTCATTGGAGCTCGAAGGCGTAACATCCACAGGGCAACGCATATTACTCTCAAATGTGGATGTGGCGGGCATTAAAAAAGGCTGGGATGGTCGCATAAAACGCGAAATATCTATGCCAGAAGATATTTATAGCATTGTTTTAAGATTAAAAACGTCAAGTGCAAATCCGGTGTTATTGAGAATGGATAATTTTTGTCTTTATTCGACTGTAGGTATAAATGATATTCAAAATGAAATCAACTTCTCCATCTACCCCAATCCAACCACAGGACAGTTGACTATCCAATTTAGTTCATCCGTTGAGCAAGATATCAGTTTGAAAGTCTTGGACATCCTTGGTAGACAAGTAAATAATGGTTTAATTCAGAAAGGTAGCAGCAATTATAATTTTTCGATAGACAATTTGGCCGGTATCTACATCATACAACTGACAGACTCAGATGGTAATATGTCACAAAGGAAAGTAATCAAGATGGAGTGATGAAATACATTTAATTTAATTTTAATAATCAAAAAACCGAGTCGACACACTTGTCGGCTCGGTAACAAAATCCCTTATCTTCAAACTACTTCTTCATACGTTTGACAAATTCAATGGTCTGTGTCCTTGTCAAAATACTTGGAAAAAAATTCCATTGTTTTTTCGTCAGAATTTATTTCATGCAATGGATCAATGTCCGACAATATCCAATTTCTGAATCCAAGTCGACCTGAAGTAAAGATATATTTTTTGTTTTCAGTCATAATGGTTTGGTACAATATTAAAAATATAACCCATTTTAGCTTATAATTATAAGTTTCTCAATATTTCTTTTTCTATTTCACTTATGTCAATATTGATATTGTCTGCTTCCATTTTCTTAAGTATCACTTTTAAAGTCATGGAATTGATAATTCTAATCTGTCTTGTCAGTTTTAGCATATAAAACATCCAACTTCCTACAAAAATAGCACCGAGAATATATAATAACATGTTCATTGAAAATCATTTTATAAAGTTATAACAAAGTATTTTAAAATAATAAAAATCAGTAATACACCATTTACAAAACTGTCACATCACCAGATACATAAACGATACTTCCATCTACTAGTTCTGCTTTTGCAAGCCAAATATAGACACCTGGTGAAGCTATTCTTCCAAAGATCATTCCATCCCAAGTATCTATTTTTTCATCAGGTCCAGAAGCGGGCGAAGAAAATACTTGATTACCAAATCTATCATAAATATCCATACTGTGAATAAAATGCACTACACAATTTGGTATAATTTCGAAAAATCTATTTTCTGAAGATCCGCTTGTAGTAAAAATATTGGGTGAGAACGCAACATTATCTTTATTCAACATGATTTGAATAGAAGCACTATCCACACAATTGTATGTATTACGAACTTTCAATTGGTATCTAGACTGCACTAAAGGTTGTACCTGAGGATAGGCACAGTTACTACAGCTCAGCCCTTCAGATGGATACCATTGGTAGTTGATGTCTTGATCATCTTTTAGTTTGGGAGATAAAATAAGCGGGGCACAAAAATCGGTCACTAATTGTGTATCCAAAACAAGCGATGGTGCTGGCAATATTTTAATGTCAATCCCTAAAGTGTCGTAACAAGCACTATTGTCCGTGATGGCTTGGTAATATCCCGAATGGTCTAAATTCACTAATGGAATTATGCATATCGAATCATCTAGTATCAATTCATTAGGTCCAGACCAAAGATAATTTAAGGTAGATGTCTTATCTACAGCTATAACTTTAAGGTGCAAGGTATCTCTTTCACAATAGCTATCTGATCCGACAAGCTCAGTCATAACTTGGCCTTTAACGTCAACTTCTGTATTTCTTTTCTGTGTACAATATCTATATTTTGCAGTAGCAGTATAGTTACCTTTTCTATTGGCTGAGGCATTCTCGATAATGGGATTTGCATATCCAGAACCAAAAATAGCTGGCCCACGCCATGTGATCTCACCACTAGGAGACATATCGCTACCAAGCGACAAGGTATCACCTTCGCACACAGGGCTATTGCTGCTGATATGAAAATCTAATATATCATGAGGAGCTTCGAGAAAGATAGTTGTATCCAATAGAGACACACTACAATTATCATCCATTGATCTGAATCGAAAAATTTGATATTCACCAGGTGTAAGTGAGTCGATTGTAAATGAATTCTGCGCATCAATAACTACGGTATCGATATACTCTTGCCAGCCTTTCAAATTCCTTAGGCTAACTTCATAATCCTTCCCTGGCATAAATTCAGATGACGTACCTACAATCTTTCCATCATTAGCAATCAGACAATCCGTAGGTGAAATCGTCTCCCATTTGGATTTGCTCAATCCTCTGGTGATGAAATAAAAATTGCATCGGTCGCCTATTGCCGAAGATAAAACATCATCAGAAGGAAGGCTTTCGGGAAATCGTGGAGGTAGATTGTGTAGAAATGCCTGATTGTAAGCCGTACCATCTTTTGCATCTATAGAAATGATGACTATTGTTATCTTTATTTTTTCTTTGGCAGGTACCACAAGTCAACGTATCAAAACCTATTGCGTTGGCATATCCAATATCAATATTGAGTGCACCTCCTACAAAGACATCGCCTCCTTGTTCATGACCGACAATTAAATCATCTTCACTTGTTGAGATACGCTGATCATAGCTAGTACACAATTCCATAGTATTTTGATTTACCACTCTTATTGAATGAATTGCGGTTATGTCTCGACTAATTTGAGAAGTGAATTCTATATCAGGTCCAACTACAGTACCAATATCAATATCAGGGCCGATATCGAGTATGGTTTGTAATCCTTCGCCTCCCTCTAAACTTGCAGAGAAACTTGTTTTCCTACAAACTTTCTTATTTTTTTCAATGAAAGAATAACTACCATCACCTGGTGGATCGCGCAACACCAATGTAGGCGTCTCGGGCAGTATCGTAGTAAACGTTTTATCTTTTTGTCTAAGTCCAGTGACAACACCTTGTGTAACAAACTCGCTATCATTACCATCTAAGGTAGTACTGATGATTTGTAAGGTTTTGAAATAAGGTGGTGTAGGATTAGGTGTTCCGACTTTAAATGTATCTCGCAATACACCATTGCTCATCTGCCTTATCCTTATTGAATCCTGAAATCCATTGATGATCTTAAAACTTGCTGTGTCTATATAACATACACCATCATCATTAAGGCTAGGTATAGCGACATATTGTTCTTTGAGTTTTATTTCGAGTACTTTTGTATCACCTTGATCCATGACGATAACATTGCAATTATTGGTTTCAAGGCCACTTAGTACTTCTATCTGTGGTTCTGCAATGTAGATAAAGTCAACGACGGTATCTTGCTTGGTTAGATCAACAGTAAATCCACCGATTTTATCTTGAAAATAGGTCTTGATCTTTGGGTCAGAAAACTCAGAGATCAACACAATCATCTTCTCCACAGGCGGCAAATCATTAAATTCATACAATCCATCTTGCGTAATAAGGGTTTTTTGTCTTGTAAAACATCCATCGGCTGTACTTATCTTTACCGTACAGAAGGTACCTTGGCCCATGCCTGCAGGAGATTTAATAATGGACTTTCTACAAGTATTAACAGAGCCACCTGCAACTTGTCCCGTAATCGACCGCGTTGTTACATTGTTGAAAATAATACCAGCTATAGGTGTTGTGACATTCGTAACATCCCAAAAAGCAGGAATAAATGTATGGTCTGCCAATTTTGGTGAAAGTGTAGCTGTCGTTCCAGGGTCAAAATCTATAATAAACTCTCCTAAGGAATCTGTAAAAATAGGAGGTTTGAACGATGCACCATTGACTAGAATCTCAATATTTTTGGCAAAACAATCCGTATTTTTATAGCGTACAAATCCAGATACCGATACCATTGACTGGTCAATAAAATCGACTTGATCTACGGATGTCACACTCGGGTTGAGTGTCACTTGTCGGGTCTTAGGTGTAAAAACATGTGGCTCGGTCACTTGATTTGGCGCAAATGATGACCATGATCCATTAATCAAGGTTCCATACTCTATCAACATCGATCCTACATTTCCTACCCTGATACCACTGCCTTCGTTCATTGGAAAATAAACTGCTAACCCAGGCTCTTTCATATTGCGTACACTACTAAAATGGGACATAATACAGGCTATATTCAAAGTTGTGTCATAGACCGCAAACTCCCCGATCAATCCATTAAAATATTGTGACTTACTGGCACCATCATTGTGCGCACCGATCACCCATGGTTGCACGTGATCTGACCAAGATCCCGAGATCGCACCATAATTGTGTGTGGCAATGAAGGCACCGTTGAGATATCCACTCACATTGCCCGTAAGGCTGTCTATAGTGAAAGCCAAATGTTGGAAATTAGGTGGAATATTGCCATAATTATACGTAGCTCCATTGAGTGTAAGTTTAAGTTCGTTGTTGAGACCAATTGGATTCAAATATAAATTAAATTCGTTTGTGCCCCACTTTTTGTGTAAAATCGTCTGTGGCAAGGCACTTCCCGTGGTATTGATCCATGTCTCGATTGTTGCTTTATTGGCAAGCCCAAAATCTGGAATAGTAACATATGACATATCATTTGTGGATAGTTTTATCGATTTTTGGAGATAAAATGATTTCATTGGCTCAGCCAAAAATGTGGTACCTGTGCCATAACTCGCTGACTCTACCCGATAATATCCTTCTTCATTGGTTTTGCCGGCAGTGCGCACAGGTGGTCGATCTACATCGAAGTGTGCACCACAGAAAAATAACTTGTGTCTATTTTTGATATCGTAGGATTTCTCCCCTAGCTCTTCGTCCATCTTCCAATAATGTGATAACCCAGGAGTCAGAGACGAAGCTGTAGTTTCCATGATTTCCGCAAGATCTAATTCATCAAGTTGATCATGGTAGATCCTAAACTCATCGATTAATCCATCCCATCCACCAAGGCCAGCTTGTGCACCCATGTAGAGTGTATCTACGTTGGCAAAAGGTGTTAACGGTCCTGATTTTCAAAATAATCGATGCCTTACTACCACCTACCTATTGCCATTTGACTCAGCGCTATATGATGCCAATTATTTTTGGTACTATCTGGGAAAGTTGCAGAAAATACCGTTCCTCCACTTTCTGCCGTCGCAATCTCTATGCCTTCATCACCGCCCGTACTAGGTATTGCCTTTATATATAATGGTGTTGAGTTGAGATGAATGACACTACCATTCGCAACAGCAATATTGGTTTTGATCCAGAAAGCCATCGTCCAGTCACTACCAGCAGTAGGGAAAAATGGGTTTGTGATATCGTTGTATGCAGCAGCTCCAGAAATTGTTTTGACAAATTTCCCATCTAAATCTTATTGTAACATTTTCACGTTATTTACAGATGCAAATGGCATTCAGTGGTTTGGATGCAATGGTTGTGGTATCATTAAAAGAGATCCACGAAAAAAACGATTTAAAAGTTTCAAAGATATACACCCAAAAGAAGTATTCTCGAAGTTGCCGTCATCACTTATGCCGCCAATTTCACCTAAATTTATAGTCGCTCCAGAATTTGGCGATGTCGTTTTGGATAAAGATGGAATCTATTGGGCTTTATTATTGAAAAACTATGAAAGCTATACAAGAGATTTATATTCGCACGATACCAAAACAGGAAATATCACTTTTTACAATCAATTCTTACATGATTATTTTAGGGCTTATATACATTATACAAATGGCGAATTATGGTTGATTTTTTCAGATAAAACTAAAAAATATTTTATAGCACGCTTCGACAAGCGTACTGGTGCACAGACAACTACCTATGAAATACCTGAAAGCTTTGATTCCCCTGAACCTTATATTTCCCAATTATACAAGGACAATCATGGCGTCTTGTGGTTAGCTTCGATCAATGGTTTGTATGCTTTAAATGTAAAAAACAAAACTTGGAAACATTGGAAAAATATACCTAATGACACTCGAAGCATAAGTGCTGACGGTGTATTGAGTATTTGCCCTGACCCAAATGAGCCAGATAAATATCTATGGCTCGGTACTGAAGGTGGTGGTATGAACCGATTTGAAATATCGACAGGAAACTGCATCAACTATAATGAAAATAATGGCTTGCCCAATAACGTTGCGTATTGCATACTCAGTGATAGTCTTAATAATCTATGGATAAGTACCAACAAGGGATTGAGCTGTTTTGACCCTTTACATAAAACATTTAGAACCTATACCTATGACGACGGCTTGCCTGGCAGCGAATTTAATCGCTATGCAGCATTGAGAATGCAAAATGGAGAATTGATGTTCGGAGGTGTAGGTGGATTTGTGATTTTCAACCCAAAAGAAGTATTGACAAAACAGCCTGAAGCCCCGCTAGTATTTACATCAGTCACTATATCCAACAATACAATCTCTTGGCCAAATGATAACAAGAATATAGACGCACCTATCGGTTTTGCAAAAGTAATTACCTTGCAACCAGGCCAAAATATATTTAGTATCAATTTTGCAACCTTGGAATACAGGAGTAATCAAAAAAAAATGTATAAATATAAACTGGATGGATTTGACACTGATTGGTCTAATCCAAGTAGTAAAAATGAGGTAACTTATACCAATTTAAGTCCAGGCAACTATACATTTTATGTAATGGGTGCAAATACTGATGGTATATGGAATGAAAAACTATAAGCAAACCATTCTGGTATCAGACATTATTGTTTAAGTTTTTGTCAATTGCATTATTTGCTTATTTATTATACTCATTCTACCATTATCGATTGCACCAGAGATTGCAACTTGAAAAACTCCGCAATCGGATAGCTCGTGACTTCCATGATGAAATCGGCAGCACGCTCAGTAGTATTTCTATTTACGCTGCAGCGGCAAAAAAAGTCACCAAAGGAAATGATAAGGCTGATAATATCCTCTCAAAAATAAATACCGGCACCAGTGAAATGATGGAAGCCATGAGTGACATTGTCTGGGCTGTAAATACTGGCAGCGGTCACTTTTATGATTTGGTCAACCGTGTGCGGAGTTTTGTAGTACAGGTTACGGAAGAAAAAAATATTGAACTCCATTTTACTGATAATAAAGACTTGCCAGAAATAGCTCTGAACATGGAGCAAAGGAAAAATATTTACCTTATTTGTAAAGAAGCGGTCAGCAATGCTGTGAAGTATTCTGGGTGTACTTTATTGGAAGTGCTGATAAGTACAGAAAATCACAGGCTGCATATACTTATTCATGACAACGGAAAAGGTTTTGAATCGAGCAGCTTTGAATCAGATACATCAGGGCACTCATTTGGTGGAAATGGTATAAAGAACATGAGATATAGGGCAGCAGAAATAGATGCCAAACTCACTTTATACTCAAATCTTGGTGATGGCACAAGCATTGAATTGATTGCACCGTGTAAAATATCATGATAATTCATGAGTACATCATACTGTAAAAAACCATAGTTTTGTGTTATGGACAAACGAATTGTAATTTTTGATGACAATATCAAAAGAAGAGAAAGTCTAGAGATGTTAATCGATCTCTCCGATGATATGATCTGTGTGGGTTCATTTCCCGACTGTAGTAACGTATTAAATAATATAGACAAAAGCGAACCAGACTTAGTTCTGATGGATATTGACATGCCCAATGTAAATGGTATAGAAGGTGTGACGATAATTCGTACAAAATACCCACACCTTAAAATACTGATGCAGACCGTTTTTGAAGATGATGAAAAGTTATTTGCCTGTATAAGAGCAGGTGCTGATGGTTACATTCTGAAAAAAACACAGCCTCTGGAACTATTAGACGCAATCAATGAAGCGCTCGAAGGTGGCGCTCCGATGACTCCAAGTATTGCCCGACAGGTACTTCGGTTTGTAGGTAGTACTGAAAATAAACAAAAATCTGAAGATTTCAAACTTACTGCAAGAGAAACAGAAATACTTTCACTTTTGGTTCAGGGTTTAAGTTATAAAATGATAGCCAGTCGGTGTTTTGTTTCCCTGCCTACAGTAAATTCTCATGTACAGCATATTTATGAAAAATTGCAGGTAAACTCAGCTGTAGAAGCAGTCACTAAAGCCATTGGGAATAAGATTGTTTAGCTGTGAGCAGGCAGGCTATGGAGTTCCTCACCAAATTAGAGACATAGATTGGGTATTACGCTTCAAATATTTAATACAATTTAATGACACTCCAGTGGGAGCTCGTGGGAACTCGGTGGGATCTCGTGGGAACTCGGTGGGAACTCGGTGGGAGTATGGTGGGAACGTGGTGGGAGTAGATAGGGAGCTCCTACGGAGCAGGTACGGAGTAGGTTAGTTGATTTTTAACCACTGTTTGTCAGTGATTTAGTTGATTTTACCTTGTTTTTCACTCAGGACACTAAGGTAACACTAAGAATCATTAAGGTTTGGTGTATTATTGGGATTGATTATCACTAAGGGCACGAAGATTTTCACTAAGGGACACGAAGGTTTTGATTGGGATTTGATGATTATTTTAACCATTGGGTTATCGATCAAATACTTTTATGTCAAGTTATTTCTTCTCATTGGATAGCTGGTAAAACATAAGGGCCTAACTTGCAAAACCATAAATAATACCCAGAAATACCTCCAATAAGACTAGCCGCAAAAAATGATATTAAATATTTCTTAGGTAAAATTACAAATATAACATACGAACAAACTATTGTTGCTATGATTGCTGTAATTATAGAAATTGTACCTTCATTCAAATTATGCATTTGAGAAAGCGCTAATTCATCGCCTCCAAAATAACTTTGTTTTCCTAAATATAATTTACCTATTATGCTCAATAATAAATTTACAATCTGACGGGAAATGAATAACGAACAAAACAAATACACCCAAAATTTGATATTTATTGCTGTACACTGTATAAGCAAATATAAGGAAAATATTGAAATTAAACACGTTACAATAACGCCTCCCCAAGTTATTAAAATATCGTGATTTATTGGTTTAACAAAGTCAACCTGCCCACTTTTATACCAATCCATAGAATGGTAATCCATTTTGACATTATAACCCAACAATTTAGCCACAGTGATATGTCCAATTTCATGAGTCACAGTTCCAACTACTATTGAACCATAAAATAGCAACATAAAAAATATAAAATACTTCAGGTAAAATCTAAAATTTCCTCCTTCAGATACATAAATGTCATTATAAATTCGATCAAACATTAACAGACTCTTATTAAGAAAATACATTGATCTCAAAGATAATAAATCGCCCGAATAGATACTGATATCAAACAATAATTTATTAGTGCCTCCCTATCTTTCTTGTCCATTTACCATCAATATTAGAATTAGCAATATCGTCCAAATGTAGGTGAAGAAAACCAATTTATTGTTTCTTTTTAAGGTCGCCCAAATTACTGTAAGAAATGATACAAGAAAAACAAATCCAAATCCCAAATTCACATTAGCATACATTTCAGCTGTCTTATAATACCAAGGAGTAGATCCTTCGCCACCAAATGGATAGCCTTTAGTGTTTTTAAGAATCCCTACAAGATAATATTCACTCAAACAAATAAATGTCAAAATACCATTTAGCATGATTGTCAAGACGGAAATAGACCAATTGAATTTGATGTTTGATTTCATATTAATAAGCATTTATAAGGTTTTATTGGGTTTTTCGCATTTGCAATGAGACTGTAAATAATAGTTTGTCTAGTAAATCGAAATAAAACTGGTAAATCTAAATTCGATATCCTCTGTTACTTTAAAATTAAATGCAGCATTTCACCAATCCACCTTGCGCGATTCTAAATATTTGGGATACTTATCCTTGATCATATAGATAAAGTAATCTCTTTTTTGCACATCTTGTTTTGTGCAGTATCCATCTTTTGGATGCAACATTCTATCAAGAAGTGGACCAATCATAGATTTACCCTTATACCCATTATTACAGTGGTCAATAAAGCGTTCTAACCACTTGTAGACCCAATCACAATCTTCGGAGTGATGAGCAACCATAGTAAATTGATATATCTCTTCCTCATTAAAAGCATTTAATGTGCCTTTCAGTAAATATAGACTATCTATGAAATCCCGATTAATCTGATCAAATTCCTGCTGTTTTTCAATGTTGCCTCTATCTTTTTGATCTCTTTTTCTTATGATTTCTGAGATTTGAGTGGTATCTATTGGCTCTACTTTTACAGGGGGAAATAACTGATTGCAAGAATCTATAAAAGCAAACTCATCAAAATCTGGTAAATCCCACAAATACCAAGAGAATATAATACTTCCTGTTTCTTTTTTTATTTTCTTTATATAAGCATCTTCTATTCCAGTTGCTTTTTCTTCTTCTAAAACCTTGAGAAGTGATTATGACGAGCACTCATACTTCCGCAGGTTGCTTCGGGTTTAATTTTATACGCTTCATAAAAATGATATAATGACGAATCTCTTCCTAAGTAAAGTTTACAACTGGACACTGTTAGATGATACCACCATTTTGATGATGTAGTCAAATTTTCAAACGAATACTTTTCAATCTCTTTTAGTTGTTTGATCATTTGAACTTTGGGTCTCTTAAATATAGAAGAATCCAAGGTGATTGGGTAATTCGATTCCCTGATCTTGGCAATATATAAGTCCATTAAATAATATAAGAACTGCGAAGATTATAGATTTCATGTTAATTTAGTTTGTGATTTAAATTCAAAGATAATAATTTTACTGATTTAGTACAATTTTTAGGTAAGTATTTATTAGATCATCCCATCTTTCTTGTCCATTTACCATCATTATTATAATTAGCAATATCGTCCAAATACAAGTGAAGAAAACCAATTTATTGTTTCTTTTTATGGTCGCCCAAATTGAAGTAATGGTCAGCTAATCTTTTGTTCTTCTAATGTCAAATAATGTTTGCGACCTAATGTCAAATAGTCTGGCGATGTGAGCTTATCGTCATTTTTTCACCCATTGTCTTGACTATTTAGGCAAGTTTTTTTCTCATCACAACGCCTATAATAATTTATATGGTTCATTCTAGGCAATGCATGTAAAATGAAGACTTAGTTGTTAGCTGAATTATTTTTTATTACTATCATTTTCTATACACTGGTTTTTTGAATAATTGCTTAATACCATCCAGTTCTAAATCATGGCTCTTTATCCACTCTTGAATGGTTAAATCAGGAATTTGTCCTAAAGCAAAATTAGAAAATTCCATGTAAAAAGATCTAATTCGATTTTTAAGTTTTGACAGTCCTTCCACATCTAAAATCTCCCCATTTTCGGGTAGAAATGCACCTCTTGCCATAAGTTTTGGATTAATTACGATAACCGGCTTTACTACACAGTCAGTGTATTTTTCTTCAAACCATCTGGTACTATTCAATAACTGTTCTGCTTCACTTTGATGAATTTCAGCTCTAGATTCTTCAGTACCAGATTTACATTCAAATAGGATATATTCTCCTTTATTTACTCCCCACAAATTATCAGGTCCTTCCTTCCATGCTTCTTCAGGTCGTTCAATTGTAAAGCCAATATACTTACCTGTCGCCTCAAGGACAATTCAAATTTTTAGCATTCGGATTAAATTCAAACTTCCTAAAGTCGATTCTAATTGTGCTTTCAATCCGCTATAATCATCAAACTGCTGAATAAATTCTTTGATTCTTTCAATCCTTTTTCCTTCTACAGACAATTTCTTAAATATCATTCCATCCTTAGGACGCAATAAAGTGTTGTTATCCCTGTGGGCAGAAATCTGAAGCTTATTACTATCAACTTTCGACATGGGATAAGTCATCCGAGCCATTTCTTGTTGATAATATCCTTTCTCTAAAATGTCATCTTTACAATATTGATTTATAATATTATATATTTGATCTTTTGCCCTAGGATAATTGCCTTGAGCAAAAGCTATTTCTGCATTTCTCTCTATCTCTAGAATATCTAAAATAGTGTCATCTCTTTTTTTCTCGTCTATTTCATTCATTTTAAACCTGTAAAAACTTTTCCATCCTTCATCTCGTGATAACATCTGATTCATTGCATCTACTACAATTTGTTTTGATTCTTTCTTTTTAGTATCTTCAACTGCGTATTTTGTGACTTCTACTCCAATATCGATTTGTTGTTGTGTTTGAGATGAAAAGAATTTCTTGAATCTTGGATTTTTAACTGCACTTACTAATCTCCCACCAGTTAGCAAGATAAAACAATAATCTTTTTCTCCTCTAACTCCTCTTCCTAAACCTTGTTCAATTTCTGTGCAACTTTAATGTTTATCAATTGACTATTTGATCTTACATCTTCGAAGTACTTATCTTCTAAAGTTTGACCATAAGGTATATTATCAAGAATTAGTATTCTGCACGAATCGTCAGGCAAGTCAATTCCATCATATCTATTTGCAAACACAATAGTCTTTTTCCTTATCCCATTTTTTAAATCATCAATGCGATCACTTAAATCTGATGTAGTTGCAACTATTGCTCCACAGCGTTCCCAAAATCCTGCATCACTAAAACTTGGAGATAGCACAACTGCTCCAACTTTTCTAGTTTCAACCTCTTGAGCAAGCCAATTTACAATTGCGGTTCTATCAAGCTGCTCGTCGATTTGATAAGGAATTATAATTAACTTTTCACCAGACCACTTTTCTTTAGAATAAACTAAAGGGTTTCGAATCGTTTCAGGTGATATTCCTAAATTTTTCACGAAAAATGCATCATTATTTGTCGTTGCAGACATCATTATCCGATGTTTTGCTTTTGAAAAAGAACCAAATAATTCTACAGGGCTTAAATATGGCTTAATTTCAATAACACTTGCTGATACATAACAGTTGCATGATGAAATTATGTCTCGAATAATTGGCCAAGTATAAAGAATATAATTCTCACTTTTATATTCTATGATCTTTTGGACAACTTCCTTATAATGGTCAAACCATGACCAATAAAGGAATTAACATAACTTCATTCGACTCACCTGATAATATCTCTTGAAATTTTGCATATCCTTGAGTTTCAAGAGCATCCCTGAATACGTGAACAATATTGCTATATAATTCACTTCCTTTTGGGATTGATAGAGTTGTCGATGCCTCTATAGAATCTATGCATGCATGAGAATCATCTAAAACTATCGTATTTAATTCTATTGATTGATTTCCGAGGCCAAACTTAGTCAAACCATTAAAAAGCTTTTGCACATGAGTTATTTGAATCGCAGAATTATCCCAGAACTCATCAGGAAAGTTATTTCCCAAATCGAAATCACAAGTTTTAATCCCGAATTGTTTTGCCTGTTGCCTTGTTTGATCTGCTAGATAAATATTGGGGCAAACATAAAGTACTGACCATCTTTGTATTAAGCCGAGACATCAACATAAAGCCCTATTAGTGTTTTTCCCTGACCTGTGGAAGTTTGATTATTAAATCCCTCTCATCTTTTCTGCTTTTACCATTCATTTAATATGGATTCCTGTGCTGGTCGTAAAGGCCCTTTATCTACTAATCTATCTAGAGTTTCATATATCTCAATTGGATTAGTAGGCTTACCGCTCTGTTCTTGAAGAAGTCTTTTATTAAAATCGATCATAAGTTAATTCAAATTTTTCATGACAATTACATCTAGCTCAAAGGAATATCTACGAGCCCATGAGCACAAAAGTAAAGCAAATCTTTGACATTTTAAAGGGCTTGTAGATATTTTAGTTGAACGATCCGTATATTAGATTTGCTAAGATTTTTGTAGTTTGCTTTTAGGTGGTTTTGGGCTATTCTATTTAGATTTAACCATAGAACCATTGCATCTAGTTTTCCATCACGTCTTAATATTTACTTTGATATTGGATTATTCAACTGTTAAATCTACGACATGAAATTACAAAATCATCCCAATATACCAAATGCTATTGAATAATTTGAACTACATTTTCCATCCATTCATATTTTCTTTAATTTTCTTCATAATAATACGAGTAATCTATACCTTTCATATACATTTCTCTGCTGTTGATTTCGCTTGTTAAAGCATGTTTTAGTAGCTTGTTTAATTCACTACTATCTACGGTGCTAATAATCATAGCATTCATATAGTTAGCTTTGCTTATTTTACTCCAATCTATACAGCATTTTAGTTGTTTTTTCAAAAGTAAATCCAACCATATACGCGTGCTTCTGCCATTGCCTTCCATAAATGGGTGGGCTTTGTTCATCGCCACATATTTTTCTACAATTTCACCAAAATTGGTTTCGGGCATTTGGTCTATTTGTAGCAAAGTAGAGTTTAAATATTGAGCATACTCAAATTTATATCCACCTTTAGCAATGTTTTTTGTTCTTAATTGTCCTGCGAAATCATATAAGCCGCCAAAAATATAAGCATGTATCTGCTGTAAGCCTTTGATTGTGCCTACTTCTATGCTATCTACAAAAGATGTTTCAAATAAGGCATAAGCCTTGGTTTTGCTTTTGCCATCTATACTTTCTGGGCTAAACGTAAACCACTCGATAAATCGGTTGGCCTTAGTGCCTGGAAATGTTTTACCTAATGCTATGATGCCTTCGTAATCGAGCATATCGGTCAAATAGCGTTTGCCATCATTTGCCAATAATTTCAGTTGGGTAGTGGCACTAACCATCTCACTATTTTCCTTTTTATGTTTTGCTTTGAGGTATTTCCAATAGTTTCGGGTTTTATTGTAATCATCTTGGTCGGTAAGTACTGATACTATATCCAATACCGAAAACCACCATTTGGCATTGATATCATCCCAAACGGCTCGTACCTCTCTGTCGTCAAAAAAGCGCATAGATATTTTTGATTTAGACTGCATAGCCGATTTTAGAAAGGTTCAGTTTTATGGTTTCGTCCAATTCCAAATTAAAATTGTTAGTCATGGTCAGCCTATGTTTCTAATTTTTATGTTACAAAGTTAGTTTATTCCTTCAAGTTTAGCGCTTAAATTGCCACCAAATTGTGATTAGATATTTTTTAAAGATGTAGCGTATTCTGCTTAATCCCTTTTTTACTCATGAAGTCAATAATAATCAGACCTCATTTTTTGAATCCAATTGGACTTAATTTAAGATATGGCCCTTACTTTGTGAAGCGCAACTGCCAAGCCAGTATTACCATTTTTTACAAATCTACACTTCCATCAAAAAAAAATATACATTCTCGCAGCGTTTCCCTTTCTTTATGGATTATATGATTGTACAACGCAAATATCAACATGAATTCGATACGTCTTGCCTTTTTTAGTACCATCCTTTGTTTTGCCTACATGGCTTGCCACGAAAACGAAGAAAGCATCACTGAGACTGATGTCACCGATCCACCCAAAGTCACGATCTCTACTACCCATACAGCGCGTGTCATCAATGAATACGGTCAAGAAAAAACAACTTTTACTGCCACCTTTAACCAACAACAATGGAAGGCCGAAAAAAATGGTGTGGTGGTTTTTGAAGCTAAAAAAATCAATAAGTACGGAGAGAAAATGACCATCAAGGATGATAAAGGATTCAACCATGAATTTCTACTTTCAGGTCATGAAAATGATATAAACTACTCGGTACTTACCATTTTTGACAATAAAAAACCAAGACATTTGCACACGATAATACGACAACATTGGACGTAAATCCCGAAATATCTTTAGCACCAAATAACTTCAAAACCAATAATAGCACTTACACAGGACAAGTTCAAACCACAACTTTTGCACCTGACCTCAATGATGTTTTTCAGGCTACAGCGATCCCACAAATCCGTGCAGGTCAAGATGCAAGTGGACGTCACGTTTTTCTCAATATTTCTAAGGCGTATTTCTTAAAAATCAACACGGTATTCGGAGAAAATCTAACAGCTAGCATAAATATCTTGAATCCTAAGAATGTCTTTACAAGTGACAATTTGAAGCTTTGGTATTGCGATATGGATGCCGCTGTTTGGAGAGAAGTTACTGTCAATAAAGAAACCGATGTATTTCATTATCAACATACAAAAGACGGATTTTATTGCTTGGCAGTAGCATCACCAGGTATTTATATTAGTGGTAAAACTTTATTGGATGGAAAACCTGTTTCTAATTTGACACTCAAAATAGCCAGTCATAATCAATATATACAAACATCAGCGGCTGGAAATTGGTCGGTTTTTCTTCCAACAAATGCAACAACAGCTGTAGAAATATCTGCATCATGCGGCATGATCACCAAGGCTAATATTGTAACACAAAACAAAGATATTCAAAACTTTATCATAGATCTCAATAATGTAAAATCTGCTTTTTCTTTGTTAAAAGGAAAGGTAAAAGATTGTTTAGGCAACAACGCAGGATCGTATATATTGAAAAATGCAAATGCAGGAGATGGATATATTTTTGGTAAAGATGCAGCTATCGAACAATGGATAGCCACTTGTGATCTCAAAGAGATTGTACTAAAAGCGTCGGATATCTATGGCAATGAAACTGGAAATCCTATCGTATGGCCAGTAAATCCTGTGATCGAATCGGGCTCTTGGTTTGCCTGTACAGAGGCGAAAAATCCATACATCAATCTCATCATCGATGGCGAGAATAAGATGTATTGGGATATGAGCACTTCAAAAAATACAGATGGTAGAATGAAAATCCAAATTACCAAACCTGGCTCATCCGAAGCATTACTGAACCTCATCGCACCGGCTGATGGCATAGGTATAAAAATGGATAACCAGCTCAATATTTTGCTGAGAGAAACCGAATTTGAAGGGAAAGGATATGAAATTTATTGCCCTACATCAACATTGGGTTGTGGATTTGAACGATTTGAAATCACGCATTTTAATTATCAAAATGACAAGATTATCAGAGGATATTTCAAGGGTAAATTCTGGACCAAATCCTATAATCCTTTGACTGCTGGTTATAAAAATGTAGAAGGAGAATTTCAGGTTTTAAAAGCGTTTTAAGTTATCTTTCGAATGACTGAAGCCACCATCATATCGCAATGCAAAGCATATAACAAAGTAGCTTTTAAGGAGCTGGTGCGTATATATTCGCCTACATTGATGTCGGTATGTACAAGGTATATGGGGGACAAGCATCACGCCGAAGATATGGTGCAGGAAAGTTTTATACGAATTTTTCAAAATATACTGACTTACCAAGAAACAGGTTCTTTCAAATCGTGGCTGTGTCGCATAGCTGCAACTACCTGCCTAAAGGAGATCAGAAAAAAACATCTAATCGTAGATGTAGATATGAGTGATTATGAAGAGTTGGGTACGGCAGATTATCTGATGATGGGTGACGAAGCTGGCATCATGAAGATCATAGAAGAGATTCCCTTGCCTTATCGCTTAGTGTTCAATATGCACGTTATCGAAGGATATTCGCATCTTGAAATTGCCGAATTGCTCGGTGTAGGTGAGAGTACTTCCCGATCACAATTATCAAGAGCCCGAAAGATGATTCAGGCATTATTAATCAAATACAAAGTCCAATTGACAGCATAAAAAGATCATGGAACAAGATAAAATATTCAAAAAAATAGCCGAAAATCATGAGCGCGATATAGATTTCGACACCTTGTGGGAAAATCTAGAACCTCATGTGCCTACTAAAAAGAAAAGAAGACCAGTTTTTTGGTTTTGGCTTGCCGGAGTTGGTATGGGAATCATTGCAGTATTGGTTTGGAATTATGCATTCAATTCGGATTCTAAATCATCATCTTTGGTAAATATTCAAAAGCCAACAAATGAAGTTGTAATTTTGGCAGGAGATTCTGAAAAGGATATCAATGCACTTGCGCCTACAAGCCAAAGTCCAACAAATACCGCAACTCAAATAAGTCCAACAAATAAAATAAATCAGATAAGATCTCAAAGTGAAGAACAAACAAAAAATACCATTGAACTCGATTCAAAAAATGGTAATTTAATATCTTCACAAGTTTTTGAATCAATGCTTAATTCAGAATTTGAAAAAATGGAACCAAAGATTTCATTAGCCTTCCCTACTCTGTCCAATGAAACTATAAAATCAGAAACTTCCAATATAGAGATTAACAAAACTGAAGAAAGGAATTTGGAAAATGTGTTGCCATTAGCAAAAAATGAAGTAAAGATTTTGTTTGACAATTTGCTACCAGCACCTATCATTTATCCACGACGCCATGTTGCATTTAACATTATATTTTTTGCAGGTGGCGGATTAAGTAAGCTTAGTTACACTACAAAAAGTACAGATTATCAAAATCTTACAAAAATGAATAATTCCGAACAAGGAATGGAATTTTTGAATATCGGCATCGCTACGGACATTAGACTTACCCGTAAATGGTCGGTAAATACAGGTCTAAGGTATAGTCGTTGGGTAACACAAATAAATAATATTTCTAGTCAAAGTACACCATTTGAAAAAGAAGGTATTGTAGAAATTGTGATCGACGAGCAAGGCTCAGAAACCAATTTGACGGGTAAAACACAAGGTATAACTGAAAAAACCATAGCCCAAAAATGGCATACTTTTCATCATCAACTTGAAGTGCCTGTACAGTTGAGATACAAATTATTTAAAGTCAACAATCATCAAATTTCACTCGCAGGTGGCACCACGATTCCGCTTATTTCGAAGACCAATGGTGGATATTTAAGTCAAGAAGCTAAGCTTGTGAAATTCGAAAATGAGTCATCACCATTTATAAGCCAAAAGACATCATGGAATGGTGGACTTGTATGGGAATGGGCATTGAGACCTGAATGGTCATTGCAAACTGGTGTACTGTACGAACAAAAAACCTTTGTTCTCAAAGATATAAATACAGAAATCAATAAAAATATGGCTGCATTCTATTTGAGTTTGGGCTGTAAAAGAAAATTTTGATCAATAAAAATTCATTAAATACAACTTGCGCAATAGTATTAATAATGCTCATTACCATTTATTAATCCATACCATAACGGTATAAAAAACAACACAATATCATGAAACATTTTAAACTCTTTATCTTTGTATTTGCATTATGCACAGTTAATCTGACTACACTGTTTGGACAATTACAGCTCGAATGTATAGGTACTACTTCTGCAAAAGTGCAAAATGACCCATTGAAATTTGGTGCTATTGACTTTATTAAAGACAATGGATTTACCGATTCATTGGGCAATTTTGTGGAATCAGATTTCGAACTGGAGCTAAGGGATGCCAATGACAATATCGTCTCCAATTATTTTCCTCCTGTGGCCTATAACAGATTATTAACCTACAAGGTAATACATATTGTTACCCAACAATCCTGTCAAGGTTCACTGATTATCATTGGCTCTTCAGGCTCGCAACCAATATTATGTGAAGACAACAGACATTATTCGATTTCTCCAGGTCAGACTTTAGAAATGTTTGCCTCTAATTTTCTACCATGGGACAATGTACAAAACGAATGGTTTGACTTAGAAATAAAAGATTCAAATGGACAAGTCGTAGCTGAAAATAATATAAATTACAGTACAAATACTAGAACATATCAAGCTACAGTCATAGAAAAAGCGACACAAAACAAGTGTTGGACTGATTTTATGGTTTCTCCAAAAACACCAAGCAATGCTACTGCTATTTGTGACGAGATTGTTACTTTTAGTCTAAACCAGTTTGGCAGAGCAACAATAGTTGCAAAAGCTATTGATGATGGATCGACCAATTACGTATCGCTTTCATTGTCTAGAACAGATTACTACTGTGATGATATCAATAAAATCAGCCATGTAAAATTATATGCAACAGGCAGTGACAATATCATCAGCCAATGTACCTGTGAAGTACACGTTTATGACAAATTTGCGCCAGTTATCTCAATGAAAAATAATATCAACGTTCAGATTACTTCATTGCAACCATTAAAGATAACACCTGAGCTGATAGCTGATTACTATGACAATTGTGAATTGGTTTCTGTTCAAGTCATTCCTGAATTCATTACGTGTAGTAGCCCAAATCCAACGCTTGTTAGATTGGTTATAAAAGACAAATCTGGTGCTACGGTGAGTGGTAGTACAAATGTAAGTTATACCATTCCTAATACAACTAATTCATTAGTTTGCAATGATGCAATCACAGTAGAAGTAAATCCGTTTAGTCCAATCGAGATTACGCCTTCTATGGTTTTGGAAGGATCATACAATTGTAATGCAGACCTAGAAGTGACCTTATCTTACAATAATGTTAATTATCCAAAACCTGAAGTTACTTGGTCGGATGGTGGAAAGACATTGTTGTATAAAGTTACTGACAAATCCACGGGAAATTCTTGTTGGGGCACAATTAAAGTAGAAAAAAGCGAAAATTGTACTCAGACATTTAGGGTATGTGATACAAGATGTCATGGTGGAGATTTGGGTGATTGCAATTCAGGATATACCGATGCTGATAACATAGAATGGCCATGTGAATTTGATTTATATGTATGTAACAGTGGTTTTGCTGATCGACTTACACCCGAAGATCTACAATATTTGCATGGTGTAGATCCTAGAAATACTAAACCACAAATTGTAAATTTTGATTGCAATACTATCTATATGTATTTTAACGATCAGGCCATAGGCTTAAATGGAGTCAATTCTGGTGATAAAAAAATAATTAGATCTTGGACTGTACTTGATTGGTTAACTGGAAGTACTTACACCTATATTCAGGTCTTTAAGGTCTTTGTTCATGGACTGGAAATCTGTGATACTTTACCGTGGAATACACCAGCTGGTAATTGTGCATCTGGGCACACTTATAATGACGCCATAGAATGGCCAGCTGATATTACAATCAATAATACCGCGATATCCATTGCAGCTTTGAAATCAAACCCTGATGTGCATCCCAATGACGTGGAACCTGTATTGGCATCATCATGTGGTACTACTTATACAAAATCATTTAACGATGCTATTTCACAGTTAAATGCCACTACATTATTGATAACCAGAACTTGGTCAGCATTCAATACGCAAACAAATGTTAAAACAACTTTTGTTCAAAAAATCACACTATTAACGACAAGTCAAGCAAGCGTATGCGCATTTACCTACTATGATGCACCAATTGAAGGTGTAAATATGGGATTAGGCAATACAGATGCATCAGGATGCGCCAGTTTCGGTTTTATACCAGATTATACCATTACACCTTTTAAAGATGGGAATGCACGAGATGGAGTCGATATCATGGACTTGGTGGCCGTTTATGAAAGCGTCTTAGGTTTGAGACAATTGAATCCATATCAGCAGTTAGCTGCGGATGTAAGTGGTACCGGTGGAATAACGACGCTTGATTTGGTTACTTTGAAAAATTTGGTTGATGGTGTGACAGATAATTGGCCAGCTACAGTACCAGTTTGGCATTTTCTTGACAAAAATCATCAAATTATCAATGGTAATATTGGCCCTATAAGTTCTTCTATCAATACCAATAACTTAATCTATGGCAACGAATTCATCGGTATAAAAATGGGTGATATCAATGGTAGTTATAACCCAGATGATAATAACAAGCCGCCTACCTTCACGGTCATCAAAGCTACAGACACAGCTGTCAATAAAGGCGAAGCATATGAGCTTGAGTTGAAATCAGACAGAAACCAAAATCTATTGGCCGTTAATCTGGAATTTAACATCAAAGATGCTGGTATCTCTGTTATCGATGTGACAAGTAATAAACTTCCCAGATTCAACAAAACTGAACACGTCTCTATCAAAGATGGCATTGTTAAAATCTCTTGGTTTATCAATTTATCTGACATTCCTCAAGGTGTAAGCCTTAGGAATAACGAAAATTTCATCAGTTTCACGTTCGTTTCCAATAAAAATTCTGTTCTCAGCGACCTATTTGATTTAAATGAAGATGCATCCAATCAAATCAAACAAAGTGGTGATATAGATGCTGCAAATGTGGATTTATATTGGGAATCTAAGATCATAAACGGTGTATCTGATGGAGATATTTCTAGGCTAATGGTTGCACCAAATCCATTTACAGAATCGGTGTATGTATTGGGTCTAGATCAAGATGCCACTTATGAAATACACAATGTATCTGGTCAGTTGATAACTAAAGGAAGTATTTCTCAGTCTGGAGTACTAGACTTGGCTGGACTAGAAAATGGCTTCTATCTTTTGCATGTACATGAAAATGGCAAAAAAACATCGATACACAAACTTATAAAAGTGGAATAAAACGTCAGATTGACAAAAATGCTATAAAGCTCCCGTCCTTCTTTGGATCCGGGAGCTTTTTATTTTTATAACTAAAACTTTTTTCTTTTCTTGCACGCTGAACAATAAAATAAGCAAGATGCTGACTGTATATTCAGATGATTACTTCATGGAACAAGCCATCAAGGAAGCCAAAAAAGCAGCTATGGCTGGCGAAATACCTGTAGGTGCTGTCATTGTCTGCCAAAAACAAATCATAGCACGCGCCCACAATCAAACCCAGATACTAAATGATGTCACTGCACACGCCGAAGTAATGGCCATCACATCAGCAGCATCATATCTTGGTGGCAAATACTTGAAAGACTGCACTTTATACGTAACACCCGTACCATGTGTCATGTGTGCTGGAGCCTTGTATTGGTCGCAAATAGACCGAGTCGTTTATGGTGCTAGTGACGAAAAACGTGGATT
The DNA here is from genome assembly GCA_016717105.1 of Saprospiraceae bacterium. Taxonomy (GTDB): domain Bacteria; phylum Bacteroidota; class Bacteroidia; order Chitinophagales; family Saprospiraceae; genus OLB9. The sequence continues at coordinate 61,972 of JADKGF010000009.1, read as the reverse complement.
TATGCGATATGGCAAAGAATTATTGCATCCAGGTACCAAGCTGGAATTCGGTATCCAACATGATGCATGCGCCGAATTATTGACCAAGTTTTTTGAAAATAAAAGATAATGGTGACCTTATACTGATTGGATAAATGTTCCTTTGATTTCAATCACCAAACTTCGTAATGAAATTAGTTTTAAACTGAATTATGAGTTAGGATTCGTATTAGATTTTCTAATGCATATTTCAAATTTAAGCACAATCACTTTAGCGCTTCAACAATTTCTCCAATTCTTCCAAGCTAACACCTTTGGTTTCGGGCATCATTTTCCATGTAAAAATAAGCTGCCCTACCATCATCAATGCAAAGACTGCAAAAACTGTAGCCGGACCAATAACTTTAAATAACCAAGGCACCATTGCAGGTATCAAAGCGGCAAAAACCCAGTGCACCGAAGTACCGAAAGAAGTGCCTTGACCTCTGAGATGATTAGGAAATATTTCAGATATAAATACCCAAATGATCGCACCTTGTCCAATGGCGTGTGAGGCAATAAACATAAATAAAAAGATAGGTACTGCCATTCCTTTGATTTCCAAATAGAATGCAATCGCCACCAGACTCAATGAAATAATATACCCAATAGAACCAATAAACATAAGTTGTCGCCTTCCAAACTTATCGATCATCATCATACCAATGTAGGTAAATATCAGATTGACTATACCAATGCCAATAGAACTTAACAAGGCACTGCTTTGCTGGAGCCCTGCTATTTCAAATATCCTTGGTGCATAATATAAAAAGGCGTTTATACCGCTAAATTGGTTGAAAAAAGAGATCAAAAAGGCAAGTATCAAAGGATATCTATATCGAGGCATCCAGATATTTTCATTTATTTCGACTTTGACATGATCAGCTTTGATATTGGCAATCTGTACCTGTACATCGGTATTGGGATCCATTACTTTGAGTGTTGGAATTGCTTTCTCTACATTATCTTTTATTGTGATCAACCAACGAGGACTTTCAGGAATCAGAAATATTAACAAACAATAAATAAATGCCGGTAAGGCTTCCATTCCGATCATCCATCTCCATGGCTCAGAACCAAAATCCTTTAGTAAATAATTGGAAACAAAAGCCATCAATATCCCAAAAACGATATTAAACTGATATAGGGCTACCAACTTGCCTCTATCTTTTGCCGGAGCTATTTCTGATATAAAAATAGGTGCTGCTATCGTGGATGCGCCTACACCCAAACCACCAATAAATCTATAGATCGCAAACATCCAAGGATCGGTAGCTAATCCCGAACCTATCGCAGAAACGAGATACAAGACACCAATGATGATGAGCGTAGGTTTGCGGCCATACTTATCAGTGGGAATACCACCAAATAATGCTCCTACCACAGTTCCCCATAATGCTGATGACATGATCACCCAACCATGAAATACTTCGCCACGCGGCCACAATTCTTGTAATGCTTTTTCTGCTCCGGATATAACTACAGTGTCAAATCCAAATAAAAATCCCGCTAAAGCAGCGATCAATGACCATAAAAACAAACTGGATTTTGAAGACATAAACAATGTTTTGGCTTGACGAATTAACATACAGCATTCAATCTTATTGAAATAATAAAATTGCCGACAAAAATAGAATATTATTTTACATTTTTTACAGGCAATATAATTTTACATCAGCCCTTCCATAAAATCCTTTTCCAAAATATTGTCACCAAAACAAGGCAAGATACGTTTTTATCAAGGCTGGTCGCTATTCATCATACCCCAAAGCAGGTCTTTTAACTCTACTAATCCCAAACCTGATATCGAAGAAATAAAACAAAACGGAACATCTACCTTTATTTCGGGGCGAATGATGTCGATCCATTCTTTCTCTACCAGATCGCACTTTGTAATCGCCAATAATCTAGGTTTATCGACAAGATCAGGATTGTACATTTTTAATTCGTTCAAGAGTATTCCATAGTCTTTACTGATGTCGTTGGACTCTATCGGTACCATAAAAAGCAAGACACTGTTTCGCTCTATGTGGCGTAAAAATCTCAAACCCAAGCCTTTGCCTTCATGTGCATTCTCGATGATACCAGGTATATCAGCCATCACAAAAGATGCATGGTGTCGATATTTTACGATACCCAGATTGGGCACTAAGGTCGTAAATGGGTAATTTGCTATCTCTGGTTTCGCTGCCGTCAATGCGGCAAGTAAGCTTGATTTCCCAGCATTTGGATAACCGACAAGCCCAACATCGGCAAGTACCTTGAGTTCCAAGATTTTCCAAATTTCTGTTCCTGGTTCTCCGGGTTGGGCATAATCAGGTGTTTGTTTGGTGGCTGATTTATACTGAGCATTTCCTTGACCACCACGTCCACCACGAGCTAATATTTTAGTTTCACCATTTGTCGTGATTTCAAACTCGATCTCCCCAGTCTCAAAATCACGGGCTACAGTTCCGAGCGGTACTTCGAGAATGATATCTTCTCCATTGGCACCAGTACTATTATTTCCCGATCCATTGACACCACCAGTAGCTATGACGTGCTTCTTGTATTTAAGAGCAAGCTAGGTCCAAACATTGGAGTTTCCCTTTAGGATAATATGGCCTCCACGTCCACCATTGCCGCCATCGGGTCCACCCATACTATTGAGTTTATCCCTGTAAAAATGCGAGGAACCAGCGCCGCCGGCTCCTGATCTACAACATATCTTGACGTAATCTACAAAATTCTGTTCAGCCACTAAATTTATTTATTGTATCTAATCAATGTTCAGCAAGCTTCATCAATTGCTGCAACAAGTCTATCGAATATTTCTTCTATCGATCCTACACCAGGTATCAATTTTGATTTGCCATTTTGCGCATAGTAATCAAATACTTGAGCCGTTTCTGATTTATAGATGGAGATTCTGTTTCGGATGATTTCTTCATCATTATCATCTGCTCTACCAGAGGATTTGCCACGATTGAGTAGTCTTTTTACTAACTCTTCATCTGGTACGTCGAGGGCAACCAAGGCTGTTACTTCTGTATTTTTTTCCTGCAAAAATGCGTCAAGTGCCTCAGCTTGTGGTATTGTCCTTGGAAATCCATCAAAAATAATCCCACTTACATCTGGATTGGCATCTACTTTATTTTTCAACATACCAATCGTCACTTCATCAGGTACGAGTTCGCCTTTGGCCATATATTCTTTGGCCTTGATTCCCAATGGTGTATTATTACCCATTTCATACCTAAAAAGGTCACCCGTACTAATGTGCAGGATTCCGTATTTTTCAATAAGATTTTCAGCTTGAGTACCTTTGCCGGAACCCGGAGGGCCAAACAAAATTAAATTTAACATATCGATTTCTTATATTTTTGGTGTAAAGATAAATATTCAAATATTTTTTCTATTGCTTTTAATGCTATTAACCTTTCATTTTCAATTATTCTGGCAAATTTGTGCTTATCTCAACCAAATGAAACAAATAGCGTTGTAGTTACATTGATAATCTAATACAATATTTACAATGAGAATAGGCATATTATTGATCACCTTGAGTCTGCCGGCGTGGTTTTGGAGTTGTTTTAATGGGAATAAAGTAGCATCTGCACCAAAGGAAACGATTTCTGCTACCAACCAAGAGAAGCCATCTTTCTATGACCTCAAAGCTATGAGCCTAGATGGTGAATCAATCGACATGTCAAAATATAAAGGCAAAAAAATTATTGTCCTAAATGTAGCTTCTAAATGTGGATATACACCACAGTACGCTGATTGGCAAAAATTTTATGAATCGAATAAAGATCAAGTCGAAGTGCTCGGTTTTCCTTGTAATCAGTTTTTGGGTCAGGAACCTGGATCTTCTGATGAGATTGCCACATTTTGCCAAAAAAATTACGGTGTTACTTTCCAGATGTTTGACAAAGTAGATGTGAAAGGTGACCAACAACATGCGATATATCAATGGCTAACAGACCCAAGCAAAAATGGGTGGAATAGTGAAGTACCGTCATGGAATTTTTGCAAATACTTGATAAATGAAGAAGGTAAACTAACCCACTTTTTTGGATCTAAAATCAAGCCTGACAATCAGGAGTTTATAGCGACGTATAAATGATGAATTGGAGTTTTCAATTTTTTCACTTCGTAAATAGCACAATAGAATATTTAATTAATTTTGACAAAATCTTTAAATATGAAAATCATTTTATTTCCTTGCCTATTAATCCTTTTATGTTCATTATCAAATACTTATGGACAAACAAATCCAAATCTATCTAATACTACTGTTGAAGAAACCTTTAAAGTTGTGGAGGAAATACCTCGCTTCCCTGGATGTGAAGATATAGAAGATTTAGAAACCAAAAATAAATGTGCTCAAAAAAAGATGTTGACGTACATATATAAAAACTTAAAATATCCTAAAGAAGCACGCAAATATGGAATTGAAGGCGTTGTGGTTGTGCAGTTTGTATTAGATATTGATGGTAGTATATTGGATGTCCAACCCATTCCAGACCAATCCAGTAGAGATTTGGGAAGTGGACTTACTGAAGCCGCCATTGAAGCTGTTCAAAGTATGAATAATATGAAAAAAAAAATGGATACCGGGTAAACAAAATGGCCGACCAGTCAGGGTTTTGTACACGCTTCCTATTAAATTTAAATTATAACATCTTAGTATAAAAAGCTTAATAAAACGCATAAAAGTCGGTAATTCAACATCCAATATGAATGTCATTACACTTCAATTAGCTCAATAAAATATAAACAACTCACTGACCAACCACTACTTGATGATTAATACCATTTCGAGCCAATCCAGATCTTTGATTTTGAGAGACAATATTTGAGATATTAATGATCGAACCTACGCCTGCTTGTTTAAGTTTGCTTATGGCGAGATCATCCAGTTTATTTCCCTTTATAGGTGCAAAATACAATTGCATCCCAGATTTATTCTGAATAGAAACCTGAAAGGAGACAATGTCGCTTTTGAGTTGGTCTGGGTAATTGGCATCATATTTAAAACCAAGTGTAACAGACGAATTAAGATCCGCTATTCTTATCATACCATCACTTTCATTACTGAAGGCAACGGCTGGCGCAGGTATATTGGTGACAGAAACGACCTTTACAGCACATAAGATCTTTTTGTAATACAGTTTTATTTTCAACTCTTCAATAGCTTGATGGCCCATATAAATATAGGTCGAATCAGACCGCTTGTGTAAACTTCCTTCACTTACTTTTATCTGAATGTCTTCTGCTTCACATTGATTCAATCGTATAGAAATCGGATTTTCGACTCCCAAATAAAACTGATCACTCATGTCCTTGAATTCGGGCACTGAAGTGAATACTGACCAAAAAGCAGCAATAAATATTAAAAGCATTTATTCATTATTTTTATAAAAATCATCAAATACAGCATCCACTGGTTCCCACAATTCTATTTTATTTCCATCATTGTCCATGATATGCACAAACTTACCGTAATCATATGACGCTATTTCATCGCAAATTGTTACACCTTCGTCCTTCAGCATTGCTACCAGTTTTTCTAGATTTTCGACCCGATAATTGACCATAAATTCTTTATCTGATGGCAAAAAATAATCAGTATCTCGTTTAAATGGGCTCCATTGCAAATATTGGTTTTCAGCAGGAGCTTCGGGCTTTCGCGAAATAAAAACAGCGCCATAAGCATCCATTTTTATACCAAGATGTTTTTCATACCAACTTTTGGTAGATTCAGGATCTGAAGTTTTAAAAAACAAGCCACCAATGCCAATCACTCTTTTCATTTGTGTGCAATTATTTTGGGTGAAAGGATCTTGTTATTCAGAATGTCTTGAAAATGATGTTCTTTTAAAAACGAAATCAGCTTGTCAGGATGGGCTTTGTCAAGTTCAAAAGTCAAAAACGTTTCTTCCGTACGCAAGATACATTTGGCAGAATCATGATGGATTATTTCCACTGGCATTAGATATTTTGATGCGGTATGGTAAGAAATGCCAGCCTTCGTCATCAAAGTATACAATGACCATGTATAAGGTTTTATGGTATCTTGCTCTTTGACAAAGTCAATAGATTTCAATTCTCTTTTGTGAATTAAGACGAGATAGTTGGCCCTATGATTGCGGCAGTAAACACCTAACCCATCTGGAAAAGCGACCATGATACATTTGAATTTGTGTTTGCGATCCTCATCTTGTGGATCCCAAAAAGTCAATCCACCGATTCCTTTTTTCCTAAAAGATGTAGCTCCATTTGGCAATGAGTCTTTCCCAAAAAATCGGGCAATCTCCGTTTCTGGTTTGTATCCGCCTGCAACTGTTAGATTTACAATCTTCAATTTATCATCAATTTAACCTTCTACAAACACCATAACTAAGTAAGTTGTTTATCCTTAGACCTGCTCTTTGCTGATCCATTTGGCTCTAGTTGGTGCTTCGTATTCAGCCATTTTGCTATACAAATCATCGATATTGTCACTTACCAATAGCATTTCTCGATTAGATACTCGAAGCAAGTTTTTAACTACCATATGATCGATAAATTTTAGCAGATCATTATAATATCCATCGATATTCAGAATACCAATGGGTTTGGTGTGTAATCCCAATTGGCCCCATGTAAGAAGTTCGAACATCTCATCCATCGTGCCGAAGCCACCAGGTAAGATGATAGCGCCATCAGATTTTTCGTACATAATGGTTTTGCGTTCGTGCATAGATTTCACGATGATGAGCTCAGTGATGCCTTCATGCGCTATTTCCTTGTTGCGAATAAAATCTGGAATCACGCCCACTACATTTCCACCGCTTAATATAGCGCCATCAGCTACGGCGCCCATGAGGCCTACTTTGGCACCACCATAGATGAGCGTGATGTTATTCTTGGCTAAAAATTCACCAAGCCTACGTGCTGATGTTTCAAAAATCCCTTCATTACCTGACGACGATCCACAAAACACCGACACTGCATGTATCTGATTCATAAAATGATACTTTTTGTACTTATTAGCGGGTAAAATTAAGAAATAAAACGCATATATTAGAATTAGACAACTGATGCACATCACCAATATAAGTGACTTAAACTGTGCTTTAAAAAACCAAGCTAATTTCACCAAATAAAAATTCGTTCTGACTACTAAAACAAGTGATATGTTTAATAATATTTTATTTCTCTGTACCTTTACGCAAATTTTTTTTCATCGAAAGATGTCGTGTATATTATGGAATTGAAAGTCTTTAAGTTTGGTGGTGCATCGGTCAGAGATGCAGAAGGATTCAAAAATGTGGGACAAATCATGTCCACTTTTAAACAAGGCAAAATAGTACTCGTTGTCTCCGCTATGGGCAAGACTACCAATGCACTCGAAGCAGTGGTCAAAAGTTACTATGCACAGGATGGACGAGCTTATTCACTTCTTGATGATGTCAAACAAGCACATATCGCACTTATTACCGATCTTTTTGCTGATGGACAAGCGGTAATCGATGATATCAATGATGTTTTTGTCGAAATAGAGTGGATACTGGAAGAAGTGCCACATGAAGATTTTGATTACACGTATGACCAAATTGTGTCTATGGGCGAATTATTATCTTCCAAGATTTTGGGCCATTATTTGACGACGTTAAAGCTCCAAAGCCAATGGTTGGATGTGCGTGATGTCATAGCTACCGACAATACATTTCGCGATGCTAGAATCATCTGGGATAGCACTCAAAAAAATGCTATCAGCAAAATAAATCCATTGCTCGAAAACCACCAAATCATTGTCACACAAGGATTTATAGGCAGTACTTCTGAGAACTTCACCACTACATTAGGTCGTGAAGGCTCCGACTATACGGCAGCTATCTTATCGTATTGCTTGGATGCCGAAAGTATGCACATTTGGAAAGATGTGCCCGGTGTATTGACTGGAGATCCACGTATTTTTGAAGAAGTGATCATGATGCCACGACTTTCGTACAAAGAAGCCATCGAAATGACCTATTACGGCGCAAAAGTTATCCATCCAAAAACAATCAAACCTATTCAAAACAAACAAATTCCTCTGTACGTAAGGCCATTTTTGGATCCATCCAGCGAAGGAACGATCATCAGTGATGAGAAGGAACTAAGCTATCCGCCAGTAGTCGTAATCGAAATGGATCAGACATTGTTGCATATTTCTACCAATGACTTTTCGTTCGTGGCAGAGCACCACTTGAGTATGATTTTTTCTTTATTGGCTAAGTATAGACTCAAGGTCAATATGATGCGAAATACAGCCATCAGCTTTACTGTTTGTGTAAATAATATACCAGATCGTATCAAAAAATTCGAATCAGAACTGGGTGCCGAATTCAAAATGATCACCGACAATGACCTTGAATTGATCACTATCAGACATTATAATGAGGATATTCTCAAGGATATGAAAAAGAACAAACTTATATTATTCGAAGAGCGGCTGTCTGACACAGTACAAATGGTCGTTCGCAATCTGCCTAAAATGAAAAGAAAGGAAACCAACCACTAAAATCGATGGCACAATTCAGACAAAATCACGGGCGAGAAAACAAAGGCTTACAAACGACCTTCAGAATGGTAGTAGGTTTGATATTTGCGGTTTTAGCCCTTGTAGGTGGTGGTTATTATTTTAAGAATCAAATCGATTTTACAACACCTGATGCCAATCCTGTTAGTGGAGAAGATTACAGTCTGAGAACTTTTCTGCCGACATCAACTGGCGAGATCGTCCATCATAAGTATTACTCGCTATCGTACAAAGAAAGCGCCGAACAAGCGGAATGGGTCGCCTATCACATGGATCGCACCATGCTGAATGCCGAAAATGTACAGCGTCAAAGAGATTTTATGGAAGATCCGCTGGTACAAAGTCAGTCGGCGCATCATAGAGATTACAGCAATTCTGGATATACACGTGGACATATGGCGCCTGCTGGAGATATGGCATTTGACTCGGTAGCTATGTACGAATCCTTTTATATGAGCAATATGTCGCCACAACTCCGACAAGTCAATAATGGCATTTGGAAAGAACTCGAAGAAAACATAAGAGACTGGACATACAAGGCCGAAAACTTATACATCATCACAGGCCCGATCCTAACTAACCCAATAAAAACCATCGGTAAATCAAGCAAAGTCACCGTGCCATCAGCTTTCTATAAGGTACTGCTCGATTATACACAACCTGAGAAAAAAGGCATCGCATTCATCATCCCACATGAGATGTCGGAGCGCAGACTCCAAGAGTACATGGTGCCGATCGACGAGGTAGAAAGGCAGACGGGCTTAGATTTTTTTGGCAATATGATCAATGATATTGAAGAAGAAAAACTGGAATCTACGATTGACAAATCAAAATGGAATGTCTCCGAAAAAAGATATCAGCTACGCATCAGCAAGTGGAATTATGAGTAGGAATTGGAAAGAACTTTTAGGAGGGAATTTGTAAAAATTTCTTTACTGTAAAAAGTACCCAATCAAACAATTTATTATCTTTGATCTTATAAATTGAGAAGTGAAGTCAAAACATGATATATTAACAAATGAAATGAACCTGATGTAAGAAAAAAAATTATTGCTCAGAAAATGGCGAATATTTACAAATCGAAAATTTATACCTGAAAATGAAAATAAAACATCTCAATATTAATTGTAACAATTGCGGAAATTTACTTGAAGTAACTCAAATTACTAAATATGTTACATGTAATAATTGTAGTTCTTTATTAGAAATAGTAAAAACTGAAACTTCTTACTTTACAATAGAAAAAGAAGGGCCAAGCTACGCAAAAGAACAAAATGAAGGACAGAACAACTCTCAAATTTACGCTGAAATCGAAATGTTAGATAGAGAATGGAATAATAATCTCCCAAATTTTATGGTAAATGGGACTTTACCTGATACTAATGGAACACTTACTTCATTTATGGAAATATTTGTAATTATCTTTGGCATAATATGGACAATTTTAGCAGGTTTAATGTTTCCACCATTTATTCTTGTTGGAATGGTGTTTGTTATTGCTGGAATTTGGAGACTAAAAACCATAATAATAGAAGAGCAATGTTTTTAGATGCTAAAAATAAGTATGAAAAAAGGAGCATGAATTGCAATTGAAAATAAAGGAATGAAAACTGCCGAAAACAACTTAGTTTTCCAGCCTTGGCGAGACAGGCAGTTTGGCACGAAGTTCCTAGAATCTAAACTCCTTTGATCAGCCGGTCATATTCTATACGGTTTTTGCGTGACTATTGCGTGAGAACTTCCTGTTGTGGGACCAGACTATCAATAATGCGTCACAAGTTATAGACTTATCGTTCAGATTTTGTTGTTTCACCCCTAAACGAATCTCACTCTCGATTTGCTGCAAGTGAAATATAATTTTTTTTAACTTATGTCATCATCACGACAAGGTGTACTTATTTCATATTACCATTGCACCGTTGTGTCACATTGGCGACATCTTAATAATCAAAACTAGCCTACATTTGTAACAGTTCGAACGACTTATTATAATTCATTCACCGTTATTAAAAAAATAAACATATGATGACTTTTATCCAAACTCTATTCGTAGTAGCAACTATGTTGTTCGCAAACCCAACAAAACCTGTAGTAAATAACTTAAGTGGTAAAGTAACCGATTCTAAATCAGGAGAAGTATTGATTTTTGCAACCGTAAAGGTCTTTCAAGCTGGCAAATTTATACAAGGAACAGAGACCGATATAGATGGCAATTATTTTTTTAGTGCTCCTCCAGTTGGACTAATTGATATTGAAGTACAGTATGTAGGCTACGAAGCCATAATGATCAAAAACTTCGAGATCAAGCTAGGAAAAGATCATCGACTGGATTTGAAAATGAATATTGATAATAATATTCTGAATGAAGTTCAAATAGTAGCATACAAAGTTCCTCTTGTAGAAATTGATAATACTAGTCAAGGAACAACAATAACAGCCGAAAAGATAAGAACTTTGCCCACCAAATCAGTAGATGCCATAACTACAACTGTGGCTGGGATCTCATCTTCTACTGGTGCAGAAATTTCTGTCAGAGGTTCTAGGTCTAATGAAACAGTATACTTTCTAGATGGAGTCCGTGTAAACGGTAATTCAGTACCACAAAGTGAAATAAGTTTTAATACTCCTAATACCGAATCCTATACCAAAATTAATGAGAACCAATTCAAATTTGTCACTGACGTACCACTTTCTACCTTTGCTCTAGATGTTGATAGAGCGGCTTATAGCAATGTTCGACGAATGCTCAATTATGGTCAATTGCCACCAGCAGATGCGGTGAGAATCGAAGAGATGATCAATTATTTTCAATACAATTATCCTGCACCAAAAGACAAGGACATCATCGGCGTCACGACAAATTTTACAGACTGTCCGTGGAATAAAGAATTGAAACTCTTGCATGTCGGGGTACAGTCCAAAAAGATGGATGTCAAAAAAATGCCGCTTTCAAATATTGTCTTTTTGATAGATGTATCTGGAAGTATGTCTGATGATAATAAGTTGCCACTAGTGATTGCTTCATGCAAAATCCTTCTCGAACAATTGCGTCCAGATGACAAAGTGGCTATCGTAACCTATGCTGGTCAAGCTGGAGTAGCACTACAATCTACCAAGGCTTCAGAGAAAGCCAAAATCATTGCGGCTCTCGATGGACTTGAATCTGGTGGATCTACCGCAGGAGCTCAGGGCATTATCACAGCTTACCAAATAGCAAAAGAAAATTTTATTACTAAAGGTAACAATCGAGTGATTTTGGCTACAGACGGTGACTTTAATGTAGGTATTAGCGACAATCAGTCTCTCGAAAAATTGATTGAAGAAAAAAGGAGTACAGGTATTTTTTTATCTGTTCTCGGATATGGAATGGGAAATTACCAAGATGATAAAATGCAAATTTTAGCTGACAAAGGAAATGGAAATCATGCCTACATTGATAATATGCAAGAAGCGAACAAAGTACTTCACAATGAATTCGGAGGTACTATGTATACCATTGCCAAAGATGTTAAATTTCAAATAGAGTTTAATCCTGCTACGGTTAGCTATTATCGACTCGTAGGATATGAAAATCGAATGCTCAACAAAGAAGACTTTAATAATGATGCCAAAGATGGCGGTGAGCTTGGATTGGGTCACCAGATGACAGCCATTTATGAGATCGGGACAACAGCTTCTGCAGCTGATGGAATATTGAGCGTGGATCCATTAAAATACCAATCGAATTCCAAAAAAGATAAAAACCTTGGTAACTTAGATGAATTAGCTACGATCAAGTTTAGGTATAAAGAACCTGATGCTGACAAAAGTAAAAAATGGGAACAAGTTATCAAAAATACATTGGTCTCACAGTCTGAACTCAATGATGATGTTAGATTTGCGATCGCTGTAGCCTATGGTGGACTTTTGCTGAGAGATGGGCAGACTTTGTCATCAAAATCATTCGCGCCGATGATTGATATGGCAACGGCAGCCAAAGGCAAAGACGATGATGGATATAGAAATGAATTTATCAAATTGATGAGAGTCGCTGATGGTATTAAATCAAATACGCTCTCGGCTTCTATTCATGATTAATTATTGCATCCTTAATTCCCCGATTGTTTGCTTGGGCAAGCAGTTGGGGAATTTAATAAGATGAAAAAATCGATTTTATTTAGGAATATTGACAAAAAAATACTGGTAATACTTCATCCAAGAGTTGAAGTACAAATAAAAAATATGAAATTGAATAAACTATGTTTCGTTGAAATTTTCTTTTTTCAAACAAATTAAAATCCAAGTTACAAAAATCCTTCCCACCACCTATTTCCCCATTATTGCCTATAATAACAAACATTACTTATATTTGCATCGCCAAATTTTAATAGGTGAAATCAAATACTTCTTTGATAGTTTTCGTTTTAACCTTAATAATTTTAAAAGATACCATTGTCCTATTATTCTGATCATCTGAAAAAACATTTGTCACTTGCTTGCTCTATCTTTTACGGTATTGTGCTTAGCATGTGTCTGTATTCTTGTGCGAGTACAGGCAATCCTTCTGGTGGCAAAAAAGATGAAAAGCCACCTGTCATGGACTCACTCCGTTCAGTAGCTGGCCGTCAAGTCAAGTTCAAGCCTAGGGAACTGGTATTTTATTTCGATGAATTTATCGAAGTGAAAGATGCAACCAAACAAGTACTGGTCTCTCCACCGCTCACCTACATACCCAAAATCAAAGCCAAAGGCAAAAGACTGAGTTTTATATTTGACGAAAAAGAAGTACTCAAAGATGATGCGACTTATACCATCAATTTTGGAGATGCCATTGTAGATTACCATGAAGGCAACAAGCTGAGCAACTTCACGTACGTCTTTTCTACTGGTCCTTTTCTAGATAGTCTCAATGTAGCTGGCAAGATTATCAATGCACAAAGTCATAAAGGAGAAGGCGAAATGATCGTATTTTTGTACGACAAGACGGCGGATACGATCGTCAAAAAAGAAAAACCATTTTACTTTGCAAAACCTGATAAAGATGGTATGTTTTCATTTGCCAATATAAAATCGGACACTTTCAGATTATTTGCCATCAAAGATGAAAATCTCAATTACATCTATGACCTTGAAAATGAAAAGATTGCGTTTGCTGATTCGTTGATCATCTTGTCTGATACGTCTATTTCAGATTTAATCTTACATGCATCGCTGCCGACTCCAGATTTTCGCATCAAATCAGTGGATTCCAAATCTTATGGCAAAATAAAACTCAATTGCAATTCTTCACCGGAAAATAAGTTGCCCTACACCTTGTCCGATGATGAAGTCATACACTATCCCGAAATAGCAGCCGATACCTTTATTATAAATTATAAGAGTGATCTAGATTCATTTTTTGTGTACTTGCCTGAAGATACCATCAAGGTCAAACCAAAAGGGAAAGCGGACTTTTTGAAAAAGATGAAGTTCAAAAAAGTATCGACCAATCATAGCAACATCATGTTGCCTTCGGATTCGCTTGTTTTGCGATTCAACTACCCTATTGAAAACTTCAGTGCGGATTCTATCTTGCTATATGATACGATTGGATTGCTAGATAATGTGGTGTACAAAATATCTAATGATAAAAAGTCGCTCATCATCAAGTACCCTTGGGTGGCTGGCGAAAATTATATCTTAGAACTCGATAGTGCTGCGATTTATAATATGTATGGAATTCCACTCGATAGCACAGGACATGCTTTTACGATATTGACTGCAGAAAAATCAGCCAATCTGATAGTGCAAATTTCTGATCTTGATAGTTCACAAGTGTATATCCTCCGACTTTATAGAGACAAGACTCAGATCACACAGCTGATTATCGACGAGTCATCTTCTTTTGAAATTGCTTTCAAGTCGCTGATTCCGGATAAATACAATATAGAAATCATAGAAGACAAAAACAGAAACGGCCAATGGGATCCAGCTGATTTTACAAAAAAATATCAACCTGAAAGTTATGTTTTGGTTAAAGGGGAAAAGCTCAGAGAAAATAAAGATACGGAAATATCTATATCATTCAAAAAAGAGTTAGAACCGATTGTTGAACAAAAGGGCGATTTAAAAGGTTTAAACACCACTAATAAGTTACAAATAAGACAATGATATTCAGGTCTGATAAGCTCGTAAAAATATATGGACAACGTGAAGTTGTAAAATCGGTCTCTATCCATGTAGATCAAGGAGAAATTGTAGGGCTATTAGGTCCGAATGGTGCTGGTAAAACCACTACATTCTATATGATGGTAGGATTCATTCAGCCTACCGAAGGCCATGTATATCTCAATGATGAAGAAGTAACTCGAGATGCCATGTATCGACGTGCACAGAAAGGCGTCGGATATCTGCCTCAAGAGCCTAGTGTATTTCGCAAGTTATCGGTAGAAGACAATATCAAAGCTGTGCTGGAAATGACTGAACTTTCTAAAGCAGAACAAAAAGACAAATTAGAATCCTTGATTTCTGAGTTTCGACTGGATAAGGTCAGAAAAAATTCAGGAGACTCATTGTCTGGTGGCGAACGTCGTCGTACAGAGATCGCACGTTCACTTGCGTCGAGTCCCAAGTTCATACTATTGGATGAGCCATTTGCTGGTATCGATCCGATCGCAGTCGAGGATATCCAATATATCGTCGCAAAACTCAAAACCAAAAACATCGGAATCCTCATCACTGACCACAATGTACAGGAGACACTTTCTATCACTGATCGTGCATACCTGATGTTTGAAGGCAATATCCTCAAGGCAGGTACCGCTGAAGAACTGGCTGAAGATGAAGTAGTCAGACGTGTCTATCTTGGTAAAAATTTCGAGCTTAAAAGAAAAGTGCTAGATTTTGAAAACCGATAAATTGTTATTGTCCATCTGTGTTTTTTGTTCCATTATCGTGCTTGCCAGCTGCCAGCATGATGCCAAAGAATTGACACCAGAAGAAAAATATGCAGTAGATACAATGTTTAATAATCAATTGAACAATTACCGCAAACAACTTGATTCGATTTGTATTGCTGATAAAGATACCCTTTTTGCGCGCACTGTGGATTCTTTACGCAAGGAAGGATTGAAAGAAATAGAAATGCTCATCATGAAAAACCATATTACGGAATGAGAATTTGTTTTCTGTCAATTGCTATAATTTTGCTTGTGTCATGTAGTGAAGAGCAGGATCTTTCGATACATAATGAGAAAATAAAAAATGCACTTGACAAGCGGAAAAATGAATATAAAAAAGAAATCCTTGACAATTGCCAGCGCGATGTCTATGAAAAAGCGAAGGTTTATGTAGATTCACTCATTTCGGCAGAGATCAATTTCCAACTTTCTGACTCGATAGTATTTCCACCAAAGCCTATAAAACCACTATCACCGGGCCCTATCATAGTACCCGATACGATAAAAACAAAGCCCATTTTTTGATTTCAGTTTTATGTTAAATTAAAAGCCCAAAATCTGATAAACCATTACCAAATTTTGGGCTATTAATCCTATATTTTATTTCTCGACGCGAATCAAGCTTTGATTTCTGAATGCTTCTTTTTACCTTTCATGGTAGATGCATATTGAAGCGCCTTATCGAGATTTACAGTTCCACCAGTGACGCTAAGTTTGCTAAAACTAATAGTATCTGTTTTGCTACCTGGCAATTTGACCATTTGGGTCAGTGGAGTCACAGACTTCATGATGGCTTCTTTTACTTGCTCAGCAGTAAGTGATGGATATACAGATCTTATTGTCGCTGCTACACCGGCTACTACCGGAGATGCCATACTTGTGCCTTGGAGTTGAGCATATTCATTATTAGGCATTGTAGAATATATCTTCATACCTGGAGAAAACAAATCCACCTGAGTAGAACCATAATTGGAAAATGGTGCTGCTGCTTCTTCTCCTGTATTATAACTCAATGCACCTACTTCAATCCAGTTTTTGGCCATTTTTTGTTTTTTACACAAAAATCCTGTCTTCTTCTCAAATTTTGCATTTGGATAATTGGTCGTTACATCGTTATTCTGCGCTGAGTTGCCCGCAGCGTGTACCAACAATACGTCTTTGGAAGCAGCATATTGGACAGCTTCGTCCACCAATTGCTTATGTGTACCGAATCCTTTACCAAAACTCATATTGATCACATCTGCACCATTATCTACGGCATATCTGATGGCATTGGCTACATCTTTGTCTCTTTCGTCACCGTCTGGCACTGCTCTTACAGACATCAATTTTACGTTTGGTGCTACACCATCCATACCTAGATCATTGTTTCTGACTGCACCGATGATTCCACCTACGTGCGTACCATGTAATGGATCTGGACCTTCTACATCATTATTTCCATAATATTTTTCATTTGGGTCATTATAATTATCCTTAACGATGGTCTTGCGTGGGTCAAAATCCGTATTGTACGCAAAATCCAACTTGTTTTGGAAATATTTTCTATCTTCATTTAGTTCACCTTTGATTGTTGAAGTGACATCATCGAGTGTCATCCCTTCATTGTCCATCAAATATTGAAGTGCTAGCGTCTTTGCCATGGTCAATTCTTGACTAGCAGTAGCATCCATAGCTTCTACATTCTCCTTATTGAATGGTTTGTCGCCCAGTGAATTACCTAAATTAGCAAATGCTTCGGTCACTTTCTTCTCTACATTGTCCAATTTTTCAAGTGATGCCTTTGCCTTTTCTATTTCTTTGTCAACAGTTTCTTTTGCTTTGATATAAGTATCGTATTCTGCCTTTTGTTCTTTATTTAGTGTAGAAGGCGTAGCAGATCCATATTTATATTTAAGGCTAGCATACACTCTTGTCGCTTCATAAGTATCTGGTCCTACATTACTTCCATCAGGTCCACCTATAAAGTTCCACCCGTGTACATCATCGACATAACCATTTTTATCATCATCGATGCCATTCATTGGAATCTCACCGGGATTTACCCAGATATTTGCTGCAAGATCTTCATGTTGGATATCGATACCAGAGTCTATTACAGCAACTACCACAGTGCGAGTTTTTTTATTTTTCAGAAACTCATTGTACGCCTTGTGCATGGATATACCATTGAATCCTTCACCTGGATTGCCGTAATACCAATCATTTGGTGTAGGCGTTTGGGCAGATAAAAATGTAACCGTTACAAAAAAAACAAGTAATACATTAAAATATTTAGTCATGTGTTATGAAATTTAGCTAAACATATATACTTTTGTACAATATTTCAAGTATGATAGGTTTATGTTTGATAAAAAAAAGTAATCAGATTATAAAATACATATCGTATTATTAAAGTTTATAAAGGCAGCAAATGTTTTGTCAGCCTTAATTTTTCTACTAAAATTAGTAAAAAAAATTATTTTTTGAATGTTTATATTTCGGTCATATTGCATTTTTAAAAAATAAAAAAGTCTAGGGTCAATAAATTAAGAAACCTTTGTTTCATTTTTTCGTATAATAAATGGAGCAATTAAATTCAATCAGATGAAAAACATCTTAAATATTATTTGGTTATCCGCATTCAGTCTTCTGATCATAAACAAAAATAGTGCCCAATATTCAGATGTTGGGATAAGTCTGGGTATGGCTACGTATTGGGGCGATCTCAATGCACCATCTTTTACCACCAATATGACAAAAAACAGTGGCATAGCGATTGCAGCTCATTATCGATACATGTTTAATCATAGATTGGGATTGAAAGCGTCTTTGGCTTATGGTAGGATAAAAGGTGATGACCAATATTCTGATTTAAGTTGGCAAAAGCAAAGAAATCTAGATTTTAAATCCCACATTACTGAATTGGGATTGATGGGTGAGTTTTACATCTTTGGATTTAATACTGATCCGGGTAGTGCTATGTTTGCGCCTTATCTGACTGCGGGTATTGCATCATTTTGGTTTGATCCCAAAACTACCTATCAAGGCAATGAAGTTAGGTTGCAACCATTAGGTACTGAAGGCCAAGGTATGCCAGGTAGACCTGATAAATATAAAACACAAAGTTTCTCTATCCCGTTTGGTGCCGGTACCAAAATTATTCTGACAGAAACCATGAATATTGGCTTGGAAGTGGTACTTCGAAGATCGATGACAGATTATATAGACGATATCAGCACTGTGTATATCAATTATGATGACCTCAATGCCGCTAATGGTACACTCGCTGCCAATCTCGGTAATAGAATGAATGAATATTTCGGTCAAGTAGAACCAGTACAATTGCCCACTGGGTCACAACGAGGTGGCGCCAAAGTTGATGATTATTACCTGATGACTATGGTTTCTTTCAATTTTATGTTTACAGACTGGAAAGGAAAAAGAGTGCTGGGCAAGAGCAATAAAGTCACATGTCCTACTTTCAATTAAAATAAACACATGTTTGGAAGACAGCAGATCCATATTAAAACAATACTGGGGCTTTGATGAATTCAGACCTCCGCAACAAGAGATCATTGATGCTGTAATTCAGAAAAAAGATACCGTTGCTTTATTACCTACAGGTGGTGGCAAATCTGTATGCTTCCAGATACCTGCTTTGATGGTTGCTGGCAAAACGTTGGTCATCTCACCATTGATCGCACTGATGCAAGATCAGGTGGACAATTTGTTTTCAAAAGGTATCACCGCAAAATCTTTAAATTCCAACCTTCACCAAAAAGAAGCTGAAGCTATCTTGGACAATTTTGTGTACGGCGACCTGAAAATCCTATATATATCTCCCGAACGTATTGGTTCTGATGTATTTATGGAGCGAATCTCCAAAGTAAAACTAGATATTATCGCAGTAGATGAAGCGCATTGTATTTCGCAATGGGGATATGATTTCAGACCTGCATACTTTAATATACCTTTACTTAGAGAAATGCACCAGAATGCGGTCATGATGGCATTGACTGCTACAGCAACACCAAAGGTCATCTCAGATATTGGTGAAAAATTGCAACTCAGAGCACCAACGATTTTCAAAAAAAGCTTTAATCGCGACAATCTGGGTATTACCGTCATCCAGACAGAAAATAAATACGAAGAGCTCATCCAGATACTTTCGAAAGTAAAAGGAAGCAGCATCATCTATGTGCGCAACAGAAAGGAGACCATCATAGTAGCTCAATGGCTAGCCCAACATGGACACTCTTGTGCGTCGTATCATGGCGGCATGGAAAAGACCATCAGAGAAAAAAATCAACAGGCTTGGATCAAAGGTAGTGTACGTATCATTGTATGTACCAATGCATTCGGAATGGGTATTGACAAGCCCGATGTACGATTAGTAATCCATCTTGATATAGCACCTAGTCTAGAAGAATATTATCAAGAAGCAGGCAGAGCAGGTAGAGATGGCCGTGAATCATATGCCGTATGTATCCTAGACGATGGTGATTTTATTACAGCTACTACAAATTTTAATGATAAATTTCCTTCGATAGAAATCATCACCAGTGTCTATGACCGCTTGTGTAGGTACAAAAAAGTAGCCTACGGATCAGGTATGATGGAGAGTTATGATTTCCAAATCCTTGACTTTGCCGATTATGTGGCTATACCCGTCAAAAAAGTGTACCACATTTTAGATATCCTTGAAAAAGAAGGTTGGGTTACCTTTTCAGATGCATTCAAGGAGCCATCAAAGGTCATGATTCTAGCTGACCATTCAGAGCTTGGTTTTGGTGAGAATAATCGATCGCCACAATCCACAATACTCGTGCATCTCCTAAGGAAATACGAAGGATTATTTATAGATCATGTCAAAATCGACGAATCACGCATTGCTGCTGAGTTGGGCATGGATGTGCTCAAAGTCGTCCATTATCTTCATATCCTCAAGGCAGAAGGCTTCATATCTTATCAAGAACGCGCATCAGAGCCACAGATAACCTTCACGAGAGAGCGACCTCAGGCTGAGCACTTCACTATTGATAAAAAATCCTATCAGTTGCGTAAGAAAATGGCAGAAGATCGATTAAAAGCTATGTTTTCTTTCCTGAAAAATGACCAAGCTTGTAGGCAAAAAATCATTGTCGAATATTTTGGAGAAAAAGGCAACAATTGCAAAAAATGCGATATTTGCCTTGGTACTATGGATGAAAGTCTTACGGCAAACCAGATAATCCAAGTTCGCGATCACTTGCTTCAAATATTGGCATCAAATCCCGTAGAAATCAAAAAATATGCTGCCATCTACCCATTCAACAAAAGAAAAAGAATCATCAAAGTACTGAGACAATTTGAATCCGAAGGTATAATAAGTATAAACAATCATGGCTTGATCATCCGTCACTCATGAGTAAAGGGAAAAATATATACTGCCTGGTGACCAATGACCTGAACCAAGATCAACGCATGCATCGCATCTGTGGGTCTCTTCAAAAAATTGGATATCAACCTACTTTGATCGGTCGTAAAAAGCCCTACTCGCCTACCCTGCTTTCACTTCCTTTTGCACAAGTCAGGCTAAAATGTATATTCAACAAAGGTTTTTTGTTTTATGCTGAATATAATCTCAGGTTGATCAAATACCTGATTTCTCATAGGCCCGAGCTTGTCTATGCTGTAGATCTGGATACGATAATGCCAGCAGTCTTGTACAAAAAACTTTTTTCGGCCAAAGTTATTTTTGATGCACACGAATATTTCACCGAGGTACCTGAAATCCAACACAAACCATTGGTAAAAAAATGGTGGACGTGGATTGAAAATGCGTGTGTCCCAAAGGTAGATTTGGCGATTACGGTAAATCAAAGTCTTGCAGATATATTCTCAAAGAAGTTCAATAAAGTTTTTACGCCTATCTTTAATGTACCCGAAACGGCAGGAAACAATATTACAGTTTCTGAACCCAAAAACTATATCCTATATCAAGGCGTGCTCAATGAAGGTCGGGGCCTAGAAGTCATGATAAAAACGATGGAACTAGTGCCAAATATAGAATTTATTTTGGCTGGTGAAGGAGATTTGAGTGAGAAGCTCCGACAAATGGCTCAGCAATCTTCCGCTTCGGAACGTATTGTATTCAAAGGCTGGCAATCGCCAGAAGCACTCAAAAAACTGACATCTAATGCCTTACTTGGCGTCAATATTTTGGAAGGCAGTAGTCTCAATTACTGTTACTCATTGGCCAATAAATTATTTGATTATATCCATGCTGGTGTGCCATCCATCAATATGAATTTTCCTGAGTATAAACAAATCATGGCACGATACGATGTAGGTTATCTGATCGAAAAATTGGATGAAAAAGCCATAGCAAATACAATCCTTGGCGCCTTAAAAAACAAAACAGAACTGCAAACCAAAAGGAAAAATTGCTTATCGGCTGCCGCAGCATACAACTGGCAGCATGAAGAATCCAAACTACAAAATATCATGAAACAATTGGACTTAATAGGCTGTAAATCAGATATTTACACCTTTTAGAAATGGAACAAAGCGATAATTGCCAAAATTTTCTCGTGTCAGGCTTCCATCTTCATTCTTTGTAATACGGAGCATCTTTTGGACACCACTTTCGTCACCTAATGGTATGACCATCAATCCGTTGGGCTTCAGTTGGTCGATTAGTTTTTTTGGTATTTCTACTGCGCCAGCTGTGATAATGATTTTGTCAAAAGGCGCAAATCGTGGTGCACCTTCATATCCATCGCCAAACAAGGTCCTGACGTTGCCAAATCCTAGATCGTGCAAAAATTTCTCTGTCTTTTCGAAAAGCTTTTTCTGTCTTTCTATGGTATAAACCTTTGCACCTATATGGTACAATACTGAGGCTTGGAAACCCGATCCTGTACCTATCTCGAGGACCTTGTCTCCTTTTTTGATATTGAGCAATGATGTCTGCATCGCTACGGTAAATGGCTGTGAAATAGTCTGATCGGCATCTATAGGAAATGCAACATCTTTGTAAGCCCACTCTGCAAAGGTTTTCTAGAAAAAAGTGACGTGGTATCTGCATAAAAGCATCGGAGATTCTTTCGTCGCGAATCCCTTTGGTTTTCAACTTTTAACCAATTGCTGCCTGAGTCCTCTATGTCTATGTGTATCTATCACCTTCAAAATTTAGGACAAATATATTACAATTATTCGTAATATAAAATATTCTTATCCTGAATTGTTTAATAATAAAATAAACAATAACTTAATTTGTTATTAAAATAAGTCCTGCCATCTAACCGTATGCAAAATGGCAGGACTTATATCTCGTTTTACAGTATTTTAATACTTGCTGGCGAAGACGTTCTCTTGGCAGAAGCTAAACCATTTGCTGTAATGGCCTCCACCTGAATGCTGAATGTTTTACCAGACTCACTAGGGACTGTATAAGGTACTTTGATCACATGTAAGCGCTCTGCTGTGGAAAAAATTGGGTACAAAGGCTCACTCTTCGTCAAAGTATATGCGCCAGAAGTGCCTATCCTTTGATAAAATTTAAACTCTGTGATGTTCGTATTGAGCGCACTGCATTTGATTGTCAGTTCTATTGTGCTGCCAGCAGTTCCTTCGGCTGGCGCAGTCACTGATGATACTTGAGCTACATCACCGACTATTTCTACTAATCCTGTCAGCGGGCTCTCTTCTTTGTAGCAGCCACTAAACATCAGCGTTATTGTCAAGATAAAAATATATTTAAGACTATGTTTCATTTTTTTAATTTTTAATGATTGATTAATTAAATATCCACATTTTGGCATCCAAATTTTTGAAATTTTGGATAGCAACATCGCCATTTCTGGATACTTCAGAATCAGGATATGCGCCTCTCTGTATCCAATTGCCATTCAAATCAATATTGTGATTAGCTGGTAATGCCATACCCGGAAAAACATTAGCGTCATAATTATAACGTCTGACATCAGTCCAAGCTTCAGGATTCATAAATAAAGCTTTAAATTTCTCCACCATGATGTGTGAAATAGTAAGATTTTCTACGCTCGGATTGACCTTAACATGAGAGGTAAAAGTCGTAATATCTGCCGCAGCTACACCGATTTTACTCATATTCGCCTTGATACCTTCGACATAGGCAGCTTGGGCTTCGGGCATTTGCCACATTGCCATTTTTGAGATACAAGGCTTCAGCTTCTATAAACTTAGCCTCTGCGTAGGTCAACATTTGTAGTGGTGCCAATAATCGGAAATGCCAGCCATAAAAATTTGTTTTATCATTATAAACTGTATTAGAGCCACTACCAGCACCAGGTGCAACACCTTTGTATATCGGGTCTGTGGTAGATGTTTTATACGAAATCAATGATACTCTTGGATCTACGATTTCCTGAACTGTCCCATTCATCATATTCATAAATGTGGCACTAAACGTAGTTGTCACATTTCCTGTATTGTTCGCCAAAGCCGTAGCATACAAAGGACTGAAATTTTTATCTGTAAAGACAAGTTGAAAATCATCTGCATTAGATTTGAATCCTTTGCTTAAGGCATCAGCAATAGCATCATATGATGCAGCACCCGTTTTTTTAGCGGTATGTAAAAGATATCTTGCTTTCAGTGTGTAAGCTGTTTTAACCCAATTTGCGATGACGCCTTTAAAAACGATATCATCTGTGGCTGGCTTGGAGATTGATGCTGGCTCACTCAATTCTACGATGGCCTCATCCAATAATTTTTGGATACTTTTGTAAATATCTTCTTGTGAGTCGTATGCAGGTGATAGATTACTCAGTTGATTATCAGCTGTGCTATAAGCTATATTTTCCCAAACTGCTGTGCCCAAACCCAAATTATATGCTATGACCACTTTGGCAATACCACTATAGTGTGGCGAATTGGTGCTTTCAGCCTTTTTGATCATTGCGTTGGCATTGGGTATAACATTAAGATAGATATTGGACCACAAGCCAGCATAAGTGTTTCTTAGTTGTGAATCTGTAAGTCCGGGAGAAACACTACCGATCTGCTGACAATATTGATTCGAAACATTTGCTGCATTATAGGTATTGACGGCTGAGTAATAAAGTATAGTTGGTGTCAATGTATTGAGACTAGCATCCGCTGTTTTATTGGGATCTGTATTTACATCCAGAAAATCTCCACAACCAGCTATGGCAATCAACATCAAAGACAAAAATGATATTTTTAAATATATATTTCTCATTATATTCTTGTTTTTTATTGAAAAATTAGAATCCTACACGGACGTTAAAATTAATATTTCTGGTATTAGGTGTATTGCGTCCAGTATAACCGATAAAATTGGAACCAGAACCAAAAGCCAATGCCTCAGGATCATAACCTCTAAATGGTGTGGACAAAAACAAATTACTACCAGATACACCAATATTTAAGGATCTGATTTTGCTTCCTATGATGGATTTTGGAATTTCATAAGATAAGCTGGCACTTCTTATCCTAAACCATGACGCATCTTGAATATTGAAAGAATGATGTGCATTTATGCCAAAGGCTCGGTATGTATTTTCATCAAAAATAGCTACAATATTATTGGGGCTACCATCAGCTAAGACACCTTTCCAAATTACAGCCTTATTCCTATCTTCGGTAAATGCCAAAGTACCGTTTCTAATGGCGTTTATCTCGCCAATATCTACCATATCTCCACCTTGTCTCATCTCGAGCAATACATCCAATGTAAGCCCTTTATATGAAAAAGCATTGCTCAATCCACCTGTCCAATCCGGTAATGCATTGCCTATTTTTACCAATGTTGTTTGATCTAATGTAGGCAAACCATTTGTGCCAATTAAAGTTTCACCTTTTTCATTTCGTTTCCATTCATACCCATAAAGATCGCCCATTGATCCACCTTCTTCTATACGTAGAGCAGATCTGCCTTGATCATAATATGTGATGGTTTTAAGATTTTCTGGCATCGATTCTACCACACTTCGGATTCGCGTCCAGTTGAGCATGATATCCCATCGGAAGGCACCTTTGATAGGCGTTGCTCCAAGCAATAATTCAATACCCGAATTTTTTATAACACCAGCATTTGTTACGTATGAAGCAAAACCAGTCACATTGCTTACGCCGACAGGTAGGATTTGGTTCTTACTTTTTCGAACAAAATAATTCGTCTCGAGTGTTATCAAGTTGTTGAATAAACTAGCTTCCAATCCGATTTCATTTTCAGTGGTAATTTCTGGTTTTAAGTTGAAATTTCCAATATCAAGATCTCTTCTAAATCCACCAATAGCACCAAATGGAAATCCAGGTACTGCTCCGAAGTATGTTCCAATCTGATATGGTGATGCATCCTTACCCACTTGAGCAAATGAGCCTCTAAGTTTTGCATAACTTATGATGTCATTAGATTCAATAATAGAATTTGTCAGGATATAGGCCAAACTTACAGAAGGATAGAAAAACGACCTATTTTCCTTCGGCAATGTGGATGACCAGTCATTTCTGCCTGTTACATTTAATATCAAAAAGTCTTTATAATCCAATCTGACGTCACCAAATACGCCCACTAATCTCTTCCTGAAATCAGTTGGAGCCAGTGCAAAAAAGTTGGAAGTGTTGGACAAATTGTAAAATCCTGATGCAATAAATCCTTCGCCTCGGACGCCTCTAGACGATGTGAGTTGATCCGTTACGTTGTGTCCCAAGGTTACATTGAGCGCCAAATCATTAGTAAGGCGATGGTTAGACATCAAGAAGAAATTGGAGTTAACTTCAGAAGAATTGATGTACTGATCTACATAAAAACCACGCACCTGAGAGCCTGCATCTAAATCTGCACCTACTGCCCTATTGCGTTTATCATTATAGTAATCAGCAGTTATTTGATATTTTGCTTTTAACCATGAATTGAACGTATAATTCAAATTTATATCTCCAAATACTCTATTGACTTCTGTATTTAAAGGTGACGTCTCAGCTACGTACCTTGGATTGTCTATTGTACCACTTGAATAATCTTTTTCGGTACCGTCAGCATTCAGATAGTCATTTACATCAAAATTTGGAGACCAAAAAGTAAGCGCGCTATAAATAGACTTGTCTCCTGATGGCGGACTTGCACCAGCCGACTTTGCATAATTTATTTGACCACCTACATTAAGTTTTTCAGTCAACTGATGTGTAGCTGATAACTTTGCCGTGATTCTGTTAAAATCAGAATTAGGTACGATACCTTTATTATTGAAATAAGACGCCGAAGTCAGGAAAGTTGATTTATCACTACCACCAGAGAAAGACAATGAGTGATTTATGGTATTGCCTGTACGGAAGAAATCCCTAAAATGATTTGCAAATGGATCACCAGGAAGTGCTTGTGGCCCAAATTGCCAAAATATGGTCGCAGGTAATGCCCTCTGAATACCAGACAAACCTTGATAATAGGTTGTCTGCAATTCTGGTACCTTATCTACATTCTGAATGCCATAAGTCATTCCATACTCAATTCTGGTGGCACCAGACTTGCCTTTTTTGGTAGTAATGATTACAGCACCGTTTGATGCCCGCTGTCCATAAAGCGCTGTCGCTGCAGCACCTTTGAGTACATTTATACTCTCGATGTCGGCAGGATTTATGTCAGAAGCCCTATTGGTATTCATGAATTGTTCACTGTCGTTGACTGCATTAGAGCCCGCCGAAGGTCTTACACTCCCAGCATTGGTTGAATTGCTAACAATAATACCATCAACCACGAAAAGCGGTTGATTGTCATTACCACTACCTATAGAATTGATACCTCGAATGTTAATGTTTGCACCTGCACCCGGAGCGCCACCTGCACTATTGATGGTAACACCAGCCAATCTACCTTGCAAGCCATTGACGATGTTTTGTTGATTGGACTTCCGTAGATCATCTCCTGAGACCTTTTGAGAACCATAACCCAATACTTTTTTATCCTTAGGTATTCCAAAGGAAGTTACCACAATTTCATTCAACACGTTGCCAACTGACAAGGTAACATCAACAACTGATCTGTTGGATACATTGACTGTTTGGGTTTCATAACCGACATACGAAAACACCAATGCACCATCTGGAGGCACATTTAAAAGTGAATAATTACCATCTAAGTCGGTAATTGTACCTGTACTTTCACCACTTAACATGACATTCACACCGATTAATGGCGTATTGTCTTGAGAAGAGATTACTTTTCCAGTTACGGATGTATTTTGTCCGGAAAGGTAAATTCCATACAAAAACATGAAAAAAATAAGTGAAGCATACCTCATATTTCATTTGTTTAGGTGTAAAAAATATAAAATTCGTGTAAATTTAATTTAATTTTTAAATTTCAAAGTAAATACCTCATAATATCTTCTACTAAGTACTATCTTTTGATTTAATTATTATTTTAGTAATATAATTTCGTTAATTCATCTAATTAAATTTACTACTAAGGTCAAGATATGTCGAGAATGCAACAAAAACGTCGGAAACAATACAGTTTGGGATAATTTTTTTAAACTTAGATGGTAAGCTTATTATTTAATAGCTAATTTTACGATTTCGATAAAGATTCATGCATATTTTATGTATGCTCATTATACGTAAGATAAGAAATACAATGATTACATTTGCTTAGTCAGTTATTGTTTTTTCAGAAGGTCTTACCTAGTTTTGGATGTTTTCAACTTAAAAAGATAAATTCCTTATATATGAAATCAATCATTTTTATTCTTGGCTTTCTGACCTTACACACAAATATGGAAGCTCAAAACTTTTGGAAAAAAACCAATGAATCGTTAATCCCAGAAAGAGAATATCGCACAAGACCGATCATCCCTACGAAATATGCGGTTTTTAGTTTGGAATCAAATAAAATAACAGCGTATTTGCAACAAGCACCTAAGGAATTTACGCCTAATTATCTTCAAAAAAGTGTGGAAATATCGCTTCCTA
Source organism: Saprospiraceae bacterium (assembly GCA_016717105.1). Taxonomy (GTDB): domain Bacteria; phylum Bacteroidota; class Bacteroidia; order Chitinophagales; family Saprospiraceae; genus OLB9. The sequence continues at coordinate 33,550 of JADKGF010000009.1, read as the reverse complement.
TGCCAGATGGCAGCTTTGAAGAATTTATCGCATGGAATTCTCCGGTAATGGAAGATGAGTTGGCAGAAAAATATCCATCTATACAAACATATAAAGGATATAACAAACAAAATCCTCAGATTACCGCCCGATTTAGTTTAGGTCCGAATGGTTTTCATGCAGCGATAAAATCTGGAGATGAGCAGGTTTACATTGATCCATACAGTACGGAAGTTGACGACAACTACATTGTTTATCATACAGCTGACCATCAAGATCCATCTATTACAGCCCAGACATTATGTGGTACTGAAGATATACCATTTCACGCTGCTGATAAACAAAAATGGGGCAAAAGAAGCTTTCCGGAAGGTAAGATGGAAATGAGAAAATATCGACTAGCACTCGGTTGCACTGGAGAATGGGGCGCTATCCGTGGCACCAAAGAAAAAGCACTTGCTGACATGGTCGTATTTGTGGATAGGGCCAATTTGCTATTCGAAGCCGAGATAGCTGTCAGAGTAGTTTTAGTAGCAAAAAATGACCTACTTATTTACTTGGATGGTAATTCTGACCCATACACAATGCCAGAAGCAGGTTTGCAAATTTTAGGCCAAAACACCACAATCCTAAATAATAGAGTAGGTTCAAATGGGTATGATGTAGGTCATGTATTTTCAGTGTGCTATGATGTAGGTGGTGTAGCTGGTGGCAATATTTGTACGTCGCAAAAAGGTGCTGGCGTCACTTGTCATAACGCCGCAGGGATATCGAGTGGTATCGTATTGGTGTTCAATCATGAAGTTGGCCATCAGATGACTGCAAGCCATACATTCAACAACTGTCCAGGCCAAGAAGGACAATTATCACCAACAGGCTTTGAACCAGGTAGCGGCTCCACGATCATGGCCTACCCTGGCGCATGTGGTGCCAGCAATCTAGGCGCTCCACGAGATAATTATTATCATGTAGCATCATTGGAGCAGATCATTTCCTATACCAATTTAGAAGGAGCCGACGCTTATGTCTGTGCTGAAAAGATTGATATCAACAACTTTGTACCACAAATAACTTTACCATACACATCTGGATTTTATATACCTAAAATTACGCCGTTTGTACTAAAAGGTTTGGCAACAGATCAAAATGATGATAAAATGACGTATGTGTGGGAACAATTTGATAATCAAGGCTCAAGTCCATTGGGCGAACCAGCAGGAAATGCACCGATTTTCAGATCGATAAAACCTGCAGCTTCGCCTGCAAGATATTTTCCTAATGTATCTAGAATACTGAGTGGTGAATTTGACAATAAACAAGAATTACTGCCAACGTATGGTCGTGACTTGACATTCAGATTTGTGGTAAGAGACAATAATCCACTTGGAAATGCCGCTGTATGGGAAGAGATAAAATTTAAGGTAGCCAATGATGCAGGTCCTTTTGTCATCACATTTCCTACCGTAGAACAAAAACTGGTAGTAGGCAAAAAGCTTAAAGTTACGTGGGATGTAGCTAAAACAGATATCGCTCCAGTCAATTGTAAGTTTGTAGATATTTATATAGCTTTGGACAATAGTTTGGATTTTGATAGTGACAAGCTCATCCTTGTAGGCAATCGCGTACCAAATGATGGTGAAGAAAACATTGTAATTCCTAACAATATCACCACCAGAGCTAGGATCGTAGTCAAAGCACACGAAAATATATTTTTTGCTACCAATCTTGTAAACTCACGGATCGATCTTCCGACTACGCCTGGATTTTTGACTGGAATCAAAGAAAATTTTAAAAGCGCTTGTCTCCCATCAGATATTGACTTTCAATTTACCACATCAGGGCTGACAGGATTGACAGAAAAAATCCAATTTGAAGTGGTCTCAGGTTTACCTAACGGAGCAGTTGCCACCTTTGCAAATGAGGCTGTGACACCTGGAGAAAATAATACTTTACATCTGGATATGGCTGAGGTGAAAGGTACTGCAGATTACACAATGGTAGTTAGAAGTTTCGTACCGGGCATTGACACAATAGAATCTACTATCTATATCAGCGTTATGGGAACAGATCTGGACATTGCAGCACCAACTCTACCTGATAATGGAAGCGAAGGCGTGGGACCAACTCAAAAGTACTATTGGAATCCAAAAATAGATGCAACATCTTATGACCTACAAGTAGCAACTTCACCATCATTTTCTAATGATAAATTGGTCATCAATTATACAAGCACAGACACGTTTTATTTTTCAAATGTGTTTTTGGAAAAAGCGACAATCTACTATTGGCGTGTGCGTGCTTCCAATGCATGTGGTGACGGCACTTGGTCGGAGATCTATGCATTCAATACCGAATCTTTTGATTGTGAATTGGTGAAATCAGGAGAATTAGCCATCAACATTTCTTCGGCAGGTACGCCATCAGTACAAACAGAACTCAATTTTACAAGTAGTGGCAGTATCAGCGATGTGAATGTAAAAAACATAAGATTGAATCATCAGCAATCTTCAGATTTGAATGTGTATCTAAAATCTCCTTCCGGAAAAGAAGCCGAACTATGGAGTAGCCGATGTCCTTCAGGTGCCGGTGTCAATATCGGTCTTGATGACCAGAGCAACGATTTTTTTAGTTGTCCGATCTTCACTGGAAGAATTCTTAGGCCAGAAACGACACCATTGAATACATTTAATGGTAGCAATATGCAAGGTATTTGGACCTTAAGAGTCGATGACGTAGCGCCTGGTAATGGTGGACGGCTCATTAATTTCGATTTAGAAATTTGTTCAAATATCACCCTAAATCCACCAAAAGTTAGCTTATTGGATACGCTGCGTGTACATCCTGGAGATTCCAAAATTATAACAAATGCCAATATTCTAAGTATAGACAATGATAATCAACCGTCAGATATAAAATACACCTTAGTAAGCCTACCTATCAAAGGTATCCTTACAATTAATGGTACACCTGCAAAGCCTGGCGATCTATTTACGCAAGCGGACATCAATAATAATGTACTCAATTACCTTCATAATGCACCTGATGAAGATGATGACCAATTCAAATTTGTGGTTTGGGACGGCCGAGGTGGATGGGATAAAATTTCAACTTTCCCAATAGATGTAGATAAATCTTATCCCTCATATACAGACAATACACAAAAAGATGACCGTTTCATAGTATTTCCGAATCCCGCTGATGACCGAATAAATGTACAATGTGCAGATCAGAATACGACGATATTGAATTATCAATTGACGGACATAAGCGGAGCTGTCATTGATCAAAAACAAGGTCCTGGCAATACTTTTAGTGTTGATTTGTCTTATGTACCTTCCGGAATGTATATCCTAAAATTGAATACGGGAAGTGGTATTATTTCAAAAAAAGTGGTAAAACGTTAATCAACACTTGGATGCCGAATTTCGTAAATGGCCAAATGATGATCTCCAAAGAGGAATCATGTACATGGTCATTGCTTCGTTCAGTTTTGCACTAACTGGAGCCTGTGCCCGATATCTCAGAAGCGATATCAATCCAATAGAATTGGTATTGTTTCGGAATATCATAGGTGTAGGCTTTATTGTGTATTCTTTGATCCAAAAACCAGCAGACGCTTTGGGTGGCAAGATTGGTTTGCTGATATTCAGAGGCGTAATCGGTACTTTAGCTTTATATACATTCTTCTATGGTATCTCCAAAATAGGGCTTGCAATAGCCATCACGTACCAACAATCGTATCCTGTTTTTCTATCGGTGATGGCAATTTTTCTTTTGGGCGAAAAATTGATTTTTAGAGAATGGACGGCAATAATTATTGGTTTTGTCGGTATTTGTCTAATTTTTTTACCTTCGGTTGATAGCTCCCAACTCACTTTAAAACATCACCTTTTAGGTATTTCGAATGCCGTCATGACTGGAATGGCCTATATGAGTATCAGAGGACTAAGTAAATACTATGATCAGCGCACCATCATTTTGTCTTTTATGCTATCGGGTATCATCTTGCCTGTCATATCACTAAGTTTAGGCAGTGTCGAGGAATTCCCACAGTTCGATTTTTTTATTCAAAAGTTCGATACCCCTAAAATGGAACACATATCTGTGATCTTATTATTGGGCATCGCTGCATTGGTCGGCCAAGTCTATCTTACCAAAGCATTTTCTTACCAAAAGACTGGTGTGATTGCTGCCGTTGGCTATAGCAATATTGTTTTTTCCATCATCTTTGGTACTATGTTGGGTGATGCATTTCCTGATGTACTCAGTATGACAGGTATCTTATTGATTATTATCTGCGGTGTCATGGTGAGCTTCAAGAAAAGTTAATATTACACTTTTTTTGGTGGCAAATCAAAAGCTACTGCATCATGCTCAAAATGTCCCTTGTGCGATCCATCACAAAATGGCTTGTTTTTCGATAGGCCACATCTGCAAAAACCAACAGTCGTTCTACCTTGCAGATTATATTCATTACCTGCACCATCCACGACTATAATATCTCCTTCGACTTTGAGAGATCCATTTGAATTAACCGTTATTTTTGTTGGCTGTGACATCTTTAATGATAATTGTGTGATGTATAAACTTTGTCATGACGATAAAGTTTAAAAAGGAATGATTTCTTTTGGTAATCGTTAGATTTGAGTATATATGAAAATAATAGAAATGATTATAAATGGTTTGCGTATTTAGAACTACCATTTGTATTATTTATTTTCGTATATTTGTGGTGAAAAGTCATTAAATATTTGTGGAAACATCAATATTGTGGATAATGCGCTTTCAAAAATTAAATAATAAAATTAATTCTATAATGGAAACAGTATTAGTACAAATCAAAAATAATAAAGCTTATAGAATTTTAGAGGACTTGGAGGATTTACAGATTATAAGAGTTCTTAAAAAAAGTGTTCAGCCGCAACAAAAGATTTCACTAAAATATGCAGGAAAACTTCCTGCTAATATAGCTGATGAACTTCAAAATTATGTAACTCAAAGTCGAAATGAATGGCGCAACAGCAGTATTTAATTGATACAAATGCCGTTATTGATTTTCTCAGTAATAAGCTCCCAGAGACTGCAATGTATTTTATGAACGACATTTTTGATGATGTACCGAATATTTCTGTTGTTACCAAAATTGAGTTACTTGGTTTTAACGCACCTGACGAACATTATCAACTATTAACTAGTTTTGTCAATGATACTATTGTATTGGATCTTTCGGAAAAGGTGGTAGATGAATGTATAAAGATACGTAAAAATAAAAACAAATTACCTGACGCCATTATTGCCGCTACAGCAATGGTTCACGAATTAATTCTAATAACTCGCAATATATCTGATTTTAATAGTATAGAAGGCCTGCAGGTTATTAACTCTTACCATTTATAAAATAATCGTTATTTCTTCAAAAGGCACTATAACAAACGTAGCCTTTACTTCGACATTTCCCACTTTCTACTTTTTAACCCAAGCATATTGTACACTCACTTGATACCATCTACCTGGCATAGGTACAAATCCAGTTTCTGTGTATGCTGTATTGGTGATATTATACATTTTTGCTGAGATATTGACACTTTTAAATGCGTACGTCCACTTAGTATCTAACAAATGATGCTGCTGAAAGCCCTCGTATGTTTTAAAACTTTCTGGTGTATTGCGAGCATTATATCTGTATTGGATGGCTACATTGATAGGAATGATCGGCAATTGGATACTGAGACCCATTTTTATCTGATGTTTCAAATTGTCCAATGCATATCTACTGATATTGCCAATATTACTTTTAGCGTCATTGTGAAGATACATATAACCGGCAGAAAATCTTGCATTACTACTCATTTTCCAAGAGCCAATTACATCCAATCCATAAAGATTAGTCTCTAAAATATTGGATATCAACCATTTTGATTGATTGATAGAGTCCTTAGACCAATCGATGGTATTGTTACTCATTCTTCTGAAAATACTTGCATCTATGGACCATTGTTGAGCATTTATTTGGGTACCCAGCCTCAAGTCAAAGGTGGATTCTGGCAACAAATTTGGATTTCCTTGTTCAGCCGGGCTTTTGTAATATAGATCAGTGTAGCTCGGAATACGATTTCCAATATTGGCAGAGAAAAATGTTTTTATTTGCGGCGTCCATTGATAACTCATATCAACGCCTGGATACAACTTCACCTTTTTTATATCAGAAATATATTGTGTATTGATACCAAAACTTACCTTCCACTTACTATCTTTAGCAAAATGTAGATGCTGATCTAAAAAAATACTGCTTATGGTCCGCTCACGATTGCCAAGATTATTACTCACCAAAAATTGTTTATTCAATTCTGCGCCCATACCCAAAATTCCATATTTATTATTGATGGACAATTGGAGATCGGCTTGTAAGGTATTGCCTATGTGCAGATTCCTATAATAACTAGGATTGTCACGGATAAATAAATATGTATCTTGGTTTCGTCTCCAACTCACCCTTGGCGTAATAACCATGTTTTTATGTAACAGTTTGGTGGCTACACTTACAATGCTTGTCTGGACTTCCTCGTATTGATCGGCATACAAAGGACTGGCATAAAAGCCATTTGCACCAAATTTCCTGCCTGTAAATCCTGCTAGAATTTTAGTTTCTCCTTTTGTGCCTTTATTTATACTAATCTGTATTATATCGGTACCCGTCACTCGTTTCATGCCAAAGGTCCAAGGACTGAAACATTTTTCCAGTAGGAAGATCAACATGGATTCTTGCACCGATGGTATTAAAACTACCATATTCTACTGTTCCAATGATGCTGGCATTTTCACCTGGATTCGTAATAATATTGATAATACCTGCATAGGCATTTTGACCATAAATGCGGGCTGCACTACCCTTCACTATTTCTATACGCTCTATATTTTGAATACTAATAGGCAAGTACATATTATGGTGTCCTGTCTGTGCATCGGTCATGCGGACGCCATTCAAAAGTATGAGTACTTGTTCGAAGCTTCCACCTTGGATATTGATATCTGCTTGTGTGCTATTGATACCTCGACGCCGGATGTCGATTCCACTGATATGTTGAAGTAATTCCGGCAAGCTAGTCGCAGGCATAACCATGATTTGCTTCTTACTGATTACTTGGATTTGTCGTGTGTTATCTTTTAATGCAAGATGGATTCTATTTTGTGAAATAACTATTTCGTCTATATTTTCAAAAAGCGAATCTCCAACCTGACAATACAAAATATTAAATATATTAAATACAAAAAATAAAAGTGCAATAAAACGCATATTATAAAATTTTGTTTGTGCAAATATAACTTTTAATGAGCGTTTAGCATAAAATATAACGCAAATCTCTTACCAAGTGCTAGATTGACATTAATCGCCCCATAGATTATAACTCAGATGTAAAGATTTCAAAACATACATCTTTTTAAGTTTCCAGTCTTGTTAATTTATTCCAAATTTATATTAATAAAAACATATTGCGTTAAGATAATTTCCTAAAACAAATTGTAGATTATACATTTGTGTCGTTATTTATTATAAACCATTTTAACACGAAGATTATGTCTTGTTTCACATCAAATCAGAATAGCGCAGCACCTGCTGACAGCATTCTTCGTGGCTTACATTTTTCTTAAGAATATCCTTTCCCATAGATATATGAAGCCCGAAGAAATACATTTCAACGGGCTTTTTTGTTTTTATTCAAATCCTTCTTTTTTAGAGACCGATGCACATCTTTAGTGTGAGAAGGATTAAGAATGAGTTAACTAATTTCCCGTTTGTATCATTTTGAAGTTTGAACTAAAGTTCAGGCACACCTACCGTTCTGCAATTCATATTGCATAAAATAATCATATTTTATTAATTCAAAATCAATCATTCATGGGAAGTAAAATCTCAGGGAAAGACTTAATTAAATTGGGCTTTCCTCAAAATAATTCAATAAACATCGCGCTTGGGTATATCAATCGATACAAAAAGCGTGAGAAAAAAGATAGTGTCTTGGCACAAGCGAAAGAAGTTTTGCTCAAACCAAATACTTTTATGGGCGATCCAACTTGGGGCAAGATTGCTGAAAGTTTGGTAAAACCTGTAGCACTCAAAATGCACACTTTAAAATCAGAACGTGTACCTTTTCATATCTACGGCGAAAATGAAATAGAAGATGCCGCAAAGTATCAGCTGTACGAATCTTTAAAACTTCCTGTAGCTGTCAAAGGTGCACTTATGCCCGATGGCCATGCAGGTTACGGACTTCCGATAGGTGGCGTATTGGCTACAGATAATGCCGTCATACCCTACGGTGTCGGTGTCGATATCGGTTGTAGGATGAGTCTGTCCATTTTTGATTTGCCTGGCACATATGTCAATGGCCGAGAAGATGAATTGAAAAACATACTTCAAGATCACACAAAATTTGGTATGACAGAAACGCACAAGATCAAAGCCGACCATGCCGTACTGGATAGGAAGGAATTTAGAGAAATCCCTTTGCTCAAAGGCATGATCGACAAAGCGTACAAACAGCTCGGCACCTCAGGTGGCGGCAACCATTTTGTGGAGTTTGGTATCGTAGATATCGATCAGACATTGCCTGAATGGAAACTAAAATCGGGAAGCTATTTTGCGGTCTTGTCGCATAGTGGTTCGCGTGGATTGGGTGCCAATATTGCCAAACATTATACGACCCTCGCTATGAAGCAGTGTCCTTTGCCACGTCAGGTGCAACATCTGGCGTGGTTGGACCTGAACACACACGATGGTATGGAATATTGGTTGGCGATGAACTTGGCAGGTGATTACGCAGCCGCTTGTCATGAAGACATACATCGACGGCTTAGTAAAGCACTAGGCAGACGAGTCTTGCTCAATATATCCAATAGCCACAATCTTGCTTGGCGTGAAATTGTAGATGGTAAGGAATGTATTGTACATCGAAAAGGTGCAACTCCTGCTTCTCGTGGTGTAGCTGGCATCATACCCGGATCAATGACGGCACCAGGCTATATTGTTGTTGGCAAAGGTGATGAAAATAGCATCCAATCAGCCTCTCATGGTGCTGGCAGATTGTTTTCTAGAGCGCAATGCAAAAGTCAGTTTACCCAACACGAGATCAAAAAACGGCTTAAAGATGCTGGTGTAACCTTGATCGGTGGCAGCATCGACGAGTCACCAGTGGCATACAAAGATATTACGAAAGTCATGTCATTGCAAACAGAATTGGTGGATGTTATGGGTACTTTCACACCCAAAATAGTAAGAATGGACAAAGGATAACATCATGCAAAAGTTAATTCAAATCACATCAGGTCGCGGACCGGCTGAATGTACCCGAGTAGTCGCTCGGGTACTTCAGATTTTAATAGATGAAGCAAGAAACCTAGGACTAGATGTTCAGGTATTGCAAAAGATAGCAGGAGACGAAAATGGGACTATTGAGACAGCGCTTTTGTCTATAGAAGGCAACCAAACATTCAGCTTTGTGGCGTCTTGGGTAGGTACAATTCAGTGGATCGGAGAAAGTGAAATACGAAAAGATCACAAACGCAAAAACTGGTATATCGGTATCTTTGAAGTAGGCAATGTCTCAGATATGGAGATAAAAGATGGCGACATTTCTTACCAAGCCATGCGAAGTTCGGGTGCAGGAGGACAACATGTCAATAAAGTGAGTTCTGCGATCCGCGCTACACACGTGCCTACAGGAACACAAGTAGTCGTCATGGATAGTAGATCACAGCATCAAAACAAAAAACTGGCTTACGAACGATTGTTAGTCAAAATACGAGAGAAGCATTTTCAATCTTTGAAGACCAATGAAATCTCACAATGGAAAAACCAAATGCAGATAGAACGTGGCAATCCAGTGCGTGTATTTCGTGGCTCCGACTTCAAAAGAATTTCAGAAAAAAAGGGATATAAATCCCAAAGGTTAAAACTTAAAAATGATTTAAAAAATGAGTTTGATAGATAGATATTTATGCAAGGCAATTGATGCCTATCCATACAATTTGGAAGATGTAATAGAAAATCTTGAATATGCTTTGTCAAGCGACAATAATAACGCTGCTACGCTCTGTCTTTATGGCAGAGTGTATGCAGAACAATTGCACGATTATGCTATGGCAAAAACATATTTTCAAGAAGCTTTGGCTGCAGATATACATTCTGTAACCGTATATCCTTATTTTATACAATTATTGGTAGATTTTGATGAAGATAAGGAAGCTGAAAAGTTGATTGATTTTGCGCTAACTGTCAAAGGAATTGACAAACCTTTGATCCTATCTAAGTTGATCCTTCTTAAAGAAAAGCAGATGCTTTACAAAGAAGTAAAACATAACATCAAGAAACTAAAGTCTATTGTTCTAAATGATGATTATCAACACTTTATAGATAAAACTGAAGCAAGAATTAAGGAAAAGAAGAAAGTAAAAGGTATTGCGATAACCAGATAAAGATGGTTTCAAAAAAGCTCTACAATTGCGAAAAAATTGTAGAGCTTTTATTGACAACTATCATCTATTGTACTTGAGATTTATAATTTTACAAACTTTGCTTTATATGCTGTCTTATCACCAATAATTTTAATTATATAAAAACCTGACGGTAAGCTACTTACATCAATCTGCCGATTTGATCCAGCTTGCAATCCAGTTGTCATAGCGATTTTACCACTTTCATTATAGATGATGATTTGTGCATCTTTAAATGAAGTATTTGAGCTGGTAATGTGGATAATATCGTTGGTTGGATTTGGATATAAGCTGATAGGATTCTCATCCGGGTCGTAAGTAGAAACAGGTTTACCTACTGGTGTAATGACTTCATTGGTGATGACAGGTTCATTGAAATCGAAGAAAATACCCGCCAAATTACTGACATCTTGGTTGCGTTCGGTACTGCGATTCAAAGCAATTTCAAACTTAATAAATCCATGTGACAATGGCTCATTTTTAAAACTGTCCACCAGCATGATATGATCGAAAGTAACATTCAAAACGCCATTTTCTACACTCCAAGTATATTCATGCGATGCGGCCACAGGCACTATAGAAGTAACATCAAACTTGGAACTTATAGGATCTTGGATTATTACGGTAAATGCAGTATCGTTACCTGTATTTTGGAATCGTATCATATATTCAACTTTGTCTCCTTGCTCTACATATTCCTTATTTTTCACGCCATTTACAAAAATGGATTTGTCATTTGGATCATAGGAACCCACATTTTCCTGACAATCTAGATACGTAACTCTTGATGTGATTTCATTACAGTTTTTCGTGCTAGATGTGGCGTCGATCTCCATACAATGTTCTTGTCCTAATGCAGCATCACAGCTTAGATTGATCTTTATTGAAAAACTTGTACATTCTCCCGCTTTCAAACTTTTGATATCTAAAACTAATTCGTCCCCGATATGTGAAACTATAGGCACACTCGTCTCTTTTAGGTCAAAATATGGATCCAATTTTACCTTGGTTACTACATTTTCGGCTTCGATATTGCCATTATTGCACACTTGCCCATAATAAGTATTGTCAAAACATCTGCGAAGAAATGGTGCCGAAATCGACGCTTCCACATCCGCACAATATTTTTTGGCCTTAAGTGGTATGGACAATTCGGTATCGTCATCATCTAAGGTGACGTCATAAAACTCCTGACAAGTTTCATATAAACGCTCATTAATGACAAGAGAAACTTTGTTTTGGATCGTATGTAACCTAAATGATGCCTCTCCATTATCATCCAGTTCGCGCACATAAAGGTCATTTACCACCACTTTTCCTATCGGTACAGATGGCTCACCATTATCTCTTAGACAGTTTTTATTGAGATCATCATACACGATTACTTTGAGTCCTTTGGGTGCTGCCAATTGTGGCTTATACTTCAATATACCCATTCCTGTGGTAGCCAAATATATATAATTATCATAACTTACATTAAGGTCATTAATGCTCACTAACTCAGGAAAATCGGGTGTAATATCTAACCAATTTTGACCATCGTCTGAAGACATGTGAACTAATTTGTCCGTAAAAATGTATAGATTGCCTATATGATCTACTTTCAAAAAGTATTGGGTTCCATTTATTGGTAAATCTAACTGTTTAAAACTAAAAGTTACACCATAATCGTTTGAAACATAAAGTGACAATTTATTTGGCTGAACAAAATTCAAAATATACAAGGTTTTTCCATCAAAGGAAGTAGTAAATGATCCGTACCAAGTATCCCCAGAAAAATTTACAGGTTTCGTTAAATGTGTGGTTATATTATACTTTTCAAAATTTCCACTTGTTGGATCGACATAAAATATATCAGATTGATCAGAATATTGAATATAATTCCTATTAGAATTAAATAGATTTACATCAACTTGCTCGCTTTCCCATGTTTCACCGAAATCATTTGAATAATAAATCGAATCGGAAAAGTAAGAATATAATTTTCCATTTTTTTCTGAAATATTTGAGTAATTGTCAAAATACATATTTGAATTTGTTTTTTCCCAACTTTCTGCATTATCCTTAGATTTATACAATCTGTAATTATACACTGCCAAAATTTCTCCATTTGATAAATACAAAAGCTGCTCAATGTATTGATATTCAAGATTTCCAATTTCCAATTTCCTCCAATCCTTTATTGGGTCCTTGGTTATAAAATTAACGAAACATTCTATAATGGAAATATATTCATTGCTGCCGGGATATACATTATCAACGTGGTATGGCCCTATTTCAGTATTTACTTTTTTTAAGTTTTGATTTTGATTAGATGTATAAATATCAGGAATGCAATCATCACCATAAGCTTCTAAAACAAATACTCCGTCTTTGGAAGCACTAACATAACTTATATCTTCTTTCCAACCATTTACATTTTCAAAGCTAAAGTCCATTTTTGTAAATGTATGTCCACTATCAGCAGACATAAATACATCATTATCAATCTCATAATAGAAATTTCCATCATGCCCAAGATTAAAATATGTCAAATATTCATCAGTTGATAGAGGCAATTTATTCCATGTTGTACCACCATCATCTGTGTAAGCCGTATTACTAAAAATTCTATTATTCTTCCTGATAAACGAACCTCTAGAATCAATTGCCTTTTTGTTTCCTACAAAACTCAAGTCTCCTGTAAATTCCCATATTTCATAAGCCGCATCATGGTTGTTTGGTACAAACTGTATTACATAATTTAATCCATTTTTTTCCTGGCTAGGGAGTAATACAGGTGCGTAAGTCCACCATTCTTGCGTCTTTTTTAGGATACCCAAATCAGAATAAAGAAAAATATTCCTATATGTTCCTATTAGCAAATCACCATTGTATAAAAAGGCTATATCTTGAACATTATCATCTTTTTCGATGGTAACAAATTTCACAAATTCGGACTTCACTACATCAAAATAAAATATATTGCGATCAAAAAAACAAAATATTCTACCATTTTTGTCTTCTTCAAAATTTTTCTTATCCGAATTATGATAAACAAATGAAGGGAATGATTTATCTATAGTCCAAGTTATCCCATTGTCTGTGGAAATAACCATTTCTTCGGTGATACTTATTAAACCGAATAAGGTACCATCACTTGCTTGATAAAGCAACTCTACTGCTGTCTTATGTGGTGTGTTAATTTGTTTCCAATCCTTACTTTGGGAATAAACATTAAAAGTGGCTAAAAGAAAAATAATTTGTAAAATCCATGTTTTCATAAGAATAAGTTTTAAAATATTAATTTCAATAAAATTTGTGCCTTTCGTTTTCTGTCAACAAATATAATCCTTTTATTTGAAATCTCAAAATAAATTTGGTGTTTCTCAGAATAAAATAGTAGATTGTGTCACCGTCAATACTCATTTTACAAATGATCTTATCAATATTGCAAATATGAAAGCAAGTACTTGTTTAGAAATCTTAGGTATAAAGATGGCAATGAAATACCCAGATCCGTCAGGAAAAAAGTAAGATGTCATAATGATTCTGGATAAGTTTGAATAAAACATAAATTGCTTTCATGTACTAGGCGTATATTTGTCATCAAATGATGCAATAATTCTTGTGGGTGAAATGGTATCTCAATCGTTTGGTGTCGAAAAGCATAGACAATTTTTGCATTTAGATATTTCACTAGGTTTTGTAAATCAAAGGATTAGCACCATTTTCAAATTTGAAAAAGTATAAATACATGTCAGCTAGAATCGTAATTTTTTTGTTGTTGAATTTTGGAGCACTTGCCATCGGTGGATTTTTCACAGGTAAAGCAGTACAAGCTGAATGGTATCTTTCGCTCAATAAAGCGCCTTGGACACCACCAGGTTGGGTATTTGGTTTTGCATGGACGACCATCATGATTTGCTTTTCTTTATATATGGCTCATCTCTGGTCAAATAGTGAAAACAAAAAGCTTATCATCGGATTATTTATACTGCAATGGATATTAAATGTAGGCTGGAATCCCATATTTTTCTACTTTCACCATGTCACGGCTGGTTTAGTAGTCATTTCATTTTTGACAATTTTGATAGGATACTTGTTGTACAGTTATTGGCCAGTATTGAAGATGAAGTCTGCACTTTTGCTACCATATTTTATTTGGCTTTTGATAGCCACTCACAAAAAAACGAAAAATCATTTGGTCGATTAACTCTAATTATTACTTTTATTCTATGAACATTTATTTAACAATTATACTAAGTTTTATTCTTGTAGTTTCTGGTTATAATCAATCCTGCAAAAAGAAATATAATGAAAAATTAGAAAAGTCATCTAAACTGATTGACTGTGGAGCAAATTACACAATTGAAAAATTGGAATCTGGAAAATGTATTGTAAAAAGATATTTTCCTGAAAATAAACAAATAACGCATTTGGCTACTTACATATCAAATGAATCTAAAGTGCTTCATGGTCTTTATGAAGAAAAATGGGATGATGGAACAACCGTAACATCTGGATATTTTGAAAATAATTTGAAGGTTGGTTTATGGCGTGAAAATGTTAATCAAACTGGTTTCTATAATCAAGGAGTTAAACATGGTGCTTGGAAAACCTATAAAAATGATACTTTGTTAATTGAAGTTAGCAATTATGTAAATGGTGAATTGCATGGTGAGCAGATTAAACTAGATAGTGTTGGAAATGTCAAGATAAAAGAAGAATTTAATAATGGGAAGTTAATTTCTACTACAATTGATACTACTAAAATTCGTATTGATCTAATGCCTAAATTCCCGGGTGTGAAAACATGAATTTAACTGTTGATGATTTTGATATTTGCTCTAAAAATAAATTACTTGAATATATATATGGAAACTTGAAATATCCAAAAAAATCAAGAGAGCTAGAAGTTCAAGGAAAAGCACTCGCACAATTTGTAATATCAAAAGACGGAAGTGTAATAAATATAAAAGTATTAAATGGAGTAGATTCTGATATCAAGATGTTGGTGACATCAATTTTAGAAAAAATGCCGAAATGGACTCCTGGAAAAAAAGATGGTAAACCAGTTAATGTATTATACACTATACCTATTATCTTTAAATTAACAGATTAAATTAAGTGCTATCAAGACATCATTTTTGTTTATTCACACGAGCTAAAGCATTCCCCATTATATCTATTCAAAACATCCAAGTAGACTCATATATCTCCATTTTACTACACCCAAAAAGTATTTTTCAAAATATAAAAACGCAGCCATTCATCACCTACGATCATTTACCGTAAGCATATAAAAAACAAAGCCATTGATAATCAATTAATTACCAATGGTTTTTGCGGACTGGACGGGAAAGTACAACTTTCTGTGTTTGTTAGCAAATCAGCACAATCATTTCTCAAGACAGTTGTTCAAGGAAAAAATTGATTCACTATTTCCCTTTGCTCTTCCATGAGTTTCATCGTATGATTTCAAATCATTTTTTTGATTAACAGAGATTCTGAGTCAAAAACCAGTCCATCTTTTTTACTTTTCAAAATCTAAATTATGCCTACTCAAGTTAAGGCTCCAGCGGTTAATTACATCAGACATATTGACATTTTATTTGAGATAGTCAAGAATTTGGGGAGAATTTGGAGTGTAGAGTTCGAAAGTTATAGTACATCCCAAACATCCAAAACTCTATCACAGTTTTGATAAATTGATCTACTCTAGAAAACTATCAATCTAATAAAAACTATAACCAATTTTGTTAATTTATGGAATTTTTCATATTTATATTATACTCATGTAACTATGATTCAAATTTTTACATAATTAAATTGTTCATATTCAAAAAACATTATTTCTTTAACAGAATTTCAAACGTTATTTTTGCAATGTTAAAACTAAAAGGTAATATGTTTTTTTTATTTGCAATATGTACTTAAACATTCTAATGTATTTACAAAAACCGAAAATATTATGAACCTTTTATGATTATTTTTACAGTAGATAAAAGATACTTATGTAAAGCCAACTACTTTTAAATTTTAACTCATGCAATGACTGAGAGAACAGAGGAATTGACAATAGCATGACTAAATACAATTTTTCAACTAACAGGCTTTAATAATCTAATACTATTATTCTATTGCTCTTTTATTCAATTTTTTAAATTATAAATCTAATACTCATGAAACATGGATTAATTTACTCTGCCGTCCCATTACTTTTTGGATTTTTTATATTTTTATCTTCACTAAAAATGGTTGGGCAAAATCCCATCTTAGTTAAAGATATTAATCCTGGACCAATCGGAAGTGCCACTGATAACCATCCACATTTGCAAATTGATGATGTGATATATTTTGTCGGAGATATTTTAGGTCAAAGGGATCTATATTCAATTAAAAATGGTAATGTTGAGTTTATTACCCAAATATGTTCTTCATCATGCAATCTACATGAAATATACTTTTTGGAATTTCAAAGGAAATTGTTCTTCATTAAACGATTTGATAACAATGTCATTCAAATTTGGAATACAAATGGTACTATGTCTGGAACAACTATGATTATGGAATATAAAGGCTTTTTTAAAAATTTCGTGGTTGGGAATAATAATAAAATATATTTAGGACTTACTAATGGCACAAATTATAAAGACGAAACTTATATTAGCGATGGCTCATCAACTGGGACTTATAAGCTTCACACCAATGTTAGACTTGGATCTATTAATGAAGCTTTTGGTGCACCAATAAAATATGGTAATGGTATTGCTTTTGCTAACATTACAAATGATACTCTCAAATTATTTACCTATAACGATGAAAATTTAAATCTAATCAATGCTATTAAAGTTGATAGTGAATCATCCATTACAGGTCTAAAATCAATTAACGGTGATAATATTGTAACATTAATCCACAGTGATAAAAGCACTTTCATCTAGCCTTTACAGATATGATTATGCCAAATAAGAAAATATCTAAAGAATTATCTTTACCATTTACTAGACAGGAATACCCATATCTAAGGATTATAAAAAGATAGTTTAATTTTATTTTATCATACTGGTGGACATTTCCTACTTACTACCAATCCGCTACAAATCAGCAATATTACAAATTACAGTGATGCATCTTTTAACCTTTCCAAAATGTATTACACAAATGAAAACAATGTAGTATACTTGACTAAGGATGATAAAGCAACCATTAATATGGAATCAAAATTAGTTATTTTCTCTGGTGCACCAGATCAAATAAAAGTGTTTGAAGTCGTAGATTCCAATACTCCAAGCTTAATTGGTCATGGAAATTATGCATTTTATGGTACAGATGACCCTATATTCAAATCAGGAACGATCACAATGATTGATTTAATTAATTTTTCCAAAAAACAAGTTTTCTCATTTAACCAAACTTTCTCTTCAAATCAATTAAATTTACTTGGTCTACTAGGAACTAAGCTCTACTTTTTTGCAAATCTTGATCAAACTTATGGTAAGGAATTATATTATGTTGAAACAGGTATACCTTCTTCACTTGAAACTCAAACAGAAGGTACCAAGTACAATTATAAGGTAATTTGCAATGGCAATTACTTTAAAATTCTATCTGATACAGAACTTATTCACCCATTAAATGTCCAAATATTCGATATATCTGGAAGATTGGTTACTAATAAAAAAGTACATCTTAATACTGAGTTTTATGTGGGTGAATTATCAAAAGGAATTTATTTCACTCAAATGATTGACCATAATAATAATGTTATAAATACTCTTCCAATCATTATTCCATAAATATTCTTAAATATTTTTAAACTTAACAAGCTCATACAATTAAACCTGAAATATGTATCTGAAAATCTATTACGAATTCTAACGCATATTTCAGGTTAAACATTCATTTTGTAAACTTATTAAGGATTATTTAGATTTACAATTTCCTTATTCATCACCTCTCTACTATCTCATCCCTGTCTCCATCATACCGATACTTTCACGATCTCCCCAGAAATAATGAGCTGTATGGCTTATTGAATTATCTTTACTTTTGCCCTTTATTAAAAACTGAATTCAAGAGAGAGAAGTACCTTTGGTTGGTTTAGTTATTTTTAATGGTCCCTTTTATTAAATATCATGCATAGCCTAACAAAATTTTCGGTTTGGAGCCAATGGTCCTTAAGAGAACAATTACCTGGTATAGAATTTCCAGGAATCTATTGCATTGCCATCTCTGAAGACAATTTTTCGGGTCATGACTTTGATTGGAGCGAAAATATAAATTACATCGGAATGACAAATTCTACGTCAGGCCTTAAAGGAAGACTTAAACAGTTTGACAATACTTTAAAAGGCAAGACAGGTCATGGTGGTGCAGATAGATTTAGATATGACTATCCAAATTATGATCAATTAGTGAGTAAGTTGTTTGTTTCTGTCAAATATTTTAGATGCGATGTAAGAACCAATTCACCTTCTGATTTATTAGTTATGGGTGATGTAGCAAAACACGAATTTGAGTGTTTTGCAAAATTTAATAAGAAATACATAATCGATGCAAGATATAATGATAAGCAAAATACAAAAAATTTAGTTTGACATTTTGGGCGGCAATTATAAATTACAAAAAAAATCGAACAGCAAAGGTAACGCCGCTCATTTTTTGTAAAGATCGCTGCCAGATAGCAAGATTTGGATTATCACAGATGCATCCCGTGAGCACACCACTGTTTTCATTTCATTTTACCACCCATGAGTTTCATAACTCCCTGAAAAACAAACGCCAAACAGAATTTTACTTCTATTTGGCGTTATGATTTGCGGACTGCACGGGACAAATAAACCCAAAATAATCGAATCATAACGCAATAATTTACAGCGATTTACAAATAAAGTATTTCAAAATATCTACTTTGGCTGCAAATTGGCTGCATCAAATTTACTGCAATTTACGCCTTTTTAATGATTTAGCACAATTTCATCCCCATTTTTTTGATTAATTTCTACCCTATTTTGTATAACAATTTTGTATAAACTACAAAAGTAAATCCGTCATTTTTATTCCAAATTTACTAACAATTTATCATATAAAAACAGGTTGTTTTAATCTCATTTTCTCTTTTAAGCTCTTCCAGCCTCTACAATTTTGATCTCAAAATGGGCTTTTTTTAGTCACAATCATTTTTATTGAATTCCAATTTCCAAAGGTTTTCTACAACAACATCAGCTCGAACTTTAACCGTCCTGCCCGCACGGTCGGTAATCCGAACATACGTGTTCGGATTACCGTACTATCCGTTCGGATTACCGACCGATAGTGTACCGTAATCCGAACGCGACACCGACCGTGAAGACGGAAATGAAACAGTACCATATATAAAACATATTAAAACATTAATAAACTTATTAAAACATAAAACAGCGTGCGCGAAAAAAATTCAAAACGAATGAAAAACGCAAGCGGAACAGTTGCACCGGGGCCATGAAATTAAATTATTGATTTCCAATCATAATCCAATATTCTAAAATCATTGATTTGGTCGTTTATTTTGTTCCTGACGCACGATCTCCGTCCTTTCGAATATTCCCTAGTAAGCGAATTTAAATAGCCTAAACTCTTTAAAATGGATATTTTTTTCTTGGCTCACAAAATACAATTATCGCTTTGATTTCTCTCCATTCTTTTGCCCTAAATAAAACACATTTTCGATACCTTCAATTTTACCATTAGACGATTTCAGTTATTTCATAATTTTCAAATTATTATTCTGATTCACCCCAAATTAATCTTTATTCACCAAATAAAACCCACGCAAAACACACTACCTTCTATGTTTTTATTCTGATTTATACCTTTTTGAACTTTTTTTATCTCTACAAAGCCCACGCAATTAATTGAATTTCAATAACTTGTACTTTATGTAGTTTTCATAATCCCAATAAAATTAATAAAAAAAACATATAACTTACATATACATCACATGTTTGGCTTTCTCAAACCGCTCACCTTTGCAGCAGAAAATATTCAATACCATGCCTGCAAATATTATCACAACAGATGACCTGCGAGAATTTAAAATCGAACTCTTATCGGAACTTAAACAGTTACTTTCTTCTCAAAATAATTTTACTCATGACCAAAAAAAATATCTCCGGTCTTCCGAAGTAACTAAAGAACTTGGCATCTCAACTTCAACTTTACAGCATCTCAGAATTAAGAAAATCATCCCTTTTACAAAAATAGGTGCCACGATCTTTTATGATTGGCAGGATATCAAAAAAATCCTTGATCAAAACAAAAAAGTGGCAAAAGCAAATCCTTCTTTTTCACTTTTCAAAATCTAATTTATGTCTACTCAAGTTAAGGCTCCAGCGGTTAATTACATCAGGCATATTGACATTTTTTTTGAGATTGTCAGAATTTCGCCAGCTATCAATTATGCCCATATTGCGGTGTATATTTCATTGTTTAGATTTTGGAATCAAGCCTTCTTCAGCAACCCGATCACACCTACTAGGTCTGAAATAATGATTTATGCCAGTATTAAATCAAAAGAATGCTATTACAAGATTTTGCGTGAAATATCTGAACTCGATCTGATACGGTACTACCCTTCAAAGTCAAGATATGAAACTGGCCAATTTTGTATGTCAAAGCTTGAATATGTGGATAATTTTATAAATATCTCCGTTTGGGCTATATCCAATCATGAAACTTTAAACGGGACAAAAATTGAAATCCCTTTCCCTGAATTAAAAAAATCAAGCTCAACAGATAATAGATCCTACCACCACAAAACTCAGCTTATCAATGGCCGTGGAATCATTTTGATGGAAAAATCTGTAAAACTCTCACTTGAACCAGTAGATGAAAATGTTGAAATCCAACATCCTTCCTACAACCCTCTCACAGATCCCAAATACGCATCCCATATCGACAATCGTATTTCTTCACCTTCAAATATTAGCAATTATGCAAACCGTCAAGATTCACAATCACGAGGTGCCGGTCTCCGTCCTTCAGGAGTACCAGTCGATCCAGAAGCTGACTACTCAATCAAGCTTTAATTATGATCACTTCTCTAGGCTTATTGAACTTTATGGACAGATCATTTATGGTCAAAACTTTCGACTATTCAGAGAAGACAAAGATGTGCTTTTACAGCTCTTTGCTTACTTCACTGGTGATGTTGACCTATGTAAACATTACGAAATCGACCTTCGAAAAGGTCTTTTCCTTACTGGAAAAACAGGGGTTGGCAAGACTTGCCATATGAAGCTTGTCCGCCAGTTCATGGGCTATAGAGATCGTTTCAAGATGAAAACTTGTCAAGCTTTGGCGCTGGAGTACATGGATACTGGGTCGCAAGTCATTATGCAATACGGCAGAAATTATGTAGAGTACGTCGATCACAATACGATCAACCAATCCTATTGTTTCGATGATCTGGGTGCAGAGGATGAAGTCAAGCATTACGGCACTTCAACCAACGTCCTTGGCCAGATCATCCTGATGCGCTACGAGCTTTTCATCAATCGCAAAGTATTGACACACTTTACAAGCAATCTCACTGCACCACAGATAGAAAAATGTTATGGCGATCGTGTCAGGAGTCGCTTGCGTGAGATGTGCAACTGGATAGAATACAAATCGACATCCATCGATAAACGCAAATAAGCCCTTCCTTTTAAGGATGACAGAATGGTTGCATAGCAAATCAAATGAACGATTTCATTTGATAATGATGGAACCACAAACATCGGCTTGTGGCTTACTAAAAAAAGTATAAAGAAGCATGGTTACATAGTTTTGGGTTTGGCGGTCGCTGCACGGGCAGCGGCCGCTCTTAAACTTCTGAATCCTTTTAAACAAGTTAGTAATGGTATAGATAAATCATTAAGTCAAAGAACGAAATGATCTCCGCCTTTCAGGGGGGGGTTAGGGTGGTAAATAAATTGCCCTGCAGATAAGATAGGACCTTTCACACTGTTGTGTGTTCCTTTTTATTATGCATAAAGATGCATGAGTAGAGCAGCTGCTTTAGCTCCCCGCAAAGCAGCTCTCTTTTTATTTAAAAACCAGCTTCTTTCAGTAATTATGATAGCCATAGGAGTGGAATCCGTTCAAAAAACCAGTGATAGGGAACGAAATGTCAAAAGTGCGTCTATTGCCAAGCAGAATATTTCATTTTAAAAACCAAAATTTAAAGGCAATAGAATAAGCATTTTGACATGAGAGTGAACGATGCAAAGCAATCGCCTTTTTTTGAACTAGCGTTTTTGGATACTTTTTGGGCGATGCAAAAAGTATCTGCCCTGCCGGCATGAGGCATATACCGAATCCAATCATTAAACTTAAGTAAATTTTTAATAATGAAATACAAAACCCTATCATCTTTATCAGCTTTAATCTTATCCTTATTCTTATCCTTACCCTTATCCTCCCAAGAAATCATCTTCCCAGGCCTCCATGGAGATTCCCTGATCACCGAGATCAGAAAATACTACACGCCCAAAAGTACTCAAATATGACCATGCCAGGACCAAACTGTACAATGAAGTCTTCCTTCAGAAAGACACCTTAGAATGCTTCTATTCAGGATACAAAATCCCAGTACCCACAGGTACCAACATCCTTTCCTGGACTGCCAGATACGGCATCCAAACCGAACACCTTTTTCCAAGGTCGCTCGGATCATCTGCGATGCCTGCACTAGGTGATCTCCATCACTTGGTGCCAATCAGAGCTACCGTAAACACATTAAGAAAAAACTCACCATTCCAAGACATCCCAGATGACCAAACCAAATATTGGATTTACCAAGATAAAGTACTAACCACAGTACCACGAACACAAATTCATCAATACTCTGAATCCAAGAGTAATGCTTTTGAACCTGCTGAATATCGCAAAGGAGACATAGCAAGATCCATATTCTATTTTTACACTCTCTACAAATCAGCTGCAGATAAAAAGTAAGTCATTCTTTTCATCCATGCTCCCTGACCTATGCCGCTGGCACCGATCTGACAAAGTGGATTCCACGGAAATCCTTCGTTCATTGGCCATTGCACGAATCAATCCAATGTCAACCCTTTTATCTTTGACCCATCACTCGCAGAGCGATGTTATTGTGCAGCATATCCAACCATACCTGAAAGATCATACTCCATAAATATCTACCCAAACCCTTCCAAAGGTCTCTTTTACATCGATATCCCGGATTACAATGGACCAGTCATCATGAAGATACACAACCAGTCAGGAAGCTTATCGAGACCCATCATTTGATGTATTTGGGTTTGATGACATGGAGATTGGGAAAGGGAGTTTGGAACATATATTTTACTTTGGATCGGTATGATGGAATTTCAAAGGTTATGGTTATTCTATAAACCCAAAAAACAGTGTTCACTATAAAGCGAATTTTTCCTAAGGATTCAATAGTTCAACTCTTCCTCCTACTTTCTTTGCTTATAATTTCTTCATCATCTCCTAGTATAATTGTTATCTACATTGTCAAACACTATCCTTAAATCTAAAAAATAACCATATACCTATTACAATAAGCAAGCCAAATGTAGAGTATTTGTATATTTCTGTTTCTCTGTCTTTGCAATATTTCGTTCTTCTTTAACCATACTGACATCATCTTCTTTTGGACTATTATTCTTTTCAACTTCTTCTTTTTCTTTATTTCTTTTTGCTTCTACTATTTCAGCTGCCTTCCTATCCAAATCACCTTGCAAACGATTAAGATAAGAATTAAATTCTTTTTCATTTTTTATTAGGTTTTTTGCTGCTCTGTGTATATTGTCCCATTGAGACTTTGTATATCCTGTACCTAAAACATAAGCTGGTTTCTGTGAGATATGTTCCTCCAAAGTTTTTTTCAGGGCCATATACTCATTGTTCTTTGTAGTAACGGACTCGGTTTGAGAATCCGTCAGTAAGTCATTCCTAAGTACACTTCCTATTTTATCAGCAATTATAGGCTCAAGCCAAAGCCTTGTATCATCTATAGCGTTCACAAGTAGGTCTCTTTCTTTCTTATTATAATATTGCATAACATCGAGTGCTGCTACCCGGTCCAGATTTGTGATTTTACTTTCATACATCTCATTGAAATTTTGAGAATAGAGATGATTTGTCAAAATTGTACAGAGTACAACAATTGTTTTGACTATATTTCTAAAGTTCATGTATATATTGTTTTTATTAAACTGATTTATACCATTTGGATTTTGGGAACAACTTGATACCAATTAATGCATAATATTGTACACCTAATGTGTCATATTATAAATTTAATTAAAACCCAAACCAAACAAATTAATCACTCACTTATTATTTTTATTGAGTGTATCTTTCTTTACTTCTTGTTGCACATTATCATTAACCAGTTTTGGTTGATCTTCATTTTGGATTTCGGTTTCGGTTTCGGTTTCGGTTTCGGCTTTGGTTTCGGCTTTGGTTTCGGTTTTTCTGGTGTACTCGCTGGAGGTTTTGGATTACCGTTGGTCGTATTTGTAACTGACTGGACAGGAGCTGCTATATTAAGCGTATCTACTGGTATTGGGGTCTCAATTTTTGCGAATCAACCACCGTTGGTTTAGGTAGAGACACAATGGGTATTTGAGTATCAATCGGCATAGAAGTACTTTCTTCTGGTTTTATTTCAGTCTTCTTAAATAGTGGAAGCCACTGATTTCTATAATGATATCCAAGGAAAATTAAAGATGCCAAAACTGCAGCAATAATTATCTCCGTTAAAATTTTATTTTTCTTTTGGACAACGCTTCTGTCATCATTGTCTTTTCACCACTTCCTTTTTAACGATGTTCCTCACTGCAGGGTATTCCTCTGTTACTTTGGTAAGTATCAGTGTGATATTATCATGACCACCTGCCAGATTGGCTTCAGTGATCATTTGCTCAGCTATCTTATCTAAGGATTCGAAATCTGAAGCAAATATACGTTCTATATTTTCATCACTGATCATGCCATTAAGACCATCAGAGCAGATGAGAATGTGGTCATCTTTAAAAGTGGATATTCTCTGCTTTCAGGTTGTGGAGTACGAAATAAGTCTCCCTAATGATTGGGTAATGATATTGCTTTGTTCATGCGTCCTTGCATCTTCGAGAGACAACTGACCCTGAACCATCATCTGCCACACCTTGCTATGGTCTTCTGAAAGGATTTCCAAATTGTTAAAATGGTAGGGTAACGCATGTACCCTACCATGTTTTGAATATCTGTAAACCCTTGTATCACCGATCCAGGAAACAAAGATTTTGTCTTTTGCAACATACAAACAGTGACTGTTGTCCCCATACCGATATACTCAGCATTATCGCGACAAGCATCTTTGATACAGTTGTGTGCATAGATGATGGCAGACTCCAGTATCTTGTTGAGGCGCTTGTGGGACTTCTTTTTGACCTCAGCCTGAATAAAAGCTTTGATAGACTGCACGGCGATTTCAGCAGCGATTTCACCGGCATTCTCTCCACCCATTCCATCTGCCACGATGAGGACAGAGCCCTGATCTCCGATTTCAAACTCATCTGTCGAAAGCATCCACCCATCACTGACAGGGTCTAAGCCGACGATGAAAGAGTCTTCATTGTGGTCTCTAACTTGCCCTACGTGGGTCTTGGCTACTGTTTGTATTTTGGTCATTTATTTTAAATGTTTTATCCCCTAATTTGGCCCACTGGTACTATAAAGCCGTTACTGGTACCTACACCTGCAACCACTACACCTATACAGATCAACTCTCCATCCTCGCAGATAAAAGCGGGACCACCTGAGTTACCTGGGCCAAAATTAAGGCCAGAAACATATATTACTTTATTTAAAGTTTCATCATTGGCGACAGTTGTTTTAGAATACGAACTTCCCGCCCATTTAGATATATCAATTGCACCGCCCATATGTGAATAACCTAAAATATGTAAAGTCGTACCTGAAGGGAGAGTTTGTGACTTTGCTTTGCTATTATTAATTTTACCGCTAATATTGAAGTCTAAACTTACCCAATCTGATTGAGTAGATTCAGCAATTTTAGTTTTATTTGGTACGTCATCTAGTTTGATGTTGGACTCTTTGGAAAACAATTCTTTTGATTTGAGTTTTTTATCTACACCTTTTTGTTTGGAATTTGTTAAATCAACTAACTTGTCATTATCATGGCTAATATTTCCTGATCTAAATGTTATTTGCTACTCCATTTGCCATTTGATGTTAATATATCAAAGACAGCTTCTACAGTACTCCATTTGTTTCTATGGCATTCAATGTTTGCCAAAACAATTTCGCTTTTTCGTCTTTTGTGTATCATAATACCTCCATGGTTGAACTACATGCCTTGCTGTAATAATTTTATCTCTATTAGTAACAAATGCAGTGCCATAAGAAATCCCAGATCTATCCTCTGATACTGGAACATTTGTAGTGTACTTATAAAAATCTGGAACTCCTATAAAACCACTTTGACCAGATAAAGACACATCTATTCTTTTCATTACTAATAATACAACGTCATCTTTTGGTAAAACCCTGTTAAGTGCTACCTCATCGGTGCAAATTGATGAATTAATAACTAGTTTTAGTATCTGAAGGCTTAATCGGCTTGGTTTCTACTATTCAGGATCATCATTTTGGGTTGAACTTACCAACTCCGGTGCTTTTCTCTTATAATATTTGTTCGGTAAATTATCTTGGCTTTTCTTTCAATCTTTCCATTTCTTCACTGGTGGCTTCGCCCTTAGCCACAATAATTCTATTTCTGATCTATTTTTCTTTTTCAAGATTTAATGCGATCAATTCGTTTTTCATGTTCGCATTCTGATACATATTATACCCAGCCAATCCTAGTGCTCCCAACAACAACAGCCCCATGACCCATAATGCTGTCTTATAAGGCTTCACGGCCTGAGACATCGCTTGACCAATCCTAGAAGTAAGTCCTATAGTTGATGTTTTTAAGGTAGATGCATTAAATCGCATTTTTGGTCCATTGGACGAAAGTTGGATTTCATCACCATTTTGTAGGTGGTGCGCTCCACCGATTGCTCTGCCATGGACATAGAGTAGGATTAGATGCCGATGGATTATGGTTGATCACAAAATTGCTACCATCTACGGTGATAAAGCATGTTCCCGACTGACGGTTTTATGCTCATCTCCGTATCTGACATGACATCGTGAACTACGACCCAGTACGATGTGGAGCATGAAGATAGTTTCATGTTCACCTCTCTTTCTACTTAGTGTAGCATCTATGAAAAGCAAACTATAATTGGGGATGTCTTTCCTGTGATCATCGACAAACTCCTGACCTATCGTTCGTCCCAGATTACTACTGGCTGACTTAAATTGTTCTGTTTTGCTGCCATGGTATTGGTTTTTAATTGTTTTTAAAATTTTTTAAAAATTGATTAAATTTAATTTATAAAATCAAAAAATACTCTTTTAGGTATTTTGGATATTTTATCGTTTTGTATTTTGATAGCTTGTGATCATTGTGAAAGCGTCTTTGCATCAGGTCGATCTTGAGGGGCTTTTTTAGGCATGCAGCTTATAAGAGCATCTGGATGGGATCATTAGCCACTCTGTCTTCCGATTTGATTAGTCCACCTTTGACTATGATGTCTCCGGCGGTGATACTTTTATTTTTCCACCTGCAAGCTCATAAATGACCATGCCCAGGGAAGATATCACTTTTTGGTTCAGTATTGACGCCATTTATCTTTTCTGGTGCTGCATAGACTACTGTTTTACTACTTGCTATATCTTTTTGATAAGCACTTTTTGTATAGTTTTTCAAGTCTAAGCTGATGCCAAAGTCTATAATACTGCACTGTAAGTGCCCTTCATGGGTTTTCCTAAACACTATATTGGCTGGTTTGATATCATTATGGATAATATTGTTTTCATGTAAACAAACTCATCTTTGAAAAGTTGATGGGCTACTTCATCCTAAATGTTTGATTTTTGAATAGATTTTTAAGGGCTACAGATTGATCATGCTGACCTTTAGCGACCCATACATCCGCAGTAGAGCCTCTCCCTATTTTTGAAGTAGCGAATATTGCGCATTTTTTAGTATGCTTATTTCCATGGCATTAGTTTTCTCAAATGTTATCACACAATCAGCCATCTTGATATAATCGCCGTGTGATAACACAATAAAATCCCTACCAATAAGCTTTTTTATCATTTACAATGGTCCCATTCGGAGATTGCGCCAAAATGTTTTCCAAACTCTCTGTGTAAATTGTCCATCACGAAGTAACCATTCGTTACCTATTTTTTCTAAAGTACACTGCTTTCGGAAACATAAGTAGTACCCTGTTCTTTTACTTCTACATCATTGCTGCCATCAGATGCTCTCCCTGGGTAATGACACCTTTTGAATTTTAGTAACTCAAATGCTTCCTGCAGGCCCCTGTCATAACTTTGAGTACAGGTCCAGAAGGTGTGGGTATCCATCCATCAGATATACCTAAATTTCTCTTACTTCATGTACATTTTGTACACTTTTTGTGGTCGGCTTCTGACACCTGTTTATGAGCAGCTCCCATTTAGAGGTCTAGCATCGGCTGATATCTGCTCAAGGTGTAGGTTTGTCTTTCCTTCTTTTTTTTTTGTATGCTTCTATTTCTTTAAAGGTCAGGTTTGGCTTCCCCGTAAGGATTTTGCCATTAGAAGTACACATAATACATAGTGGCTGCAAAAGAATGAAATATCCATGCTAGGCAATGTCAGTTTAAAATAGTGCTATGTCTAAGTTGCTCAGGAGCAGAATAAGCGATCGTACCGAATACTACCTTGGCGTGGCCAAAAATTGCGATGTGTGGTCTGTTATTCAGATGTCCAGACAAATCGAAATCTGTGAGTTTGGCGGTCATATTTTCATCAAAAAGAATATTCTCGGTTTGATATCTCGATGAATTATCCCCGTTTTATGCAGGGTTTCGAGGCCATTGAGCAATTCTGCTGCCAATCTCAGATATTTTTTTTCATGATCAAAATAAGCAAGATTATCTTCAAGGCTCTTATTAGGACAATACTCCATCACAATGTATGGATTACCACCCAGAAATCCCATTTCATAAGAATTGACCACATTGGGTGATGCTAGTTTTCCTGCCCGATATCCTTGTTTGAATTTTGTAGTCAGAAAATCATATTCATCCGGACGCATTTCCCACAGATTTAGCAACTTGAAAGGCATATATCGTTCATCAAATTCAGCTATGACCTTACATACGGTACCAAAGCCGCCCTTACCTAATATTTTTCTACCTTGTATTTTTCCGTGTCAGTGGATGTAATATCATTATCATGCAAAGAATCTTTTCGGGGATGTCATTGAAGCCATCTCTGTAAGTTGTTCCTCTTATGATTTGTGTTGCCATATTTAAAAAAATTTTCTCAGTAGTGATTTAAATATTTAAACTATTTGACTTTCGTCTACAAAAAAACATAAAACTTATCTCCCCCAGCATGATGATATCTCCATTTTTAGGAGTGCTCATATCATTTACTTGAAGGAACACGGCCTTATTGGACGCTTTGTTTTCAATTTTCCATTCATTTCCTTCTTTATAGATCTGGGCATGAACACCTGATGAAATCGTGCTATCTCCATCATCTACCAATGATCGGGTGATGTTTGATCTTGTCGTTTCTGATATGTTGACCATATTTTGATCTCCATCTTGCCCCAAATAAATGGCTTCTGGTCTGATTGAACTTTTAGGCTCATTATAATGAGTTTGGCGTAGGGTATAATATGATTCGTTATTGACAAAGTTTTCATTTCCTTCTCTAATGGTTTGATTACTTCCATGTGCAGGAGAAAGCCTTTCGTTTCGTTGGGATGTGCAAAATGTTGATCTTGGTTGTGTTCCATAACTTTGTTTAGCAGACTCTCGTTGGGTGGAAGTTAGAGTAGGCTCCAGTGGCGTTAATTTGTTTTGGTTCAGATATGGTTTGATGTTTTGATGTGCGAAGGATGTACTTTCATCACTAGGGTCAGGCATACGCATCGTCATTTTTGCTTTGGCATTTTCATGGCCGCAATTGGGACATACAGTCGAGAATGAAGATAGAATATAACCGCATTTATTACAATTATTATCCAATTCTTCATCTGATTGTAATGTGTTGCTGGCAGTAGCGGAACTTATCCTTTCTGTTTCCAAGTTTTGATGAATACTTATAGACGAATTATCATCTGCTTGATGCTCCTTAGAATGCTCATGGACAGTTTTATTTTCAGCATTTTGGCCTTCTAGGGTTAAACTAGATGAGTTTGGCACTTCAATACCTACTTCACGTAGTGGTACTTCAACAAGGTTTGGTGCTTTAGATGGTGACGTATCTCCATCTGATAAAACATCAGATATATTATCTTCATGCATTACCTCATTAAATGAAACAGGTTCTACTATGGTTGGAGTCGGCTGGTAATATGCCCGAAATCACCTTTTCTACTATAGTGGGTTTGGGTGCCATATCACCTAGATACTTGCCTACAGTATTCATTTTATGATTAGCAAATGAAAATCCACAGTTGGAACACTTGTCTGTACCTTCACTATTAAGTACCACATTTATTACAGATAATTGCACTCATTGTTTTATGATTATGATTTCTTGGTCAAAAGTATAAAACTATTTTTAACCATAGTACTCTGCGACAAAGAATTATAATAGATTTGGTAGGTTTTTTATAATAAGTGGTCATTTTTTTTTATTTGATATCTAAATCCATAATGAATTTGATAGTCTTGACTTTGGAAATTCCAAGTATGGCATTCACCCATTCACCCATTCACTCATTCCATTTACCTACCACTTATTATTATTTTTATACCAGCTGTTGTAAATGTTCTTTTTAATTTGGTGATTTGTTTGAGATTTTATTAATATTGTGCCATTGTTTATTTTGTATGAATGCAATAAATTTACTGCATTATAAAAAAAAAAGTACTTTATAAACTAATTTAGAACCCCAATGCAAACATGGAAAGGTCATGCAACAAAACGAACCAATTTTTGCACCTGGGCTCAAAATTGATGGATTTAAACTCGTCCGTCATTTAGGTTCAGGAGGCACCGCTGAAGTATGGGAAGTAGAAGATTTCAAGTAGCCAATGCGTTGCTTTACCTTCATGACCACGGTATCGTTCACCAAGATATTAAACCAGATAATATTTTAGTAAAGACAGGGATTCATAACGACCATACGTATATGATTTGGACTTTGGAGTAGTACTGATATCAAAATGACCATTCTAAGAGATTCAGAAATTTTACGAGATTCTAATAAAGGACTGACACCCGATTACGCTTCTCCGGAACTCTATCAGGGCGTAGTGGTCACGCCTACGGATATCTTCGCATTGGGCATATCTGTTTACGAACTCTGCACCGGCCGACCGCCATTCAGTGGCACATCTATGAATACTGCCATAGCATTGCTAAATAATTACGGCAGCATACCCGACCTGCCTGAAGAATATTCCCAAAGGTTTAATAACATTATTAAAAAGTGTCTCGAGCTCCAGCCCGAAGATAGACCTACCGCTGCTGAATTGGTACAGTGGTCTTCATTCTACTTGGATGAAGGGTACTGGCCGGAAATTGCACCAATACCCGCCACCGCCACCACCACCTATAAATTGGGGTAATTAGCAAGGCCAATACTGATCACTTGTCTTTTTGCAGTATTGGTTCTTGGGGATGGAAATTCTTAGTCCCTTACTTCTTCAACCCCGAGAAAAAACTGAATGCCGCCCTCGAAGCTTATGATTTCCAAACGGCAGCGGAAATGTACGCTAAATTGGAGCCAGGGTTAAAAGCAAAATACCCAAATTTGACCTATTTGAGTGATGTGATCTTTACCAGAGTGGAACGTGGGAATGGTTTCAGTTTTATGGTAGTAAAAAGTCAATCCACTCAAAAAATTGGTTTGATAGATAGCAGTGGTGCATTGCTGATACCAACACAGTATGACCATATTCTCAAAATATACGACCCTGCTGTCATTACTGTAAAAGATGGAGAAGTTTGCAGCCATTATGACATCACTGTAAGTCCAGTCGTCAAAATCGATAATGGGGTATGCAAAATATTTAAAACCAAACAGGAATTTTTAATCCAATTTTATAAAAACAAGTAAATAGTGTCATTGCAGGTGAAATATGCCGTCACATCACATCAGGGTTTGGTCAGAGGCTCCAATGAGGACATCATTGAAGCATTTGTCCTTTCCAAAATGGATACTACTGGCGTTGTTCTTCGCGTACAGGGTATGCTCGTGTGCGATGGTATGGGTGGCATGAAAGCGGCCGAAACAGCCAGCAAGTTGGCAACTTTATCTGTTCTTGACTACATCAAAGCGATGCCTTTTTGGCCTTCGTTAGAGTCTGATATAAACCAGCAGCTTTCTGATGCCATCATATCCGCACACCAGAATATTACCATGCTCTCAGAGTATGATTATGATAAAATGGTATGGGTACTACCATTGTACTCTTTGCTCATGGTAAAAATCAGGCACATATCTTGTGGAGTGGAGACAGTCGTGCCTATCTCCTTACTTCCAGAACTATTGATCTAGGTATCAATACAGCAGGCATGCACTTACTCCCGTGATCACTCGGTTTCCCCGGACATGGTAACCAAGGGCATCCTCACAGTAGATCAAGCCCAAAAATCATCCGCAATCCCACGCACTCACCCAAAGTCTTGGGGGCATTCAACCCCAAAGCCTGACTATGTATCTCTTACAGTCGAAGATGGTGATCGATTGTGCTGTGCACGGATGGTGTATACCTACACATGGACTCAGCAGAAATCAAAACGTGCCGAATGATCATAGTGACTTAGAAATGGCTGCAAAAGCCATGACAAACATGATTCTCGAGCGTGGGGCCAAAGATAATTTTTCCATCGGAATCTTAGATGTGGTCAAAGTACAATTTGCAGAACCAATGCTGAAGGTACCGCCATTGACTCATCAACAAAATCAATCAAAAAATACAAACCATTGGTTTAAGTGGTGGTTCGCGTTGCC
>JADKGF010000008.1 GCA_016717105.1 Saprospiraceae bacterium | reverse complement strand
GTACAATAGGTTAAAATCATTAGATGTTATTGGCCTAACTAAATTAAAAGTTTTATACTGTGAATACAATTCTGAGTTATCCGAATTAACTTTTAATAACAACCCTTTTTTAACAGAACTTTATTCTTATTCGTGCAAAATAAAATCATTAAATTTGAGTAACATGAAGCATTTAAAGTATGTGATCAGTTATTCAAATAAATTAGACGAAGTAAATTTACACAACTCGGATTCTATTTATTATTTAAGTTTGTCATCAAATTCACTAACAAATTTGGATCTTACTAGTAAAAGTAATTTAGTTTATTTGTCATGTTCATATAATAAACTATCAAATTTAGAATTAGATGGACTTACGAACCTTACTAATTTGAATTGTGATGGAAATTTGATAGACAATATCTATATTCCTTATAATAATATTTTGGAAAATTTCACCTGTTCAAGGAATAGATTTAAATTCCTAGATATAAGTAGTGCAAAAAATATTAAAATATTTAATTGCTCCTATAACTATTCACTTGCTTTCCTATTACTAAAAAATGGTGCAAGTTTTTCAAAAATTGAAATAAAAGACAATTTAAATATAAAATATATATGTTGTGACGATGGGCAATACGATAAAATTAGTGAGTTAGTAGAACAAAACGGTTTGACACACTGTGAAGTCAACACCTATTGTAATTTTTCTCCAGGATATATCATAATATTATTCAGGGAAAAGTAAAATTTAGTAGTGATTCATTTGATTGCAACACAACAGCGACTAATTTTCCATATTTGAAATTTAGTGATGTTGGCAACGGTATTATTAATAACCTTAATTATAGTAATGGTAATTTTGTACTTGCTGTTGGGAATGGAATGTATAATATAAATCCAAAATTGGATAATATATTAAATTTTGAGATTACACCAAAAAATATAGTTGGGTTTTTCCCATCCACATCCGACACCATCACCCAAGACTTCTGCATCACTCCAAAAGGTATTTATCGACAAACGAATATCACTGTCATACCACTCACACCACCTGCCCGCCCAGGCTTCGAAGCAAAGTACAAAATAGTATGTGAGAATGCCGGAAATCAAGTCGAAAGTGGCACACTCAATTTTACATATGACGAATCAAAATTGGATTTTATATCCGCGACTTCGGTTGCTGATATAATAGCTGACGGTATCGTTAAATGGAATTTCTCAGATCTGAGACCTTTCGAAAAAATAGAAATCATTGTGACGATGCTAGTCAATCGTCCGACAGACACGCCAGCTGTCAAGGCAGGAGATAAACTAAATATGACGGCATCAATTCTAGATAATATCTTTACACTCGAAAATACCGTCGTAGGCTCCATTGACCCAAATGACAAGACATGTCTTCAAGGAGATCGCGTCCATCCCGATATGATCGACAAATATGTGGATTATCTCATTCGATTTGAGAATACAGGTACCTACGCTGCTGAAAATGTAGTAGTCAAAGACATCATCGACACCAAGAGATTTGATGTATCGACTCTACAAATTACCGATGCCAGCCACGAAGTATATACTCGTATCGAAGGCAACAAGGTAGAGTTCATTTTTGAGAATATCCAATTGCCATTCGATGATGCCAATAATGATGGTTACATTGCCTTCAAGATCAAGACCTTATCTACACTCCAACTTGGAGACTCACTTAAAAATCTAGCTGATATCTATTTTGATTATAACTTTCCGATCCGTACCAATGAAGCACAGACGACCGTCGCCTTGCCATCATTTACACAAGATTGGATATCAGATATCAATGTTTATCCCAATCCTGTCCCCGACATTTTGTATTTACGGACTGATGAAACATGGACGAAAGCT
Organism: Saprospiraceae bacterium; assembly: GCA_016717105.1. Classification (GTDB taxonomy): domain Bacteria; phylum Bacteroidota; class Bacteroidia; order Chitinophagales; family Saprospiraceae; genus OLB9. The sequence continues at coordinate 10,635 of JADKGF010000008.1, read as the reverse complement.
GAGATCTTTGATGTATCTGGTCGGATAATGAGAGCTGCATCTTTGAGTAGTCAATCCATCGATGTGAGCACCTTAGAAAGTGGGACGTATTTTGTAAGACTGAGAAATGGAGATCGGGTAGGACGAGTGAAGTTTGTGAAGATGTGAGTTTTGTTTAATGTATAATGTTTAATGCGTAAAAATATGATTATGAGAAGTTTATTGATTATTATGTTGGGATTGATTTATTGTTCTGGTTATACACAGATCATCAACTTTCCTGATCCTAATTTTAAAATGCCATATTATTACTTACTAAGAGTGTTGACTCAAATGGTGACGGTTTCGGCAGATATAGACGCAGATTTGAATAATGATGGGGAAATTGATCAAAGCGAAGCTTTAAAGGTAAAAAACTTAGATGTAAGTTACAAAGGTGTAATAAATTTAGAGGGGATAAATTATTTTGATTCTTTAATTAATTTGAACTGTTCTAATAATAAATTAACTAATTTAGATATCCAAAATTTTATTTTTTTAAAATCATTAAATTGTTCATATAATGACGATTTAGTAAATATAAAATTAGATAGTTTGCCGAACTTAAATATTTTATTCTGTGCAGAATCTAATTTAAAGGTACTGACTCTAAATAATTTTCCAGAGTTAAAATATAGGTTGTAGTGATAACGCATTTTTAGAAACAATAAATTTAAAGAATTTACCAAAACTCAATTCATTTAGTGCAGATGGTTGTAGGTTTAGTTCTCTAGACTTTAGAGATTTTAAGGAATTGACATCATTTTCATGCGTGCAATAATTTATATCTAAAAGAACTAAAATTAGGTATCCTTCCTAAACTAAAATACATGTATGTTAATTCAACAAGTATAACAGCATTAGACTTAAAAGATTTTGTTGAGTTAATAACATTACGTTGTGAAGACAATATGATTTTAGAACAATTAACTTTAAACAATTTGCCTAAATTAACGGAAATATATTGTTCAGGAACAGGATTGGTTCCATTAAATCTTTCGGATTTGCCTGAATTATCTATATTTCAAAGTATTAGTGGCATTTCTCTAAAGAATATTTTAAGATTCAATAATTTTAAAACTTACAGAATTTTGGTTATCAGGTACAAGCATCACATCGATTACTTTCCAAAACTTAAATAATCTAAGAACAATAAAGTGTAATACCAATAATTCATTATCAGAAATAACATTAGAAAATTTACCAAAACTACAATCGTTATCATGTTCAAATTCTTTAATTAAGGTATTAGAACTTGAAGATTTACCATCTTTTTCTAGTTTGGATTGTAGCTATACTTCTTTATTAAAGAAATTAACATTTACAAATGTGCCATATTTTCGAGAATTAGTTTGTAAAAACTCTGGTTTAGAATCATTAGAAGTAAAAGATTTCCAACAATTAGTCAAAGTGGATTGTAGTTCGAGTTATCTTTTAAATTCTATTACGCTTTCTAATTTACCTTCTTTAACAGAATTAATTTGTAGGTTGACAGGTTTAGCATCTTTAAAATTGGAAAATTTACCGAAACTGTCGATCGTTAATTGTTCATCAAATTCTAATCTAAAAGAAATAGGATTAAAAAACTTACCAAAATTATCTGAATTAGATTGCTCTTCAACATCTTTATTATACTTAGAAATTAAGGATTTTCCATTATTATCAGTTATAAATAGTTCTTTTAATAAGTCACTAACATCCCTAACTTTGCAAAATTTACCTAATCTTTTAACTTTGATTTGTAGTCAATCGAATTTGAGTTCATTAATAATAAAGGATTTTCCAAAATTATATCATTTTTTTGTAATGAAAGTTATAATTTACAATCATTAGTAATGGAAGATTTACCTAAATTATCAATCTTGGATTGTAAAGGCTCAAATTTGAGTGCAATGGACTTAAGTAATCTTCCAGAATTATCTGAATTGACATTCGGAAGTAGATCTTTAAAAGAGTTAACTTTAACAAAATTATCAAAGGTTACGAAAATTACTTGTGATGGTTATGGGCTAAACTTTCTTAAAGTTAAAAGCCTTCCACTTCTTAATTATTTAAGAATTAATAATAATAATAATTTTTCATCAATAAAAACTTTAATTTTAGATGATTTGCCCAAACTAAAAACTTTTGGTTATGATAGGTCCGACAGCACTGAAGTCATAGAAATTAAAAATTTACCAGAGTTAACAGAACTAAGCTTTTATTATAATAAGTTATTGAAAACTCTAAAAATAGAAGACTTACCTAAGATTAAAAAATTTACATGTTTTGATTCGCCAGTATTAAAATCAATTGAAATAATAACAGAATCAATATTAACAAATGTTTCATTTTATAAAATCCCAAGTTTACAATATATTTGTTGTTCCGATATTAATTTTCAAATAATTGAAGATTATTTAAAAATTAATAATATTAAAAATGTTTATGTAACAAATTTCTGCTCTTTCGATCCTTTTAGTGACTTTGGAGTTGTTGCAGGAAAAGTCGTTATAGATGTAGACAATAATGGTTGTGATAACAACGATAAAAACTCATCCACAGTTAAATTTGATATAGTTGGGCCATCCAATTCTGGAACCTTTTTAATTTCGGGAAATAATAAATATGATATTCCACTATATATTGGAACAAATACAGTTACCCCGAAAATAGAAAATTCTGGATTTTCTATTTCCCCTGAGTTCATAACTTTAGATATTAGAAAAAATGACACCATCACCCAAGACTTTTGTATCACACCCAAAGGAATCTTCCGTCAAACCAACATCACCGTCATCCCACTCACACCACCAGCGAGACCAGGCTTCGTTGCTTCTTACAAAATCGTATGGGAGAATGTCGGTAATCAAATAGAGAGTGGTACCCTCAATTTTACTTATGATGAGACTTTGCTAGATTATATATCAGCAACGCAGACAGCAGATCAAGTAGCTGATGGCATCATCAAATGGAATTTTAGTAATTTACTGCCATTCGAGAAGCGTGAAATCACCGTCACGCTCAAAGTCAATAGACCTACAGACACGCCAGCCGTCAATGCAGGAGATAAACTATATATGACGGCATCAATTCTAGATAATATCTTTACTCTCGAAAATACCGTCGTTGGATCCTATGACCCGAATGACAAAACCTGTCTCCAAGGAGATCGTGTTCATCCCGATATGATAGGCAAGTATGTGGATTATCTCATTCGCTTTGAAAATACAGGCACCTACGCCGCAGAAAATGTCGTCGTCAAAGACATCATCGACACTAAGAGGTTTGATGTATCGACTCTACAAATCACCGATGCCAGCCACGAAGTCTATACACGGATAGAAGGCAATAAGGTAGAATTCATTTTTGAGAATATCCAATTGCCATTCGATGATGCCAATAATGATGGCTACATCGCTTTCAAGATCAAGACGTTATCTACACTCCAACTTGGAGATTCACTCAAAAATCTGGCGGATATCTACTTTGATTATAACTTCCCGATCCGTACCAACGAAGCACAAACGACGGTCGCCTTGCCATCATTTACACTAGATTGGGTATCTGATATCAACGTTTATCCTAATCCTGTCTCTGACATTTTGCATCTCCAAACTGAGGAAACATGGATGAAAGCCGAAATCTTCGATGTATCTGGTAGGATTATAAGATCTGCATCTTTGAGTAGTCAATCCATCGATGTGAGCACCTTAGAAAGTGGGACGTATTTTGTAAGACTGAGAAATGGAGATCGAGTAGGACGAGTGAAGTTTGTGAAGATGTGATTTTTTCGGTTTAAAGTTGAATTGTTTAAGGTTTAAGAAAGTATAGTTATGAGGTTTTATTGGTTTTGATTTTGTTGGCTTTTAGCTTTGTTGTCTATGGCCAAATTATCAACTTTCCAGATCCAACTTTTAAAGTGGGCATTGGTGAATACGAAGTGTGTAGATACGATGGTGATGGCACTAGTGATTCAGATGCAGATATCAATGATGATGGAGAGATAGATATGAGTGAGGCAGCGGATGTTGCAAGTTTTATTTTTGAGGTAAATAACATAGCTTCATTGGATGGAATGAATAACTTTTTAAATCTTCAAAACCTTAAACTGCATAATCTGCCATTTTTAAAAAAGCTGGAATTTAGGCATTTAAAAAACCTAGTTCATCTTACATGCAACTTACACCTTCACTTAAAAGTATCAAGTTAGATAGCTTGCCAGTATTTAAAAACTTACATATATGACAGTAGCCTTGATACTTTATTGTTAGGTAAACTAGAATCTTTAGATAGCTTGTTTATTCATGAAACCAAATTAAAAACAATTAGCCTTGATTCATTAGTTCTTACAAAATTAACTTTTAGTAATAACTTCTTTCTCAAAAATATACATTTAAATAATTTAGAAAGGCTAGAATCCTTAGAATTACGTCAAAATAGACTTTTGGAAGAATTAAATTATTCTGGCAAAGAAAATCTTAAAAAGCTAGACTTTTTCGATAACCTAGAAATAACTGATTTAGGATTGTCTTCTTTTAAACTAATTGAACAGTTATTCATTCAAGGTGCAATTAGAATCAAAACTCTGGATGTTAACCCATCGAGTCAATCTTGAAAATATAGTAATAGCTTCGTGTGGCTCTTTGTTATCGATGAATATTTCTGATTTGGACAAACTTCAACATATTCAAATTGTGGGCAATCGAGCTTTATATGATGTATCGATAGCGAATATGTCGGTTTTGGAGTCTCTCAACATTCGTGAAAACAATATTGCTATTTTGAATGTAGAAAACACACCCCAACTTGTTAAATTAGATTGTAGCCAAAATATAATGATGGAATTAAGAATTTCTTACTCCCCATTATTAAAAGAACTCATCTGTAACAATAACGCATTAGAAGAAATTACATTGGAAAATCTTCCAAATCTTCAGACGTTAGATTGCAGTGGAAATTTAATTTCATCCTTAGATCTACACCATGTTCCAAAACTTGAATTACTAAATTTTAGCTTCAATTCAATTGAGAATGTCGATCTTTCAACTGTATTAAATCTCTTAGAATTAGTATGTGCAAATAATAATCTTAGAAGTTTAGATGTTTCAAATCTTTCAAAATTAGAATATTTGGATTTTTTCGCAAATTCTATTGATTCTATAAATCTTGGGCAAATTAGTAGTGTTAAATATTTTAGAGGGTCGGCAAATAAATTAACTTCTTTAAATGTAAATTTATTGGATGGCCTTGAGTCATTATTTTTGAATGATAATTTAATTAAGAATATTAATATTTCGAATAAAAATAATCTTGCGGAACTTTTTATTTCGAATAATGGTATGACAGAATTGGAATTAAATAATTTACCACATTTAGACATTTTGGATTGCAGCTACAATGATCTTTTTTCCTTGAATTTAAATAGCATAAATGGTTCATACAAAATTATGGCAAATAATTGTAACCTATACGAGATACTATTAAAGAATGGATTTGCAGATGGTAAAGGAGTGTTTGATGTGAATATTAACCCCAAATTTGCGTTACATATGTGTTGATGATGAGATAGAGAAAAGTAGGATAAAAGCATCCTTGATATTGACCAAATCAAAGATGTAGAAATAAATAGCTATTGTAGTTTTCAGCCGGTGATGCGAAATATTATGTTTATAATACCGTCTATTATGATATTGATAGAAACGGTTGTACTTCGACCGATCAAATTGTACCTTACTTTAAATTTGATGTAAAAAGATTCATTGAATATCGTTTTTATATGGCGAATGATTCTGGTAGGGTTACTGTTGTTTACAAGAAGGAGAACATTTAATAACACCACAATTAGAAAATCCAAATCAATTTATTATCACACCACAAAATATATTAATTCCTTCTTTAGATTTTTTGGAGACACCATCACCCAAAATTTCTGCATTACACCCAAAGGTATCTTCCGCCAAACCAACATCACGGTAATCCCGCTCACTCCACCAGCGAGACCGGGATTCGATGCATCTTACAAAATTGTGTGAGAATGTCGGAATCAAATCGAAAGTGGAACACTCAATTTTACTTATGATGAGACATTACTAGATTATATCTCAGCCACTCAGACAGCAGACCAAGTAGCTGATGGCATTGTCAAGTGGAATTTTTACCAATCTACTGCCATTCGAAAAGAGAAATCACCGTCACACTCAAAGTCAACAGACCAACAGACACACCAGCTGTCAATGCAGGAGATAAGCTATATCTCACAGCATCGATTCTGGACAATATCTTCACACTTGAAAATACCGTCGTCGGCTCTTACGACCCGAATGACAAAACATGTCTCCGGGGCGATCGTGTCAAACCCGATATGGTAGGTAAAGTACGTGGACTATCTCATCGCTTCGAAAATACAGGCACTACGCTGCAGAAAATGTGGTAGTCAAAGATATCATCGATACCAAGACCTTCGATGTTTCGACTCTAAAAATCACCGATGCCAGCCACGAAGTTTATACCCGTATCGAAGGCAATAAGGTAGAATTCATCTTCGAAAATATCCAATTGCCATTCGACGATGCCAATAATGATGGTTACATCGCCTTCAAGATCAAAGACCTTACCTACATTCCAGCCCTTGGCGACTCACTCAAAAACCTAGCGGACATCTACTTTTGATTACAACTTCGATCCGTACGAATGAAGCACAGACGACGGTTGCCATGCCAGTTTTACAAAAGATTGGGTATCAGACATCAACGTCTATCCCAATCCAGTCTAGGACATCTTATATCTAGTACAGACGAAGAAACTTGGGCCAAAGCAGACATCTTCGACGTATCGGGAAGGATTATAAGATCTATCTCTTTAGATGGTTTGTCTATCGATGTAGGTGGACTAGAAAGTGGGGCTTATTTTATAAGAGTGAAAAATGGTGAGAAGGTTGGACTTGTGAAGTTTGTGAAGATGTGATAACTAAAAATTGTTTAAAGTGAAAAATATTTTAATTCTAATAACAATTATCTTCTTAACATGCTTGTACCATGGAAAAGGGCAATCAAGTTTTGAAAAATATTTCAGTAAAGATGTAATCTTGGATTATAAAATTAGTCTTTGCCTTTAAGAATTGGTGACAAAGAGCTTGAAATAAGACTTAAAGAAACACAGTTCAATAATGTGACAATTCATGTAACAGAATTTGGCAATCTTAGAGAAAAAGTAGCCTTATGAATTCCGCGAACACGTCACTTCAGTTGAATTGGCGTCGGTTGGAGAGATACGGCTTTTTACAAACATTCAAAGTTCAGGAATCTCGAAAACCTAGGGTTCGTTTATCTTAACGGAAAAATGAATTTAAATTATGACGGTTTATGGTTAGAATTGATGAAAATGCCATCTCTTAAGTTTTAGGCATCTACAATATAGGTAAGAAAAAATATGGTTTACGTCTCCAACTTTAGACAGGTTATTGGCAAAAATGGAAGGAATTTATATGAACCAATCTGAAATTTATCTACCAACCCGAAATATACCCATTAAAAGCTAAGAGTATTGTATTAGAATCCTACAATCACTGAGAAACTAAAAATTTCTTCGAACCATTAAAAAAAGCTAGTAATCTAAAGTTCCTTTCATTATCCGGTTTTACACTTTCTGATGAAAATGCAGCAGATTTTGGCGTTTTTAAGGACTTGAGCAAATTAGTATTATTAGATTGGGTACAAAGAAAACGCCTACCACTTTTTGCAAAATGTTGCTACATTACCAAATTGAAGCATTTTACTTTGGTCTTAGGCAACTACTTCAAGTATTGAACAGAAATATTGGGTTACTAAAGAATATTGAAGATTTACGATTATCAGTGAAGGAAGACTGACCTTGTTATATCCCTGAATCGCTTTTTGATTTAAATAATTTGAAAATCTTGAAATTAATGGTTTTCTGACCAATTTTAAGTAAAAATATCAAAAAACTTTCCAAACTAGAAAAACTCGAATTAAGTGGAAATTTAAGGTACTTCCTAATGAAATAGGCGATCTTAAAAAAATCTAACAACAATAAATATTCCGTCAATCAAAATATCAAAACTTCCTAATACAATAGGAAAATTAAAGAATTTAAAAATTCTAAACGCTCATTCTTGCGAACTTATTAAATTGCCAGAGTCTATTGGTGATATAGAAAAACTTGAATATTTGGATTTAGGTTTTAACAAAATAGAAAAATTGCCGAAAAGTTTCAAAACCTTATACATCTAAAGGGCTTGACCTTAACAATAATCTTTAGTGGTGCCTTCTTCGATTGGTAATTTATCATCTTTAGAACTTTTGAGTTAGCCAATAATAATCTCAAAAGCGATCCCAATAATATAGGTAAATTGAAAAGTTAAAGACTCTTTTTTTCACAATAGTTACCATACAGATTGAGATCATTTTAAACCTGATTTCTCAAATAATATTCGATCATTTCCTACAATCCGAAGGATGACTGGTTTGGAATCAATTATCATGTTCCCTTAACAAGAAGTTTGATGGAGGAATCCTGAAAGTTGATGAATATGCCACAAAAATTTAAAATGATTGACTTTTCTAATTGCAATATTACAAATTTACCAAAACTGGTTGGTCTAATCTCAAAACAAATGGGCTCAGACTAGAGCAAAAACAAAATAGAATCATTCCCTTTAGAAATTTATCAATTTGATGATTTTAATGAATTAGACCTTAGAAATAATGGAGACAAATCCTTGCACTATTATTTCTACAATGCAACTGAACTAAAAGTAGTTGGCTATCTGAATGGTTTATATACTTTGAAGAAGAAATAAAACAAAGTGAAGGAATAGTGGATGCTTTGATGTCATTATCATCAAGATATGATTACCATAACAATTATAATCCTATATTAAAACTTTGCCCCATTGCCTTAGAAATAGATTCTGTTAGAGCTATGGAATTGCTCAGTCAGATAAATATGCAGATGCTCTTTATGAAGCAAAAGATATCAAGAAATCCATCAAAACCATATTCCATAAGTATTCAGAAAGATATGATTTTGTGTTCGCATTGTCAATTTTATTGTTCCCCAAAGTATATAATAGGGCCAATGCTTATTTCTACACGGGCGATTATAAGTAGTTTGAAGAGACCTATTATATCTGAAAAGATTTGATATCAACTAAATGAACAAATGGCATTGACATACCAATTCATGGGAGAACTTTCGAAGGCAGATTCTATTTTTCCGGTATAGAAAGTGAATATTTGGAAAGATAGAAAATAAAATGAATAGTGATTGGTGGGCCAATGAACTAAGTTTATTGGAAATATATTTCATCACTAATGAAAATGTCAAGGTTTAAAATATTATAATATTCTAAAATTTAACACCACCAGATAATAATAGCAAATATCTTTTAGATTATTTAAATGGGATTTATTCAATCTCAACCAATCAAACATCAAGCAGGGATAATTTCTCTATCTTCCAAAAAAGTTAATTAAGGATGAAAATGTATCTTTTGATCGTTGGTCTTGTCAACGATGATCTAATAGATAAAACATTAACAGCTGATAAATCTGACGAAATATCAAAATGGAACGAATTAATTTGTTCAAATAATAGTCACTTCAAAAACAAACGTATCACATCAACTGTCCTGCCCGGGTTATACATCCATCGAGATATGACCCGTTTTCTAAGACAACCAAAGTATCATTGGGCAAATCAGCATGTGGAATTTTTGGGCATTTTCTGATGAGATCCAACTTGCTCATTTTCGCCCAAATAATCAATGTTGGCGTCTTGATTAATCTTATTTTTTTTTCAAATGGTCGGGATATGTCCAGAAAATTCATCCTATCAACAAAAGCTTGTCGATTTCCTTCTCTTGAAATGAATCAGGGTATCGATCCACGACTTTTCCGTCACTTTTGTAGGATCATCATATCCATTCGATACGCTCTTTTTGGCGAGAAAACGCGGTGTGATATAATTGAGCATATGCTTTGGAACGGGAATTTGCACCAAAGTAAAAGCGATGGGCTTACTTTCCGGAAATCATGGGGTATCCAGCAACATCTATCAAAATCAGCTTTTCTACTTTTGTTGGATGCTCATGGGGGTGGTCCAAGCTATGGCGCCACCCAATGGAGTGGCCCCGATGATGCATTTATTCCCGTGGATACGTTTAAGAAATTGTCAATAAACTGCACATAAAACTCCCCACGAATATATCCTTTTGGGATTTGGTCCAGTCAAACCATAAGCTGGTAAATCCAAGTGTGATGACTCGAAAACTATCTATTAAAAGTTTGACACTTTCTTCCCAAAACACAGGCTTGCTCCTGTACCATGGATCAACACTAAAGACCGCGAATCGTTTTTGTTGCCTTCGTCTCTATAATGAGCTTTTGCATCTGCACCCCGGCGGCTACATTTTTTGATGCAGCAGTTGTATCATTACGATTTGAGCGTTTCTAATGGTATATATCGTTTTCCAATAAAAACACAGGATAATGCAACTACCAAACTAACAAGCTAAGCTGACCAAATTTTAGAGTACTTCATCAAACTTTTGGTGTTTAGCAATGTGTATAAAAGGCAAATTGCTTTTTATCTTATTTCTGTGGGTTAATTTTAGCA
>JADKGF010000007.1 GCA_016717105.1 Saprospiraceae bacterium | reverse complement strand
GGCGTAATAGATACAAGCTTCCGAACTCCATTGTAATTATGTGCTATTGTGGCTCAGTGATATGTATAACCATAGGAACAGTAATTCTTAATGTGTCATAGTAGGAAATGGGCCTGTATTCATTAAGTAAAAGTTGCCTCCAGAATAATATTGGGATGAATTTCTCCTAGAAATAATCCACTTAATAGTTTCTAAAGTATCACAACTTTTGATGAGGTAAAGATTTCTTTGTCCATTAGATGCAATCTTACAATCACTAATCCAAATTCTCGAATAATTATCACAATAATACATCTGTGAATTGTTGTATCCAGAAAATGGTGTATCCTATAATCTACAATTACTCAAATATCTAGTTTTGACAGGATATTGAAAACACCTGAATATCTATTTGCATCACTACAGCATAAGTTATATAAGTTCTAACTGTATCTCCACCTACAAAAAGTAGGGCCGTATCCACATGATGCAAGATTACTGATAGAAAATTGGCGTAATGTGATATAAACCTGTACTACCAATGGGAATATTTGTACAAGTGAACGTCGTACCTCCGGGTCAGTTATTATTCACTACTCAGAAAGTGGAATAAGCTTTGCCGCAGTCTGAGATGAGTCTATTGCATAACCATAAATAAACCTTCTGGAGTGTGAGTCAGGTCCCTATCACTACGATACTCAAACTCACTTAAATGTATCACAATGTATATATTATTAAACAAAATTTTCATTTTATCCTGCATCGGATTTACATTGGTAAATGTAAATGTGATTTTATTTGTCATAGGGTCATATCCTATCGTAGGTGTAATAGTATAAGGCATACCATTTGCTTTCAAAATGACAATATCACTAAGTGAACCAGAAAACATAACACCTGGAGTGTAAAGTGACTTCAAAACTATGTGTATATGGAGAAATGGGACTAGAATAAAAAAATCTTGTTACATCAATAATCATACTAAATACATCTCCATCATTGGACATCAGTCGGTGCGTTCTAACAATACTTCCTGTTGCAAGGCAGGAGGAAGCACATTTGAACAGTGATATTAGGAGGTGATGTCCCATCCATTTGAATAAGGCCCGAAAATGCAAATCCATCTCTTACAAATCGATTTTCGGGTACATGGTTCATTACAACATCCAATCATATCAGCTGAAATGACCACTGAATCGCCTGCTGGTATCAATGGAATTATAAAACTCACCTGTCTCGGTTTAAGATAACCACAACCTTCGGCATTGGCTGTATTATTGATATTTCCAGTTAATGCAGGATCAATTATAGTCGGTGTACCCGAAACATATAATGTGTAAGTAATAGATGCTGTGTCTAGATAACCAAATATGGCATCATTACTGGCACTTGTCGCTCCATTATCTTTAAAAATTGTGATACTTACTTGTCTAGCTGCGTCTGTACCAGTATTCTTTAGTATTATTTGACCTGTTCTTGGTTCATCAAGACAAACAATTGGTTCGCGTCGTATAGTTGTGACAAGCTCAGGTTGGACTGCAGGATTCAAAGATGTGCTCCTATCCTTCGGAGTTCCTGTGGCACTCCCCAACTTTCGAGTCCATAGCATCCATAATTTGCACCAAAATATGATGTTAGATTAGTACAAGCAGCGATTGTAACAGACTGAACAACCCTCAATCGTTTCATTGGTGTCAAATAAATCATCTAAATTTCCAATCGACACAAAATCATCAAAACGATAAACACGAATTACATTTCGTACCTACAGTTGTAGTGCTCAATATCGTTCCACCACTTATTGGTACGACCGTAAGCCCCTTTCACCGGTTGTATCGTAAAACATAAATTTGTCAACAGAACTTCCACCATTTCTCACCCTTATTGTCCTTTGTATATAACTGTCCTACCACACCATTTGGAAATATAAGATTGGGCGATTGACTTGCACCTGTAACCATTAGGTAGAATATTCATTACACCGTTTGATGCATTATACTGATCAGATGTATTAGAAACGTTGCCATTTGAACCACTCATGGTAGCCAAAACAACATTCTGCAATACAGGCATACCTATCACACTACAATCAAGTGCCAATTGATAAGTCAAAGTAAATTGATCGGCAAATACCAGATCGCTTACACTAAATACAGGTACATTTTCGTTACTAACATTGCTTTCGGTAACCGATATTGATGGCATTGTCATAGTTACACCATTATTTGTGCTTATGACATTTGCACTACCTATAATGTAATGAGCTCCTGGACCAAAATCCAATGTAAGTTCATTGCCTGTTGAGCCTAGAGTTGTTTGCGTTAAAACTGTGATTTGAAATGTGACTGTATCTGAACAAGCAGAAATAGCCTGAATTGGAACTTGTTGACTTATACTAAATTGCGCTGTTACCTGAAAAGATATCAATAGATATAACAGTGAAATATACTGACGTACATTCATAAGATAGGAAAATTTTGGGGTTAAAAAAACTAGCTATGCTTGATAGGCACAAAAGTACGTAATAAAAAATGAATAAAGCACTGTTTTAACGGGATTTTTAGCATATTTATTTATTTAATTTATAAAATGCTATATTTTTAATGTTTTAGATTTTTGTAGTAATTTTCTACAAGACATAAATTTCCTTCTACCCTCTCCATTTTTTACATTTCAGTTTTATAGTTAAATTCTACTAGTTTTTATTGGGTTTCTTTTGTTACAAAATTTCTTAATAACTTACAGTATTATTTAATTAGAATAAAATATTGAAGAATAACTGCAATAATTTAAGCTTAAATCAATATATCGAATTTTATTATTTTATCAATCATGTCAAGGATAGATTTAGTTCATTCTAATTTCATATAGATTATTAGTTCTTTGAATAGCTGTAAAAAAAAATGGTCGCCCCCCAGCGACCATTTACAAATTATAATCCCATAAACATATCCAAAACTCACGTGCCTAATCGTATCTCACCCCCGATAGGCAATTATATTTAACTCAATCTCAATTTTAACTAAGAAACAAATACTCTTATTCGCTTTTGATAATGCAAAGATAGTGGGCAAAAACATGCATATAAAATACAAAATACAAGCATTATAATATATTTTATTTCATAATATGTTTTATTGTATTGCAAGTAAGCTGGTAATTCATTAAACTATAGAAGAACCTTATAATAGTCTTCCTAGTAAAATTTAGCATTTTCTCTCCTTCTCACACAAATTTTATACTTTTGTTGCAAACATTAATATCATGAGTTTAGAAAAAGTAGTAAGTATCGTACTTTTTGTTGTCATAGCCGGATGTGTGGGACAATCAAATAAGAAAAATGGGCTAACTTAATGGGAATGGAATCCCTTTACTATAATGGCCCTGATGATGTACAAGTTACAAAGTGGGTGCAGGCTCGTTGACCGATGTAAACATTCATAACAACGATGGATATGACATACAAGTTTTTGTGGGAAATGCATTTACGTCTGCAAATACAAAATTAAAACAGCAGAAAAAAGATCAAGTAATCGAACTGTCTGATTTTTCAAAAATTGTTGAAGAATTTGATTCTGGTTTCATTTTCGAAAAAAAACATGGTGGCGAAGCAAGAAGTTATGATTTTTTTGTAATCATGACATTGAGCGATAAAGAAATCAGTTTTCAAGGAGGAAACTCCAAGAACTTTACTGAAACCGAAGTTAAGAAAATGGTAAAATCTATCCTAGATGGTTATTAAACCAGGTTTACAATTTAACAAATTTCCCAACCATTGTTTGTTGATTCGTTTTCACTTGATAAAAATAGATACCTGACTCCAGACTTGCTACTGGCATTGTGTAAATCAAATTTTTGCGCTGTTCCATCACAATTACCACTCGACCACTCAAATCGATTATTCCTATATTCTCCATTACTTCATTGCCGTTTTCAATAACAAAAGTGAGAAATTCATCAGTTGGATTTGGAAATACTTTGACGCTTGACGGTTCATTCTCAAGGGTATTGGTAAATTCTAATGCCCTATTAACAGCTTGAAGTGCATTTGCAATACCATAACCAAAGACGGCATTAGGTACCGATGCTCCATCAAAATTACTACAGCTCATTTCTGAAACTGCAGGAATAGCACTTCCTTCAATGATATCTTCTATTACATCTACATTGCCTGCCAACGCAGGATTTGCAGAAATGATCAATGCAACAATACCAGCCACATGCGGTCCTGCCATACTCGTTCCATTAAATCCAGCAAAACTACCACCTCTGATGACAGACCTAACATTAACACCAGGTGCTGAGACATTTGGCTTTAGCCTAAATGAACTGTCTATCATTACGGGACCTCTACTGCTGAATCCCGCGATATTGCCATTTATGTCAGTTGCGCCAATTGAAAGTGATGATTCAAAAAATGCAGGAGGACCGGATACACTTCCACATCCGTTTCACTATTGCCTGCTGATACTACTACTACAATACCTGATGCTTTCACATTTTTGACAACTTCTTCCATTAGTAAAAATTGGATTCATTACAACCTTCTTCTCTACTGCAATACCATGAATTATTTATAACATGCGGCGCTTTTGTAGGATTCGGGTTTAGTCCATTCAAATCTTTCGGAGCTAAAAACCATTCAAAACAATCTATATATGTAGAAGGTTGTCCCCAACCACGATCCATATTGCGGCAAGCAATCCATTTGGCTCCAGGTGCAACACCTATCTTGTTGTCGGCGTCTTCACCTACCATTGTGCCCATAGTATGTGTACCATGATTGTTGTCATCACAAGGTTGTTTTACAGATAAGCCACAAGGATTTAATATTGTATCTGGAAAAATAGGATTATTTTTGATAATTGCATCATGCCAGTTGTAATCATGTGTAGCTGATGTGCTATCGATATATCCTCGGTATTTTTGTTTTAGCGGACTTACTTGCCAATCATAGCCAGTATCTTGACCACCGATTATAACACCTTGCCCTGTAAACCCTTTGGCCCAAACACTATCAGCTTTTATATATTTTAATCCCCATTCAGGTTCAGCAGTTCGAGCGCTTGTAACTTTTTCTGATTCATAATCCAACATCTTCATGGGTGTATCATCTATAATTCGTTCCACTTCATCCATTTCAGCAAGTGTCATCATTGTAACCTCATCTGAAGTAACCTTTATCGCATTTATCACATAAAATGATTGAAAGGGAATATTCTTATTACTCAAAAAGCTTACGACCTTGCGCTGCGTTTTTTTTGCATGATTAAATAATGTTTCATAAACATATTTCGCTTTTTCATTTTTAGTCCTTAAAGCCAACGATTTTGAATAAACCAATCTATCCTTAAATAAAACAATATACTCTGCTGATTCCTTTTGGGTATAATTTTTAATTACCAAAGGATCAATTTTTTTTATTATTGAAGGGTCAGTAAAACCAAATGCTAATTGAATACTAAAAACAAAAAATAATATCTTATACATTATGAAAAAATTTAAGGTAAAGTTATACTTTTATTTAATTCTTCACCAAAAAAAAATAAAATTTGTATACTAAAGCAACTTATACGACCAAAAATTGAGATTAATACATGTATTGATAAAATTTTCAATATTTTTGCACCTTTCAAAATAAAATGTTGTGAATAAAAGCACGATTGTACTGTTTACCATATTACTTATCCTAATCATTGATCAGGCTGTAAAAATTTGGATTAAGACCCATATTAATTATGGTGATGGCTTTGATATCTTGGGATTGAGTTGGGCGAAAATTCATTTTGTAGAAAATGAAGGTATGGCGTTCGGAATGAGTTTTGGTGGATTGACAGGTAAATATATTTTAAGCATCTTTCGGATCGTAATGACAGGTTTTTTATTATATATTTTATATAATCTCATCAAGCAAAACGAAACCACTGGATTGATCATCAGTTTTAGTATGGTAATTGCTGGTGCTGTCGGAAATTCCATTGATGGTATGTTTTACGGGTTGATTTTCTCAGAATCTCATTATCATGGCGGTCTTGCTACTATATTTCCACCAGAAGGCGGCTATAGTTTTCTAACTGGAAAAGTTGTAGACATGCTTATTTCCCAATGATAGATACGGTATTACCTGACTGGATGCCTATTTGGGGCGGACAAAGATTTGAATTCTTCAGACCTGTTTTCAATATTGCCGATTCTGCAATTACGGTAGGTGTAGCATCTATCTTACTGTTTCATCGGAGATTTTTTAAAAGCGATTTAAGCTAAATCTTCTTTTCAGCAAATATTTACTTTCGGTACATTCATATGCCGTAATTCTTTGTTGCATTATATTTACAACTTTTGCGTCATACCTTTAGGATAAGCTTTTAGACTAAAATAAAGGTGTGTTACAATGTAGTGAATTGAGTTACACTAAAATGCTCAACCGCATATTTAATATCAATTTTGCAACCTTCTAATATCATCCTCTAAGATGCGGATTCGCTCCATACCATCTGCCAATTTTGCTTTTTCCTTAGCTACGACCACTTCAGGTGCACCACTCACAAATCGCTCATTGCTAAGTTTAGCTTGAACGGAAGCTACAAATCCTCGCTGATATTCCAGTTCCTTTATCTTTTCTTCCAACTCGGCTTCCAAATTAATTTCTTGTTGAAGAATGACTACGCACTTCTCTGTACCAGAAATGAAACCAATACCTTTTAGCGACTCATCATCAGACAATTGGATAGATCGCAAATTACCCAGTTTTATACAGATTTCTGACCATCCTGATTGGTTAACCAATGCTTGCGCTCGATCAGATTTAATCATCAGTACATCTAGTTCATCCTTCATCTTGATGCCGTTCTTGTTCCTAACATCTCTTATATTGGTGATGATATCTTTGGCCTGTTCTACCCTATCGATAAGGACTTGATCATATGGTGCTGGTTTTGGAAAAGTACTGATTATACAGTCGCCATCTTGATTGCCATTTTTCAATTGATGCCAGATTTCTTCTGTGACAAAAGGCATAAATGGGTGCATCAGCGAGCAAATTTCACTAAATATCTGAATAGTATTCTCACGTGATTGTATGGATATTTTTTCACCAAAATTAGGTTTTACCATTTCGAGATACCAGGAGCAGAAGTCAGACCACACAAAACTATAAATGCTCATCAAGGCTTCTGATAATCTGTACTCTTTAAAATTCTTGTCTATGTCTGTTGCCAATGCGTTCATTTTGTTTACCATCCAATGGTAAGCTAGCATTTCTCCTTCACTTATTGTCACATTTTCGTCGGTTTCCCATCCATCTACCAAACGCAAGGCATTCCAGATTTTATTGCAGAAGTTCCTACCTTGCTCCACCAATTTTTCGTCAAACAATAAGTCTCCGCCAGCTGGGGAACTTAAGAGCATCCCAAATCTTACACCATCTGCCCCGAAGTCTTCTATTAGCTTGAGTGCATCAGGGCTATTGCCCAAAGATTTTGACATTTTGCGACGCTGTTTGTCTCTCACCATTCCAGTGAAATACACATGGTCAAATGGGCGTTTGTGTTCCCATTCGTACCCAGCCATAACCATTCTAGCTACCCACAAAAAGATAATATCCCAACCAGTCACAAGTACAGATGTCGGATAATAATAATCCAACTCTTTTCTGTCTTTAAATCCATCAAAAACCGATATTGGCCATAACCAAGATGAAAACCAAGTATCCAATACATCTTCGTCTTGATGTAAATCTTCTATTTTTAAATCAACATATTTGCTTTTAGCTTCATTATATGCTTCGTCAATTGTCTCAGCTACAAAAACATCACCATTGAAATAATAAGCCGGTATCCTATGTCCCCACCAAAGTTGTCTTGAGATACACCAATCCTTGATGTTTTCCATCCAATGACGATAGATATTTTTTTGATTTTTCGGGAAAAACTCTACTTCATCGCTCGCCACTGCTTCGGCTGCAGGTGTGCTCAGCGCCTTCATATCTACATACCACTGAAGTGACAATCTCGGTTCTATCACCGCATTGGTTCTTTCAGATCTGCCTACATTGTTTTGATAATCTTCAATTTTTATAATACAATCTGCAGCTTCAAGATCCTTAACAAACTTTTTACGAACTACAAATCGATCTTCTCCCAGATAAATTGTAGCATCAGCACTCATTGTACCATCTTCATTAAAAACATCAATGACTGCTAGGTTGTGTCTGTTACCAATCTCGTAGTCATTTACATCATGTGCAGGCGTTACTTTGAGTGCACCAGTACCGAATTCCATATCCACATATGCATCTTTGATAATCGGAATCGATCTGCCAATAACCGGAACAATAACACGTTTTCCTTCCAAGTGTGCATATCTTGGATCATCTGGATGAACTGCAACAGCTGTATCACCTGGTATTGTTTCGGGACGTGTAGTAGCTACCACCAAATATTCCTCTGAGCCTTCAATCTTATATTTTACGTGGAATAACTTGGATTGTTCTAAGCTATAAAGTACTTCTTCATTGGACAAAACAGTCTTTGCTTCTGGATCCCAGTTTACCATTCTATTGCCACGATACAATTTCCCTTTTTTGTATAGATCTACGAAGACCTTTATCACAGCGTCAGACCTGACTTCATCCATGGTAAATGCCGTCCTTTCCCAGTCACATGAGGCACCAAGTTTTTGCAATTGCTCGAGAATGATGCCACCGTATTTTTCTTTCCATTCCCAAGCATAAGCCAAAAATTGTTCTCTGGTAAGGTCACCTTTTTTTATACCTTTTTCTCTCAGCATTTTTACAACCTTGGCTTCTGTTGCTATAGAAGCATGGTCAGTACCAGGAACCCAACAAGCATTCTTGCCATCCATTCTGGCTTTACGAATCAGAATATCCTGAATGGTATTATTTAACATATGTCCCATATGCAAAACTCCAGTTACATTTGGTGGCGGGATGACTATGCTATAAGCTGGACGTTCATCTGGCTCAGAATGGAAATAACGTTTATCCATCCAGTGCGCATACCATTTATCTTCTACCTCAGCCGGATTATATTTGGGTGAAATCATATGATTTTTCTTTAATTTTATGGTTTACAAAACTTGTCATTGCCAATAAGAAAGATTAGTACCTTAAGGCGTAAGCTTGTTTTGTACCTGATTTATTTATGACTACTATTACAAAATTACCATAATCTGACTCATCAAATGTTTTATTAAAAACTTCTTTATCTGCCAGTGTATTGGCTATGGATGGAATAGTATTTGAATGACCTACAATAAATATCCTGTTGAATTCTTCTGATGTTTCTATTGTCTGAAGTACATCTTTGAGTGCTTTGTTGTCGTATGGTAAAATTTTCATAGCCTTAATATCCGCCAATGAATCCACAGTAAACATCGTTCGTAATGTCATTGTAGAATAAATAGCATCTACTCTAGTACCTCGCATGATATCTGCGATTTTTGTTGCTCTTTTGAGACCTTCTGGGGTCAATGGTGGTTCATCTTTGATACTTGTATCCTTCTCTGCATGCCTTATGAGGTAAAATACCTTAGTAATACTATCTTCGTTCAAACTAATCTTAGTACCATCATCGAGCAGGATATCATTGGATTGAATTGATTTAATAGATTTACCAGTGAAGTCTGGTTGTACGTCTTTTTGTGGTTGACCACAAGCAAAACATAGAATTGCCAATATTGAAATTGCAAAATATTTCTTGAATAATATAATGGATTCCTTGTGCATTCCTACTATTTAAAAGTTATTAATAATATACATCAATTAGATTTTAGATTAATCAAAAATATCAACTGCTACTTGATTGCTGATGAGATCTTCCATAGTCTCTCGCCTGCGAATGAGATAATCTTGTCCGTCATGAATCAATACTTCTGCTGGTCTAAATCTAGAATTATAATTGGAAGACATAGTATAACAATAAGCTCCAGCATTATAGAACGCAAGAATATCGCCTTCGTTTATTTCTGTCAATTTTCTATTTACGCCAAATGTATCAGTCTCACATATATAACCTACTATGGTATAAATCCTAGATCGACCTTCCGTTTTGGAAATATTTACAATTTTATGGTATGAATCATATAACATCGGGCGTATCAGGTGATTTAATCCAGAATCTACTCCTGCAAATACAGTGGAAGTGGTTTGTTTCACTACATTTACTTTTACAAGAAAAGTTCCCGCTTGGCTGACCAAAAATTTACCAGGTTCAAACATTAATGTCAAGTTTTTACCATAATTACTGCAAAATTGGGTAAATCTGGCTGTGATTTTTTCTCCCAATTCTTCAATATCTGTTTGGATATCATCTTCCTTATATGGCACCTTAAATCCACTACCAAAATCTATGTATTCAAGATCTTTAAACTCTTCTGCTACTTGGAACAGAATTTCGGCTCCTTGCAAAAATACTTCAATATCCAAGATATCACTACCAGTATGCATGTGAATACCCTCGATCTTCATAGAGTTGGCCTTAACTATACGATGGATAAGTGGCGTCTGATGAAAAGAAATTCCGAATTTTGAGTCAATATGTCCAACACTAATCTTGCTATTGCCACCAGCCATAATGTGCGGATTGATACGGACACAAACTGGATATTGGGGAAACAAACTGCCAAATTGCTCTAGAATGGAAAGATTGTCAATATTGATTCGGACACCTAGTTCTACTGCATTGGTTATTTCTTCTATAGACACACAATTTGGCGTATATATGATTTCATTTGGCGTGAAGCCTGCCATTAAACCTAATCTCACTTCCTGGATAGAAACGGTATCAAGTCCTGCTCCAAGTGATTTAAAAAATTTAAGCACAGCCAAATTATTTAAAGCTTTACAAGCATAATTAATTTTTAGATTTGGTAATGCAAAGGCTTTAGTAAGTCTATCATACTGGTTTTTCATTATAGCAGTTTCATAAATATACAAAGGACACCCATACTTTTCAGTAAGCAACAAAGGATCCAAGCCTCCTTCTAGTACGTATCCGTTATTGTCGAAATGCATATCATTTTTGATTTAGGAGTGCAAAGATACATCAAAATAGCTAAATTAAAAGGCACAATTTGCCATTTTCGCACTAATAAAATTAAAAGAGATCCGTTATGCACTCATTAAAAAAGAAAGGGCGCTTGCATATTTCAACAACGCGCCCTTACAATATTTTACATGATCAAAGGATCAAATCCTTAACCTAAAAATTTATATTATCTGATAACCACAATTTTTCTAGCAATATTGAAATTATCTCCATTAATCACAACAAAATATACACCTGCCGCAAGATTATTAATCTCAAGGGCATCATGAATATCTCCATTGTACTGCTTAGTCATCACTTTATTACCCAAATTGTTTGTTAAGTTAACTTCCACATTAGAAACATTAACAAAATTCACATCAAGGTTAATAATTGAGGTAGCTGGATTTGGGTAAACTTTGATACTGTTTATAAATTTGGTTTCATCTGTAGCTGTTGAATTCTCAACTGCAAATGGTTCAAATGTTTTCTTACATCCGTTTGCGTCTGTTACTACACAATAATTATTTCCTGCTCCAATATTTGTCAAATTTTGAGTTGTGGCTCCATTTGACCATAAATAGCTAAGGCCACCTGTTCCACCAGCTGCTGTCAAAGATATAGAACCAATATTCTGATTGTTGGAATCATTGACAATACTTACAGAAGAAGCACTGATAGCTGTAGGCTCAGAAATAGTAACTGAACTTGTTACACTTGCATTAGCTGCATCTGTAACCACTACAGTATATACACCAGGTGCTAGATTAGAGATATTTGCTGTATTAGCAGAAAATCCATTAGGTCCAGTCCAATTGAAAGTCAATGGTTCTACACCACCAGTTACATTTGCAGATGCTTGGCCATTACCATTGCCATTACAAGTAATATTTACTGCTGTCGGTGCAACACTTAAAACAGATGCATAGGTAACTTGCTGGCAAACAGTATTAGTACCACATTCATTTGTCACAGTAAGACAAACATTATAAGTACCAGGTGCAAATGAAACACTTGGATTTTGAACTGTACTAGTAGTACCATTACCGAAATCCCAAGCATATGTTGTACTAGAGCCAGAAGCTGTCGCCTGTCCATTGAATACATTTCCATTTAATGAATATTGGAATGCACCATTAGCTGTATTAATATTTTCATTTACTGTAACAGTAGAATTAGAAATACAACCAGTGGAATTGTTAGTTACTTGCATATTATAAACTCCATCTGCATTAACTACTGGGTTCAATGTATTTGCGCCTGAAACTATATTTCCATTTGAAGTTGTCCATAAGATTGTATGTGAATTTACATCACCATTCAATGTACCCTGAAGAGTAACTTGAGTTGTAGTACATGTCAACACTTCAGGTGTAGCTACAGAGATTTGTGGTAAATCACCAGAAGCCGTCACCAAAGCATTAGCTATTGTAGAACAGCCATTTGAACCTGTTACTGATGCAGGATAAGTACCCGCTGCATTTACAGTTATGCATGTACCAGTCATATTCTGCCCATTTACATTCCAAGTTACAGTAAGATTTGGATCAGCAGTTGCACACAATTGAACTGAATTTACAATACATGTCAAAGTTCCATTATTTACGGATAAAGATGGCTGTGCCGTGTCAGAAGGTACGACTACTGAAGATGTAGAAGTACAATTTGTACTTGTATTTGTAACTTGTAAAGTATATGTGCCTCCAGCATTTACAGTAGCTACTAATTGATCTTGGCCTGAAACTATATTACCATTCGTTGTCGTCCAAAGATAGGTAATATTAGATCCTGTTGCAGATCCTGTACCAGTAACCTGAGTTTGAGGATTTGCACATGTAATTGTACCATTTGATGCTGATGCAGCAACTGGACCACCAGTGGCTGTCAATTGGAAACTTCCTTGTAAATCACAATTCTGATTATCCACTACTGAATAATTATATGTACCAGGTGATAAATTTGTAAACACACCATTAGATTGCGTACCACTACCTAAACTGTATAAATATGGTCCAGTTCCCCCATTAGCTGTAAGCGTAGCTGTACCTGTACTTTGTCCGCAAGGTATATTTGGTGCTTGTACATTTACTGTAACTGCAGAAGGTTGACCAAGAATATCAGATGTTTCAAATATACAACCCAAAGCATCGGTAACAGTCACAAAGTGCTCTCCTGCACCAACATCATTTTTAGTAGGTGTAGTTTGTCCATCATCCCAAAGATAGGTATATCCGCCATTACCTGCAGTACCTAAAACCCCAACTGAACCATTTGTGCCACCATAGCAACTTGGTTGAACTGCCAGTGTAGGATAAGCAGAAACAGGAACTTGTGTTCCACCTACAACAAATGCGTCTGTAACAATCTGATAATTATTAGCATCTGTGATAGAACAAACATATACTCCAGGATTCACGTTTGTCAAATCTTTTGTATTCGATCCATTACTCCAAGCATAAGTCTTATTGCCATATCCTTCCGTAACAGTGAGAGTAATACTACCATCGCCGCAACAAACTGCATCTGCTACATCTGCAGTTGCTGCCATCTTAAATGAATGTAGAACATAATTTTGCAAAACAGTACTAGATACACCTCCACCACCAGTCGTGTAAGATCTGTTATTTCCAGCAGAAATCATAAAAATGGTAGGATAAGCCGCAATTTGATAAAGACTTGCAATACTTGGCCCACCTGTGTGGGTAATAGGATATGGTGTACCTGCTACCCAGTTTCCTTGAGTGCCTCCAACGCATCCTGATGGGCCGTAAAGACACTCTAAATTTGTGCCTGCATCACCTTCAGCAAATATAACCATAACATCACCAGTGCCTCCAGGACCATAACTATTATAAAAATTCTCCAATGTACCACTGTTGTGATAAGACCAACAAGGTCCACACCAAGTAGCAGAGACATCAATGACGACACTCACGCCATTATTGAGGTATGAATACAAGTCATGGGTATTCCCATCTAAGTCAGTCACCGTAAATGCAGGTGCAATTGTACCGCTTGGTAGCTGGCTGTACCCACTCGTAAAAAAGACAATTGAAACTAAACATGTTAGTAAAAAGTGCTTCATTTTTTTAAAAGTGTTTGTTAAAAAATATAATTGTGCACAAGATATGATTTTGGAATATAATATAACTATGATTTGTCATGATTTTTATTCAAAAAATACTTAATCAAGTTAACAAAATATTATCCCGCACAATTAAATTATCTTTTATTTAAATTCGGCATACCTTGCATAAATTTATCCATTCCCTTACCCTTACTCATCATTTGCATCATTTTTCGCATTTGATCGAATTGTTTGATAAACATATTTATTTCATGGATATTTTTACCACTTCCTAGTGCAATTCTCTTCTTTCTAGACATATTTAGCAAATCAGGATTTGCTCTCTCTTTTGGTGTCATTGACAGAATAATTGCCTCCACTTTGCCGAAAGCTTTGTCATCGATATTGATATCTTTGGTCAGTTTACTCATACCTGGTATCATGTTCATTAGTGACTTTACATCACCCATTTTTTTGATTTGATGTAGCTGCCCAAGAAAATCGTTAAAGTCGAACTTATTTTTACGAATTTTCTTCTCAAGCCTTTCAGCTTCTTTTTCATCAAATTGTTCTTGTGCCCTTTCTACAAATGACACGATGTCTCCCATTCCGAGAATCCGTTGTGCCATCCTTTCAGGATAAAAAATATCGAGTGTCTCTAGTTTCTCGCCAGAACTCACAAATTTTATTGGCTTGCCAACAGCGTATTTTATAGAAAGCGCAGCTCCACCTCGAGTATCGCCGTCTAGCTTTGTCAATACGACTCCATCAAAATCCAATCGTTCATTAAAGACTGCGGCCGTATTTACTGCATCTTGTCCGGTCATGGAATCCACCACAAATAAAGTTTCAGTAGGATTTGTAGCTTTTTTGATATCCTCAATTTCCTGCATCATTTCCTCATCTACAGACAAACGTCCTGCCGTATCTATGATAACAACATCACAGCTATTTCCCTTTGCAAAATTTATGGCATTTAATGCAATCTGTACTGGATCTTTACTTTCTGGTTCCTTATAGATTTGTACTCCTACTTGTTCGGCCAAAACAGACAACTGATCTACTGCTGCAGGACGATAAACATCACAAGCTACCAATAAAGGCTTTTTTGATTTTTTGTCTTTGAGGAATTTCGCCAAGTTTCCTGTAAAAGTAGTCTTACCCGATCCCTGAAGTCCGGAAATAAGAATAACGCCAGGATTGCCTTTAATATTGATACCTGCAGCTGTACCACCCATCAACTCTGTCATCTCGTCTTGGACGATTTTGACCATGAGTTCTCCCGGCTTAACAGAACTAAGAACATTTTCCGTTCCTAAGGCTTTATCCTTAATTTTATCCGTAAATTCCTTGGCTATTTTATAATTTACATCCGCTGCAACTAATGCCCTTCTGATCTCTTTTATCGAGTTGGCAATGTTGATTTCTGTTAATCTACCTTCACCTTTTAGGTTTTTAAATGCAAATTCCAGTTTTTCACTTAAATTTTCAAACATGTATCTTATATTTTAAGGTGCAAATATACATTTTTGAACCATTCGATACACCAGACAATTAAAATTGATCTTACAAATTTGAAATTTATAGGCTAAAGAAAATGATAATTATCCAAAATGATTACTTTTGGCATTCCATTAATCAAATTCTTTAATGAAATCATCCAGGCGTAAATTTATAAAACAAGCAGCAGTTATCATTCCCGCAGCTTCGATCCTGCAGTCATGTCAACCTAAAATGACAGAAAAAATAATAAAACCAATTGTAGTTTCGACTTGGGACAGTGGACTTGAAGTAAATAAAGTGGCTTGGCAAATATTAAGAACCAACGGTAAAGCGATCGATGCTGTAGAAAAAGGAGCAAATTCCATCGAAGACACCATAAATTGTTGTGTAGGCCTTGGCGGAAATCCTGATCGCGACGGGTTTGTAACTTTGGATGCTTGTATTATGGATGAGAAACAAAACTGTGGAAGTGTAGCCTTTTTGCAGGATATTAAAAATCCGATAAGTGTAGCCAGAAAAATCATGGAAAAAACGCCACACGTCATGCTCGTAGGCGATGGGGCCAAAAAATTTGCAATCGATAATGGATTTAAAGAAGAATCTGATGTACTCTCCGATGATGCTAAAGCTGAATATGCAAAGTGGCTTGAAAAATCGGAATATAAACCACAAATAAATATAGAAAAAAGACAAAACTCAGAAACTAAAGTTCCTGGAAAATTAAGCAACGGTGATTTCAATCATGATACCATGGGTATTGTGGCTATAGATAGTAATGGCGACCTTTCGGGTGCGTGTACCACTAGTGGAATGGGTTTCAAAATGCACGGAAGAGTTGGTGATTCCCCCATAATAGGTGGCGGACTATTTATAGATAATGAAATAGGTGGTGCAACATCTTCTGGACAAGGTGAAGAAGTCATAAGAATTTGTGGTACACATCTAGTTGTGGAACTAATGCGCATGGGAAAGACTCCTATGGATGCTTGCAAAACAGCAGTAGAAAGAATAATCAATGTAAATCCAGAAAAAGCAAAAACTTTTCAAGTTGGCTTTCTCGCTATCAACAAAAATGGTATCGTAGGTGGATATTCTGTGCAGCCTGGATTTACCTATTCTGTTACATCAGATGACAGTGGTGGGCAAGTTTTTGAAGCAGATAGCCACTTCAAATAATTGCTCACATCTGGAAGTCAAACATTCCTATACTATCAACAATATGTCTCGAATGCCTGAACAAGGTTGTTTGCAATGGTCTGCGCTGAATTGCCTTCTATGTGTCTTCTTTCTAACATATGAACCAACCTTCCGTCTTTAAATAAAGCAATTGCAGGAGAAGATGGTGGATATGGAAGCAAATATTCGCGAGCTTTGTCCACTGCATCTCTATCTACACCGGCAAAGACTGTAATTAATTGATCTGGCTTTTTGCCTTGAGAAACAGCAATTTTGGCACCTGGTCTAGCATTAGCAGCAGCACAACCACAAACTGAATTGACAACCAAAAGAACGGTTCCTTTTTGGTTTTCTATCATATCTGAGACTTCTTGTGACGTAGTGAGCCCCTGAAATCCGAAATCAGTAAGATCTTTAGCTATTGGCGTGGTTAATTCTGAAGGATACATTCAATTTTTTATTGAGATAAAATAATAAACTTTGTAATAAGCATCATTAACAAAGGACTTGAAAAAAAGTTTGCCGATTTATTCCGAAATATCCTGAATTATTACACATTTTTCCATCAAAAAGGACTATATTTGGAAAATAATGATTTGTTTTGCGGATTATTAGTACACTAAGTATATTTGATCAAATGGAACAAGTGTCTGCTTCATACAATTTATTGAAAACAGAAGTAAGTGGTTTTACCTTAGAAAAAACGGTAAAGCTTATGAAACTTAGTTTTTCAAGAGTGCTTTTGACACAACCGAATATAGATATAACAGTAGATCAATGGGTTATCATTCAGTTATTGCATCAAAATCATTCAATAAGTCAACATCAGTTAGCAAAACTGGCATTTAAAGATGCGCCTACAATTACAAAAATGCTTGATATTTTAGCATTCAAACAAATTGTAAAAAGAGAAATCCACGGCTCTGACAAGAGAAAAAACACAATAGAACTTACAGCATTAGGAAAAATTAAGTATGATCAAATCCTACCTTTAGTGCAGCAATTCAGACATGATGCATACGAAGGTTTGAGTCATGAAGAATTATTAGGATTAGATAAAATTTTACAAAAAATATTCAACAATCTATCGAAACACCATTAATATGCATTATCATTCTTTAGGTCATTTACCGCAAAAAAGGCATATACAATTCAGAAAACCAAACGGGTCGTTGTACAGCGAACAACTGTTTTCGACTGAGGATTTAGTGACATGTATTCACTTTTATATCATAATCATCCGCCTACCTTGATCACTCAAATAGGAGATCCTGTAGATGTTGCCCCAAAAACTATCCATGACAAACAGCTAAAGCATAGAAGCTTACAAGGTTTCAATATACAACCTGAAGAAGATTATCTTGAAAGCCGAAAGCCTGTCTTAGTTAATAATGATTGCAGAATTATCCTCTCGGCTCCTACACGAAGCATGACCGATTATTTTTATAAAAATGCAGATGCAGATGAATGTATCTTTGTCCATGTTGGCAGTGGTATTTTGAAGACCATGTATGGCGACATAAGATTTGAATATGGAGATTACCTTGTCATACCGCGTGGAACAATTTATCAATTAGAATTCGACACGACAGATAACCGACTTTTTATTGTAGAATCTAGTTCTCCTATACTTACTCCCAAAAGATATAGAAATGATTTTGGCCAGCTAATGGAACATTCGCCTTTTTGTGAAAGAGATATTCGCAAACCCAATGTCCTAGTTACCTATGATGAAAAAGGTGATTTTCTGCTGTATATTAAAAAGCAAGACAATCTATATCCTTATCACTATAAAGTTCATCCATTTGACGTTGTAGGTTGGGATGGCTATGTATATCCATATGCATTTTCTATCCACAATTTTGAGCCGATTACTGGTCGAGTTCATATGCCACCACCAATCCACCAAACCTTCGAAACCAAAAGTTTTGTTATCTGCTCGTTTGTACCTCGCATGTATGACTACCATCCATTGGCAATACCAGCACCATACAATCATAGCAATATCGATAGCGACGAAGTATTGTATTATGTTGACGGTGATTTCATGAGTCGTAAGCACGTAGAAAAAGGGCAAATCACCTTACATCCTGGTGGTATTCCTCATGGTCCGCATCCAGGCACTGTAGAGAAAAGTATAGGACAGAAAGAGACCAAAGAACTAGCGGTGATGGTGGACACCTTCAAACCACTGCTCATGACCAATTATGCACTAGGCATCGAAGATGATTCTTATGTATTAAGCTGGTTGTAATTTATATTAAACATCAATCAATTAAAATCAAATCAATGAATACTTTAACATCTAATGTAACAGCAGCAATTACGGATACTTTCCCGATAAATGGTACCGATTTTATAGAATTTTATGTAGGTAATGCCAAGCAGACCGCTTTATTTTATCAACATTGTTTCTGCTTTGAACTCATCGCCTACAAAGGCCCTGAGACCGGCTCTAGAGATGTTGCTTCTTATGTATTACGACAAGGAAAAATCACGTTTGTTATCACAGGTGCCTTTGATCCAAATCACGAAATTTCAAAACACGTGGCATTACATGGAGATGGTGTAAAAGTTTTGGCTTTATGGGTCGATGATGCAGAACAAGCCTATAATTTAGCAATAGAACGCGGAGCTGAAAGCGCATTTGAGCCCTTAAAACTTGAAGATGATCATGGGTCTGTACGTCTTGCAGCAATCAAAACATATGGTGAAACTATTCATACCTTGGTAGAACGTAGCAATTATAAAGGTGCTTTCATGCCCGGATATTCGCCAAAAACTAGTCTCTATAAGGTAAAATCTCTAGGATTGAAATATGTGGATCACTGTGTAGGTAATGTAGAACTCGGCGATATGAATCGTTGGGTAAAATTTTATGAAGATGTAATGGGATTTAAACTTTTGGTCACATTTGATGATAAAGATATATCTACTGATTATACTGCTTTGATGAGTAAGGTAGTGAGTAATGGTAACGGATTTATCAAATTCCCAATAAATGAACCTGCTGCTGGAAAAAAGAAATCCCAAATAGAGGAATACCTTGACTTCTATAAAAGTGCGGGAGTACAACATATTGCTATAGCTACTGATGATATCATTCATACGGTAGAAACCTTGAGAAATAATGGCATTGAATTCTTGTATGTGCCTGACAATTATTATGACACAGTGCTCGAACGTGTAGGAGAAATCAAAGAAGACCTAGAAGACCTGAAGCGTCAAAATATCCTTGTAGATCGAGACGAAGAAGGATATCTTTTACAAATTTTTACAAAACCAATTCAAGACAGACCTACAGTATTTTTCGAAATCATCGAACGTCATGGTGCAAGATCATTTGGGAAAGGAAATTTCAAAGCCCTGTTTGAAGCGATAGAAAGAGAACAGGAATTGAGAGGTACGTTATAATACATCGGCATAAATCAGTAAAACTTTGTGCTATCTTTCGAA
Source organism: Saprospiraceae bacterium (assembly GCA_016717105.1). Taxonomy (GTDB): domain Bacteria; phylum Bacteroidota; class Bacteroidia; order Chitinophagales; family Saprospiraceae; genus OLB9. The sequence goes on along the minus strand of JADKGF010000007.1, from coordinate 141,345 downwards.
TTTAATACATATATAGCTAATATAAAGTCAAAGGTATATTGCCGTAATAGACATCTGTTACAGTAATATACCTTTACTTTGTATTAATTCTTTGAATAAAAATTATACCATACCACACAAATAAATGTCCAATCAAACTTGTGGCCTTTCACATCATACTAGTAGAACAGACCGTATTCACATAAAATATTATTACAATATATTTGGAAAAATCGCCAATCTGTCTTAATTTTGTTCCTAACCTAAATTAGTTAAATTATTCAATTGACATCATACCCATTTGATGCATTCAGATAGACAGATTTGTTTTATTTATTAAATATTTCATAAATCATAATATACTAATTATGAAAATGTTAATTATTAACAGGCTTGATTATGCACGTATAAAAAAGTGTATTAGTGATGCTAAACAATTTAATTCTATTAGTAAAGCAGAAGCAGATAAACTAAATAATGAATTGGATTCGGCTGAGATTGTGGAGCCTGATGCCATTCCGTCAAACGTGGTCACTATGAACTCTATTGTAAAATTGAGTTTTTTGAATAATAATAAGCAGGTACAATTTCAGATCGTGTACCCTGACCAAGGGAATTTGAAAGAAAATAAGATTTCAATTTTCTCACCTATTGCTACTGCGCTGATAGGATATAAAGTTGGTGACGAAATTGAATGGATTGTCCCTGCAGGTTTGACGAATATCAGAATTGATGAAATTATTTATCAACCAGAGGCAGCCGGAGACTTCACTTTATAAAAGCGTGATATCGCGATTTCTGGATACCAATTAGATGAGATTGGCGTAATATTTTTGGGATTCGATTTGACATCCGACAGCAATGTTTTGATGTGTTTCCATGTATTACTATGATCATTTGTTCTGCCCATCATTCGATGGAAACTATAATGAAATTCACCCAAAAAATTTGTATCTGCCATCCAATACAACTAATCTATATATTGGCAGATAGCACGACTGCTTATAAATCAAATTTCAATTTATTGTCCAAAATAGTAACCATTCTTGCGAAGTGCTCGTAGTATTATTGAAATCTGGGCATAAATTCGTTAGTGTACAAGAAATTTTAGCTAATAGAATTTATTTCTCAGGTTATTCATCATTCCACCATACAGCACAGTATCATCAATTGTGCTATAATCAGCGAGTAGATTTTTTTAAATAATCAGGCAAGCAAAAAAATTCAAAGTCATGAGCAAAATCAGGTACTTATTGCTTTTTATATTCTTTGGCGTAAGCCCATTTAACAACGTTATTGCACAAGAAATTGACCAAGAGATTGACCACATCATACAAGCAGTATTCAATGATGACAAAGGTCCAGGTGGCGTGTTTCTTGTGGCTAAAAATGGGCGACCAATCTATCAAAAGTCATTTGGCAAAGCCAATATTGAATTGGATGTTGATATGGCTAATGATTTTGTATTCCAAATAGGTTCAATGACCAAACAGTTTACTGCCATAGCAATCTTAATGCTAGAAGACCAAGGAAAGCTAAATACTCATGACACGATTTCAAAATACATTCCAGATTATCCTAATGGGAATAACATCACAATCCATCATTTGCTAACACACACTTCGGGTATTAAGGATTTTACAAGTATGAAATCGATTAGAGATATTGCCCAAAAAGAAATGACACCTAAGATGATGCTTGACTTTTTTAAGGACGAAGTAGTTGATTTTGTCCCTGGCGAAAAATTTGATTATAATAATTCTGGTTATCTAATTTTGGGATACATTATAGAGCTGGTGTCAGGAGAATCGTATGAAGATTTTATCCAAAAACACATGTTCGATAAGATAGGAATGACCCAATCGATGTACAACACGGATAGACAAATCATCAAAAAAAGAGCTTATGGCTATCAAAAAAAACAAAATGAATACGTGAATAAAACGGTTATAAATTATAGTGTTCCCTATGCTTCAGGCGCATTGATGTCAACAGTCAGCGATATGTTGAAATGGCAAAACGCCCTAAATCAAAATGTGCTTCTAAGAAAAGAAATCGCCCAAAAGGCTTTTCAAAAATACACATTAAACAACGGTGAATCGTTTACGTATGGACATGGTTGGCACATAAGAGAAATGAATGGCACCACATCAAGAGAACACGGTGGTAGCATATTCGGCTATAAAAGTATGGGTGTCTATATACCGAGTGAAGATATATATGTGATAGGATTTAGCAATTGTGATTGTCACTCTCCTACCCAAGTTACCCTGGACATTGCAAAATTGGTATTAGAAAAGTACATTACCAAAGAATAAAATTGCGAAATGCTTATGTTTTATGTGAAAACTAAGTAATAAATTTGCATTGTCAAATATAGATTTAGGATTTGTATTAAATGACAATCAATAATAAAATTAAAAATCAACCAAAATAACTTATGAAGCAAATAATTATCTCCATTTTCACTTTTATTCAATTATTAACTTCTAGTAGTGCGCAATCTTATAATATAGACAGCCTTAACCAGAAGGCTATGGATTATTATAATGAAAAAGATTTTACCAAATCAGGTTTGGTTTTTGACCTATTATTTTCGTCACAAAACATTAAAGATCCAGATATTTTATACAATGCAAGTTGTGTTTATGCCTTAAATAACGAGCCTAAAAAATCACTACAACATTTAACTGAATTAGCAGAAACTTATCTGTATTCTGATATAGAACATCTATCGACAGATCCTGATTTAAATAATTTGCATGAGATGACTGAATGGAAGATATTAATTGCTAGAGTTTTACAAAACAAAACTACGCTGCCACAAAGAAGACGGGCTAAAATACAAAATGAACTTTTGAAAACAAAAAAATTATTGGAATCTGATAATGGGATGCTTTGGAGTGGTAATATTTGGCATGACAATATTTTAGTACTAGATGAGACCGAAACCATTTACACCTTAAATAGAACTATCCCTAATTCAATAAAAGACAGTTTAATTTATTACAAACAAATTCCTGCAAAAACATTAGTTCACGCCAATACCAATCAACAATTTGAAAATGAAAAATGGGCAATTGTACAGAATTATGACATTACGCCAACAGATAGTTGCCAAACACCAATTCACGAATTGTTCCATTTATTTCACGGCAGCCAAATAAATATTGAAGGAAATATTGTAGAATACTTAGATAATTATAAAGCAAAAATATGGTTACGATCAGAGTTTGAAGCATTGCGAAACTGTATTAAATCCATTCAAAAAAATGATGAGGCAATGGCCAAGATATATTTAAGTGATGCAATGTATTTTAGAACTGAAAGAGAAAATTTCTTTAAAAAACAAAATCATTTTGCTTTAAAATTGGAGACATTAGAAGGTCTGGCTTCATACACTGGATTTAAACTTTCAGCACACAAGGATTTATACCGAATGGCCCTTATCGAATTGGATGGAAGAGAAAACCCAAATGGTTTAAATCGTTCATTTGCATATGCCACAGGATTAGCATACGGGTTGATATTTGACTATTTTCACATCCAGTGGAGAAGTGATCTAAAACACATCTACTCATTCAGTGATATCTATAAACATGTACAAGCTTTCAAAAAAACGCCTAAAAGTAAGACTGAAAATATTAAAAGGAGAAACAAATATTATGTGATCGAACAGGAAGAGATGAAACGAAAAATCACCAATGACAGCATTAAATTATACTACAAAAATTTATTTTGTGAACAGCCAGTTTTAACGGTGAAGCGAGACACTACAGATAAAACATATTATATGTCATATGACATGAATAATACGTTTACGTTTGACAAGTTAGGCATTATTTATTCAGATATTTCAAGCGCTCAGCAAATCCATCAGCATTTGGCAATTTTAAAACTACTGGCGAAACAAGTATTGGTAAAACGGGTATTCTCATTACCAATGATTTTGCCAAACTTACATTTCCAAAACCAACAAAAGTTGAAGGAACCATTATTATTGGAGAAAACTATACAATTGAGTTGAATAAAGGTTGGGTAGTAAAACAATCAGACAAAAAAGGGAGTTTAGAAATAGTAAAAGAATAAACCGACATCCGCATATTTGAATTTATCACGCATTTTCGTTGTTTCTTTTACTGCAAATGCCCACCAAAACAAAAAGTAAGTGTACGTTTTGTAGATATTTTACAAAGATACTCGATATGAAAATAAGTCAAATAAGTAATCAAGAAATTCTGAAAGGTGAAGAAGTAAAAGGAATAGACATCAGAGAAGGGATTTTCATTCTTATCAAATCTATATTCCCAGACTTCGACAAAGAAAGTTACATTAAGATAGATGAACTAAATCACTACAGGCGAATATACTTAACTTCATTGATAACTCAAGAAAAAGGTGAAATTGCCGTGATAGATAAGGACGTAGTGGACGCAATCAAAAACAACTCCATACTTTCTGAAAATATCCAAGACGAAATAGAAGCAGAACTTACTTTCGGCCAACGATTGGCAGACAAAGTAGCCACATTTGGCGGAAGTTGGGCTTTTATCATCACATTTTTTACGTTTATTCTTATATGGATGATAATCAATATTTGGTTTTTGGCCACTAGTCCATTTGATCCATATCCGTTTATATTGTTGAATCTTATCCTTTCATGTTTGGCAGCAATTCAGGCACCAATCATCATGATGAGCCAAAACAGACAAGAACAAAAAGATAGACAAAGAGGCGAACACGATTATAAAATCAACCTTAAAGCTGAATTGGAAATCAAATTGCTGAGTGAAAAATCGACCATTTATTGGCACATCAAAACAAGAAACTATTAGAAATTCAAGAAGTACAAACAGACTATTTAGAAGACTTAATGAAAGAACTCAAAAAGAAATGAAAATACTTAGTTTTAGATCGATTTCTAGTAAAAATAATATAGCCTATGGAACGCTTTAAATCAGGATTTATAAAACCCATATTTTTTATATTTGCCTTGAGTGCACACAGTAATTGCAATTCGCAGTAACAAGAAATTACATTTTGAGTATTCGCTTTCGGTAGGTGGCATGATCTTGAGTTTCGATCTCAACATACAATAATTGTGGACTTATATTTTCAAGATTTAGATTAGCCTCATTCGATTCCACAATTGTGTTATATAAAAGCACGCCATGAATACTAAATATTTTTATTGTACTTAAACTAGTATTCTTAGAAATAATAGATAAAGTCTGAGTAAAAGGATTAGGAAATAAATCAAAATTTTCTTTTAAAAATTCGGATGTAGCACTTTGGTTTTCTATTTTGAATACAAACAGTTCACTTTTTGGAAAGTCTTTATCAAATGCATACACGGTAGAATATACCAACTCATCAGCTGTCATCAAATTTTCTCTAGTCTTAATACCATACTTGATAAAGTTTTCTTGTCCAGTTTTTACAGAAGCATCCATTTCGATCTTCATTATATTACCAATATTGGTTTGGGTAAATGGCAAAGAACATTCCTCAACAATTAAATCATTTAAATCAAAATTTGAGTTAAATTCTTCTTCAAAAACTATGTGGTATATTGTATCCGGGCCCTGATATTTATTTCAATTTCTTGAGCTTCATTGTTGGAAATTTGTACTATATCTTGATTAGTGATATCCTTTTTATTTAAAAATATCGTTTGTTCAACACTATTTTCCCAGCTATAATTATTGATACAGTAATTCAACATAAATTCTGAAATACAATCATTTGAGCCAAACATTTTACCAGTTACACAATATTCATCTAGAGGTATATTACAAGATATATCAAAAGAATATTCAAATCTTTTAGAATCTCTTTCAAGCGTAGGCAGTTTTATGTTTATGAAATTGTCCGTAAAATGATTTGAATCGGTAACACTCAGTGACATGCCAAACAATCCAAGGTATATTAGCTTCGAAATTGACATCGTAGGCAATTGCATCACCAGTATTACATAATTTAAAAGTTATTGAATTATAGGCACAATTTTTAAACTCCATTTTTTCCACCGATGCTGTTAATTCTGGGCATTTTGTTTTAATCGTATAGCCTATATTCAATTGTTTTGATTCAGGTAATGGACTAAATTCTAAATTTATAGAATCTTTTGTACATAAGGCCAAATCAAGCGTATCATAATAATAAACAATCTTATTTTCTCTAGTTGTTGTCTCATACCGAATGAGACCTTCAGAATCTGGAATAAGAAAATCTGAGCCATTAATTTTGACTTTGACATCTGACCTATCAAATACCTCATTTCCATCCTTTTCACAACTACTATTTATATCATTAAAGAATGAAATTTCAATTGTATTTGGCTCATTAAGTGCATTTATGTATTTGAGTATACCTTTATTCGTGGCAAGATATAGGAAGTTGTCTTGACTCGTTTGAACATCAATAATTATTGTACCGCTAGGAAGTTTTTGACCTAAATCGATCCAAGTATCGCCTTTATCCAAAGATATCCATAAATCATCATTTCTGAATAAAAAATAGTTATTTAAATGGTCAGTTTTAATATCGCCTAATATGGGCAGTTTTTTGACTATATGTGTCTTAAAATTATCATCAGAAATTATCAAGAAAGGCAAATATTCATTTTGAGAAAGCCGTTTATACGCATACATTAGAAGTGTATTTCCCGAAAAAGAAGTTTCTAATTGTTCATTTACGATCAATGAGTCAAAATTGGCAAGGCTATATTTATTATACTCGTTCGTTATTAGGTTATGATGGTGCAGGAACTTTTCATTAGTTTGACCATCAATATCATAACTTGATGTGAATAAATTTAACTCACTGGTAATTCGAAAATTGATATCTAAATAGATTTTCCTAATTTCGTCATGAATCATATATGTACTGTGATTTTCAAAATTATTATTGGAATAGATTACCGAATCTTGAGTTAAAACAAAAGAAGATTTATTCTTTTGCGTAATATATGTATTAAAAAATAATGGAACATTGAATATCTTTTCCCATTTTTGCCCCTTATCTTTTGAAAGAAATACATGATCTTGATTCTTGCAAAAAAAGCTTCATCATTTATATGCATAATATTATTATTCCCTGAAAAAAAACTAAGGAATCCTGGGACTTCAGCAATTGGATTTAGGGAGTCTAATTTGTATCCTAAATATCCTTGATAGTGCACATAAACTAAATTTTCATTAATTCCTGATGCAATTTCATATGATGTACTAATTTGATTTGTATTAGTATTTATTTCTCTCAATCAATATTGCCCAAATTTGTTGTAAAACACCAGATCCACTCCGAAAGTTTCTTGTTGAATAAAAACATCATCAGTGTTGCTAATAAAAACAAAATCAGGCTTGAAAGGAAGTTTTACTAAATTGAAATTCGCACCATAGTCCCTTGAATAAATCAGGCTATCATTTGTTAATCTTCCGATTGTATTAGAATATGACGGAACCATTTTAGTATTAGAAAGTGAAAATTGCGTTGGAAATTTCAGCCAACTATTTCCTTCGTCTTTACTATATTGGTCTAGAATTGTTATATAATTATTTTTCAGCTCCAAATTTTTTGAATAAATACCAACTGTGGAATTTAATAATACTAAATCCATATTATAAGTTTCGAATCTTCTATTTGCCAAATGCACATAAACTTTTGATTTTGAAACTAATAGATTGACACATGAAGTACTTAATTGTTTGATAATCTCACAATTAAAATTTAGTTTGGTAAGCTTGTTGCTTATCATTGCAAAAATATAATCCTCATTGATTACAACTTTGGATAAGAATACATTATCAGCCAGTTTAAATTCATCAATTCTATTATTGCTTTTCTCAAGTCTGACAAAAGAATTTTGATATGCCAAAAGATATATTTTGAATTCTCCACGATACTTTTGGATATTTATCGTTAAAATTGCCCTATTATTTACATCGAAGCCTTTCCCAAAATAAATTTTTTGTACGTCACTTAATCTTGAAATCATGATTGAATCAGTACTAAAATGCATAAGGATGTGTTTTCGTTTCACAGGTACATCTATAGTTTTCCAATTATTATTTTGAGCTTGACTCGCAACACATAATGAACTTAAGAGAATAATCATTCTTAGCTTGATCAAGATGTTTTCCATATCGTATTTTTTTAATTATGAATTGCAAAGTTGCAAAAAAATAAAATAATATTAATTTTTATTTACACCATTTTCAGATTAGTTACAATAAATTTCTTATTCAATTAGGCCTAATCCTATATTAATCCATTACCACCACAAAACCAAGTCTACCTTTCATATGTTTTCATTAAATGTGTCCTGCTCGATTCTCAAGGTAAGTGCAATTTGTAAGACTAATCAACACCTTTTAACTCAGGTAGAACAAATTTTATAATTACTAATTCATCCTTCATGATCCAAAAGAAAATATTCCCCATACTATTGCTCTCGATAATCGGTTGTACTCTTACCAAAAATAAGTCTAATTATGCAAGTGAGCTTTCCACATTCAGACAAGAATACAAGGACGGATTTCTCCACGACGAACGCTCTCCATTGACGAAAGATGATCTCCCATTCCTTGATTTTTATCCAGCAGACCCAGCATGGAAACTTACCTGTCAATGTACCAAAATAGAAAATGCAAAAACATTTGACATGCCGACTTATAGTGGAGTAACAAGACTGTATCAGCGTATATGCTATGGCAGACTGCAAGTACAAAGGAAAAGATATAAGATTGAATATTTACCAAAACATGACTCAACCATCTAATCCATTGTACAAAGGTTATCTCTTCTACCATTCAAGGACTATACCAATGATGAAGAAACCTATGGTGGAGGCCGATACATCAATCTTTATGAAAAAGATATCACAGACAACCAAATCACAATAGATTTTAATAAATGCTACAATCCTTGGTGTGCCTATAGTAGGATATAATTGTCCAGTTCCACCAAAAGAAAATCATCTGACTTTTGAAGTCAATGCTGGAGAAAAAAATTCAAAGGAACATATAAAAGCAAAAATCTGATAAATAATCTAATCGTTCAAGACATTTCAAGCGATTATATTTACATTTTTTACCATATAAAAACAAATACAACAATCAAATCCGTATATTTGTATTAAATTTTCGCAAAATAAACTTTAGAATGAAACAGCTTTTGTGGCTTTTAGTCCTGATCACTTGTGTTGCTCAGGCGCAGAATGTTGAAAATCCAACCAATGGTATTATCATCTTGGCAGATGATAACAATATTGATTTGGTATTGAAAGAATATAATAGAGCTTTTCAAACATCAGAAATCGAAGCTGATCAACTTAGCGAAGGCATTTGGTTGCTCCGCAGTGGCGATGACAAAGTTCTTTATGCTTGGTGCAAAGTAAACAGAAATATCCAATCGGTTTCGTGGAATGCTCGTGTTTCTAATAGAGTAAAACCTGATGATTCGCGACTTTCAGAGCAGTATTATCTAGATATTATCAAGGCATATGATAGTTGGGAAGTCACCACTGGTGGCACCGATTATTCTGGCAATGACATCATCATTGGTGTCGTGGACGAAGGTTTTGATATCGCACACGAAGACCTAAAAAATAACATTTATAACAATCCAGGAGAAATATCATCTGATAATCTAGACAATGATTCCAATGGTTATGTGGACGACATTAACGGATGGAATCAACGCACCAAACGTGGCATCCACGATGTCAAAAGCCATGGAACCAATGTTATTGGCGTGTTAGGAGCACAAGGCAATAACCATTTGGGAATTGCCGGTATGAACTGGAATCTGAAAATTGTGCCTGTGACAGCAGGATCTTACGTCTCTGACATCATAGAAAGTTACAATTACTTTCTACAGGTCAAAAAGCTATTCATTAGTTCAGGCGGCAACAAAGGCATTGATCTAAAAGTTATTAGCTATTCTGGTGGACTTGATGAAGCATTCGCCAAAGATTACGTTGCGTGGTGTTCTATGTATGACAAATTAGGTGCTGTTGGCGTACTTTGTGTAGCTTCTACTACAAATTCAGATTATGATGTAGAAGTTAAAGGTGATATGCCATCCACGTGTACTTCACCATATCTTTTGGTAGTCAATGCGACAAATAAGGCAGATATCAAAGATCCCTATACAGGTTATGGTAATATCAGTGTGGATCTTGCAGCTCCTGGCGAAAAAATTCTTAGCACAGACCTTGCATCTAAAGGAAATTACAAAACAGAAACAGGTACATCGCTTTCGACACCCATGGTATCGGGTGCTGCAGCACTCTTATATTCCTTAAAATGTGCCGCCTTTTATGAATTTGTTAGAGATTCGGGCCCAGAAGCTGCCCTTGCCATCAAAGATGCACTGATCAAAGGTGTAGATCTAAAACCTAGTTTGACCAATAAGAATACATCTGGTGGCAGGCTGAATGTGCTCAACAGCATGAACATCCTTCTCACAGCATATTGTGACCAGTCTCTTAGTCCTAAAGGCGCGTTATCTATCAAAACCGTCAAATATTACGACAATATCTTGACTCTTACATACGTGACTCCGGACAATAGCGAGACATTACTTAAAATTTATGACAGCATCGGTAAGGAAGTATTTTCCAAGTCATTTACACCGCCTTTTTTTGGTGATAAAACCTTAGAAGTAGTATTACCAAAACAACTAGAAGGCTTATATTATTTCGTTAGTTTGATTAATGGCAAAGAAATATCTAGTAAAGGATTTACAGCTCAGGATACCAGCAAATAAATTGCTCGGTCAGTGCGTAATCTGTTTGATTTTGTAGCCTTCCTTTTTTAGAAACGCTAAAATACCTTTATTACCAGCAAAATGCGCTGCCCCTATGGCAAAAAATGAAGATTTTTCATCCGACATCCTAATAATGGCATTTACCATCTTTTTATTCCTATCATAAATCATTAGGTTTCTGATTTTTCCCATACTTTTTTGTGTGCTCTTGTATAGTTGCCTGTATTGACCATCTGCATACATTGCATTGATGGACAATAGCTTATGTCTAAATGCTTTGATATTTTTCATATTATCCCTGAATGCTTTGATCTGATAATCCATCGGTATATTTTGTAATATATCGATCTGATCTCGGAGTGATTCCACACCAGTCATTATTCTATTATTGTGCACAGCAAATTCCCATAAATATTGATCCAAAGGTTGATGATGCACGGCCGGTAAGGCTGCCTCTGCCAATAGATTATTGATGTAAAATGGCGTGTATCTTTTGTAGTCATCAAGCGATATATCATAGCATTTGCGAACCAAAGTCTGATATTTCTTGTACACTTTAGGTCGGAAGTTCTCTTGAAACAACTTGCCTCCAGGAGATAAGAAAATGAAGTTAGATCTTCATCAACAGATTCGCCAAGATTCATTTCCCCTGCGTAAACTGCTGCTTTTAAGATGTATTTTTGCAATATCCGCATAGGTGTAGGCTTCCTTGGTAGCAAGGTGCATCGTACCCATTAGATAGCTGCAAATATCAGGATCATGTTTATAAAACGTCCACAACATGGTGTTGGCTACATTTGCGGTAAAAAAAAACCGCTTCCTGATCAAACTGGAAACGGTTTGTATTTATAAAGTTATATATTGTATAATACAACTTATTCTTCTACGTTCTCGTAATCGAAAGGAAGTACTTTTTCCTTCTTCACTTTAGAAAGTGTCATCAGGGTCTTCAATCTTTCGATTTCTTCTATTTGCGAAAGCGTCTTAAAGAGCAATTTTCTCGAAGTAGGTATATCCTTTACAAACGATCTTGAGCAAGAAGTCCGCATCACCAGTGATGATATAACACTCTGTGATTTCAGGTACTGCTTTTACCTTTCTGATAAAATTATCAAGCGCATTTGGCTTTTGCCAAGCTAAGGATACTAGCACAAATGTCTTAACATTCAAGCCGATCGCTGAAGAATCTACTTTTGCGTGATAACTTTGAATGATACCAGACTGCTCCAATTTTTTTACTCTTTCGAGAGTTGGTGCGGGAGACAATCCTATTTTTTTTGATAAGTCAAGATTGGTTATTTTACTGTTTTCCTGTAACATCTTCACTATCTTCAAATCTATTTTATCCATTTTGTAGTCTGCCATTGCAAATATTTTTAAAATTTTATTTGTATTTAATTAATTATTCGAGTGCAAAGAAAATAATATTTTATGAACTTTACGATATTACTAACGAAATAATTTTGCTTTTATTTTAAAATTATGTATTTTTCTATAAAATATTTCGCGAATACTTGGGTTTTGTTACAAAGAAGCCCAAAAAAAAGCCGAAGACATACATATCTTCGGCTTTAAAAAATCAACTGCGAAAAACTTTTATTATGTTTACTTGATCGATACCGGAATTGTATAGATTGTTTGGTAGTTAAGTTCATTCATGGCTATTTTTTTGTAATTTAGCGTAAGCTTCAAAACATGGTCTAGATCTTTGTTATCTGTCGCGACCACCACAATTTCATTTTGGGCCGTTACAAAAAATGAAATATTTACCTTTGTTTCATTAGTAAGATATTGTTTGTAATCAATTGCGTTTAATAGAGTCTGAATCTGAATCCTTTCCGGAGTTTTTGTAGGAATAGTTGCCGAAAATGCGCTCAATGTTCCCGTAATGCAAAATGTGATTGCCAAAATTAGATTTTGAATTCTCATGATAATAATATTTAGAAATTAATAAAAATTAAAATTTGTTTACAGGAGAAAGACGCAGATTTGTCTTTTGAAGTTGCATTTAAATGACAAATCGACCTCATTATTCTACCCATCACCTTTGACACAGGATAAAACATTCTATCCCGACGTTCAATAAATTGACAAAGAAACTTAAGAAAACTCCTTAATCATGTACCTTTGCGTTCAATTTCAAACAAAAACAAATTCAGAAATATGAGAATTGCCATCATCGGATGTGGAAATATGGGATTAGGTTTTGCACGTTCATTCCTAAAATATGATCTGGTCAAAAGAGATGACTTGCTACTCATAGAAAAAGTGCTGATAGATCTTCACTCTTATCTAGTCAAAATGAAGGTATTGTAATAAACACGATAAATGAAGCAATATCCGCTTATGACTTAGTGATCTTGGCTATAAAGCCCCAAGACTTTGGGACAATGGCATTAGATCTTAAGAATTTTATAAAAGAAGGTCAGATTGTGCTATCCATCATGGCAGGAATTCCGATTAAAAAAATTCAAGACAGCCTAATGCATCAAGCGGTCGTAAGAGCAATGCCCAATACACCGGCAATGTTAGGTATGGGTATTACTGGTTTTACATCAGCAGAAGGAATTAGCATTGCTAAATTGTTTAAAGTAGAAAATCTTATAAATGCAACTGGTAGATCGGTCTATATCGAAAATGAATCTATGCTAGATGCGGTCACAGCATTAAGTGGAAGTGGACCTGCATATTTCTATTATTTTGTAAAACATATGGTGGATGCTGGCAAGCAAATGGGATTTGACGAAAGTACTGCCCTACTCTTTGTAAAACAAACCATGCTTGGAGCCTACCATTTGATCAATAATGCAGAGCTAGATCTTGACGAGCTTATCAAAGCCGTAGCATCCAAAGGTGGAACAACAGAAGCTGCTCTAAAAGTCTTCGGCGACAGGCAATTGAACAAAGCAATAAGCGAAGGAATTCTCGCAGCGGAAAACCGAGCTAGAGAACTTTCAGTTTGAGCGCCTAAGTTAGGCTAGTTCAGCAACTTCGGCTACTTTCATATTGAATAGCAAGGTATAATATTCCTTCGCCATTCTACCTGATTCAAATGCAGGAGCTACATCTCGCATTCCATTTTTCACTATATTGGCCCAAGATTTCGGCTTAGAATAGTACATAGGTAAAATCTCCTTTTCCAAAATATCCATCAAACGACTACACTCAATGCTATCTTGTTCTCCTTGTGGCAATTTGCGGTCAGCCGGCTCGATAATGAAGCTATTTACACCATGTTTGGCAAACTCAGGAATCCATCCGTCTGGAATAGAAAAGTTTACTGATCCGTTCATTGCTGCCGTCATACCACTAGTACCAGAAGCTTCGCGGTAAAGTCTAGGATTATTTAACCACACATCAGATCCTTTTTTCAAAGCTGCTGATAGGCCCAATTCGTAACCAGTAAGTACTGCAATATTTGGATTGGCTAGTGTTTTCTGGAATAAATGATTGAATGTATCGATGGCCGTATAATCTTCAGGATATGGTTTTCCTGCCCAAATAATTTGGATCGGCAATTCAGAATTTTTTATCAATTTTGCAAATCGCTCTACATCCGAAGCAATCAAGTCAGCTCTCTTATATCCAGCATATCTACGTGCCCACACTAAGGTCAAAACATCTTCATCAAAGATTTTACCCGTTTGATCTGCCACAATCTTGAAGAGATCCTTTTTCATTTCCTTCTTCCTAGTAGCCAATGCCTTGTCGTCATTGTCTTCCATGGCTTTTTCGAGGGCATCATCTTTCCAGTACTTCTTATTCTGGGCATTTGTGATGGAAGTTATTTCGCAAATATCAGAAAATCCCGACCACATTTCTCTGGAAACTTCGCCGTGCATTTTGGAGACACCATTTGCAATTTTAGCAAATCGAAGCGCTGTCAATGTATAATTCAGAGAATTGCCTTCGATGCCAGCCACTTTTCTCACTTCATCGTCAGATAGGCCATTGAAAAATGACATTTTACTTAACAATTCAAAACTACGCTGCTCATTTCCAGCTTCTTCAGGTGTATGGGTTGTAAATACGACTCTGCGTCTAACTTCGTCTATATTTTTGAATTTTGAATATAAATAAAAACACAACGGCACAGCATGACCTTCATTCATATGGTAAATTTCAGTACCCATATCAAGGATTTCCATCAGTTTTGCACCACCGATACCCAAAACAATCGACTGAGCAATACGAGTAGATTCATTAGCATCATAGAGACGATTTGTAATAGTTCGTGATATATTATCGTTCTGTTCTATGTCTGTGGATAATAAAAATATTGGTGCTGTACCAAAAACTTCAGGCTTCAATAAATATGCCTTCACATACACGATGGCACTATGCACTTCTACAGGAAAAACAATGCCAGTGTCAGTCAAAAAAGAATAATATTTTTGTACATAGTCTGCTTTCATTGCACCATTGATGGATCTTACCTGATCATAATAGCCGTATTTCCATAACATACCTATTCCGACAAGGTTTTGCTTTAACTCAAACGCACTACGCATATGTGATCCAGCCAAAAATCCTAAGCCACCACTATAAATTTTAAGAGACTGATCTATGGCAAATTCCATAGAAAAGTATGCTACTGATTTAGAATATTCCTTCTTAGGAGCATAACCAAAGATTTCTGTTCTTGATAGCATATAAGTATATATTTATTATGTTGTTTTGCAAAAAAAAAGCACAAATTTAATAAGATATGTCAAATTGACACTAATATTATTTTAATTTTATTACATTATTTAAATCACTGTCTTTCTACACATTACAAAATGGCAATGTTCTTAATCGAAATGAACACAATGAAAACGAAACATTAGCACCACAAATTTACTTAATAAATATGGCAACGTCTTATGTTAAGTTCTTAAATCTCCAATTCAATATTTCAACAAATACAAGGATAAATTCGTTAGTTCAATATCACAATCAAATTTAAGACAATACAATATGCTGATGCGATCTTTACTGATGATATTTTTTACTTTTATGTTCGTTACAAACGATAATTATGGGCAATTTGGCTTGAGGGTAAAATACAATAGCACAAAATATAATGAATGGGCACAAGATCTAGAAGATAAAACCAATTTTTCTGAAAAGCTCTTACCAACAGGATATGAAATTGGCGTGGATTATTGGTTTCGACTGAAGAAAAGAAGAATAGAATTTATGCCTGAGCTAGCCTATTCTTATTCTAAAACAAATATTGAAAATATAGCTATAAATTCTGTACAATTGACAGGTTTCCACTTCAATTTCAATACGCATATCTATGCCTTAGACATGGAAGGAGATTGTAATTGTCCAACTTTTTCCAAACAAGGTAATACGATCAATAAAGGATTATTTTTTCATTTGACACCCGGCGTTTCGTACAATACCATTTCGTCTGAACAAGGAGAAAACCAGATTTCAGCAAATAAAACGTCCTTTAAAGTTGGTGTCGGTGTGGGTATGGATATTGGGCTGAGTGATTTACTGACTATTACGCCGATATTGTCTTATTATTTTACATCCCAATTGCCATACGATGGTTACATCATAGAAAATGGTCTAAATACCAACCCAAAACTGCTTCAAGCTACGATTAGATTGGGATTCAGACCTGACTATGGTCGTGGTGGCCGAAGAAGACGATAATTTTATCTTCTAATGAAATATCCTGTAACATTAAGTAACGAATTTTCTGGTATTCTAGATCAATTGGAATACACGGGTGATCATTTATTTATTACAGGACGTGCAGGTACAGGAAAGTCCACACTGCTACAAGTCTTCAGGACGACCACAAAAAAAAAAGTTGTTGTCCTTGCTCCCACAGGCATTGCTGCGTTAAATGTTAAAGGTCAGACTATTCATTCATTTTTTGGTTTTCCACCAAGATTACTAAATAGAAATGAAATAGAGAGACGTAAAAACTACAGACTTTATGTCAATCTGGACATGATCATCATCGATGAGATATCTATGGTAAGGGCCGATATGATTGATAATATTGACTATTTTTTGCGATTAAATCGGAATGATTCACGACCTTTTGGTGGGATCCAAATGATATTTTTTGGAGATTTATTTCAGTTGCCACCAGTCGTTTCTTCGCAATTTGAGAAGCATTACTTTCAAACCACGTATGAGACACCATATTTTTTTTCTGCTAAGGTGATGCCTACCATATCTTTTCACATGATAGAACTCATGCAGGTATATCGTCAAGAAGAAAGGAGTTTCATCAATTTGTTGGATAATATACGACTCAACAGGCTGGATTATGACGACTTCATGTTTCTAAATGAAAGACACGTCCCAATACCTGATGATCTATCGTACTATATAACCTTGTGTAGTAGAAATGATATCGCCACTACGATAAACGAAAACATGCTCAAGTCGATCGTCGAGCCAGCCTTAGAATACAAAGCCGAAGTCATCGGTGAGTTTAATCCCCAATTATTTCCTACCGAATTTAATCTCGTGCTAAAAAAAGGAGCACAAGTGATGTTTGTAAAAAACGACCTTCAAAAACAATATGTCAATGGCACTATTGGCATCATCACAGATGTAGCCCATGAATTTATAATTGTAAAAATCCAGGATGAAAAAGGCAATGAAACAACAATAGAAGTGAATCGGCAAGAATGGGAGATTTTAAAATATGAATTCGATCCAATGAAACCCAATCAAATCAATACGAAGGTAGTAGGCACATTTAAGCAATATCCTTTAAAATTAGCTTGGGCCATTACTATACACAAAAGTCAAGGTAAGACTTTTGATAAGATAATAGTCGATATGGGCAGCGGTGCCTTCGAATGTGGACAAAGCTATGTAGCGCTAAGTAGATGTAGGACAATGGAAGGCGTAATCCTAAAAAAACCACTTACCAATCGAGATATCATGGTAGATGATCGAATTACGCAATATTATGAAGAAGTTAAGTACTTAAGTTGATTTTTATTTAGCAATAATGTATTTGTAAACATTTTGTTAATAATAAAATTATAATTACTTTTGGCACTTCACAACTTTTTTACATAATCAAAACAACAGCAGATGCAGTCATTTCGATCACTTTTATTAGGCCTTTTTGTTTTTTTCTTAAACTTTGGCTTCAGTCAGGCAGATTCGCTTCAGACTAATGCCGTCGCAACCGATGCACAAGCAATAGGAATAGACCAACAAATAGATAATGCCTTCAAACCATTTGCAGAATTTATTGGAAGTATCGTATTATATTCGGTGCCAATATCAGGTACACAAGTTCCAATTATCGTAATGATTTTGAGTTTGGGGGGTTTGTTTTTTTGTTGGTCTTGGGAATATCGCTGGTGTGACCATAGCCATTTCACTTGGAGGTCCTGGTGCTACTTTTTGGATGATTGTAAGTGGATTATTGGGTATGACCTTAAAATTTGTGGAATGTACATTAGGAGTTCAATATCGCGACATTAACGATAAAGGTGTAGTATTTGGTGGTCCTATGTATTATCTTTCAAAAGGTCTGAAAGAAAAAGGATATATTGGGCTTGGTAAATTTTTAGCAGCATTTTTTGCCGTATTATGTATTGGTGGATCTTTTGGTGGTGGCAATGCTGCGCAATCCAATCAGGCAGCAGCTCAAATCGCTTCACTTTTTGGTATGTCAGGTGGAAGTTCAGGATTCTTTATCGGTTTAGGAATTGCTGTATTGGTGGGAATCACTATCATCGGCGGGATAAAAAGGATTGCAACGGTCACAGAAATGTTGGTACCATTAATGGCAATAATATACATTGTAGCTTGTCTTGTCGTCATTGGCGGTAACATATCATATATAGATGAGGCTTTTTCACAAATATTCCAGCAAGCATTCAGTCCTCAAGCTGGATTAGGTGGATTAATTGGCGTCTGGGTTATTGGTTTTAGAAGGGCAGCCTTTTCCAATGAAGCAGGTGCAGGATCTGCATCTATTGCTCACTCAGCAGTTAGAACAAAATATTCTGCATCAGAAGGATTGGTAGCTTTATTAGAACCATTTATAGATACAATAGTAATTTGTACATTGACAGCATTGGTGATCGTGATATTCAATAATGTTAGTCCGTTCGAATACGGTGCACAACAAGTGATGCTTTCCGATGGAAAAATTTATGAAGGTGCAACTTTAACATCTATGGCTTTTGCGAGCACGATTTCATGGTTCCCTTACGTGCTTACTATCGCAATATTTTTGTTTGCGGTATCCACTATGATTTCTTGGTCATACTATGGACAGCAAGCATGGATGTACCTTTTCGGCAAGAGCAAAGCAATGGAAATGACCTACAAAGTGTTATTTCTATTGTTTATCATCATCGGTGCATCAGCCAAAATGGATTCAGTTTGGGGATTCTCAGATGCTATGATTTTGGCTATGGTATTTCCGAATATGATTGGATTATTATTCTTATTTCCCGTTGTAAAACAACAATTGGTGAGATATGAAGATGCCATAAAAGGACATAAATAAAAAAATAAATAAATGATTGAAAAACCTGTTGCTTAGTAGTGACAGGTTTTTTTATGACAAAATTTGTAAGAAGAATGAACAAGATTTACCTGCATTTGGGTTCTAATGTCGGTGACAGAAAAAAAATCCTGGATGATGCCTTGACCACCATAGATCGCTCGATTGGCAATATAAAATCTAAATCATCAGTGTATGAGACTGAGCCTTGGGGCTTGAAGGATCAGGAAAACTTTCTAAATCTCGCTGTATTCGTAGAATCTAAGCTATCATTGGATGAAGTTTTTAAGCTTACAAAATCTATAGAGCACGATTTAGGCACCGGAAGAGAAATAAAATGGGGACCAAGAAGTCTAGATATTGATATCTTGTATTATAATGATGATATAGTCAAGACAGACAAAATTACCATCCCACATGCGAGCTTATATCAAAGAAATTTTGTTTTGATACCGCTCATGGAGATAGCAGGAGACTTAATAGATCCTGTAGAAGGCAAGACTATTGAGGAACTGTACGACGAGTGTCATGACGAATGTGAAGTTTTTATTTTCGAAGACTAAAATATTATAAAAAATAATCATACTTTTGTCTTATTAAATCCATCTCATATCTCAGCACCATTCCCATATAATTATATCTGTATCGAAGGTAATATAGGTGCCGGAAAGACTACTTTTTGTTCAATGCTGCGAGAAGAGTACAATTGTCGGTTGATACTTGAAGAATTTGCAGACAATCCTTTTTTACCACTTTTCTATAAGGAACCCGAAAGATTTGCATTTACAGTCGAGTTGTTTTTCATGACTGAAAGGCACGAACAGATGGAACGCAGTCTAATGAATCAAGATCTTTTCAAGGAATTCACCATCGCCGATTACACCTTTATAAAAACGCTATTATTTGCTAGTAAGAATCTACCAAATGAAAAGTTCAGGTTATTCCAAAAGATGTTTAACGTACTGAACCAATCCTTGCCTAAGCCTGATTTATTGGTCTATTTTCATAGAAATGTAGATATCTTGCTCGACCATATAGCCAAACGAGGCCGCGAATATGAAAAAAATATTACAGGCGAATATCTCACGCAAATCCAAAATGGTTACTTTGAATATTTCAGGAATATACTTTCCTACCCTATTGTAATTATTGACCTGAATACGGTCGATTTTGTTAGCAATAAAAACCATTACGAGCAAGTAAAATATCTACTTTCTAAACACTATCAGCCCGGTGTACATAGAGTTAGCCTGATGGTTTAGAGACTATTTTTCAGCACTTATTTTCATCATTGTATCTTCTACATGCTGCACTAGTTGCGTAAAATGTGGTGTTCGCTTTGTTTCACGTGTCCTATGGATCGGCAAATCCACAGATATATGTTCTACAATTTTTGAAGGTGCATATTTCATAATGTAAATATCGTCTCCAAGATAAACTGCTTCTGAAATATCATGGGTTACAAAAACTACCGTAGAATGGAACTTCTCCCACAATTCCAATAATAATTCTTGCATTTGAATCCTTGTTTTGATATCTAAAGCACCAAATGGCTCGTCCATAAGCAAGATATCGGGATTGGCCAATAAACTTCTTGCTATGGCTATCCGCTGCAATTGACCACCAGATAAGGTCGGATACATTGCATATTTCTTTTCATGTCCTTCTAGTCCCACGAGTTTGATAAGTTCCATTGCCTTCTCATCACGATCCTTTTTACTTACACCTTGATATTGCAATGCGAGCCCCACATTATCCAAAACAGTCATCCAAGGCAGTGAAGAATACTGCTGAAAAACCATACTGATATGAGTATCTGGTCCAACAGGTTTGCCATGAACCAGTACTTGTCCTTCTGTTGGCTCTTGAAGCGCTGAAATGTAGCGTAATATTGTGGACTTACCACTACCAGACATGCCAAGCAAAACAACAAATTGACCTTGAGCCGGCTTATCCTCTATGATCAGGTCATAATCCTTTATGATCCAGTTTTGTCCACCATCATAGGATTGCCCTACTCCTTTAAGTTCGATGATATTATCAAGGCTTACTTTATCTTCAAAACGGAAATCACTCATGATTTTACAAATAATTTTTTATAAAGCTGGTACAAATTATACACCAAAATCATTAAAAACACCGTATGTATTGTCCAAAGTGCATCTCCGAACAAATAGCTCAATGGTTTGGCACCACCTAAGAATGGAAACCACTCATTCCACAACGCTAAAATATACAGTGCTAAAAATATCCATGTCAGCAATGTTATTACAAAATCCAAAATGGCATCTATACCAGAAACTGTTTTTAATTGATTCTTGGCTTCATAACTTTCTTTGATTTGATACTTGTAAGGAAAGAATTTTCGGTCTAGATAGGCAAATATTTTATCCTGAAAAATCCCGATAATCATGATAATAATCAAACAAGCTATCGTAATATCCACTCTACCCAAACGCTGACCGGCTCTATAGATCAATGAACCAATACCACCTTGGTCAGCTGATGTTTCGGCGACGATGATGTATGTCCATGATATGGCTGTCAATATCCGAATATCGTCAGACAATCTGGATACCACATAAGGAAAATATACGGTTTTGATGGTTTGCCAATATCCTGCACCTAGTGTGTGTACTGTCTTGAGATACACATCATCTACTTCATCTATACGCTGGATGACTATAGGCAATAGATATATAAAAATACCAAAGGCCAAAAAATTGATTTTTTGTTCCGCATAGATTCCAAACCAAATAATAAACAAACCCGTCAGCGCTGTAAGTGGTAAAAACCTGACCGCATCGACCAATCGCTGGAACGCACCTCGAAATAAGGGTACCAAACCAATAAGAAAACCAACCGGTATAGCATATAAAATAGCTTTTATATATCCGCCTAGATTCAAACCTATAGAACGACAGATATTCATTAGCAACTCGTTATTGTTGTATAATTCGCCAAATGAATTGAAAACACGCACTGGATCCGGAAAAATCGCTTTAGGTATAATTGGAGATTCACCCAAGGTAAGGATCGCCCAAAACAACACAAAAAAGATCAAACCACCAATCGTGAGCATGGTCTTTTGATTTTTCGTTAGCTCTCCTCTGAGTTTAAAAAGCCATGAAACGTTCATGCTAAATTTGATTAACTATTTTTAATAATAATAGATTTATCCCTTTTATCCGTAAATTATCAGTACATTCTTCAGAAATAATACTAATAACATTGATACAAATAAAAAATCAAATCAGAACAAAGATAAGTTTTAAATTTCTGACTTGGTTATAAGTACACAAAATAATCAGGGAAAGCTGTACATTTATTTTGGTGGGCAATAAAGTCGATATGTATGTACTGCATATCCGCCCCAAATCCCCAATCCACCTTGGATATTTGTTTTTATCCGAGTGTACGATGAAAATGGGCCACCGCTATTAGCAGCAAAGTCTCGGGTTTTCCAAAAACCGAAATGTACCTTATCTATGGTACACCACTTCACAAATACACTATCTTCTCTTTGGAAATATCCGAATGTTTCTGGGTCGAATTTTTGACCACGTCTTTCAGCTTTTTGCAATGGGAAGAGTAAGGAATCCTTGCCATCAAAAAAAGCATCATCCGTAACTGACGTAAATGGTGGTATCAATCTTGGATTTTTGCCGGTAGCCGTGAGATACCTATAAAAATTTTCTCCCGCAGGATCACTTATTTTACAATTCAATTCGGCAAGTGTATCACTAGGTTTTCCTGGAGTATCTTGCCATTCAAAATCGTATAAACCAATAAACTGTGGTATCGTCGTACTGGCGGTAAGTACGGTGTCACCTTTGGCTATTTTTAAGTCATATTTCTGCCCGAATTCTCTTTTTATTTGCCCTAAAATATCTGCATAAATACAAATATCTACAGCAGCACTGTCAGGATTGAGACCTAAAAATCTATATACTTGTTCTTTTAAATTTTCAGGCACATCTGCAAGACATATTTCTGTTAATTTCACTGTTTGGTTACCATAACTCACATTGACATCAGCATTTCTAACAAATAAATCGGCAAATTCCCCTGAATTAACTTCTGAAATGAATGGAATACTTCGAGTGATTATAACATAAGGTGGAAGGCTTCCCTCTCCGGCTTCTATATATCCTTCTACAACTATTTCTTGCTCAGCAGCATTTGTATCGGGTATATATTCTTCTTCACATGATGAAAAAGTAACGAGTGATGCAAAAAGCAAAATTAGCCATGTGCAAGATGATGTAAATTTTATCATTTTTGATTCCATTTGAAATTATAGGTAATACTAGGGATTAGTGGAAATATGGTTATTTTAGTGCCTTCGATCGTTGTTGTTCCAGTCTGAAAATCGGTATTTGTATCGAAATTTACGAAAAAAGGATTCTTCCTATTGTAGGTATTATATACCGAAAATGTCCAACTGCCTTGATATTTCCTTTTTGAATCAGGTCTTGGGGTATAGGTAGCTGACAAATCGAGCCTATGGTAAGCATCCAATCGCGAACTATTTCTAGGACCATAAAATAAATTGATATTTTGCTCTACAAAGAAAAATCCTCTAACTGGTGTAAATAATTTGCCCGAACCATAGATAAATACAGCCCCAAAATCCCACTTTTTGAACGGCTTGTAATTGACGACAACAGATAAGTCATGTAGTCGGTCATATACTGCTGGATACCATCGCCCGCCTTCTATCTTATCAAACGAACGCTCAGATCTCGACAGGGTATATCCTATCCATCCATTAAATTTACCTTTGGCCTTTTTTAGGAAAAACTCTGCGCCATAAGCTCGCCCTTTACCGAACACAAAAGCATCTTCTACTTCCTGATTAATGTCATTCACATAATCATCTGCATAATCGATCTGATTTTTCAGGTCTTTATAATATACCTCAATGGATGTCTCATAAGTGTCATTGGAAAAATTTTTAAAAAATCCCAAAGCATATTGTACACCTGTTTGTGGTTTTACTATCTCAGTGCTCGGAACCCATACATCTGCCGGCAAGGTACTGGAAGAGTTAGAAACCAAGTGTAAATATTGGTTGGTCCATGCTACTCCAGACTTAATACTAAAATCATTTGTGGCTTTATAATTTATGCTAAATCTAGGTTCAAAACCAGTATAAGTTTTAACTGGCTCGAAATCACCAAACTCCTTACCATCAAGCTTGGATGTATAAGGGCCTACTTGTTGGAATGCACTGATTCTCAATCCAGTATTAAGTGCCCATTTTTGTCCCAATTTCATATCATCTAAAATATAAACTGCTGCTTCATTGGCGTACTTAGGCAAAAAAGTGGTATTAAACTGTGTGTCACCTGTAGTGGCGCTGGCTGTGTTTGGTGTGAGCTTATGATAGATATAATTGACACCATATTTTATCGTATGATTAGTATTTGGATAGTTCTCAAAATCAATTTTAAAATTCCAATCTCGGACACCTGAAAATAGTTTGAAAACGAAATCATCTTGACCACCTGAGAACTGAAATTTGTAATCATTATAAATCAGAGATACATTCATAAACATACGCTCATGAAACAAATGATTCCATCGCAACGTGCCTGTTTTATTGCCATAAGGCAAATCAAATTTAAAGTCTCTATTAGGTTGTCTGAACTTCAAAACATCATTGCCAAAGTAGCCACTAAAGTATAATCTATTTTTATCAGAGAATGTATAATTCCACTTGGTATTCAGGTCATAAAAATAATAGTTTGTCCCTTCAAAATTGCCACCTTTGAGTGCTGGTTGTATAAGATCCAAGATATAAGTTCGACGACCTGAAATGATAAAGGAACTCTTGTTTTTTACTACAGGGCCTTGGACAGTAAGTCTCGACGAAATGACACCAATACCACCTTCTACCATGTAATTTTTATCATTTCCTTCTTTCATTTGGATATCAAGAACAGATGATAAACGACCACCAAAGTTTGCAGGCATACCGCCTTTGATTAAGGTTGTATTTTTCAAGGCATCAGCATTAAACACAGAGAAGAAACCAAGCATATGACCTGAATTGTACACTACTGCTTCATCCAAGAGTACCAAATTTTGATCTGGCCCACCACCACGCACATAAAATCCGGCATTGCCTTCACCCGAACTCAAAACTCCTGGCAATAATTGGATTGCTTTTAAGATATCCACTTCACCAAAGATAGCAGGCAGTTTTTTGATGTTCTCCACAGGAAGTTCGACTGTGCCCATCTGCGTCCCTTCTACATTTTTTCTTCTTTCTTCTTTTTCTGCCGAGATGACCACTTCTTCCATGATCACACCTTCACTCATTTCGATATTTTTGGAAAGGTTATTTTCGAGGTTGACTTCAATGATTTGATTTTCAAAACCTAAATACGAAACGCCGATATTATAAATACCAGCATCCAAGGTCAGCGAATAAAATCCATAGGTGTTGGTCGTCGTGCCTTGCCCAGGATTACTTACATTAAATACATTTGCGCCTATAAGTGTTTCGCCGGATGCTTTATCTCTCACATATCCACTTAGTGTATGTTTTGTCTGAGCCATAATGGCTTGGCTGACCAAAATAATTATGAAAGGCGTAAAAAATCTTCACCATGTCAAATTTTGTAATTACGATAATATCTCTGTAGTATGTACAGACTTGTGTGGTAGTATAACTTCAGTTTGAAAATAAGGTTATGGATGGATTGTTTTTTTAGACAAAACATCAAAAATACCAGATAAAAAAAGGGCTCATTCTACATTGAACAAGCCCTTACTGTAAGATTGAGTATTGAGTTTATCATTGAACAGGTTGGATCAAGCTACCACCTGTGCTGCCTGAAACCAACATTGCTGTAATAATACAAAGTATAAATAATGCAGCTGCTAATCCCCAAGTAACCTTTTCTATAAAGTCGGAAGATTTTGCTGCACCAAACATTTGATTAGCTGCAGTTCCACCCAATGAAGAGTCTATTCCACCACCTTTTGGGTTTTGGATTAAAACTACTGCCATTAAAAGTACACAGTTTATTGCTATCAATATTGTCAAAAGCGTGGTCATTACTATATTAATTTTTTATTAAAAGATTTATTTTGGCTGCAAAGTAACTACTTTTTTCTGGATATTTCATCATTAATTGTTCATACATTTTTTTTGCATCGTCGAGATGGCCCTGAATTGCCAATATTTCAGCCAGTGGCTCTGAAACAATTGTATTTGATTTAGTAATAGATTTTCTAGCACTTTCCTCCAATTTACGCTTTTTAGCTGCTTTTTCTTCCTTTTTGATTTTCTGGTCTATATCATCTTCTTTAAAGGACATAAGCCATTTTGCATAATCAGAAATACCACCAAATTCTTGTAGTTTAAACTTCTTTTTCTTTTTGTCTTTCGATTGGTGAATTGGGTTTTCGGTTTCAATAGCTTGAATAACAGATACATGCTCAGGTAAAACACTAGGCTCTTCATCTATCTGAATTTCAAGATCAGGTACAGCAACTATAGCTTGTTCATCTGCATTGATAACAGGAATTGCAGTTTGTTCCAATTCTTCAACAACATCTGGTTCTGTATCTTCATTTCGAATCTGAGTTTGATCATCTATCATTGTTGATGAAGGATTTTCCACTTTCAAATCATGAAGTGAAGGAATTTTCCCATCATTTTCCAGCATATAGTGCATCATGATTCGGTCTTGGCTTATCAACATAAAATTAAGATCAAAATTTGAAGACATTTTTTTGGCGAAAAGCAAATTATAGATAGAACCTGAAGGCACGTGAGTTAAGCGCTGCTCAATCTCCGTAACACTTAGTTGATCCAATGTGGATCCACCTTGGAAATATCTTATAAGGTTGCTTTCCATATCCTCGCGCAAAGGTAAATAATAGTTTCAATTCATTATTGAAAAAAATAGATAATTGAAAATAACAAAATATGGCGTGTATAAAGAGTATAAAACAAAAAAAGCCATAGATACTTCTACGGCTTTCAATTGGTTTATTCTAATTTATGTTTTTATTTTGCTGGAGTTTCAACAGGTGCATAAGCGCGATAGCCATCACTCATACAATACAACTGTTTAAATCCCATTTCCTGCATGGTTTTCATGGCCTTTTCTGCAAGACCACCAGCATAACAATACACTAAATATTGTTTTGTTTTATCTAATGCTGCTACTTTTTCTTTAAAATCTGGTGCTTTGTAATCAATTTGTATGGCACCTTTAATTTTACCGGCAGCTGCTTCTTCTGCAGTACGCACATCAATCAATACAAGATTAGGACCTTGTAATGCCTGAATAGGTTTAGTCTTTGATGCAGTTACTTTTATAGCAAATGGCTCCATGTGCGCAGTAGCTCGTCGCTCTTCAGCAGATAACTGTGCTTGCATTGCATTTACAAAAAACACTGAAATTAAAAGTAATATAAATCTCATCTTAATTAAATTTTTTGGATTCAGCAACAAATATATATTAAATACTTTAAATTACGGTTAAAACACAATTGTTTTTTTCAATATCTAGGAATATTAATAGATACTCCCAAATATTCACCTTATAAAACCATTAAAATCAAGCAATAATTCGGGAATACTTACTTACCTACAGGGCCAACTTCGATACCTTCTTGGAAAGCAATACCGATTCCATTATCGTGATACACCGTTTTGATTTTACTCATGACATCATAATATACAGACCAATAGTCATCAGGCAACACATAAGGTCTTACTGATAATACAATATTTGTGTCACCAAACTCTTCAATACCAATCTCGGGTGTTGGGTTTTTAAGTACTTTATCCATCGACATTAACTCATTAAATATCAATGACTTTACCTTTGGAAAATCTTCATTATATGGCATAAGGACTTTTAATTCAATGCGAATATTTCCTCTTTTCGAAAAATTCGTAATGATACCGTTTATTACTTCACCATTGGGAATTACTAGAGTTTTATTGCCTGGTGTGACGACTACAGTATTGAATATCTGAATGTCCTGAACCTTGCCGAACTTATCTTTCACCTCTACCCAATCATCTATTTTATATGGTTTGAAAGTCACAATGATGATACCTGCCGCAAAATTGCCTAAACTGCCTTGTAGAGCCAATCCTATAGCAAGTCCAGCAGCAGCCAATACACCAACGAATGCCGCAGTATCGACACCAACCATACCAGCAACGCTTATCAGTAGTAATACTCTTAATCCTATAGAAACCAATGCCACTAAAAAAGAAGTAATCTCTGGTGCAAATCCAGATTTGGACAGCATTCCAGTGAAGACTTCGGACATTTTTTTTATAAACCAAATGCCCACTACCAATACTGCAATGGCCAATAAGAATCCAGGAAATGCCTCGATTGCCCAAGTAATACCCAAATCTATATATTTCTTTATTTCCATTTATCTAAAAAATTATAAAGCGACAAAGTTAATCGTAAATCAAAAGTTATGTATTAAAATCTGACTTTTCGATTGATTCAATTAAAATAACAACATAAGTCAGACGTAAATTTTGATTAAAAGTCAAAGAAACCTTACCTTTGCGCTCAATTAAAAAATGAGTTATGAACTTTGATCTTATAATTTTAGGTAGTGGACCTGGTGGTTATGTTGCAGCAATCAGAGCATCACGGTTGGGAATGAAAGTAGCCGTAGTCGAAAAAGAAAATCTAGGTGGTGTCTGCTTGAATTGGGGCTGTATTCCTACAAAGGCTTTACTTAAAAGTGCTCAAGTTTTTGATTATATACATCATGCGAAGGATTATGGAATCACAGTCAATGAACCAGTAGCCGAATTCGGTCAAATGATTTCTAGAAGCCGTGGCGTAGCAGATGGCATGTCAAAAGGTGTTAACTTTTTAATGAAAAAAAATAAAATAACCGTCATTGAAGGTTATGGTAGATTGGCTCGCGGCAAAAAAGTTGTAGTCACAGATAAAGATGGTAAAAAAGCCGAATATAGCGCAGAACATATCATTATCGCTACTGGTGGACGTGCCAAAGAATTGCCAAATATCAAAATAGATGGTAAAAAAATTATTGGATACCGTGAAGCTATGACATTGCCAGTTCAACCTAAAAAAATGGTCGTCGTTGGTGCTGGTGCAATTGGAGTAGAATTTGCCTATTTTTATAATACGATTGGTACAGAAATTACCGTTGTTGAATTCATGGAACAAGGTCTTCTTCCTAGAGAAGATGCTGATATTTCTAAAGAATTGACGAAAGTCTATAAAAAAGCTGGTATGAAGATTCTAGCCAACTCATCTGTTGAAAAAATAGAAATGACGGATGAAGGTTGTAGTGTTATCGTCAAAAATCGCAAAGATGAAAGTGTTCAAACCATAACTTGTGACATAGTGCTTTCAGCAGCTGGTGTGACACCAAATACTGAAGATATAGGACTAGACGTTCTAGGTATAGAAACGGATCGCGGTATGATCAAGGTTGATGCCTATTATAGAACAAATGTACCTGGCATATATGCAATTGGCGATGTGATCCCAACGCAGGCATTAGCCCATGTAGCTAGCGCTGAAGGTATTACTTGTGTAGAAAAAATTGCTGGCCATCACCCAGAACCTATTGATTATTCAAATATCCCAGGTTGTACTTATTGCTGGCCTGAGGTATCAAGTGTAGGAATGACAGAAGCTCAGGCAAA
Source organism: Saprospiraceae bacterium (assembly GCA_016717105.1). Taxonomy (GTDB): domain Bacteria; phylum Bacteroidota; class Bacteroidia; order Chitinophagales; family Saprospiraceae; genus OLB9. Next base: position 111,415 of record JADKGF010000007.1, on the reverse strand, counting down.
AGAAGCAGGTTACGAATTGAAGATCGGTAAATTTCCTTTTTCAGCATCGGGAAAAGCCAGCGCTTCTGGAGCTAAAGATGGTTTTGTCAAGATGATCTTTGATGCTAAATATGGTGAGTTCTTAGGTGGACACATGATCGGTGCCAATGTAACCGAGATGATCGCTGAACTTGTTTTGGCCAAAAAACTGGAAAGCACAGGACATGAGATCCTAAAGGCTATCCATCCGCATCCGACGATGAGTGAAGCCGTTATGGAAGCCACCGCCGCAGCTTATGACGAAGTCATTCACTTATAATCAAAAGATAAGCACTTTTTGAAGAAAATAGCCTTAATTTCTGACAATCATTCCTATTATGGGGATGAAGTAACAACGCATCTTCAGGATGTAGATGAGATATGGCATGCTGGTGATATAGGTGATCTTGCTTCCATAGAAAAATATCGAGCTTTGGCAACCTTTCGTGCTGTTTATGGCAATATAGATGATCAATCCGTCAAAGATCTTTATGGGCTAAATGAGATTTTTCTATGCGAAGGAATCAAAGTCTTTATGACCCACATTGGTGGATATCCTGGAAAATACAATAATCGTGTCAGTCAGATTATTAAAAGCGAAAAACCCAATCTCTATATTTGCGGGCATTCACATATATGTAAAGTGATGCCTGATAAAGCAAATAATTTGCTTCATATGAATCCCGGAGCTTATGGGCATCATGGATTCCACAAAGTCAGGACAATTCTAAAGTTTGAGATAGATAACGGCAAAATCCAAAATCTGCGTGCTGTAGAATTAGGATTGCGAGGCATTATTGAAGAATAGTTTTATTGGTTCCCTAAACAATTTCGCCGCCACAACTACTTCCTGCACCTGCTGTACAACCATAACAATGTTGATTGACGACGACATTCCTTTGCATTAGTGCATTTAAATCAAAATCTCGAACATGATTTGATGTAGAAGCCACCTTCATATCGAGCATTTGATTGAAATCACAATCGAAGATATATCCATCCCAACTAATGGACAAGGTATTGCGACACATCAAGCCTGACAAGGTTGCTGGGTTAAACGCTTCTACCAAGGCAGTCATGTATTGGGTATAATTGCCTGATTGGATCAAGTAATCCAAAAAACGACTTACAGGCAAATTGGTAATAGCGTATAGATTATTGAAAACAATACCAAATCTACGATCCAATTGAAGCTTGAATTCATGTTCCAAAGCGTGTTGATCACCTGGCAAAAATGCCCCAGATGGATTATAGACCAAGTCGATAATGAGCTTGCTTTCTGGCTGCCCATATCCTACTTTGTTCAATAGCTTGAGTGCTTCGATACTATCATCAAAAACGCCTTCGCCTCGTTGGCTATCAGTGCGATTTTTGGCAAAATATGGCAGCGATGAGATTAAATGCACCTCATTTTGAGCAAAAAACTCTGGTAAATCCCGATATTTCGGATTGGACATGATGATCGTGAGATTACATCTGTTGATTACCTTCTTGCCCATTTTACGGCATTCTTCTACAAGCCATTTGAAATTTGGGTTCATTTCGGGTGCACCACCAGTGATGTCCACTACAGGAATCTTATGTTTATCTATAATCTCAAGACATAATTCCATAGTGGAACGATCCATATTTTCGGTCTTTTTGTCTGGACCAGCATCTACGTGACAATGAGCGCAAGATTGATTGCACAATTTACCTACATTGATCTGAAATATCTCTGGTAATACTGGTTTTATCGGATTACCTGTTTTTTTTTCAAATGGCTCAAAATGATCGTGTGTCAGAGATTGACCATTCAATACCTGGAGTTGAAAAAAAGCATCAGACAGCGCATTATGACTGCTGCTGAGCGATTTGGTTTTTTGTTTTACACCCATATTAGAAAAATAAACACCAAACGCTTACATAAGTTTGGATTTTATGGTATTCATCATCGGAACAGCATTGACCAAGGTAGCGCCACCTTTGATCGCCGCAGCCACGTGAATGGCTTCCATCATTTGCTCGTCATCAGCCCCTGAAGACAAACACGCGTCAGTGTACGCATCCATACAATATGGACATTGCACAGTGTGTGCTACGGCAAGGGCTATCAGATTTTTCTCACGAACGGTGAGTGCTCCATCTTTGAAAACTTCATTGTACCAAGCAAAAAACTTCCTTCCCATTTCAGGTTGTAAATCGGTGATCTCTCCAAATTTTTTTAGGTCTTCTGGTTTAAAATAACTCATTTGTATATTATATCGATTTTAAAAAAGCAAGAGTACAAAATAAAATTCAAAAGAAGATAAGATATTGATTGCTTTTCGAAATGGAGTGGATTATTTTTATTCATAGAATATTCAAAAGTGTGTATAACATTTCTATAATTTAACATTTGCATGAAAATATGAAAATTAGAATCTAAACCAATCCTACCAGCTACACAATCAATAGGGCTTTGCAATCAATGTTACAATTTTGGTACTAAGCATCTCCATACATTTATGGTATTAATTTACAATTAAAGAAAATTTATGCTTGCATATTCTCATCAGATTAAGCTCGTTTTAGTAATTTATTTTTATTTACCCACAATAATGTCCGGCGCAACATGGTATGTAGCAACCAATGGTAATGATAATAATAATGGTAAAATAAATACCCCATTCAAAACCTTAAAATATGCGATATCAAAATCTAGTGATGGTGATGTCATAGAATTGCGCAATGGCACCTATCCTTCAGATGAAATCAAAATAGAGCGCAATGATTTAACAATAAGATCGTATGTGAATGAATGGGCAATTATCAAGGCTCCAGTGGATGCAGGAGAGGATATTGCATCTTGCCTATGGTATAGTAATGAAAAAACTAGAGGCGGTACTTTAGAAAGATTGGAGATCATTGGTGGAGCATTTTATGGTGTCAAATTTGAATCTAACTGGAACTGGGGATTACCTGACAATGAGAGAAGTGGTGCAAGCGGTATTAAACTTGTGCAATGTAAAATTCATGATACAGGAAGAGATTGTATTAAAATCACACCAGGTTGTAATGATATATCCATCATATCATGTGAAATATATAACTCGGGAGTAGGTCCTGAAAACTTAGAGCAAAATGGTGGCCCAAATGCAGAAGGAATAGATAATGTAAATGGCAGCAGAATGATTGTAAAAAATTCATACTTTCATGAAATTTCAACTAATGGTGTCTATGCAAAAGGCGGTGCAGTAGATTGTGTCATCGAAGGTAATTTATTCAGAAATATAGGTGAGGCTGGTATTGGAGTTGGGTTTTATACAGATGGCGAATGGTTTGATAGTAAAACCAATCCGAACTATTATGAAAGTATAAACACCATAGTACGAAACAATATAGTAATCAATACACAACATGGTGGTATCGTAATCGTAGGGGCAAAAAATTGCAAAATTTACAATAATACTGTTATGACTGCTTCGCCTATTTATCATGCTCCATTAACGTTTCTCTCTGGAGAAGTAGGTGTAGATGAAAACACTACTTTCCATCCTATTTCTACTGGCTTGGAAATTCTAAATAATATTTTTATTGACCAGAGTCCCTCTGGTGAAGATGATTTTACCATTTTGGTGCGTGAAAATGCTTTAGAAGGTTCGAATATAATAGATCACAATATTTTCTATAAAAGTAATGGCAGTGCTATCAGCTTTGATGACGGAGATTGGCCTAGTAAAAAATTTGCTGATTGGAAAACACTCGGATTTGATAGTCATGGACTGGAAGTCAACCCACAATTGAATGCTGAAATGCATCTTCTTAGCAGTAGTCCAGCCATCGATAAAGGCAAATCAATAAACGGCTTACAGACTGACTATGATGGCAAAGCCAGATTAAATGCAGTGGATATTGGTGCCGACGAGTTTGGCAATGGCAATGTATTGCAAGTTCCACCACCTACATCTATAATAGGAACAGGAGCAGTAGGCAGCACTTCTAATAGCAATGATTGGAATGCAGTGAATCCGATCGTTTTTTATCCAAATCCCGCCGACGACCTACTCCATGTAAGTGGAATGGAAATCGAAAATTATACCATTCAACTATTTGATTTAAATGGCAAATTAATCATTTCCAAACCTGGAAATTCACTTCAAACTGAGCAATTGATTTCAGGATTATACCTAGTTAGAGCAATATCAAATCATCAAGATATAACCAATTTTCAAAAAATCTTGATTCATCATCCATATTAAGTATTTCCTTTATTTGGTCACTGAATTTGAGTTGACTATAAACCCATATGATTCTTGCATTAATAATATTTCTGTAAAGCTATTTTTTAATGATCTATATATATCAACATAAAATTGGGAAATCGGTAATTGGTCTGTTTTTCTCACTTGTCATCACTTTACCAATACAAAACTGCACCTGGGATATCGCAATCTAAGTTTTTCAAATTATGCTTATACAGGCATACCTATATATGGTGCTGGGTTTGAGTTCAAGCCAAAAAGGTTTTACATAGGATTTATGATGGGCAGGATCAATCAAAAGACAAATTTTGATACCATGGATGTTAATTACAACAGAGTAGCACCTCGATATGCAAGGTATGGATATGGAGTCAAAGTTGGCGTGCAAAACACCAAAAGCTCGCTTTATATCACCTACTTCAATGCTGCGGATAGAGTAGATAGTTTGCAATCATTCAACTCAAAATTTAGGGTTCGACCTGCAACAAATAGTGTACTATCAGCGAGTACTACAATAGGAATAAAACGATTTTATGTAGGTGCAGAAGGCGCATTAAGTATCTACACACGAGATAGAAATTTTACATCAGCGGACACTCTTGCAAGATCATTGGGCGAAAAGCCTTTGCCATCATGGGTCAAGTCTATAGACAATAGGATCAATGGTACAACACAATTATTAGCTGCTTATGAAGCCTTTGTAGGTGTCAATCTTAAGTACTTGGATCTTCGATTGAAATATAAACGTGTCAATCCAGATTATAAGACCATGGGTACTTTTTATTTTCAGGCAGACAATCAGCAAATAACCATCGACCCTACCATAAAAGTTTCAGAAAAACTCACCATTGAAGGCAATTTTGGTTTACAAACAGATAATTTGCTCAAAAAAAGTGCACAGACTTCACATAACACGATTTATGCTTTAAATATCTCTTTTGTCCCTTCTGAAAGGTTTCAGTCCACTTTCAATTTCTCAAATTATGGAACAGATGTCAATTCCACCCAAGATCACTTGATGGATAGTATATCTGTAAGAAGTATTAGTCAATCCATAGGATTGAGTGGTTCATACATCATGAAAAAAACTGATGAAAAATCCCAAAATATCACCTTCAATCTCCAACAACAAACAAATAATGAAGTATTTGAATACAATGCTTTTGAAGGTAGTGTCTTTAAATCTATGAATGGAAATATCAATTATTCAAACAATAATAATGTCACCAAATTTTTATATGGAATTGGTGTCAATTATAACTTGAATCGAAATTCTAATCCTATAAATCGCAATGAACTGATAGATTTATTGGCCTACGGTGCATCATTTACCCTAGGCAAATCATGGATGAAGGACAATAAACTTTCACTTTCCAATACATTGACGATCAATCAAATGGGAGAAACTACGGGAGATAAAAACCTATCATTTTCCAATAGGCTTAATGGTCGAATACTAATCACTAAAAAACAAAATCTCAATTTGGGACTTGGATTTAATACAGGAACCATCAGAACTATTTCTTATCACCAATTCTCAATCAATGCATCTTATGGGCACCAATTTTAATTACTACAATAATTTGAGTCAGTATATCAAAGATTACCGTTTTGATTGGTCAAAGATTTTTTATATCTGTTTGGTAGTCATTGGTTTCGGATTTACATCAAATAGTAGGCTATCTGCGCAACCTACCAATCATATTAGAGTCACTACCACAGTATTGCCACCATATTCGCCATATTTGAGCGATTATCTTGAGTTTAGAGATAAACTTATTGTGGTGTTGAATAATACAAGTGGATCTACAAAAAATGTAAAACTAGGAGCGAGATTGACAAGTGATGTGGGTTTTATAGCAGAGACTGATCCTGATTTTCAACCTGGATCTCCTTACATTGTCCAGCCAAGCGTACCTTATGATTTATTGGCTAATGGAGATGGATATGAGTTTTTCACTGCTCAAAATATCAATATATCTTATGGCGATCTTACACTAGATGATCTCTTAGCGGATGGCATCTTACCTGAAGGTCGATATACCTTGTGCATCACAGCTTATGATTACGATAATGGTGCCCAATTGTCCGTACCTACCGCAGGAAGTGGTTGTACGAGTTTCGTCATCGACTACAAAAATGCCCCTCGCCTCATCGCACCTTTGTGTGGAGATAGTACCAAAGTCACTAAATGGACACCACAGAATATCTCATTTATGTGGACACGCGTTGTAGCTGGCATAGCACTGAGTGATGTGGTATATGATTTGTACATTGTTCCACTACTAGAAGGCACAGACCCACAAGACGAAGTGATGAGTGCCGTCACTGGCAATAATATCAATGCCATTACTGTCCGAGATTTAACACAGGCCAATTACTCGCTGGGTATAGCCGATATCATACTCGAAGAGGGGCATTATGCTTGGGCCGTGAAAGCTAGAGATGTCTTGGGCAATTACCCAATAGAAAATGATGGCTTGAGTCAAATATGTACATTCAATTATCGTGGCATAGGAAATATTGTCCCACAATCTGATACTAGTGCCGTAGTCGTACCAAATATTAATCCCATCGTGCCCAATGATGCTGACTGTAGTTGTCTAGCACAACTGCTTGGTGGCGGTACCAACTATGAAGGTAGTCTCACTAACAAACAAGTAAAAATAGGTGAATTCACCATAGAATCCATTAACGCAAGTCTAAACCCAAATGGTTCATACCAAGGGACAGGGATGATACAAATGCCTGTATTGAATGTAGCAGGAATGGTCAAACTTAAAGTAGCATTCAATGAGATCTATGTGAAATCAGCAGATGATAAACTTTTCGTGGCGAACGGCACTGTAGGAGGCATCAAAAAACCTGGTGCTTCCTTGATGCCGTCTGCCAATAATCCTCAAGTCGGAATCCCAACGATTTCGCCATCTGAGGCCCAAGACATAGTTGATAGGACAAAAAATCAAATGATATCCAATATAGAGAGCACAGCCAAAAGTGTAGGCTTTGAGCTTCCGTTAGGACTCGACAGATTAGGTCCTATAGGTACCATTTCTATTACGGATATCACTTTTACAGAGCGTCAGGCTTCTTTTAATGCTGCGGTGATAGTCAGTATCCCGGAGATCAATACTCCATTGGCATTAGGGGCAAAAAATATTTGTTTTAGTAAAGATAAGGCGATATGTGGAGAAGGGACTTTTTATCTGGGCAGTGATTTTGATGTGGCTTCATCAGGACTAAAGCTATTGGCTACCAAGGGTTTTGGCAGTGCAGTGGATTCTGGTACTTACGTAACATTTAAAGAAGATGGTAAAAAATTCATGCGCCTTCGTGTTGACTATAAATTGCCATCAAGTATCAGAAAAGCCAGTGACATTGGTGATGTAGTCGTCAGAATGGGAGGTGCAGGATCACATTGGAACGATTGGTTTGCTGAGGGAAGTGTCGATGATTTTAAGCTCAGCAGTGGTGGTGACTTCGTATTTAAAATGACCAATGACCAGAAGATGGTGTATGATCACTCAGACGAACACAAGGCCAATGGCCCTATATTCACTCAAGCGTATTCCAATGAGGATGTTGCACAGCCAGAAAGCATTGCGATCCATGAGGTAGGATGGCGAGGTGTGTATATTCCATCTATCGGTGTGCAATTGCCAGGCATACTCAATAATAATGGACAGCCTATGGCTATCGTAGCAAAAGATCTGCTTATCACCCAAGGCTCTGGTGGTGGACTCTGTGGCAAGATAGTAGCGGGTAAAGCTGCCAATGGCAATCCAGTCTTAGCAATAGGAGACGGAAATCTAGCAGGATGGTACTACAGTATAGACAATATCAATGTCAATATCTGGAAGAGTAGTTTTAAGTCTAGTGGTATGGATGGTAAGGTAGTCCTACCTATCTCTGGTGGTAGTGCAGAAGTCATCAATAGCCCCGCAAGTCAGTTGGGCTATACATGTACATTGAGTTTCCCAGCTGGGCAGCAAGCACAATTTCAGTTTATTATCCAGCCCAAAAGACAACTTAGTTGTACCTATTTGGGCTGCAAATTTTGTATTGGACAAAACGTCAAATATTATAGTAGAAAGTACTAATGCTAATGGCAACAACTTCTTTGCAAAAGCAACCTTACATGGTAGAATGTCTATAAACACTGGTTCTAGTCTCAAGCCATTGCCCAATATAGCATTCGAACTTATGTCTTTTGAAGGGTTAGTCGTACAAACAAAACCTGATTATATTAAATGCGATAAATTTAGAATGGGTCTAGCGAGTCCGCAGAAAATGGTAGGCGCATCTGATGCTGATGGCTCCGAAAGCGTAGGTGGATTTCCTATTACAATGGCTACACCTACGTTTGAAATTTTGGGAAATAAAGCTGGCTTTAGTTTTGACGTACATATCAAACTGGCTGATATATCATCGATACCTACGGCTGAGTTTGGGTTTGGGATTTATGCTCAGCTCAATATGGACGGCAACAGGCCAAATTGGAGTCTTGCAGCTCCAGTACTTAAGGATATTGGCTTGCAGGGTAATATCGGACCTATTGCCATCGATGGTAAGGTATCTTTCAAAAATGATGAAAAATATGGTGATGCAGTGTTAGGATCAATAAAAGCATCCATCATTGGTACAGTAATGATAGATGTCAATGCTGTATTTGGAGCCAAAGAAGATTACAAATATTTTTATATCGATGCACTTGCCGTCATTCCTGTCGGAATTCAATTACCTCCTTGTTTGGCTATTTATGGACTTGGCGGCGGTTTTTATTACAATATGGCACCACCACCACCAGTAAAAGCGGAAGATTTGCTCACCAAAGGGAGCCCAAATGTAGTCAGAACGGTGCATGATTATACACCTCAAAAAGGAGTGACAGGCTTCAAAATAATGGTTGTAATGGGTCTATCCAGTAAGGAAGTACTCCATTTTAAAGGGACATATGAAATGAATTTTGAAACGACCATTGATGAAAACGGTGATTCTAATATTGCCGTTAGAGAGTTTGGTATCACTGGGGAAATTTTCATTTTAACTACAGGTATGTTGGATATAAGTGCGACCACACTTTATGGGGCATTACGTGTCACCTATGTTTTTCCACTAAAAACATTTACATTTAACGCCACAGTTAGTGCCAATATAGCAAGTATTGTTACAGTGAATGGCAAATTAGATATGTTGGTCAGTCCTGACGAATGGTATGTTTTTGTAGGCACAAGTGCAAACCCTATTCAAGCTAAGATCAAAATACTAGAAATCGTAGGTGTAACGATCCATGCGTACTTTATGACAGGCAATACAGGGATCACCTTTCCTGAGCCACCGATGCAAGTATTGGCTGCATTTCCAGATTTGAAAGCTTCAAGAGAAAATCAGAAAATATTGCAGGAGCAATCTAATAGTGGAAATAAAACTTCAGCGGGCATGGCATTTGGAGCTGGTTTCCAACTAGATGCAGGAGGTTGTTTTGGACCTATATGTCTGAACATAAATTCTGGTGTAGGATTTGATATCGCATTGACCAAGAAAGATGAATGTATCGTCGTTGGCCCGAATGGTCGTGAAAACTATGGCGTCCCTGGTTTTAATGGCTGGTACGCTGAAGGACAGCTGTACGGATATCTGCAATTTGGATTAGAAATAGATTGTGGGCTATTTTCAGCTACAGTGGCTAAAATGAATGCGGCTGCACTTTTACGAATGTCTGGACCGAATCCTATCTTCATCAATGGTAGACTGAATTACAATATGAATATATTAGGGTTAGTAAAAAGTAGTGGTGGTGTTAATGTAAAGTTTGGTCAGCCATGCCAGTTCGCCAATGATTCATGGCCATTTGATGACCTACCAATCATACAAGATATCACTCCTGTTGGTAAAGAAGTATCCATATTACGTCAACCTATCATCACTTATAATTTGCCCGTGGATAAAGAAATTGAGTTCTTTCAAAAGAGTGATGATGGCTATGGAAATAATAACTCCTATATGAGATATTTCAATATCAAACAAACAGTAACTATCAATGAAGGCGCGAATAAAGTTAGTAAAGATCGACATGGAAGAACCTTTGAAAGTAAGGTCAAAACTTATGAGAAACCCAAAACGGATATCATGCTGAATATGAGGGACAACAATCAAACATGTGTCATCTCAAAAACAAAATCTTTCGAACCCTTAACCAATTACCAAATAAAGGTTACTGTAAATGCTTATGAACGTGAAGGTGGCAACTGGAGACCTGCCTTTGTCTATAAAGCTGGACCAGATGGCAAAAAATCAAAAGTAAATGTAGTACAAGAAAAAATCGGCTTATTCAGAACAAAGGATTGCCCTACTCGTCTGGATGAAGGTGGCGAATCAGCCGTCATGTATGCTTATCCACAACCAGGTCAAAATTATTTTCTCCCACAAGACCAAAGTAGTGGGTACATCGTATTGAAAGAATATATTGGGTGCCTGATCGACAAGTATGACGTGATCTTCCGATTCGAAGATTTGGATGGGAGTACTCGGCTAGATGTGCCAGCAGGAACTGGAGATTTTTCCTTTCTTATGGAGGCCAAAAACAACTTAAATACACCTTTCCTATACCACCTGATTTAAAAAGGGAAAATAGATTTTATATCAAACAAATGGCAAAACCCAAAGCATCATCTGCACCTAATACTGTGACAAATATCCAAGACGTTACTTTAACACAAATCAGTACTGATGGCATCGGATCTAGGTCATTTGAATTTAAATCTGCCAAAGTTTCGGGCAATGCTTATGATGCCATTGATGCTGTAGAACTTTATAAAGCTAGATTCAATACTAGTAAGTATGGTACCATGGCAGAAAAAATAAATTCATATTCAGTGACAGCATCAGAAGTATCCACACCAGGAGGTACTTATGCACTGACATTTAAAGGCGGCGAAAATTTTGACCAATATGAAGTAAAAGGGTCAAATTTTAACTTTATCGAGCAGAGTTACATCATTAAACCTAAAGTATATTTTAGGGATTTGCATGACAATGCGTGGTATAGAGATCATGGAGATGCGATCTATTCCCATTATTTCAACATTAGAAATGGTACATCTGACTCATTTCAACCACATTTACGGCAGAAATATGACATCCATAACATCAGAACAATAGAGCAAATGGCGACCGTAGGGGATATCAGAGCACAAGGACCTATTTATATCAAAAATTATGATCCACCATTGATAGATTTTAATTTTGGTAATATAAATTCAGGTTTAGACGGGATTTCTGGTAAATATTATAAAAGTAAAAAATAAATTACTAATAGATAAAAATTAAAATATGCGTTACACAAAAATATGTCTTACAATAGTGACAATCATGTTTTTACATACATTAGCAACATGTCAATTCGGTTTTTCATCCTTCAGTAGTATTCTAAATGTAAAATCATCCACTTCGTTAAAATTTGGAATATCAAATCCTCCGATTATGGTAGTTAAAGCACCTAGTAACATAATTGGAAGCATAGGTCAAGGCCCAATTGCAAGTTATAATGTAGGCTCACAAGCTACTACCATATCGTATGAAGTTCACATTCATAATTGGATTGATCAATCAAAACTATGGGATATCAGCCGTCGATGTTTAAATGAACATCACATAGAGATATATGGAGGCTTGGACTTATTAGGAGACGGTAATTGGCATAATCCAATAAACCCAAAGGCAAGGGCCGGTATAGAATTCCTTGCCAACATGTCCTTCCGAAAATACAGTGACTACCCTAATACAAAAGTAAAGTTCGCTGTAATAAAAAATACAGACTTTTTGCCATCTAGTAGTGGATCCTATGGAGCAGCTTATACCGCATTTGGTGGGCAGGAAGTGGCCCAATGGCAATTTAGAATAAAATAATAAAAACACATCTGAATATAATGAAACTTATAATTAAATACATATTACTCTGCATGTTGCTCCACATTGCATCATTCATCAAGGCCCAAAATGATGGTTTAGATAGCACCCGAATGTATACAGACCATCAACTGGACAGCATCATGAGTAGAAAAATTGCTTTAATAGCTAAGGTTCAAGGTGATTCTGTGATCCTAAGATGGATGCCTGCCAATCACAACTTGTGGATGATGGGCAGAGAAAAAGGTTATATGCTGGTGCGGGCGACTATTGGTGCAGAAGAAAAAGTTATCCGTTGGGACACCTTAAATAACAAAAACATCATCAAACCTTGGCCTTTGGATAAGATGGACGCCCATTTTCGAGTGTCACAAGATACCGCTTTTTACATCTCTCGGGGATTGATCTATGATAAAAATATAAACATCAATGCTCAGTCTTCCTTTTCACAAATCATGGAAGCCAATGATTACAACAAAAACAATCACATACTAGCGGTGATAGCAGCCGCCAGATCTCCTTTGGCTGGTGAAGCGATGGGAATCAAATACATAGATAAAGGTATAGATCGGAAATATACGTACAATTACTTTATCAAATCTATGGTAGATACAGCTATGATTCCTAGCGAAGTAGCTTCATTCTATATAAATCCCAAAGTACCGACTGAAAAAGTAGTGATGCCCACACCAGAATGTATCGGAACAGAAAAAACCATTGCCATCCGATGGGACAATACTATGGCACAATACCAATTTGTCATGTACCACATCGATAGGTCTGATGATGGCAAAAAATGGACACGAGTCACTCAGTTGCCCTTTACACCAAGTGTAGATGAAAATAAGCATGGTACATTTTCCTTTTTCGAATATCGAGATTCCGTAGGTGTCAATTACAAAAAGTTTTATTATCGAGTCGTAGGCATCGACCATTTTAGCGAAGAAATTCCTTCTGCTATCGTGACTGGAAATGCAAGAGATCATACGCCTCCTGATGCGGTTACAGATTTTACAACCGAAAATACGAAAGACAATATCGTCACTTTATCTTGGAAAAAGGCCGTAAAGGAATCAGATTTTGCTGGTTATGTAATAGGTAGAGGGACTAATGTAGAAGGACCATTCGAGCCGATCCATGAGACCATAGTGCCACGTGATGCTGTTCAATTTATAGATAAGACAGCTGATCCTCATGGGTTCAATTATTATGTAGTGGCAGCCGTAGATACGGCACAAAATGCCAGTCTTCAGATGCCACAACTGGTGACCATGCATGATGTCATTCCACCTACCAAACCTACTAATCTGAAATATACCATAGATACGACAGGTGCAATAAAAATTGATTGGACACCGTACGAAGGTCGCGATTTTAATGGATATTTGGTTCTATATGCCAATCAAAAGGATCATGAATTCACACCCATTTCCCAAGGAAGACTCGATAGGCCTGAATTTTTGGATACGATCCTGATCAATACATTGACAAAAAATATTTATTATAAAATCAGGACTTTTGACAAAAATTTTAATGTCAGCCCCGACTCCGACATCCTCGAAGTCACCAAGCCAGACATAGTACCACCTGTGTCACCAGTGTTTAATCATTATGATGTACATGGCAAGTCAGTAAGTATATCATGGATCCCATCGTCTAGTTCCGATGTAAAAAAACAACACTTGTATCGCAAAGTTGGCACCATTGAGCAAGCTTATGTATTGTACAAAACTTTTGACGCATTGACCAATAAGTATGAAGATACGGAGATCGTTGGTAGCATGCACTATGAATATGCACTGGAAGCTGAAGATGCGACTGGACTCAGATCAGATAGATCATACCCCATGTCAGTTAAGACATATAATAATAACAAGTTGGATGGCATTAAAAATTTCAAAGCAGTATTCAATCCACAGACTAATACCATAGATCTAAAATGGGATGCTGCAAGTCCTAATAAGCAAAGTCCAGTGAGATATATTATCTACAAAGCCACAACGCCCGTCATCCAACAGTTTAAATATATCGATGTCCCTACCTACCAAGATAGTAGTATCCAACAATCTAATACATGGCACTACGCCGTCAAAGCCATCCTCGATGATGGCACCGAATCAGACTTAAGCCCCGTTATAATAGTTAATATAAAATAAATCATTCTTTTATAAGCCTTAAAATTTTAATACAATGCGAGTAATAATCCTATTTTTTTTATTAGTTTACAATTTTTCTTACAAAGCCAATCATGTATAAACTTAGATGTCCATGATACAAGTTGTGGGCAAAGTAATGGGTGGGCAAATGTTTCCTAAATTGCTGTGGCCCACTTGAACAAGTCAATTGGAGTACTGGTGCTTCAGGTGCAACCATAAATAATCTTGCAAGTGGTTCATATAGTGTAACTATTACTACAGGTCCAGGATGTGTGGAAGAATTTAACTTCTATATAGAACCTTCAGATGGGCTTTTGGGTGGCTTTTCAATTCATCATAATACTTGCGGACTGAATAATGGTCAAATAACTATATTTACTCCACCAGCATACCCAGATATGACATATACATGGAGTAATGGTGCTACAGGAAATGCAATATACGCCTTAAGTTCAGGCATTTATACAGTGATTGCACATACGTCTTGTGGAGATGGGACAAGTCAAACATTTTCTTTTGAAGTCTTAGACTGGTCACCAGCCATCACAGGCGAAATCATCCCAGTAAGTACTCGATGCAATCTAAACAATGGAGCGGCCACTGTGATAGCATCTGGTGGTGGTGGTGATCACACTTATCAATGGTCCAATGGCCAAACGAGTGCATCAATTACTGATCTTTCACCCGGAACTTATATGGTTACGATCAATTCGTATGACCAATGCACTCCACTAGTACTCACTACATTTATTAGTCCATCATCAGCACTTATAGCTTCTACAGAAATCACCCATACTAAATGTGGTTTAGACAATGGTATAATGGAAGCTTATCCATCTGGCAATAATTATATTTGGAGCAATGGAAGCACTGCATCATATATTGAAAATCTAAGCCCAGGGGCTTATAGTGTCACGGTGACTGATAGTAATGGCTGTACTGATTCATCAAATGGAATTATCAATCAATCGATTGCACTCAACAATTCAGTAGCACTTTCTACCACATCCATAGTTTCGCTACAAGATAATGCCGTGTATCAATGGATTGATTGTAATAATAACAATGCCCCCATATCTGGTGCAATTAATCAGTTCTTCAGTCCAACAGCTAATGGAAATTATGCAGTAGAATTATGGAATGGGTTAGCAGCACCTTATGATTGCTTTGAAGTATCTGATTGTGTTGAATGGATTATATCAGACACTGAAGATCAAAATCATAACCTTAAAGTAATTATTCCCTCTATGGTCACAAATGCTTGTAACATCGAAATCAAAAATATGAGAGATCCCATCACATTCACTTTGACAAGTCTAGATGGATCAATAATATCTTCTAATGAATATAACCAACCTAGTATCTGCCTCAAAATGGATGCATTGCCTTCAGGAATATACTGCATCACATACAATTATCTACAAACAATCGAAACTGTTAAGATCATAAAAATATGAAAATTAGAATCTAAACCAATCCTACCAGCTACACAATTAATAGTGTATTGCAATCAATGTTACAATTTTGGTACTAAGCATCTCTATACATTTATGGTAATATTTACCATTATAGCAAAATTTAAAAATTTATGATAAAGTTCCAATTGATTATTTTAGGTTTCTTTTCTGGATTGCTTAGTATATATGGACAAAATATAGGTAAACATGGTTTTCTTTTGAAAGGAATGTATACTATCGTATCCAAGATTGTAAGACTTTATTATACTATCCTGTCATAACCACATGAAAGCCGTCATTTCCATTCTTTGCTATTTTCTATATACTTCCGTTATAAATGCACAATTCAATGGCAATGGCTTTGATGGACTTACCGTGACCACTTTATCAAAGATGCAGATTACGGACAGCTTAGCTTTTCTTGGAAGTTCATATGATGGTGGAGCATCTATTGTATTATCCAAAGTTAACATCACCGATGATGTGGTTTTTAAAGGTAGTATCAGTGATGGTATTGCTATATTTGATTTAGGTTATAAAACCATAACGGATAGCTTCGCCTTTAAAGGCATATCTGCTGATGGTAGTACGTCTCTTTTATTGTCAAAGTCCAACATTGAAGATACTATGTCAGCCAAAGGATACAATGGTGATGGTGTGGTATCTCTTTTCCTTTCCAAGAGTACATTAGATGATAGTTTAGCCTTTCGCGGTAGCATAGCCGATGGACATACCATAGCTATCATTCCAAAACTAAACATAACAGATGATCTTGCTTTCAGAGGACATATCGGGAGAGGAGATCATCACTTTGAGCTAAAAAAGGCAGACTGCTTAAGTGAAATCCTCTTGTGGACTGGTTATATATCTCAAGCATGGGAGAATCCCGACAATTGGCAATGTGGTATTCTTCCCAATGAGAGCAGCGAAGTAATCATTTTACCATCAGCATTGCTTTTTCCACAAGTCAATTTTGATGATGAAATCAAAAAGTTAACTCTTAATACTTCTACTTCAATTATTTTTCAACCAAACACAAATTTTATAATCAATGGACAATAACAAGATACAAACAAAAAAAATAATCATCACTTTTTGGATTGTATTAACTGCCTTATGGTTGCACGCCAACAATGTGCAGATTACCAATGTCAGCTTCAAACCTAATACCAACACAATAAAATTTGACATCAGTTGGGACAATAGCTGGCGCAGTAGCATTCTAAATAATTGGGATGCAGCTTATGTTTTTATTAAATATTATGATCCTGCAAGCGGTACTTGGTTGAGTGCCAATTTCACTGACCAAAACAATGTGATACCAGCTGGCTTCAGTGTTAGTGAAGCACCTGGTGTAGGCAGATTTATCTTTAGATCAGAAAGCGGCAGTGGGATTTCTCAATTAGTGAATGTGGAATTGGGTATAGAATCACGTATTGCACAAGGTATTTTTGATGTAAAATTGTTTGCTTTAGAGATGGTTTATATTCCAGTAATTGATTTTTATCTGGGGGACCAAGCTTCTAACAATAGCTATAGAAGCTCATATCTTAATCTAGCACCTGATCTTATGTTTAAAAATGACGAAAGTTTTGTATTTGATCCCTTACCTGAAGAATATGTTGAAATAGCCAACACAGCATCATTTTATGTGATGAAGTACGAACTAAGCCAAGGTGGTTATAGAGATTTTCTAAACTCACTCACATATTCCCAACAAGTAAATCATACTGCTTCCCTTCCCACATCTCCATCTGGCACTTTTGCATTGGCACCAAGTACTATCAATTACAGGAACTACATCAAAATAAAAACGCCAGCACAACTAATTAATGGCGCCTATACTCCCGCCGTATATGGTTGTGATTCGGACTTCAATAATGTATATGATGAACTTTCAGATGGCGAAAATATTGCTTGCAATTTTGTCAATTGGGTAGATCATGCTGCGTATTTGGCATGGGTAGGTTTAAGGCCATTAACAGAGATTGAATTTGAAATTGCTGGCAGAGGAATACAATATCCTGCAAAAAACGAATATGCCTGGGGCAATGCGGAGATAGGTGATGATCAGTATTTTGTTTTTGATGCCGCATTAAATACAGAATATGTTAATAATCCAGAACCTAACCCCAAGGGCAATGCCATCTATGAAGCTACTGTAAATAGTCTCAATAATCTGGATGGCCCTGTCCGAAATGGCATTTTTGCTACAGCTTCAAGCAATAGAGTAAAAAGTGGAGGGAGTTTTTTTGGGGTAATGGAAATGAGTGGCAATCTACGGGAAAGAGTTATCACAACTGCAAATGTCCAAGGAAGATTCTTCAATAAAAATACATTCCCAGGAACATACTTAAACGATCTTGGTCATGCATTCTTAGCAACAAGTTGGCCTGGTGCTAGAGTTGATCCGGTTTTTCCAAATATTATTGATGGAAGCATACCCGCACTTGGACTTATATACCGTGGCGGCAGCTGGAATGACGAAAGTTTTTATCTGTGCATAAGTGATAGAAGCGCCACCATTTTTGGTAATAATACTAATAGAGATCCATATACTGGCATCAGGGGATGTAGGTAGTGCGATCAATTCTTTCAACTAATTAACTCATATATATTTCATGTCAAGCTCAGTTGTCAATCGACTTCTTATTTTCTTTGTATTGATTTTTATCATAACAAATCTTGGCTTTTACAAAACTTATCTCATACATTTTCCAAAGTTTGATGGTTTTCCTTGGGTGTATCATATACATGGTATGCTAGCAATGGCTTGGGTATTGATGCTAATCGCACAAGCATATTTGATTCGGGAAAAAAAGTATGAATTGCACAAGCTTGTTGGCAAATTGTCGTACGTGATTATGCCACTCTTCTTGGCATCCTTATTTTTTGCTGCTAAAGAGAGCTATTTGACCAATATCAAAACCAAGCCACAAGCCGATGTTTTGGCTAATATGACTAATGGCGGTACGATAGATATATTTTTTATAGGGTTGATTTTTGCCTTAGCCATGGTATATAAGAAAAATGTAGGCTATCACCTACGGTTTATGGCTAGTACAGGGCTGATAATTTTAGCTCCTGGTTTGGGTAGATTTGTTTTTGCTTTTTTAGAGATTCCTTTCCCATTGGCACTTATTCCTATGCTATTATGCACCACAGGTGCGGGTATCATTTGGTTGATAATGGATATCAGAAATAAAAAATCAGCTTTTCCTATGGGTGTATATGTAGTGATATCTTTGATAATGTTTGTAATAGGTGCTGGTTCTCATTCGGCTTCTTGGCAGGGCTTTGCCAAATGGTGGGTAGATAATTTGTACTAAAAATAAATAATCGTGAAAATATCGCATCATTTTTTTACTTTATTTTTTGCTGGTTTTGCAGTGATTTAGGCAGGGTTTTTTATTCAATTTATTTTAGCCAAATGTTCTAGATTTAAAAATTTCTTATGACATCAGCTTTATCATGGTATCTATGTATTTAAATATAAAATTTTAAAATATCCTTCAATTGAAGTAAAATATAGATTCAATTATATTTTAAGCAGTTAATTTTGATTCAATTTTTCATAATTTAGATATTAAACCTGCTTAGAATTATTGTTTATAGAATTAAATGTTACATTTACTTCTTTTTCCCAAGAATTAAGCTTTAGGATTTTATTTTTACAAAACATATTAAATAATTTTCTGATTTACTTATTTATGAAACATTTAATTCTATTCTTGACTGCATATATAATTCTTTCATTACAAACCAATGCATTTGGTCAAAGACAATATATAAATTCTACATTAGATGATTATTTCACTACCAATACGGATTATTTTTGTATACCAAATACTACCGAAAACCAGAATCTGACTACAATTCAAAAAGACTTCTTCTCTTCCATGCGATATGCTCAGGCAATGAGTGAAGTTTCAAAAGATGGGAATACCAGAACTGTCGGAAATGTGGAAATATCAAGTGTAAAGTTTACAAAACAGGATCATCTAATTAGCTTTTATATAGAAAATCTTAAGATGATTATTCTTAAGCCTATAAAAGCGAGCACAGCAAAAAGGCCTTGTGTACTTATCTCAATTGGAGGAGCTAATGCCAATTTTTCTGAATTTCCTTTTTTGACCACAGTAACCCAATACCTTATGAAAGGTTATGTGGTTGCTTACTTTGAGAATCCTAACATTAATCCTAATGCTGAGTACAAATACCTTGAAGCCCAAATGGGAAAACAAACAGCAGCTAATCAACCAAAAGTTATTTTTCCAGCAGCAGTTTATTTGGGAGTACAAGTCGCTACTGCCGCAGCAAAATATATGTCCTTTCACGCTGATATATATAATGTTAATCCAAATGAATTCTATGGATTAGGTCAAAGCTTAGGTTCTCACATGGTTATGAATTTAGGTTTAGGAAATATTAGTAATTACAATAACCTTAAAGCGCCAATTAATAAACTTGATGGGCTAAACTTTTGGGTAGCTGACAATATGGTTCAAAAAACATACACAATGAAAGCTATTTCATTATGGGCGTCTGCATACCCTGTAGATGGTCCCGATACTAATAATCCATTTGGAGAACTTATTGATATGGATGACAAAACTAGAGTCATTCACTTTCAGGGTTTGTTAGATGATAAAATTTCTTATCACTCAGGATGGCTGCTAAATGAGGTAAACAAATCAATATATTGCAATGGCGTGAAAGATGTAATAACAAGATTTAAAAATGCAAATGTTGATTATCTGAGTTTTGTGGTTTGTGGCGGCGGACATGCCGTCTTAGACACGTCTGTTTCAAAGCCATTTATATTGGGTAATGGAGATTTAAGTAAAGTTATTTCAGGAATGAATTTTGACAGTATTCAATCAAGCTATACAAAGTTTAAAACCTACATCGACCCTTCATACCATCTTTTTATTCAAGGAACAAATATTGCTGATATGACTGCAAGTTATTTCCAAAATAAAATTGACCTAACCTCAATGCCCACAATAAATTATATAACACCAATTAGTACAACGAATGGTAATTTTAAGCAGAGCAATTGTATGGATCAAGGTTTCTGCATTGAATTTGACCAAAATATTGGTGTATCTTGTGATGATAATGATATATGTACATCAAATGATAAAATCCAAACAGACTGTACATGTCAAGGTATTTTTATGGATGAAGACAATGATGGTACTTGTGATGCCAAGGATATCTGCCCTAAAAGCCCAGAACCTGGTAGTAGCTGCGATGACAATGATATATGTACATCAAATGACAAAATCCAAACAGACTGCACATGTCGCGGCATTTTCATGGATGAAGACGATGATGGTACTTGCGATGCCAAGGATATCTGCCCTAAAAGTCCAGAACCTGGTAGTAGCTGCGATGATATGAATCAAAATACTATTTTAGATACCATCAATTATGAATGTAAATGTATTGGTATTTCTAGTGTGGACAACTATGAAACCAAAATAGTGTTGAGTCCCAACCCATTTACAGAAAACATCCAAATAAATTCAAATTTACCCATCCACAACATCGCAATTGTTTACCCATTAAAAACAAAGTTGGTTTTAAATGACCATAATATTGTTGAAGATATCTCAAAATATTGTTTGCTCCCAGGAATTTATATATTGAAAATTGAAGTTAATGGATATTCACCTATGTTCAAAAAAATGATAAAAATGTAAAGGAAAGAGCTTATTAAAATCTCAATGCTCAAAGGTAATTTAATTACTTACGATAACTTGAAAATACCAAAAACTCAATCTATCCGACCATCTAATAAATGTTCCAATATCAAACTAGGCAAAGAGCTATATTGCGGGGATTAAAAATTTTATGGGTTGATGAATACAAATGTCGCTACTATTTCTAACCTTACACCTTTGAGAGGCCTTGCGGCTATGATGGTGGCTATCTATCATTTTGACTCTGTCTGCGCCAATTTTGTGGACGCAAAAACAACGATGATATTAGGCAAAAGTTACTTGATGGTAGATTTATTTTTTATAATGAGTGGTTTTATTATTTTGCATGTATATGGTGGTGTATTCGCCACCAAAATTGCCAAAAAAGATTATTGGCAATATTTAGGAGCCAGATTTGCTAGGATTTACCCACTACATGTGTTTACCTTGCTGTTTACAGTTTTGGCCTATTACCTAAAAAATGAACCACCTAGCCCTATCAATGATTATGCTGCCATACCCTCACACCTGCTTTTACTTCATTCGATGGGCCTACAAAGCATATTCACTTGGAATGTTCCTTCATGGAGTATCAGTGCAGAATGGTGGGCTTATGTCATATTTCCGATTCTGTCGATATACATAGTCAGGTACAAGCGCAGCGGATGGATAGTTTTATCTGCCCTGTCTTTAGCTTTATACCTTGCCATTATGTATTGGCTACCTAGAGTTAATCCTTTCGACCCAACAGCTTTAGTACCACACAATCTGGATGTAACGTATGATTACGGATGGTTAAGATGTATCGCGGGTTTTATGGCTGGCATGGTAGTATATATTGGATATAAATCTGGGATATTCGCAAAATTTTTGAAAAGTGATTTTGCCAGTTTTATTATGTTCTTATTGATGGTTGTCCTTATGCATATTGGAGCAAATGATATTTTAATAGTAGCTGCCTTCGCAGGTGTAGTTTGGACATTTTCGATGAATAAGGGACAAATTTATTCCTTTTTACAAAACAAAGTATTTCAATTTTTGGGAGATATTTCCTATTCCATTTATTTGATGCATGGATTTATTATGTTCTTTGTTGCTGTACCAATTATTACAGCAATGGGTAATCAATATCGAGGCCCTGGCAGTGTAAAGCTTGCTTTTGGAAATGGAACATGGATTTGTATCATTTATCTCATAGCAATCATTATAGTCTCTACCCTATCTTATTATTTTGTAGAAAAACCATGCCGGGAAAAATTAAAACAATTGTTTGCACGATAATGAAGACAATCATTTTCCTTCGCTAAGTATGTGCTATATAGATTCGTGAAATCTCAATAAATCCTACCAAAAACAAAACGCTTACCTACTTGCAATCAATGGTCAATATTCGATTTTATTGACCTTCTATCTTTATGATTAAATAATTTTTAACCAGCTAGTTTATTGCCCTGGACTTTAAGGAAAAATACAGGAAACGTAATAACATTTTTAAATTTATTCACATACCAAATATATTTATACTCATGAAAACAAAATTAATTTACAGCATCGTATTCGGAGCATTTATATTGGCCTTGACACAATGCAACCAATCAAAAGTGGAAAAAGGACAAGACCAGACGATAATCACTCAAGATAGCCTTATCAAAAAAGGGCAGTATTTAGTTACTACATTAGGATGCAATGACTGCCACTCACCAAAGCGTATGGGCGCCCATGGTCCAGAATTGATTCCTGAGTTGCTGCTTTCTGGTTTTCCATCTTCCAATCAACTGCCTCCGATCCCCAATGATGCGCTTAAGAGCGGTTGGACCTTATTTTATCCAGATAATACAGCTACAGTTGGACCTTGGGGCGTATCTTTTGCAAGCAATATTACCCCAGATGAGACGGGCTTAGGGACTTGGTCATTGGAACAATTTAAGATTGCAATGACCAAAGGAAAATTCAAAGGACAGGAAAACGGGCGATCACTGCTACCTCCAATGCCATCTCAAAATTTTGCAAAACTGACCGATGATGATGTACAGGCTATCTATACCTATCTAAAGAGTGTGCCGCCAGTAAAAAATGTTGTTCCCAGTAATATCCCTCCAAGTCCATCAAAATAACAAATAAACTCCAATACCATGTTTCAATTTCAGACCATTTCGTATGTAATATTGCTTTTATTTAGTACTTCCATCAAAGCTCAAAATACGCTTGAAGGCAGTTTAAAAGTATCCACCAATGAACCTTTAGTCTATGCTTCAGTTGTACTCAAAAACTCTATCGAAAAGGTATTTGTCGCTGGTACGGTCACTGATGAAAAGGGAAATTTTGTATTAACTAAAGTTGAACCAGGCAACTATTTTTTGGAGCTTGGCATGTTGGGATATGAATCCAAAGTAATTGAAAATATAATAGTCAAAGATCAAAAAGTGGTATTGGAAAGTATTCTGATGGTTGAATCAGCCCAAACCATCGATGAGATACAAGTCAGTGCGCGCAAGACTATGTATGAAAGAAAAGTAGATCGATTGGTGATCAATGTCCAGAGTTCGGCACTGACTGCAGGTAGTAGTGCATTGGACATCATAGAGCGATCGCCAGGTATGACTGTAAATAGGCAAGGTGGCATCATTTCGATGGCTGGTAGAGATGGTGTCGTAGTAATGATAAATGGTAAACGGCAATACATCCAGGAAGATGCGCTTATCGGATTGCTAGCGGGCATCAATGCCAATAATATTGCAAAACTCGAAATCATCACTACACCACCTGCTAGTTTTGATGCTGAAGGCAATGCTGGATTTATCAATATTGTACTCATCAAAAGTGAAAGCGAAGGCTATAACGGCAATTTTGGACTTGCTGTAGGCGGGTATAAAGGTTTCATCGGGAACACCAATGCTACTGTTACATTCAACACAAAAAAATGGTCTTCATACATAGATGCATCCCTGAGCGCTAATCAACAGAGTCAGGATTTTAGATTTGAAAGAACTATCTTTTCTGGGGGCAATACTACTAATATTGCTACGATAAATGACCGTAACCCAGAAAGAAATGTTGGCACCTTGAGAATTGGTACTACTTATACTTTTGGTCAATCATCTCTTTCATTGGGTGCTAATGGTTATTTTAATAATTGGGCCATGGAAGCCCGAAGTACAGCTGTAATTACAAAAAACAAAAACTATGACAATACCATCTTGAGTACGCAGTTCGAAAAGAATGATTGGCAGCATGGTGGTTTAAGTCTTGGATTTTCACATACATTTTCTAATAAAAGTTTGCTCAACATAAGTTCAGATTTATTGGCTTATACAACTGAAAATCCTACTATCTACACCAATCAATATGTTTTACCGACCACAAACAACGATATCAGCGCCAATAGTAAAAGTTTTAAAAGTACACCAATCAAAGTCTTAGTCAATGCCTTGGATTACGAATACAAAGTCGGTCAGTTGAATTTTGAATCAGGAGCGAAACTAACACTTTCGAGCTTTGAAAATGAAGTATCGGTCGACTATTTAATCAATGAAGTTTGGAGTCGTCAACCTCAATATTCGAGTTATGCAGCGATGAAAGAAAATATAGTAGCGGCATATACCTCCGTCGGTGGCAAGCTATCGAATAAGACAAATTATAAATTGGGTTTGAGATATGAATCGTCTAATACTACGATCAGAAATGAACGTGATTCCATCATTGTAGATAGGGATTTACCGTATTTTTTTCCAAGCATTTTTGTAAGTCATGCACTTTCTGAAAAGTCATCCATCAATATATCAGCATCGAGGCGCATCACTCGACCCACATTTAATGACTTGGCACCATTTATACTCTTTACTGACCCTACATCATTTGTCACTGGCAATCCTACCCTTTTGCCCGTATTATCTCAGTCTGTGAGTGCAGAATACAAGTACAATAATAAAGTCTTTTCGCTCCAATATGCCATAGACCAAAACCCAATAGCGCGTTTCGTGCCTGCTCTTCAGGGTTCGTCCAACAACATTATTGCGAAAGTGCGGAATTTTGATAAATTTACTACTTTGTCCGCCACGATTGCATACCCTATTTCGGTCATAAAATGGTGGGATATCAATATAAATTTGACTGGATTTGCACAAAATATTTATGGCACTTATGAGTCTTCAGACATTAAAATCCAACGTTTGTCTGCCAATTTATTTGTCAATAATGCATTTACCTTACCAAAATCTTTTTCTACTGAGATAGGCGGATTTTATAATTCAGGTGGATTTTTCGGACCATTCCAAAATAAGGCTTTTGGAACCTTAAATATCGCCATCCTTAAAAAAGTAAAAAATGCATCCTTCACAATTGGCGTGGACAATGTCTTGAATAGTATGCGTTTTAGATCTAGTTTTATAGACCCGAATACAAAAAACGAATTTTCTAACAATATGATTTTTGCAAGGGCTAATTACAAGGTCGTTTTCAGATACAATTTTGGAAGCTCGAAAGTCAAGTCAAACTTAAATAAAAAATCAAGTGCCGCCGAAGAGAGAAGGCGTGTAGAATAATTGATAAAATTTTCGCACTATTTCAACTAGTGCTTTAATAATAACCATCCAGTTAAATTTTATTTTATTATTAACTTGCACCTTTATAAATTAAATAAATTTATAGGTCAACTCAAAGAATTCAAATGTACTTCCATTGTAAGGAAAGGATTTAGGATGGGTAAATTTAGATAAACCACTCATGATGAGTAAAAAAATAAAGTGTTGCTTTAGTATCAACATCAAAAGATGTGGGGCTATACTTTTTATATATTATTCCTTGTTATTTTTATTTCTTTCAGTTGTCCAAAGTCAGCCTTTACCACTCAAATATTTACATTTTCAGCATTATACAGAAAAGGAAGGAGCCAATGTAAATTCGATCTATTTCCGTGACAAAAAAGGCTTTATGTGGCTTTTTTGGAATAATATACAGCGATTTGATGGCCATCACTTTAAGTCCTATTTTAAGAAAGAAGACGGAAATATATTTGGTGCGATGGTTGAAGATAACTCAAACAATCTTTTTGTATATACATGGAATCAAGGTATCAAAAAATACAATCAAGAGCAAGATAAATTTCTCGATTTTCAAGATAGTATCATTGTAAATGGGAAGAAAAGGCTTCTATTTGGTGGTATATCTGTCACGTCCAAAGGTGATATTTGGGTAGCGGGTAGCGATTACATTGCTAGATTAAAAAATGGTGGAAAGGCGTTTGAAGACATCACACCTTTACTTGAGCTGCCTTTTGCAAACATTCCAGATGGTATATACTTTGATGACAATGACAATTGGTGGTTTTCTACTACGGAATTAGGTGTAGTGCGTATCCATGCAGCCACATTGAAAGTTACTTGTAGTACCCATAATCCACAAAAAGAACCCATTTTTGATGAGTGCATTGGAAAGGCACATATCATTAAGGATAAGGCCCAAAATTTATGGGTAAAACAATTTGTTCATCCTCACCCACAGCGATGGCTCAAAAGATATGATTTGGTGTCAAATAAATGGCACACCTATTCATTTCCGTATAAATCAAAAGTAAAACTTGAGTTTGACGCTACTTGGGTACACAACTATTTTGTAGATAATCATGGTGTACTATGGGTGCGTTTGGGAGAAAATGTGGGTATTGCCCGATATATCGATGCGGAAGACAGGTTTGACATCCTTTATACTGAGAAGCACAAACCGCATAGTCTAGAAGGTGGTTATGCTTATGGTGCACCTAGTCCACCTTTGGTTTTTGACCAATTTGAAAATTTTGTGACATCGAGCGCTGATTTATTGATTTACAATCCCTACAGACAGTATATGTATCAAGTTTATAATCAAGAAGTTATGGACGGTTTGTTTGGCGATCAAATAGACCTTTTTGAAACACTGGAATCCAATCATGTTAGAAACCTAATACAAGCTGCCGATGGCAATATCTATATCAGTTACATAGGCTTGGGTATAGTAAGACTGGATCGCCATTTGCAGAATCCAAAACATATTTGGTTTGAAAATAATGCTGCCACATATACATCTTCTTTATTTACAGCAGATGGTCAAACATTATTTTTCGGAGATTTGAATCATCATATTTATTCCTTTGACATTGACAATCATAAAGTAAAAAAGGTAGTAGATGGTAAGGCATTTGGGCGGTATATTCGGAGCAATTATGTGGAAAATGACACAACGATTTGGCTGGGACACATTCAAGAGGGCATATCTCGATTTAATCCCAAAACGTATGGCCATTAAAAAATATGATGTACAATTCGTGCCAACTGCCAGCAAAACTGAATCTACTGTTTATGACATCTTGCCGCATGGGAAAGATCATCTATGGCTCATTACCTACATGAAAGGGCTTCAATTATTCGATAAACGAAGTGGCAAAATAGTAAAACAATGGAGCCACCTAGGAACAAATATATCAAATGTAGATGCTAGCTACCGCGATCTACATCAACATTCGAAAGATACTATACTCTTAGCTTCCAATCATGGGCTCATCATATTGAATACACAAAGTATGAAGTGGAGCAAAATCGATGTTTCTGATGGAATGGGTGATAATATTTGTTATGATATCCTGCCTTCACAACAAAAAATGACAGTAGCAATCAGTACCCAAAGTGCAGGTTTGTGTTTTGTAAATATAAAAACTAAAAAAGTGACTTCTCCATCTACAGATCAAGGAAATACGATTAAATATTATCGAACAGGAAGTCTCAAAACTTTGAATGGTGAATTGATATTTGCTTCTGCACACCTAGGACTGACTGTGGTGCAGCCCATGGAACATAAAGAACAACCAATGGATTTGAAACTTACGGAATTGATTGTGAATGAAAAAAATTATCCACTGACTTATACTTCCGAAAAACCATTAAACATCGACTTAGAAGAAGCGTCCAATAAAATTGAAGTCAAATTCAGCATTATGGATTTGTGGCATGTAGCAGCTACAGAATATTATATCTATCTCAAAGGAGGCAACGACAGATGGGAAAAAGTATCCACACCATCGATAACCTACCAATTCCTAAAATCAGGCAATTACGAACTTAAAATTAAAGCCATAAATATTTCTACTGGACAATCTGCCATAATTCATGCATTGAATATGAAAGTGTATCCGCCTTGGTACAAAACGTGGTGGTTTGTTGGCCTTTCTTTTTTCGTAATATCAACTGGTATTTATGCATTTTTTTCATTCAGATATCAACAAAAGAAAAAACTGAATGAATCAAGAATGCATATTGCAAATCTCCATGCAGAAAACATTCAAAAACAACTAGATATAGAGCAATTTCAAACTCAACTCAATGAAGTAAAACTAGAAGTATTAAGATCTCAAATGAACCCACATTTTTTATTTAACAGTCTCAATAGTATTGACAATTTTATTTCAAAAAATGATAAAAGATCGGCATCTGAATATTTGCATACATTCTCGAAATTAATCAGAAATACCCTAGACAGTAGTAGAAACGAACTAGTACCTTTTTCCAAAGATTTCGACACATTAAAATGGTATGTAGCCCTCGAACAAATGAGATTTAGGCACATTTTTGCGTTTGAGACTATAATCGATGAACAAATCTTAATGAACGATACGCAGGTGCCGCCGATGTTAGTGCAGCCTTTCATCGAGAATGCTATATTGCACGGTCTGATACCGAGTACTCATCCAGATTTGAAGCTCACTTTTGAAGCAAACAAAACTGATGATGCCATCATTTATCGCATCACAGACAATGGTATAGGTCGTAAAGCTTCTCAATCCTTCAAGGCACTAAACATCCGTAAAAGTGAGGGCATCAACATCACGACCCAAAGACTTAAAATCCATAATGGTGCATGCTATCAACCTTCAGATATGTCCATTTATGATCTGGAAGACGATGGATTGGCAACAGGCACACGAGTAGAAATAAAGATATACATTAAATAACTGATTATCATGGCATTAAAAACAATTATCATAGACGACGAATTGGACAGCTTGGAGTTATTACAATATAAAATCGCAGAATATTGCCCGGGCTTAGAGGTTATAGGTACTACCCAATCTCCGGAAGAAGGTAAAAACATGATTACCAATTTGATGCCAGATGTTGTGTTTTTGGATGTAGAAATGCCGCGCATAAATGGCTTTAGATTGCTCAATGAATTGAGTCCAATCATGTTTGAAGTCATTTTCACTACAGCCTACAGCCACTATGCCATAGATGCCGTCAGAGTAAGTGCCTTCGATTATCTTACCAAACCTATAGCAATACAAGATCTCGAAAACTGTGTGGATAGATTACTGACCAAGTTCGCTCAACAAACCGAAAAAAAGATAAATACATCCAATACACGCAGTATGGAAGAAAGTATCATCGTGATACCTACTGCTGAGACGATAGAATTTGTCAAAGTATCAGATATTATATTTTTGGAGGCAAGTAGCAATTATACTACCATCTTTTTGAAACAAAATAAAAAACTTTTGGTCGCCAAAAGCTTGGGAGAATACGAACAAATGCTCCAACATCACCATTTTATGAGGACACATAATTCAATATTGGTCAATCTGACACAGGTTGTAAAATTGGTCAGGGACGAAGGTGGCAGTATCTTGATGTCCAACGGTGTATCCGTGCCAATTTCCAGGCGCAAGAGAGACGAATTCATTTTGATTATGAAGCGATTGAGTATTAATTGAAGTATTATTACAAAAAATTTAAAATGATGACACTTACTTCAAATAATTCAACAATTATCAAAATAGTTATATGCTTCTTTCTCTTAGCACCAAGCAATTGCCCAG
This sequence comes from Saprospiraceae bacterium, assembly GCA_016717105.1. Classification (GTDB taxonomy): domain Bacteria; phylum Bacteroidota; class Bacteroidia; order Chitinophagales; family Saprospiraceae; genus OLB9. The sequence continues at coordinate 81,106 of JADKGF010000007.1, read as the reverse complement.
TTAATTTTAGAGACTTGAAGAGTCAATACTAACCAAAGTAGATAGTATAACCTACGTAAAGCAATTTTATATTGATTTAGACTCCAACTCACGGTTTGAGCCAAAGGAAATGGAAAAGCTTTTGATAGCATCACTACAAAATAATGACACTACATTTTTTCTACATTGCCTGCCTGATTTAAAATATAAATATGGATTCACAATTTCAGTTGAATCAACTCTTGAGCTATATAATATGGTAAATAGAAAAAACTTGATTGACAAAGTAAATATCTTACTTAAAGATGCTCAATCCCAATATTTCAAAAACAATACTCAAGCATATTCACTATACAATATAATGAACAAAGCCTTTGACCTTGATCAAAAATATCGAGATTATTATGCTCTATTCAGATTTAATGAATGGAACAATGACCTTATTAATAAATCATTGGATAGTATGCTATACCAAGTTGATCTAATCAATTTTTTAATAATTGAGCAATATTGTACTTTGCATAATGGTTTCATAAATAATTTTGATTTTGGCAATGGAAGTTATGAAAGAGTGCAACTTATTTTTGCCCATGTATTAAGGCATAAAAACTCAGATTACACTAAAATGTTTGAACTTCTAAATAATTATGCTGTCAAAGCTTATCGTGAGAATAAGATAAGTAGTGATATCTTTAGATTATTGGATGCCTTGATTTTTAAAGAATATGGCTTTCAATATTTTGGTTTCGTTGAAAATGCACAAGTAAATAAAAACCTTATTGTTAACATCAAAGGTCCATATTACAAATGAAATTTATTTTAAGCAAAAGAATTTAAAGCAATTACTCCTACACCAAAATCTTATTTTGTATCTGGACTGGTTTCAACTCATGGCTAATATCTAACATTTCCAATAAATCGATTTCGATATTGCGGCTGATAGACGTGATAGGTACATCATTTGCACTTCCTTCGAAGGGATTTTCACTGGTTTCTCCGATACGCTCCATCGTGGTAAATATCCAACCAGATAAAGCGGAAAAAGGAATCGTCATCCATATAAACTCATCACCCATTTTGGCAAATTCTTGGATCAATCCAAATGGTATCAAAGCAACAAATATCTTGATAAACCAAAGATTCAAACTGGCATATTGACGAGGATAAGGAAAGTTCTTGATCCTTTCGCTACCACCTTGTTGATTATAAAACTCAACCAATAACTTTTCTAATTCCATGTGTCTGAAGTCTTCGATATATCCTTGCTCCAACAATTCACGCAAGTGCACAGATTGCAACATCAATATTTGAGCCGCTTTATTGGTTTTTGACATGACAAAATTGTACTCATCGGTATTCAAATAAGGTTTTATGGCATCACTCATCGCATTTTCTTGTTCTTCTACACGAAACCACTGGTCTCTATATTCGCGGTTGTGGGCTAGATTTATGGCTTCCCATTGTTTGGGTTCTCTGAGTTGGTAACGCAATGCCGTTAGCCATGCAAAATGTCGATTATACAACGTCAAATGAATTTTGCGCAAAGCATCTTCAGATATTTGATTTTTTGCATGGTGATTGGTGACATAGTCTTTGACCATAATTCCCCAGCTGCGACTGTAATTGGTGATAGCGCCCCAAATCCGGCGTGCTTCCCAAAGTCTATCGTACGAAGCATTGTTTTTAAATCCGATGACAAAAGCTACGGCAGTACCAAGCAATGCGATGGGCAACCAAGGCAGTGTAAGCCATTTCCAATGAAACGCCTGATACAATGCAGTAGGAATCGCAGCTATAAACAACAATAAAAAAATATCTCTACGTGTCCATAGGATCACTTCTTTAAATGTATAATTTTTGCCTGTATGCATTTTTGTATAAGATTCGGTTGCTTATTAATTGCGAATAGAAACACTACTTTTATCCAATTGTTTTGGTAAGTATAGTCTGTTACAAAGCAATGATCTTTTTGTTGATTTGTGGGCTGGGTTTAGGTTGCGGCTACATCATTGATCGAAGTATCAAATTTATTATTTCGCCCGTTATCAATAATACAGTTTCCACCGAAGTCAGTAATAGGAAATGACCAATCAGCTCAGAAATGATCATTCACATTTAAATGATCCTATTTTTTTTTCATACCCATCAAAATTCCGATATCTCGATATTTCTAGGTCTTGTATATAAATTTGTAATTTATAAATTTTGTCATGTTCCGTTGAATATTGGTCTATGATATGGTCGTATTTTTCAATTTCTCTTAGATTAGTAAATTTACTTTCTTTATAAAAAATCATAGAAATTGAATTGTAATTTCCAAATTCATTATACATTGTTTTACAAAAAAAACTGTCTAAACTTTTGTAAACACTTTCTGTATCTCTATAATTTCTTACAATATAACTTTGGTCTATAGATTTATCTAAGGTATCCTTATAGAAATGTATGTGAATAGGAATAAACTCTAGTTTTTTAGGTTCATTTTTACAAGAATATGCAATTTGGCAGAATATTGAAATATAAATGAATTTTTTAAATATTGGCATGAACATTTTTGAATTTTATAGTTATTTTCGATGGTCGAAGTAACGCCACAGCGTCACAAGTTCTGCGACTTCGATCCCATATTTTACGATTCCTGCTAAAGCTGGACAGATTTTACAATTCATCATATACACATTATTGTTAAAGTAAAAAAATGTAAAGAATTTAGATTCTTATCTTTACTTCCTTGCATTACTTCGCGATATTTGATGCAAAGATATCTATTTTAATGTGTCTCCGTATTTGGAATTAAAAGACCTGTCCTGCAATAGCAGGATTACTAATGCATTCTATCGCAGTTAAAAACTGCGACGATCGGAGTCCATTAGATTTTCACTACTTTGTGTTTTTCGTTAACATTGCTGTTTTGTATGTCAAAAATATAAACGCCATTTGGTAGATCTCTGATATCCACTTCACTTCCTTTAGTAATTAATTTTCTGATGACCTGACCATCTATATTTTGTATGATGACGTTTGCTTCTTCTTGTAAGCCCTGTATTTGAATGTAGCTGCTTGACGGATTGGGATATACTTTTAGTTGATTATTTGCAAAAACATCATCCGTGGTAGATATGATGCCCATTTTGCGCGTATCTAAAAGCACATTGGAGAGCCAATCCATCTTTACATCCTGTCCGAGTTGTTTTGTATCGATTTGTTTGATGTGCAGCAGTAAATTATTGTCTGGAGCCCAAAATAAATAAGAAATTCGATATGAGTCGGTAGGATCCATCGTTTTTAAATCCTCCTTTAATATTAAATTTCCAACTCCATCAGATTTATAGATTTTAAATGACGTCTCTTCGGTCTTTTGCTCGCTGATACATACTACACTACCACTACCAGTTTGCATTGGAAGACTATATATGCTTTGTAAGTTTATCTCACTATCATTTTCAGGAGGAATACTTATCTCTTCCATTAAATTTCCGTTAAGGTCAAAATTAAATATGACTAAGCTTGAATCAATATATTGCGCATGCAAATTAAATTTATCACCTGCTAAAGCATTTTCAAATAGTGATAACGAGCGCAATTCTTTACGTGATGGTAAATGGTCTGCTATATCAATATCAATTTCGATATTCATCTCGTAATCAACTACCATCATCTTAACGATATCTTTTTCACCTGCTTGTGTAGCAGGGCATTGAACAACCAAAAGTAGCTTATTTTCCGTCAGCTTGTATGTTTGCACCCTTTCTATACTCCTTCCCATTGATATGGCATTAATTGTGCTATCTATAGCGTGGCCTTCTGCATTTAGTGTGTAGGATGCAAGATTGAGCAGTTCACAATTTAACGGACACAATCTATTGATAACTATGTAATTTGTATTATCTCCATTCTCAAATAAAAACACGTCTCTACCAAAACCTGGAATACCTGGAAAAAGAATTTTATTTAACGTATCCGTAGGATTTGTGTGTTCGTAACTGAGTGAATCGCCATCTACGATATCATATTTAGCTTTGCCTAGTGTTCCCCTTCCCCAAAAAAAATATTTGAAAGCTGAAAACTCCTTCATAACGTAAAAAGCCAAACTTCCATCTTTTACAAAAGGACTCGATGCGTACTCTCGATCTGGTTTAGGGTTATCAGTAAATTTAAAATACCTACTATTTTGCCAAATTTCCTGACCTGTCTTAAAATCAATTTTCTGCACATAATAGCCGTGAAATCCTTGATCGCTAAAAAGATTTGCTAGGTTATAAATATATCCGCCATCAAACAAAGGTAAATTGTTATTGTGAAACCACATTCTGGGCGAAATTACCTGTGTTTCGATTTCAGGAACGATAGAATAGGTACTCCAGATTACATTATCAGATTTCCACTTAATGGGTCTGAATGTCTGTGAAAGCATTTGAAGCGTGGTAATACAGAATAAGGTAATAAATATTGATTTCATGATATTGAATTTTGAAATAAATGATAATAAAAGATGAAATAGGCAACCAATGAAAATAAACAAAATAATTCAATTTCATTAGTTACCTATCATCCAAAAGCTTAATGTGGGCCACACACTTTACCACACTTTTTGTCTAATAATATACTGTTCGGTGGACAGTTTGGTAGTTCAAAATCTTCTGGACACGTAGCCCCTTTTGTAGTAAAAGTAGGAGGCCCAAGCGTTTGGTAAAAACCAGAAACATTAATGCATCCTTCAATTGATCTAATACAACATTGTGAACCACAAAAATTTCTTATTATAACCGGCTTACCATCACTTTTAAAGGTTAAACATCTATATGTACATATTTCAGTTGAAAATTCCGAATTAAATGTCTGTTTAGGGCACGTCATGTATGGAACAGGGGAATTTAAAAAGAAATTTTGAATGTAAGTTTGCTCTGTTACTTCCGAAAGACTGTATTCCCAATTATCTATCTGTGAGCTTTGGTCTGCTGGAGAAAGACTGTTAAACCAAGCTATAAAAGCTGGACAATTTCCAATGTCTGCAGAAAAATTTGAGAAACTAAAAGACCAAAGACCTGTGGATAAATCATAACATTGCAGTACATCAAAGGTAATTTGCATATCATTACATGCAGGTCTCAAACCGACAGAGCAGGGAAAGTTGAGCGGGTAAACTACCTATAGCTGTTTGACCTGATAGTTGGGCGCAATTCCCGCTTGGTTGTTCAAAACATGTTGAAGCAAGCAGTGAACGAGCATCTACATTTATGGAACTATCACTCTTCCTGTTTAATAGTTCTTGAATTTCTCCTTTACTAAGTGGAACACCAGTTAATGTTATAGAAGCTCCATTATTAATCTTTGTTTTTTCTGCACCGTTTAAAATGTCACTTTTCTCCTTTTGGCAAGAATAAATTCCAATCAATAAAGCAAGGCATAAAATGTGAAAAAGAAAACTTTCAACTTGTTCATGTTGTTTTTTTGAATATTTAGAAATTAAAATTATTAAAACTATCCAAATACAAATAAAGACCTTACTTTTGACTCTATATCGGTCAGATATGAGAGTCTGCCATCCTATTTATGTAGGATATTAAGTCAGGCTCTTTTTTTATTTGAGCTAGTTTATACTTTTGGCCGATAAGACGATTCCAACTTTTAGTATCTTTAGCTTTGATTATAGAGTTACTCAACTTTGTGTTCCTCTTTTGTTCCTAAAGCGCCTATCTTGATTTTGTTCGCTTCTTTTGGTTTTATATTGGAATACAAGCATTGCAATCTTTCAGCTTTCTGCTTGTTTTACACATCATTTTTTGGTCTATAACCCATGCTTTAATACCATAAATCATTAAAATTTTAATTAAATACCCACTTTGGGTACAGCAATAATTTATCATACTTGTCTTGAAAACTGACAAAAATACAATTTCTTTACATCAACATATAAAAGTGCAAAAACAGCGATTAAGCTTTAAATATTCACCGTTTTATACAAACCTAAAAATGTGACCTAGACCCAAATATCTAGGTTAAATGTTTATCAAGAATCGCAATTAAAATCTTCTTATCTTTTCACCAATGCTGTAGGTATCCTGAAGTTATTTTGCGCTACAGTCGCGTAATATCTTCTTGTAACATTTGCAAGGTAATAAAATAATTTGATATGACCAAATGTTTTGCAAAATATTTCTGAAAATATTTTACATACATACATACATACATACATAATACATACATACATAATATTCTATTGTTAATCAGATAGTTAGAGCATTACATTGGATCGAAGTCACAAACTTGTCAATTTAACATGATTTATGATGTCTTTAGCGTCGCATCGACCATCAGGGCGGATATTTTGCTTATTGTTTGTCAATTTTACAAAAATACATATACCAATTCCACTCCCACCACGTTCCCACTGTATTCCCACTGAGTTCTCAGTGAGTTCCCAGTGAGTTCCCACCGAGTTCCCACGAGATCCCACTGGAGTATTGGTTTTTTTATTAAAATGTCAACCTAAATATGTAATCATCAAAAATTCATCATCCATCATCAATAATCAAACATCTATCATCCAAAATTAAAATTCCATAATCCAAAATCACCTATCAATACTTTTTCACCTACATTCATACATTTACGATCAAAATATTTAATTTTGCATTTCAGAAATTTACAGGGTAAATAAAAAATATAATTTCACATGCATTATCATCCGGAAAATATTGAGTCTAAGTGGAGAAAGAATTGGGTCGATACTCAGTTGTACAAAGTCGATAATTCTTCTGACAAACAGAAATTTTATGTACTGGACATGTTTCCTTATCCATCAGGAGCAGGGCTACATGTAGGACATCCACTTGGGTATATCGCATCTGATATATTTTCTCGATACAAGCGACTCAAAGGATTTAACGTCCTACATCCTATGGGTTATGATGCATTCGGATTACCAGCAGAGCAATACGCTATCCAAACTGGTGTCCATCCTGCTGTTTCTACAGATGAAAACATCAATAGATATCGTGAGCAATTGGACAATATAGGATTCTGTTATGATTGGTCCAGAGAAGTCAAGACATCAGATCCATCTTATTACAAGTGGACGCAATGGATTTTCTTGCAGTTGTACAGTCATTACTACGATTTGACAAGTAATAAGGCTATGCCGATCGACCACTTGATAGCTATTTTCGCACAAGATGGCAACAAAACCATCAAAGCTGCCAATAGCCAAGAATCGACCTTTACGGCATCAGATTGGCAAGGCATGAGTGCCAAACAAAAAGACGATGTCCTCATGAATTACCGATTGGCTTACCGCAAAACTGGATATGTCAATTGGTGCGAAGCGTTGGGCACAGTATTGGCAAATGACGAAGTCAAAGATGGATTTTCTGAGCGTGGCGGTCATCCTGTAGAGAAAAAAGCTATGATGCAATGGTCGCTACGTATCACGGCGTATGCAGAGCGATTGCTCAATGATCTGGATACCTTAGAGTGGTCAGATGCCTTGAAAGCCATGCAACGCAACTGGATAGGCAGATCCGAAGGCGCACAGATGTTTTTCGATATCGTAGACCACGACCAAAAATTGGAAATATTCACCACCAGACCTGATACGATCTTTGGTGCGACCTATATGGTGCTTGCGCCTGAACACGATATGGTGACCCAAATTACGACCAATGACCAAAAAGAAGCTGTAGCCAATTATATCGATTATGTAGGCAGCAGATCTGAAGTAGATCGTATGGCCGAAGTCAAAGAAGTGACTGGTGTTTTTACTGGAGCGTTCGCGATCAATCCATTCAATGGTAAGAAAATTCCAATTTGGCTGGGAGAATACGTACTCAAAGACTATGGCACCGGAGCCATCATGGCTGTACCGAGCGATGACGAACGCGATCAGGTTTTTGCCAAAAATTTGGATTAGAAATCATCGATGTAGTAGATAAATCAGATTATCCAGTGCAACACTACAGGATAAGTTGGGCAAGTTGGTCAATTCTGATTTTCTCAATGGCATGGAAGTCAAAGACGCCATCAAAGCCATGCTGACCAAAATCGAAACTCAGGGCATCGGTAGCCGTAAGATCAATTATAAACTCCGTGATGCCAATTATTCACGTCAGCGATATTGGGGCGAACCATTTCCAATAGCTTATGACAGTGAAGGAGTGGCGCATGCGTTGGATGTGGACAAATTGCCACTCGAATTGCCTGAACTCGAAAATTTCCAACCCGCATCTGGTGGTAAGTCGCCTGTAGCGAGAGCAGAAGATTGGGTCAATCAATTCCCTGGTTTAGCACTAGAAACAGATACGATGCCAGGTTTTGCTGGATCATCATGGTATTTTCTACGGTATATGGATGCGGTCAATGATCAGGCTTTTGCTTCCAAAGAAGCCATCAATTATTGGCAAGATGTGGATTTGTATGTCGGTGGTACAGAGCATGCCGTAGGCCACTTGATGTATAGCCGATGTTGGCATAAGTTTTTGTATGATTTGGGTTATGTGCCTACGATAGAGCCCTTTAAGAAGCTCATTAATCAAGGTATGATTACGGCATATGGGTATTATGTGGAAAATTTGAAATTCCAAGATGACCAGTCGCTTATTGGTAACATTAAAGATATTGAGAATCAAAATGTCAATGTAGGAAGTCCCATAAGATTGGCTTATGTGTATGATTATTTGGATGGCCAAAATCGATTGACAAAAACAAAATTTGAAGCATACTACGATAACATAGGTAAAAGTTACAATGTCATTGGTGATGTAAATAAATACTATTGGGTCAAGGATGAAAATGGCGAAGAATATTTCACTGTCAATATCGTTCAGGAAAAGATGTCAAAATCTAAGTACAACGTCCAAAACCCGGATGAAGTCGTAGCCAAATATGGTGCTGATTGTTTCCGCATGTACGAGATGTTCCTAGGCCCTATCGAGCAGTCCAAACCGTGGGATACCAAAGGCATCGACGGTGTCAATCGTTTCTTGCGCAAGTATTGGAGCTTGTTCTTCAGTGAAAATGGCTGGAATGTTTCACAAGATCAGCCTTCAGCCGAAGAATACAAAATCTTGCATACCACCATCAAAAAAGTAACTGAAGATATAGAGCGTTTTTCATTCAATACCTGTGTGAGTGCTTTTATGATGTGTGTCAATGAGCTGAAAAGATTGGAATGCAATAAAAAGGAGATACTTTCTGCTTTAAATGTACTTTTGGCACCTTTTGCACCGTTTATCACCGAGGAATTGAACAAGATGTTGGGCAATGATACTTCTGTGCACAAGGCATCCTACCCTATTTTCGAGCCTTCATATTTAGTACAAGATACGGTAGATTATCCCGTATGTGTCAATGGCAAAAAAAGAGATATCGTGGCGCTGTCATCTAAGCTTACACCAAAGGAAATCCAAGATATTGCACTGACCTTAGACAATGTCAAAAAGTATGTGGACGGCAAAGATCTACAACGTGTAATTGTTGTACCCGGTAAGATGATCAATTTGGTGGTGAAAGAGTAAGTATCTTGTAGCTTACCATTTTACACCACTGTTACCCTACGACTTTTTCGATTATCGTCGTTTTAGTGTCCGTGTAAGGCGGATACCATATATGTAAATCAAGTAAACTTGCCGAGTTCAAAACAGGTTTAGCATTGGAGAATGTGAGAAAACTGTGATGTCCATGATATTTGCCCATACCGCTAGTCATGACACCACCAAAAGGCATGTGGCTATTGCCGTAATGTGCCAATGCATTATTGATACATCCACCTCCAAATTCTACATTTTCGATGATGTAGTTGATAAATTTTTTGTCTTCTGAAAACATATAACAAGCCAAAGGATATCTGTTTTTTCTGACGATTTGGAGCACTTCTTCCTTGGTTTTCCATACGATCACAGGCATTATAGGACCAAAAATTTCTTCTTTCATGATGTGGCTTTCCATATCGTCAACACGTATTACCGTTGGCTCAAAATAAGCACTGTTTATATTATATTTGCCGCCATACACGATCGCTCCACAGTGACAGGAAATCAACAAGGCGTTTCGTCCTTTCAGAATTAACAATCCGACAGTAATCCTTGGATAATGATGCATCTTCACCATAAGTAGCTTTATGGCGGATACCATTTCTGTCAAAAACTTATCGACCACAGATTCGTGAACAAGGATATAGTCTGTGCTCAGACAGGTTTGTCCAGCATTAAAAACTTAGCCCATAGAATGCGTTGGATGGCTGTTTTAAGTCTTACAGTTGAGTCTATAATTGCAGGGCATTTTCCACCAAGCTCAAGCGTCAATGGTGTCAATGTTCTAGCTGCTTGAGCCATGATCAACTTCCCTGTATTGGCAGAACCTGTAAAGAAAATATGGTTAAAAGTAAAATTGTTCAAAAGCAATTCACCGATAACTTTTCCTTCACCCAAGGCAACACTAATATACTGAAATTCAAATGTTTCTGATATAATTTTTTGTATAAGAAGTGCCGTATTTGGTGTCTCATGGGCAGGCTTGATGATACAGCAATTGCCCGCTGCGATAGCACCGATCAATGGCGTAAAGACCAGATTGAATGGATAATTCCAAGGGCCGAAAATAGCCACTACACCTTTGGGTTCGTAATATACACGGCTACTTGCTGGTTGAATGGTTATTGGTGTTGGGACACTGCTAGGTTTCATCCATTCGCGCAGTCTGCTGATGGTAAATTTCAGGTCTTCGATCACTACGCCAAGATCACCAATAAATACCTCAGTTGCCGGTTTTTTATAATCCAAGTACATGGCCTGCTTCAAGTCCTTATCATACTTCTTTATCGCAGTCAAGAGCCGTTTTAGTGCTGCAATTCTGAAAGCATAAGATCGAGTGTGACCTTCATCGAAATATTTTCTTTTAGCGTCAAAAGCTAATGTCAATTCGGATAATGTATCGTTTTTTAGAACGGATGGGATATGAGTCATAAATTTATTCAGGAAGTAATAAGATTGGTACGTTTGTCGCAAACAGTTCTGATGTTGTGTTAGATTCAAGCAATAATCTTTCCCAAAATGTATGTTTCCTGCCTACCATGGATAATATGCCGATCTCCTTGTCATCTACATAGTTTTTGATCTCTTGGACAGGATCTGTGCCTTCGACTACCACTATATTTTTAATAATGCCGTGCAATAATTTTGTATTTTCATTTAGATCAACTTTTTCTTCAGGTCTTACCATGTGGAAGGCATCTATGACAGTATCTGGGATAGAATTCAATTTTTTCAAGCAGCTTTTATTGATTTGATATTTCCTATTCCTTTTGTATCCAAACTCAATAATATGGTATTTCTTGCGTCTTTAAACTTCCATGACAGGGGAATAGCTAAGACTGGAATATTGGTTTTTTCAAAAAACTTTCCAGTGATACTTCCCATCAACATATTGGCTATACCTGAACTACCTTTAATGCCCATGACGATGAGATCGATATCATTTAATTCCGCAAAATGTAAGATAGAAACAGTTGTATTCCCTTGAACTACATTCATTTCAGGCTCTATGCCAGTGGTGATCTGATCTCTGAACTTATTTACGAAAGTACGCATATCTTCATGCAGCGCATGGTCAATCCTTTCACCTAAAGAATGTAGATTACCTGCAATCTGCGGCACCTTGTAAGATGAGATAAAATACAACGAAGCCTTCAATGAATTAGACAAGTGTATTGCATATTCAATAGCATGTTCCGAATTTTCAGAAAAATCTGTAGGACATAAAATTTTCATGAATATTTATTTTTGGGTTTTCAAATTCATTTAACAAATATCGTCTATTATTGTCAGAAAACGGTTAAACTTCGCTTAATATATTTTATTTATCCAAAATAATATTTTCTTCAAGCACCATTATTGGTAAATGAAAGCCTTCAGCGGTTTTGAGTGTTAAGGATTTATTGAAAAAACCGTCCAAAATACTCCTTTTTCGATGCACCATGACCAATAAATCGGCTTTCTCGAATATGGAGTAATCTACGATAGATTGTACAATATCGCCGCCGTAAATTGTTTTTATTTCGAAAGCAAATTCAGGTACTTTTTCCATAAACATCTCTTGCAAGACCACATTGCTTGGGCTTTGGGTAGCTTCGTCTTCTGACCTTATGTGAATGAAGTCTGTTTTAGCAGAAAATGTTTTATTGAAAACCAAATATTTATGGATTGACTCGTCAAAATCACTGCTATCATCCAAGGTAAATATTACTTTTTCGGGTCTTCTCCAATACGTGTTCTCGTGGATCAATAAAACGGGACATTGCGCCATTTTGGTAATTATAGTGGATGTAGTGCCCAAGAGCCTTTCGATCAGATTATGCCTATCACGCATACCAGTCACAATGTAATCTACTTTGTTTGCATTGGCATAATCTGCTATGGCAAAACCTGGAACGCCAAACTTCACTTCAATTTGTATAGCTACTTTGTTATTGAATTTTTCGGCAAGTTCGTCTGCAAATTGCTGCAATTTTTTATTCGACACATTGAAAACTTCATCTATAGAATCGATAAAATAGTTATCAACAGCGGAAAGTGAAGCATTTATAACATGAATCAAGGTTATCTCTGCGTCTATAACCGACGCAAGTTGTACAGCATAATTGGCAGCTGACTCCGCTACATGAGAATGATCAATAGGAACCAGAATTCTTGACATGATGACTTATTTAATGATTTCAAAGTTAGTGCATTCATATATTTTATCAAATGATGCACATCCATCAAAATAGTGATTAAAATCATCGCGAGAGATAAAAATAAAGAGCCTTTGTGTCAAAAGCCCTTTAAAAAACGGGTGAAGCAAGCTTTGATAATTAAGCAAGACATTCAAGATTTAGGTGTCGGATTAAATCTATGACGATAACGTCAAAATTGTCTTTACATAATCAAAGGGCCTAATCTTCGACGCAAAATTAATAATAAAATGCAGAATTGTATGAATTTTTACAAAAAATCAAAAGAATTCGCCTAAAATGCATACCACAACATTGTATTTAGTATTTAAAACTTTAAGCTCATTACCTTACCAACATCACATCACCTTTGTATTTCCAGATGGTGCCATCGGATAGAAGTAACTCCGCAATGACCACATAAATCCCTGGCTGGCATGCTTTGCCATCGAAGTATCCATCCCAACCCAATGAGCTATCTCCCGATTGAATATTATAGGCTTTATATACATTTTCGGCCCATCTATCAAAGATGTGCAAACTATTGACGCGTTCGATTCCTCTTACTTGAGGTATATAAAATAAGCCATTACCTACTGTTGAACTCGGCATAAATATATTGGGAATTGCCTTATCAATATCATTCGTTACTTTGATCAATACATCTATTTTTTTACTACAAAATCCATCGATTTCATAAACTAAGGTGTAATAATTATTTAAAAAAGGTCTCACCCATAGTTCGGTACAACCTTCGCAGAGAAGCGAATCTCCATCATACCATCGTAAAACCGCCAATCCACTTGGGTCATTACTCAAAATCGGCTTTAACAATAGTGAATCACCAAAATACAAACTAATAACCAAAGGTATGTCAATCATTAATCCAGTTGCAGGTGGAACTACTACACTTTTTGTAAGCATACAGCCCAAACTATCGGTTATAGTTACTGAATAATTTCCTGACCAGAGATTATTGAAATAAAATTGCTGTCCCTTATCTTCACCATTTACTTGTACCGTATAAGGCGCTTGCCCATTTAAATCTCCAATAGACAATGTACCGTTCTTAATCTCAGGACATAGTGGTGGTACTGAATTTATATCCATTTCAGTAAACTGTTGCGGTTCATCCGACACTTGAATTACGGTGTCTCGACTACATCCATTTTGATTATTGATAATGGAAAATGTATAAGATCCACTTTTATTCACCTCTACCTTATAATCACTTGATTGCTGAAGGATATTGCCACCTACTGTAGTCCAAATACCACTAAATTCAATTCCATGCGAAGAGCTCGACGCATCCAAAATCACCAATTTACTTGCACATTGTATAGCGCCAGATCGCTGAATATCCACAAATGGTCTTAATGTATCCAATCCTACCATCACAGTTATTGAATCCTTACATTTATTTTTATCAGTAACTACTAGTTATAAATACCTGCTTCATCAGTCGATATTTCTCCTAAAGTATAAATAATGCCTGATGGACTTATCCATTCATAAGATGCATCACTTACTGGACTTTGTGCTTTTAGGGTAGCTAAAGGCTCCTTACATGTAATGGTATCAGTTTGGAAACTAAATCCAGGTGGCACGGTATTAACACCTATGACAAAGGATTTATTTATACTCGGGCATCCATTCTCACCAGCAATTTGTATTTTATAAATGCCTTGGACATCAGTAACAGGATTTGCAATGGTGTGCAATGTCCCGTCAGGAAACAGCCAATTGTATTTTGTGATGTCTTGGTCTGACTGAACCGTGAGTGTAATGGATGAACTATCGCAAGGTAGTAAGATGGTATCAGGTATGATCAATGACGGTGTACGTATATCTTCAGTTACAATCAAATCTTTCGTAACGGCGCATCCATTGGTTGCAGTCACAGTAACGGTATATATTCCTGGATCAAAAACCTTTGGATTTCTAAGATTGCTAGAGAATTGATTCGGTCCGCTCCATAGGTAGCTAAGATCAGCAGTCACGGGCAATGACCGCAATATTGACCTTGCCGTCATCACAAGTCAAAGTATCCGTAAGTGTAGTAAAAATAGGTAAATCACTATCTTGGTAAACCGAGACATCGACAGATTCATTACAATAATTTTGGCCTGTAATTACCACATTATATACGCCACCTTTGAATATTTTCAGACTGCCTGTATTGGTAAGACTATCCTTGATTTCCGGTCCATTCCACAAAAATGTAGATTTCGAATCGTTAGACACAATCATGATATTTGTCGATGTATTAGTACAACTGATGGTGTCCACGGTTACACTAACAATCTGTGGTTTTATTGTATCGGCTATAACTTCTATCCTACTAGCCACCTGACAGCCTTCGTCATTGGTTATTGTAAAATTATAAATTCCTGCGAAAGTTGTTTTAAAATCCAATACACCGTCATTCACTACCATAGGATTACTTGCATTTTTCCACAATATATCCTTGTAAGCAGATGTTGGATTCACCACAATTTGGGCTACTGAGTCCTTACAATTTATAGATGTGGATACAATGTCAAATGTCGGAAAAGTCTTATCTTCCAGCACTTCGAATGTAATACTTTTTGTACAATTATTTTTGGAAGTAGCAATTGCAGTATATGTCCCTGGTCTTGTAATATTAATAGTCGGAGCTGCTAAGTCGACAGGCAACCATTTGATCTCGCCTAGATCAGGATTAAAATCTGTAGATATCGTAATTACTGAATCCCTACAGGTCAATGTATCAAAAGGATTGATAGCGAAAACAGGACTTATCGTATCGTACCCTATTTCAAAGGTTATTTCAGATTCACAACCATTAGGTGCTGTACCTTTCAAAATATAACTGCCGCCGATATAAGCATATATATCACTTCCTGACCTAGAAAATCCTGAAGGTCCCTGCCATGTATAATTTGTCCCATTTAAAGATGATAAACCTTTAATCAAAATCGAGTCCTGTCCACATTTAATTGGTTCAGACTCTTGCATCAAAATCGGGATTTCATCATTATTTATTACTGTGATAGAATCATTAGTTATACAGTTTTTTTGATTTATAATTGTAAAATAATAGGTACCAATCCTACTGACAAAAGGCGATTGTACACTTGATGTAAAACTAGGCCCTGTATAGACTACGCTTACTATATCCGTATT
Source organism: Saprospiraceae bacterium (assembly GCA_016717105.1). Taxonomy (GTDB): domain Bacteria; phylum Bacteroidota; class Bacteroidia; order Chitinophagales; family Saprospiraceae; genus OLB9. Next base: position 65,259 of record JADKGF010000007.1, on the reverse strand, counting down.
TTTCAGCATGATTTGGACGCTATCTTTGGCACAGTCCAACTCTTCTACTGATATATCAGGTGTGGTATATATCCTATCATCTGCGATGCTTACTTCTTCTTCATCAGTACAGCCAGTGATGGTATCTGTCACTGTGACGACGTAACTTCCTGATGCAACAACCCTTGGATTAGGTACATTATTATCGAGCAATCCTGGCCCTGTCCAGACATAACTGTAATGACTTTTATGCCCAGCCAGTCTTAAGTTCAAGGTGTCTCTGCCACATTTTAATGAGTCTGAAAACAGAAATATCTCTGGAATATCTTTTGATTTGTAAACATTTATTTGTGCCTTAGATTTACACCCGTTTTCTGCCGTCACATCTACAGTATAGACGCCTTCTCTTTTTACAAATGGAGAAAATACTGTGCTCGCAAATCCAAATGGCCCTGTCCAACTTACTGTACTTAAAGCTATATTGGAAGTATGAATTAACTGTACGGAATCCTTAAGGCATGAAATCGAATCCGCCAGAATAACAATATCAGGTAAAAGCGTATCCTTCACCACTTCAAATACTGCCGAATTGGTACACCCTGTCAAAGCCGATGTTATAGTAACGTTATAGGTTCCACCAAAAATTATTTGAGGTGTAGGGCTACTTGAATTTAAAGACTGACCAACCCATCGATAACTTGCTATAGGCTGATCCGCAGTTAATACCGGAGTAACAGAAGTTGTAACACAATCTATGGTATCTGTGACAACACCTATAATGAATGGAATAATTTTATTTTCTGTCACTTCGGCATCAAATACACCAGTACATCCATTCACGCGATCAGTGAGCATGAGTTGGTATTTGCCAGCTGCTTGGACCGTGATTTTTGGCGTAGTTTGGAACGGTGGTGTTGAATTTAGCCAAGATAAATCAAATGTTCGCGTTGGATCTAATATTGCAGTAATGTCTGCAGAATCTTTTAAACATGTTAGGGTGTCTATTGCGAATTGTGGTGTCTGAAATACTTTATCTTCAAAAACCATTATCGAATCCGTAATAGTACAGCTATTATCACCAACCACGGTAATATAGTACATGTCAGGTTGCCAAACCCTGATTCCAGTGGAACCTTGAAGGAATGGCGACCCATTTTTGGATGTCCAAGTAATGGACTGTGTATTCCTCGAAATGTCCACCATAATTTCCACTGTATCTTTGGCGCAAGTTATCGTATCCACATCAAAAGTAACTTCTGGAAATGTCCTGTCTGGATAAATGGTTTGAGCCAAGGTGTCTTTACAAGTGACTTGAGGCGTTGTTGCAGTCAATTCCACATAATATGTACCTTCTTTTACAGCATCTATCACAAAAAATGACTTATCTCCACTCAAAATCCCATCTGTGGTGAACCATTGATACTTGAGATCACCCACAGGGCTTCCATTGTATATTACTTCCATTCCAACCGTGTTTCCATCACAACTAATGGAGTCTCTGTCCGCCTTGATCAAGGCACTGATATCTAGGACATTAAGCTGCAATTTGACTAATGAATCACATGCACCATTTTCAATAATAATATTATAATCTCCAGCAAATTCATAGGAACGGCCATCCACTACATATTTATCTCCCTTACAGATATAAGCTGAAACATTTACAGGAGCGGAATTATTTTTTATTTCGACTTGCATACATTCCGAAGAAACAGATGCACAAGCACCCAATTCAAAAAGATGTTCCTCTAAGGTATTTCTATTATATTTTGAGCCAACTGCAGGGAAGACATTGTTTTGAAGTTTAGCAGTTTGAGTACCGCAGACCAAATATGTACCTGGTAAGTAACTGGTAAGGTCAGGTACATTTTGATAAGCCAAAATAGTACTATCACCAAAGACAATATTGGAATAATTATATACAGTCTCGTTGTACACATTGCCTGGAAAAGTTTTATTCAGATCCAATTTCAAGGATTGATCACCTTCACATGCGATAATATCTGGATTGGTGATATCCCCTGGTACCAAATGACATTCGCCACAAAAAATGCCTTGATCCTGACAAAATATCAACTCAGCATCCAAAAGCTTGCCAGCGCCTTCATCTTCGAAATCTATACAACGCAATGTCCATGCACCATTGACGGTACCTACATTGAAACTATCTAGACAACCATTATAAGGATAATATTGACCTGTATATATTGACAGATTTTGCCAAAGTTGGTCATTTTCCCAATAATCGGTAAATCCCGGGTCTGGTGCAGCTGCTCCAGAACATGGTACAAAAGTGACATCCCATGTAATAAGCTGTGTATTAGTAGCCACGATGTTTCCACCAGTGAGAGTAATTTTTTGCCCTGCCGGTGATATCAATTCTATAAACAACTCCTTCATAAAAGGATGCTTAAATTTGAGCTTCACACCACAAAGACCTTGTGCGGCAGTAGCAAGATTATTGTTTGTGGCACCATTTACGAGGATAGAAACATTTGTGGTATCTGCCTGTTCATTGGGTAAATCTGCCAACGAAAATGTCTGCTGTAGTCCGCATTGGCCCAACAGTATTTCGACATTAATAACTAATAACAATATATATAAGTACCTCATCTTTTATTACTTAAACAAACAAATTAACTGGTAAACATTGAGGCGAAGACTGCATATTGCGGTGCAAAGGTAGTGCAAAAAAAATTAATAAAAATGAAAAAATATCGGCTTTAAGTAAAATGTAATAAACTTTACATATGATCTGGTCCTGAATTGTAGCTATTTTACTATACACCACTAAAATTTATTTAATTATCTGTACAGGTGATGCCTGAATTATTGCTAGCCAATCACTATCTTAGCCCCATTTTTTAACAAATACATAAGATGGAAAAGGTATTAGTTGCCAATAGAGGAGAAATCGCGTGCAGAGTGATCAGAACATTAAAAAAAATGGGCATCACCAGTGTGGCTGTATATTCTGATGCTGATGAACATGCACTACATGTCAAAATGGCTGACGAAGCTTATCACTTAGGGCCATCACCAAGCAATGAATCTTATCTGCGACAGGATAAACTAATAAAAATATGCCTAGATCATAATATTGATGCTGTGCATCCTGGTTATGGTTTTTTGAGTGAAAATTCCGTATTTGCACTAAAATTACAAGAAAACAACATTAAATTGATAGGTCCATCAGCTTTTTCCATGGATATAATGGGTGATAAACTTTCGGCCAAAGATGCAGTTAAGGATTTTGGCATCCCAATGGTGCCAGGAACGGACTATGCTATATCTGATATAGAATCGGCTAGAGAGATTGCTCGCAAAGTTGGGTATCCTGTCCTTGTCAAGGCATCTGCTGGTGGTGGAGGCAAAGGCATGAAATTAGTTACAAAAGATGAAGAATTTGCTGACCAAATGCAGTTAGCCATCAATGAAGCCACTTCATCATTTGGAAATGGTGCCGTTTTTATTGAGAAATTTGTGACGTCACCTAGGCATATTGAAATCCAGGTTTTGGCAGACAGTTTTGGGAATACAGTTTATTTGTTTGAAAGAGAATGTTCGATTCAAAGAAGACATCAAAAGGTAGTGGAAGAAGCGCCTAGTATCATCTTGACACCAGAAATCAGGAAGGCCATGGGAGAAGCTGCGGTAAATGTAGCCAAAGCTGCAAAGTATGAAGGTGCCGGCACAGTAGAATTTTTGATGGATAACAAAATGAATTTCTATTTTTTGGAAATGAATACAAGGCTTCAAGTCGAGCATCCTGTGACTGAAATGATCACAGGTCTAGATTTGGTAGAGCAGCAGATCAAGATTGCCATGGGCGAAAAACTGGCATTCACGCAAGAAGACCTTAAGATAAACGGTCATGCCATAGAACTCAGGGTATATGCAGAAGATCCATATGAAAATTTTGTTCCAAGTATAAATATCTTAGAAAAATACCGTTTGCCGGAAGGTGAAGGTATCAGAGTAGATAATGGATATCGTGAAGGAGATCAAGTGCCTATTTATTATGATCCAATGCTTGCAAAACTTACGGTACATGCAACAACAAGAAAGGCAGCATTAAAAAAAATGTTATCTGCCATTGGTCAATATGAAATAGAAGGCATTGCATCAACACTTGATTTCGGCGCTTTTGTGATGGCACATCCAGATTTTATTAGTGGCAATTTTGACACCAATTTTGTTAATAAGAATTGGAACCCTGATGAAATTAAGGAAATAATAAATGACGATGCAACAGTTGCTGCATGGATTGCAAAAACTTTAATGGCTGAAAATGACCAAAAACTAAGATCTGTTATTATTTAAACTAAAAGATTTTAGTTCATAATAGAAATATTGTATTTTGCATATAACAAAAGTTATATAACTTCATACAATACTCGACTTTAACTTTGCGTCAGATACCGTTAGACATTACTATTTTTCGACCCTCCATCTATGTATCCGGATAGATTGATATAAGAGTTATCCAGGACAATTTTACAGCACATGAAAAAAATAGCCGCAAAGAGTGAGAATGTTTTTTGCGGCTTTCTTTTTTTATACCCATATTCATGAGTCAATTCATAGGCGTTTGATGTGAAGTCCATTATTTCAAAATAAAATCTTACCTTTGCGCCATTAAAATAAGACGATGTCACAAATTGTAGCTATAGTAGGTAGACCTAATGTTGGAAAATCAACACTTTTTAACAGGCTGATTGGCGAGAGAAAATCTATTATTGATAATGTTAGTGGTGTGACTAGAGACCGAATTTATGGTTTTTCAGACTGGAATGGCAAAAACTTTACCGTAGTAGATACTGGAGGATTTGTCAAAAATTCTAGTGATATCTTCGAAGCCGAAATCAGAAGACAAGTACAAATTGCCATCGACGAAGCCACTGTTATTGTCTTTGTTGTAGATGTAACTACAGGGATCACAGACTTAGATGAAGAGATAGCAGGTATTCTACGCAAAAATCCTAAAAAAGTAATCTTAGCCGTTAATAAAGTCGATAATGCCCAAAGGCAAATGTTGGCTAATGAATTTTGGAGCTTAGGGTTTAATGACACTGTTTTCATATCATCCATTTCAGGTGGTGGTACAGGCGAATTATTAGACATGGTGGCCGATGTACTCCCTGAAAATATATCTGAAGAATCTGACACACAAGACAATGAAATAGCAAAAATCGCCATCGTGGGCCAGCCCAATGTAGGAAAATCATCGATGACTAATGCCCTCATGGGCGAAGAAAGGAATATTGTAACTGATATACCAGGTACGACACGAGATGCTATTTATGCTTTGTACAACAAGTTTGACAAGAAGTTTTATTTGATAGACACGGCAGGAATTCGCAAAAAAGCAAAAGTGCATGAAGACCTTGAGTTTTACTCCGTGATTAGGGCAATTAAAGCCATAGAAGAAGCCGATGTTTGTTTGCTTATGTTGGATGCCACAGTAGGTATAGAGTCGCAAGATCTTAGTATTTTAGGTCTTATTCAGAAGCGAAAAAAAGGCTTGGTTATTCTGGTAAATAAATGGGATTTGATACAAAAAGAAACCAATACTGCCAGAGACTTCGAAAAGAGCCTTAAAGAAAAAATAGCTCCATTTACCGATGTTCCGATTTTGTTCACATCTGTATTGGATAAACAACGGATCTTCAAAACAGTAGAAACTGCCCTTCAAGTCCATGAAAACAGAAAACAGAAAATAAAAACATCAGTACTCAATGATGTCATGTTGGATGTTATAGAAAAAAACCCACCACCATCACACCGTGGAAAGTATATAAAAATCAAATATGTAACGCAATTGCCTGTCTATTATCCTTCATTTGTGTTTTATTGCAATTATCCGGATCATGTCAAGCCAAGTTACCGTAATTTTATTGAGAACCAGCTGAGAAAAAATTTCACCTTAACTGGTGTTTCTATCAGCGTATATTTTAGAGAAAAATAATCATGGCGTGGATTAAGACAAAGTTTGAAGGCGTTTGGATTTTCGAACCTAAAATCTGGAAAGATGACCGAGGATATTTTTTGGAAACTTTCACTGCAACTTCGATGCCTGAAGAGATTTCAAATATTTCGTTTGTTCAAGATAATGAAGCTAAATCAACACGTGGAGTATTAAGAGGCTTACATTACCAATTGCCACCTTATGACCAAACCAAACTCGTGCGATGTGTAGTAGGCGAAGTTTTGGATGTGATAGTAGATGTGAGACCTGATTCGGCGACATATGGACAGCATTTGTCCGTGATCCTGAATGAAATCGGGAAAAAACAGCTTTTCGTACCCAAAGGATTTGCCCACAGCTATGTAGTCCTTTCTGAGACAGCCATCTTTGCGTACAAGTGTGATAATTATTATGCACCACAACAAGAAGGCGGATTATTATATAGCGACCCGAATTTAGGTATTGATTGGATTATCCCAAATAACGAACTTATAGTGTCAGAAAAGGATAAGAATCTCCCACTTTTTGGAAACCACAAGACTTTTTTGTAATACATGGATGGAGATTTTACCTTAAAGAAAATTTCAATAGCAGTGTTGGGTTCGGATGGTCAATTGGGCAACGAATTCAGGAGATTAGCACCTTCATTTGAATTTTGCCACTTTGATTTTTTTACAAGGCATATTCTGGATATTTCGGATATAGAAGCATTGAAACGAGTCTTTCTTGACAAAAATTACGATTATGTAAGCAATTGTGCAGCTTATACGGCGGTCGATAAAGCAGAAACAGATGTTGAAAATTGTTATGCCATCAATGCTACGGCTTGTGCCAATCTTGCTAAAACACTCATCCAAGCAGATACAAAGTTAATCCACTTTTCAAGTGATTATGTGTATCACAGCTATAATGGATTTCCGCTTAGAGAAGATGGAACTTTAAATCCAAAAGGTGTCTATGCTAGTTCCAAACTCGAAGGTGAAAACTTAATCAGGGCAACAGGAATACCTGCTTTAATTCTCCGTACATCGTGGGTAGTTTCTTCATTTGGACACAATTTTGTAAAAACTATGTTGAGATTAGGTCAAGAGCGGCCAACAATTTCTGTTGTAAATGATCAATATGGCGCTCCAACTTTTGCAAAACATCTTGCCATTGCTGTCTTAGATATTATATTACAAACTTCAAGCAATCCTGGTAAAGAAAACCTTTTCAATGATACTTACAATTATGCAAATGAAGGTATTATCACTTGGTATGATCTTGCTACGCAAATCATGGCTTTCCAAAATCTACCTTGCAAAGTAATGCCAATCCTATCAAAAGACTACCCTACACCGGCAGTAAGGCCACATTGGAGTGTATTATCCAAGCTTAAAATCAAAAAAGCATTCAATATTGAGATTCCCCATTGGTACACTGCAATTTCTGAATGCCTTGATGATATAAGCAATAAAAAATAATGGCTAAATTTACAAGCGCTCGATGATGATCGCACTTGCGCCGCCACCACCATTACAGATAGCTGCCATACCGTATTTACCAGTCTTTTGCTGAAGCACATGTGTAAGTGTTGTAATGATTCTGGCACCAGAGCATCCCAGTGGATGACCCAATGATACTGCACCACCATTTACATTGACCTTATCTTGGCTGAGGCCAAAATGTTTGATGAATGCAAGCGTTACCACAGCAAATGCTTCATTAACTTCAAAATAATCAATGTCTCCTATGGTTAGACCTGCTCTTTTAAGTGCTTTTTCGGCTGCAATAGCGGGCGCAGTGGTAAACCATTCAGGCTCATGTGCGCCATCTGCATAAGAAACTATTTTTGCCAATGGCTTAAGTTGATTAGCTTTTAGGAAATCTTCACTCACCAAGATTAAGGCTGCAGCGCCATCATTAATAGTAGATGCATTGGCAGCAGTCACAGTTCCTTCTTTTGTGAATACAGGACGTAGTGATGGAATTTTGTCAAAAATAACATTTTATACTCTTCATCATGACCGATAGTACTGATGTTTCCTTTTCTATCCTTGACTTCTACACCGACGACTTCATCTGCGAAAGCACCTGCTTTCCAAGCTGCTTCCGTCCTCTTATATGATTGTATAGCAAAGGCATCTTGTTCTTCTCTGCTTATATTAAATTTGGTCGCTGTGGCATCCGCGAAACAGCCCATAGCTTGATTATCATATACATTGGCCAATCCATCTCTAACCAATCCATCTACAATCTCTCCATTGCCATAGCCATAACCATATCTTGCTTTTGGTAAATAAAAAGGAATGGATGACATATTTTCCATACCGCCAGCAACAACCACTTGGTTTTGACCCAATTGGATAGACTGAGCGCCAAACATGACGGACTTCATACCAGATGCACAAACTTTATTTATAGTGGTCGAAGGTGTGGAATTCTTCAGCCCTGAATGTAAAGCCACTTGTCTTGCTGGAGCCTGACCTGCATTAGCCTGAACGACATGGCCCATAAATATTTCTTCTACGGCATCAGCTGATAAACCTGATTTTTCGATGGCCCCTTTTACAGCTGAAGCACCCAATGTAGTCGCAGGTACATTAGCCAAACTTCCACCAAATGACCCAATAGGTGTCCTTACTGCAGAGACAATATATACATTTTGCATAATATCTTATTTGAAAATTAACAATCTGCAAAAATACAAAATTATTTCTTGCTTTGGAATTCATGCGAAGAATAAACGTTCCTACAAATTTCCCTTTTCTCCTCTCCTACTTAGATAATCTGACCAATCGTCTTGTGTATCAATATCTTGTAATACGGGCAACACTGAATATGAAATGTTAAATTTATTTATTTTATCAATGGTTTGCTGATAAACCCGATCAGTGCTCCAATCAATTTCCAACCAGATTGCAGGATGATTTTTCTTCATTCCGATAAGGTAGTATCCGCCATCCAATGCAGGCCCTAATACGACATCATTTGTATCCAACAACTCAAAGGCCTGATTAATATTAACGCTAGTCAATTCAGGGCAATCACTGCCGATAAGAACAGCTTTTACGGGGTCACTTTCAGATCGAAATATGCGATAGAATGCACTTTCCATTCGTTCACCCAAGCCACCGCCATCCTGAATGTTTTTTGATAAAAAAGCTTCTTCCCAAATAACGTCATCTTCTATAAAACTACCGAAAAAACGTGTTTTTGACAGCCTAGATTTGCTATATTTTCTCTAGTAATTGCTAAGAGCTCATTGTAAATATCTAATGCTCTATGTTCCCCAAGACTTGCTGCCAATCTGGTTTTAACTTCACCAAGTACTGGATTCTTAACAAAAACAATCAAATGTCTGTCTTCCACAATTTATGGCTATTTCTCCTCTTTTTTATCGTCTTTATCTTCTTTTATACGCACCTTATCTCCGGATTTCAGATTTTTGCTTACCTCTGTATATGGACCAGTTATGACTTTATCTCCTAGCTTAATTCCGGATTTTATCATGATAAATTCATCATCTTGAATTCCGATTTCAACCTTGACCATTTTGGCAGTATCGGCATCTATAAGAAAAACCACTTCATCAAATTCAACTTCTGCTGATGACTCTGAATCTTCTTGTCCTTCAATTTTTTCTTTCTTTTTCTTATCCTTGGCACTTTCCTTTTCTCTAATCGTCACTGACTGAATCGGCACACTTACGATGTCTTTGGCTTCATCCGTAAATATGTCCACAGATGCAGACATCCCAGGACGCAATGGATATTTAGTATTTCCGGTTGTAATATCTGCATAAGATTTCTCATCCACGCTTATTTTCACGACAAAATTGGTCACTTTATCAGTGTTGAGAGATGCAGATGAAGTACTGGCTATATTCGATGCGGAATTTGCTATTTGTGAAACTGTTCCCTTAAATTTTCTACCAAGATATGCATCAACCTCTATTTCTACTTCATCTCCAACAGAAACTTTCAAAACATCATTTTCACTCACATCCACTTGTACTTCCATTGCATTTAGGTTAGAAATACGCATCATTTCAGTACCTGTCATTTGAATAGTACCTACTACTCTTTCACCTTTTTCGACTGAAAGTTTAGAAACAATACCGCTAGTCGGTGCTTTTATCGTGGTACGATTTAGACTTGTCTTGAGCTCCTTTAAACTGGCATTTGCGCCTCGAATGCTGTATTCTGACGCTTCAGCATTTTGTTGCGCAGATTTAATGCTTGCTTGAGATGCACGATAATTTGCCTCGAGTTGTCGCAAGGATGCTTGGCTTTGATCCAGTTCTGCTTGTGATATTACACCATCTTTTTTGAGCGATTCATTGCGCTTATGGATAGTGCGTGCATTTTCCAACTGGGCTAAAATTTGTTCCATTTGTGCTTTATTGGATTCTATTTGGGACTTACTAATAGCAAGTTGGGCTTTCGAACCATTTAGGCTAGCTTCGCCTCGTTCTACCGCTGAGATATAAGCATCAGGATTTATTTTTGCTAAAATCTGTCCAGCCACCACAGAATCACCTTCATTTACGTACAACTCGACTATCTCTCCAGAGACATCTGATGAAATCTTTACTTCTGTTTCAGGGAATATCTTGCCACTAGCAGAAACTGTTTCTCTGATAGTTCTCTTTTCTGCTGTTTCTATAGTAACCGCAGTACCCTTAGGCTTGGTTTGGCCTTTATAGATAGCAAAGGCACCGACAACAACAAACAAACCTAAGAGTCCGTACAACAACCAATTTTTCTTTTTGAATTCTGCATTTTATTTAATTAAATAAGAAGTTTAAAGTATTTTAGTAATATATTGTTAATCAACAAGTTTTATAGGTTTACCTAAATAAAAATCAAGAACTTTTGAGCGAAAAATGTAATCATATTTTGCAATTAAATTACTAATTACGGCATTATCCATAACTGTTTTTAATCTTGTGAGCTCAAAAACATTGGTACTTCCAGCTTCAAATTTTTTCACTCCATTATTGTATAAATTGACTTGGGCAGTACGTGTTTTTTCAGTCGCCAAATATCTTGATTTGGCTGCTTTGGCATCTGCATGCGCTTGACCAATTGTAATCTTCAGGTTTTGATCGAGCTGATCATAATTCAATTTAGCCTTTTCAATATTTAATTTAGCACGCTGAACTCCTGACCTTGCCCTCAAATTGTTATATATTGGAATACTCATCGAAAACCCAATTCCATATGATAAGTTGTCAGAAAATTGATCAAAATATGGTGATTTCTCAAGGATAGGCTTCTGTTGTGGGATGCCAATAGTTGCGGAAGTTCCGTTAAAGAGTATTTCTTGCTCAGCAATATAAGGTTCATAACCCGAAATAAAAACGCCCTTATTTGAATAATTTGTACGTAGATAACCACCAGCACTTAGCACAGGCATGAGATCGGCTGACGCAATTTTTTGAGCCAATTCTGCACCTTTTACCTTCAGTTCACTGGCATGAAGCGAAGCTTGATTGCGATAGGCACTTTCATATAATTCGTCAAATGTGATTACATCTGGATCTGTCCCAATATTCAGACTTAAGGGCGCTACGACATCGATTTCGTTTTGAACATCTAAGCGCAGCCATTGCTTCAAGTTTAATAAGTTGATATTCAAAGTATTGGTAGCTTCCGTAACGGATTGTTCATTGACCGCTATTTGAGCCTCGATATCCAGCCTGTCATTTTCAGGGCGATTCCCTACTGCTATTTGTTTGTTTAGTAAGGTAAGTTGATTTTTAGTTTGGTCGAGCTGATTTTGCGTATTTTGAAGGTTTTCCTTTGCAAAAAGTATATTCAAATACAAACTCGCAATACTAAGACTAATATCCCGTTTTGATTGTTCCAAATCCTTAAGGGCAGCTTTATTATAAACATCTGCTTGTTTTATGCTATTATTTATTTTACCAGCATTGTATAATAATACGTTAGAATTTAGCGAAAAGCTGTTGTTGAAGAATGTTTCGGAGATAAATTCATTTCGAGTAGGATCAATCGTCCTACCAAAATTCCAACCAACATTAGTCCCTGCTGAAAGATCTGGGTATCTTGCATGAGTAGCTTGCTTATAATCTACTTCTGTACTGCGAAGATTTACATCTGCACTTTGTATATTGATACTTTTTTCGATGGCAGTTTGGATGCATTTTTCTAATGTCCAAATTTCCTGTCCTTTGACGTCAGGTATGAATATGATTAAAAAAATAAAGGAAGATAATACAAATAAATTTTTCATTCATTCAATGTTTACAGTGCAATATTACGAATTTGGAATATATACGGCCATTTTTTTTATATGAATCGACGATTTGAATAGATGAAATGACCATGAATCACGTCAGGACTTGACAATATCAAATAAAACAAGTAATTTTGTAGGATTCTTTACCATTAAATGTTGGATATTATGCGAATGTTCCTACTATTTTGTTGCCTAGCTTTTGCATCACATATTACTTGTCAAACAACAATGCACAATTTTTCGGTAAGAGATGTTCATGGAAAACAACACAGACTCTACGAAAATTATCTGGATAGTAGCAAAGTAGTTGTTATAAAATTCTTTTTCACTACTTGTCCACCTTGTATAGCTAATGCACCATTTTGGCAACAAAAGTATGTACAGTTTGGATCAGGAAATAATGGTGTTGAATTCTTTAGCGTAACCACAATTACCAGTGATTACGATCCTAAAGTGCTTGCCTTTGAAGCCACTTACAACCAAACTATGAAAGGTATTAGCCAAGATGGTGGCGCAAATAATATCACAGGACCATTTAAAGATGGTGTTTATGGAGATTGGTATGGTACACCTTCATTTGTAGTTATTGCGCCTGATAGGACCATGAGATATCCAGTTTTTTTTAATGACCTTGATGGAGCCATTGATATGCCAAAACCAAAAAGCCAATATTACCGACTACTGTAAATATGAGGATTAATAAGTTGGGATTAGATATACCAGATGGTGATATTAGTTTTTTTATAAAACCTAAAGATCAGGATACTCCCAAACTAGAAATAACCAAAAAATATCCTAGGAAAATACTCATTTTCATACCCATCTGCAGATTTTCCAGAAATGACAAATCCAGAAATCATTATGGAAAGCGATGCGCCTGCCCTTTCACCAAAAGTTACAGCATATGATTTGGTACTGATACAAAAACATATCCTTGCCATAGAACCGTTTGCCGAAGCTTACAAAAAATTAGCATCAGACGCCAATAATGACGGCAAAGTAACAGCTTTTGATTTGGTTGTTATAAAAAAGGTTATTCTTGCTTTGTCTTCAGAATTCCCCAATACACCATCATATAAGAGTTTGCCAGCAAGAATAGATTTGTTTCCTTCATTCGGAAACGTCGTAACTCCTGAATTTACCATTGTAAAGGTTGGTAATGTGAATTGAGCCGCTTTATAGAAACATTAAACTAATATTAACAGCTAGTTGCATAATGCTAACGGCAAATTTTGTACATTTGTGGCAAGATTTATATTAAAATCGATAAAGTAATCGTATATATTTTAGGTAAATAACTTATATATAGCTAATTATACATAGCATAAATAATCAATATTATTAGCCAATAAGCTATTTTCAAATGAAACTTACTTATTTAGGACAATCCGCATTTCACCTCCAGACTGGTGACCACCAATTATTATTTGACCCAATGATTGCCACAAATCCTATGGCTTCACATGTGGATTTAGATACAATAGATGCTGATTACATCCTTCTATCGCATGGTCACGGTGATCATGTCGCGGATGCTGAATATATTTCAAAAAGGACAAACGCTAAAATTATTTCAAATTTCGAGATAGTATCTTGGTACGAACAGAAAGGTATATCAGGCCATCCAATGAACCTTGGTGGTAAATTCAGTTTCGATTTTGGCACTGTAAAATATGTTCAGGCTGTGCATTCTAGTGTTTTACCTGATGGAAGTCATGGCGGATCGTCAGGTGGATTTGTAATCTGGAACAATAGTAAGTCTTTTTATTTCGCAGGTGACACAGCATTAACTTTGGATATGAAATTGATACCCATGACTTGTCCAAAATTGGATTTTGCAATCTTGCCTATTGGGGACAATTTCACCATGGGATATGATGATGCCGTCATGGCAGCAGATTTCATACAATGCGACAAAATAATAGGTTGTCATTTTGACACCTTTGGATATATAAAAATCGATCACGAAAAAGCAGTCAAAGCTTTTCAGGATGCGGGAAAGGAACTTATATTACTTAATATCGGACAAAGTACGGACTTATAATACACATATGGGTAAAATCATTGCAATTGCCAATCAAAAAGGTGGCGTAGGCAAAACAACAACAGCCATTAATCTTGCTGCAACATTGGCAGTGCTCGAAAAAAAAATATTGTTGATAGATGCCGATCCACAAGCTAATTCGACATCAGGTGTTGGCGTCAAAGCAGATCAAATCACGATCACGACTTATGACTGCCTTACAGAAGGTACTGATCCTAAACTCGGTATCATAAAGACAGATACACCTAATTTATCGATCTTGCCGTCTTCTATCGATCTAGTTGGCGCTGAAATCGAATTGGTCAATGCCGAGGGAAGAGAGTACAAAATGAAAAATGTTCTCGAAGGGATCAAAGATGAATACGATTATATCTTTATAGACTGTCTTCCATCTTTGGGTTTGATTACACTTAATGCACTTACTGCTGCAGATAGCATTTTAGTTCCTGTGCAATGTGAATTTTTCTCGCTCGAAGGATTTGGTAAACTAAAAGATACAATCAACCTCGTACAACAATCACTCAATCCTAACCTTGCTGTAGAAGGTGTGTTGCTATCTATGTACGATCAGCGACTAAGGATGGCCAATATGGTACTTGAAGAGATAAGACATATAATCTCAGATAGAATTTACGAAACCATAATCCATAGAAATAGTAAAATTGGTGAAGCGCCTTCATTGGGTCAACCTGTAATTATTTATGATGCCAGCAGCAAAGGAGCTATTAATTTCCTCAATTTGGCGAATGAATTTCTATCCATTAACGAAAATATTCCTGCCTTTATAAAATAACAGACATGAATAAGAAATCCGAAGTATCTAAGGGATTGCGGTCACTGCTTTCCAATATAGAAAAAACCAATAACCCAACGGAACGAAGTCAGCTCGTGAAAGAATTGACCAATTCAATCGCACTGATAAGTCCTGAGCAGATAGAGGTAAATCCGTTTCAACCCAGAAGTGAATTTGACACCGACCAACTCATGGATTTGGCCAAGTCAATTAAGACTTCAGGATTGATCCAACCGATTACAGTACGAGCACTAGGTGGCAATAAATATCAGTTGATCTCAGGTGAAAGAAGACTCCGAGCATCTAAAATGGCTGGTTTGAAAGAAGTGCCCGCTTATATCAGAGTGGCCAATGACCAGGAAATGCTCGAAATGGCTTTGGTAGAAAACATCCAACGAGCAGACCTTAATGCATTGGAAATTGCCATCTCATACCAGCGCCTGATGGACGAATGTCACTTGACTCATGAAGCTTTATCAGAGCGTGTAGGTAAAGACCGATCAACCGTGACCAATTACGTTAGATTGTTAAAACTACCTGCTCAAATACAGTCTTCAATCAAAGATGGTCAGCTCACAATGGGCCATGCTAGGGCATTAGCTGGAATTGATAACCTTGCATTGCAGATGAAACTGCACAATGACGCCACCAACCAACAGCTTTCCGTTAGAGCATTGGAATTATTGATCAGATCATTCAATACCCCAAAACAAAACATTAATAAACCCAATACTATCCCATCAAGTATCTCAGGCGAAATTCAAAAAATAAAAGATCGTCTCAGTCAGCATTTGGGCACTAAAGTGGAAATCAATCGGGCTCAATCAGGTAAAGGCTCCATCACTATGCATTTTGCATCAGATGAAGAACTAAACCACATCATGGGCATCATGATACAAGATCAATAAAACTTACTTGTCAATAACGATCAATACATGAAATTATCAAGTATCATATGTGTTTTTGTACTGTGCTTGTTTAGTGTCCAGCTAATAAGCCAGGTCAATAATAATGGGCTTGACCAGTTTGGAAGACCAATTCAGATCGATACGACAATTGATGAAAATGATACAACTATTGTCAAAAAATGGCTTTTTGTCCCTTTTTAAAGGAAAGCCGGGCAAAGCGGCCTTATATTCATTACTTATCCCATCAGGTGGGCAAATATATAATAAACGATGGTGGAAAGTACCATTGGCTTTGGGCATAGACGGAGGATTGACATATGTGCTTATCCATAATAGGTCTCTGTATAAAGAAACCAAATTGCTTTACGAATCTGAATTGAAGGCACATCCAGATGCATCCAATACGAAATTCCTAAAAGAAAAGCGTGATTATTACCGTAAATGGAGTGAGTATGCTTGGCTTTGGCTTATAGGTGGACATCTAATGACGGTAATAGATGCATATGTAGATCGGCATTTAATGGATTTCGATATTAGTCCTGATTTGAGCTTCACACCAGTGATCACGCCTGATGCCAGCACGAATATAAGTACAACCATTTCAGCTGGAATAAAGATAAATCTGGTTAAAGCTGAAAAAACAAGACCAAATCCTATGTTTACAAGCTATTGATTATGGCAAATAAATTCCAATCTCGGTAAGAAAGTGCATAAACGCAAAAGTAAAACAGGTTTACCACCAGGTAGCCATGTTTATACAGGAAAAACATTACAGAAGCACCTATTATAGAGGTTTTTCAATTTGATGTGGCTACTTGTGAAAAAATCATAACAGATGTACAAGGTGTGCTTGCCTTACCCGAAGATAAAAGCTGTGGATCAATGTCAATGGTATCAATGATGTGGAAGTTGTTAAACAAATTTCTGAAAAATACAGTTTGGATCCACTATACCAAGAAGACATCTTAAATGTATTTCAGCGTACAAAAATAGAAGAAGAGAATAGTTATATATATCTGACATTCAAAAGTTTAGAATGGAATGAACAATTATTCGAAATTGAAGAAGAACAAATTTCTCTAGTTCTAACTAAAAATGCAATCATCACCTTTCAGGAAAAGATAGGAGATAATTTTGATGTATTAAGAAGCAGACTAAGCACATCAACTTCGACGATCAGAGGAAAAGGACTTGATTATCTTTTTTATAGAATATTGGATGTTACGGTCGATTCATATTTTGATATATTGGAAAAATTGGGCGATTTTATTGAAGATATGGAATCAGCAATGTCATCCACTAGTAATAAAAATATGTTGCAAAAGATTCAAGCGTCAAAAGCGGCTATTAATCTGATGAGAAGAAATATATATCCAATGCGCGATCTTCTTAACAAATTGGTCACCACCGATCATGAACTGTTGGATGAGAGTTCAAAAAGATACTTTAAAGATGTATTGGATCACTCAATACAGATACTCGAAAATATAGAGACCTATCGAGACATCACTGTTGGTTTGAAAGATTTATACTTCAATACAGTCAGTCATGAGATGAATTTAGTAATGAAAACACGAACCATCATTTCGACCTTATTTATCCCACTTACCTTTATTGTAGGAGTTTATGGTATGAATTTTAGAGTTATGCCCGAATTAGAATGGCCTTATGGTTATTATTTGGTCTGGGCTTTCATGTTGTCGATAGCTATAGGTCTCATAATAGGGTTTAGACGTAAAGGCTGGTTTTAAAAAAGGATGTGAAACTATACATTTTTTCATATACGAAAAAAATATATATTTATTTAGCAAAAAACTTTTGTAAAAATAAATAAATACTTTATCTTTGCAGCCTGAATAAAAAAGCAAAAAAGCTTTGCTGATTTAGTGACGTATAAGTCATTGATTTATAATGATATACGGAATTAGGACCCGATTGGCCCCGTAGCTCAACTGGATAGAGTACCTGACTACGAATCAGGCGGTTGAAGGTTCGAATCCTTCCGGAGTCACAAAAAAGAGTAAAAGACGGAGAATAATTTCTTCGTGAATATTAATTTTAAAAACAAATGCAAAATGTCAAGAGTTTGCCAATTAACAGGTAAGAGACCGATGAAAGGTCACAAAGTGTCACATTCAAACGTGAAGACAAACAGGCGTTTTTTGCCTAATCTGTTTAAAAAGCGTTTTTTTATGCCTGAAACAGGTGAATGGGTTACTTTGAAAGTTTGTTCCACTGCATTGCGTACCATTGATAAAAAAGGTCTTCATGCATATCTTAAGGAATTGAAATATTCAGGAGTAAACACAGGCGTAAAAATTTAATAGAAGTATCCTATAAATTATATTTAAAATGGCAAAAAAAGCAAAAGGTAACAGAATTCAGATCATCCTTGAGTGTACAGAGCACAAAGCGAGCGGTATGGCAGGTATGTCTAGATATGTCACAGAAAAAAACAGGAAAAATAATCCTGACAGAATGGAGATTAAAAAATATAATCCTGTTCTTAAAAAATATACTCTTCACAAAGAAATTAAATAATAATGGCTAAAGTATCCAAAAACGCAAGGGTCGCTCAGAGAGCTGCAAACGCGGGTTCAGGTAGAGATCACGTAAAAGTTGTTAAATCTATTAAAGATCCTGTTACAGGAAAATATTCTTATAAGGAGTCCATTATTCACAAGGACAAGGTTAAGGAGTTTTTCGAAGAGAACAAATAATCAGGTTTTCTGATTTTAATTTTATACTCAGGGTTTTTCTTTAATTAATAAGAGAAGCCCTTTTGTATTTTAATTATTTTGTACTATTATTGTACATTTATATAAGATTAATATATACATCATCATATGAGTTTTTTCAAAAAGTTTTTTTCCAAGGACAAAGAAGAAGATCTAAACAAAGGTCTGGAAAAGACAAAAGAGAGTTTTTTCTCACAAATCACCAAAGCTGTTGCAGGTAAGTCCAAAGTAGATATCGATTTTTTGGACGAACTCGAACGTATCCTAATATCTTCTGATGTAGGGCTGGAGACAACTGTCAAAATCATTGATAGATTAGAAAAGAAAGTATCAGAAGACAAATATCTGAATACATCAGAATTGAACGATATACTCAAACGAGTTATCACTGATATCTTAGCTGAAAATAATACCAAGGACATTGAAGATTTTTCTATTCCCAGTACGCATACACCTTTTGTCATCATGGTGGTAGGCGTCAATGGAGTAGGAAAAACCACCACTATAGGTAAAATTGCTTACCAATATAAGAAATTAGGAAAACGCGTAGTCTTAGGTGCGGGCGATACATTCAGGGCTGCGGCCGTAGATCAATTGAAAATCTGGGCAGATAGATCCGAAGCACACTTTTACTCCAAAGGTATGAATACAGATCCTGCGGCTGTAGCTTATGAAACCGTACAGTATGCTCAAAATGCGAATATGGATGTGGCTATTATAGATACAGCAGGAAGACTCCATACCAAAATACAGCTCATGGACGAACTTACCAAAATAAAGCGTTCTATCGATAAGAAATATGAAGGCGCACCACATGAGGTACTTTTAGTTTTGGATGCTACTACAGGTCAAAACGCAATCGAACAGGCTAAACATTTTACGGCAGCTACAAACGTAACTGCAATTGCACTTACCAAATTGGATGGTAGCGCCAAAGGTGGTGTAGTGTTAGGGATTTCGGACCAATTCAAGATACCCATTAAATATATAGGCGTAGGTGAAGGCATGGAACAATTGCAGGTTTTCAATAGAAAAGCATTTGTTGATTCATTATTTTCATAAATTCATGTCAAATTGATTAAATATTTCGTTTAATAACCAGACAAGAATAATTTCATTGCATACGGAGATCATATTACGATATTTTGAACGATTCTATCGGGTCAGATCCTGCGTATTTTTATGCAAGATATTGATATTGTGTACATTGCAGGTTTATGGACAAAAACCAAGTGGTGTGGGCTCAGGCGGCAATATACCACAAGAAAAACTAAATCAACTCAAAAACAATCAGTACGGTACTACACAAGATGATGAAAATGGTTTAGATAGTACAGTTTACAAATACTTTTTTATTGATGATATTTATCACGTCATAGACAATGCAGACAGTCTGGCTGATATGAATTTCCTTCGTCAATATGGTTTGTCAAAAAATGGTCAATATGTGAACACTGGCAATCTTGGTTCAGCAGTACAGAGCCTTATCTTTCAGCCTGAGATAAAATACGGATTCAACGCTGGATACACACAATATCAATATTATCACATAAGGCCAGAAAACTTTAGATTTTATGAGCAGAATAGGCCTATTTCAGACTTGTACTTTAGTCAAATGGGTGGGCAAGACAACATCTATGTCGGTTCAGATTTTTCAAGAAACTTCACCAATGGTTTGTCATTCAGCCTTAATTACCGTAGGATCAGTCAAAAGGGATTTTACAATAGTCAGGACACAAAAAGCACTTCACTAGGACTCGGCTTGAGATATCAAAGTCCCAAAGATAGATACAATGCGATCTTGCTTTTCACCCATAATGCCAATGCTGAATCTCATTCTGGCGGCATTAAATATGATTCACTGCTTAGTCTAGAATTTAAGCGAAATATACCCGTCATTTTGGAAAGTGCGGCTACCAGACAACAAGAGAGAAGTTTTTCGTTGGTGCAATATTATAAACTAAATCCACCATCCAATAAAAGTTGGAGACTTTATGTCAGAAACGATCTGCAGTATGTCCCTTCTTATTATAAATTTTATGACACTAATGTGCCAGACAGCATCAATACCACATTTTACCACGGATTGGCCAATGATACACGAGGTATTCGTCGCTACACAAATGTACAGCATGTATCTGATGGCTTCTATTTACATGGTGAAAAGATCAAAGGAATCAGCGGTAGAGCAGGTATAGTTTACGATTATTTCCACATCAAGGATGATCCGACTTTTATCAAGCGTTCAGATATTACTTTGACATTCGACGGTATTGTTCCTTTGTTTAAAGCTTTTGAAATCAAGGCAAAAGGTAGATTAGGATTATTGGCAAATGCCGGCAATTTTGATATTTCAGGAGACATGCAGGTCAAAATATCATCTTTGGCGACATTAAAAGGTGGCATCCGAATATTTAGAACAGAACCAAGTTATCGCTCTACCCTATTGAATATCAATTATTTGAATGTATATGATACCAGTTTCTCCAAACCATTTGGTACAATCCTACAAGCTGAATTAGATATTCCTAAATTGAATTTCAATGCCAGTATAATACAAACAGTTATTAACGAGCCGCTCTATTGGCCGACTACAGGCAAGGCTTTACAATACAATGGCGTTTTTTCAATGACTTACCTTCGAGTGAGCCAAAATATCCGACTTGGAAGTTTTCATTTAGATAACGAAGGACATCTCCAACTACAAAGTAATAGTTTATTTCCTATTCCGAAATTCTTTTCATCTCATCAGTTCTACATCCAAGGTGCACTATTCCGAAAGGCGCTTGAGTTCAATCTTGGACTTGATGCACGATTTATACCTGCATATTCAGGTGCCTTCTTTCAGCCTCTTTTTGGCAGTTTTAATCAAACCGATACTTCTCTTCCCTTTTATCCAGCTTCTAATCTTTTTATCTCCGTCAGAATATCAAGTTTCAGAGCAATGTTTATTATGGAAAATTTTAGCCAATATTTCAGAAATGATTATAACTTTGACATTGTAAATCATCCACAATTTGATCCTAAATTCAGGATGGGATTCCGATGGCTTCTGAAAGATTAATCTAAACACCATATTCCAATGAATACACGCATTATTACAATTCTTGTTCAGATAATCTTATTATCTGGCTTCATGAATACAACATTTGCACAAGATAATGGCGCTTTGCACGTGCACAATTTGCCTTATTACAATTTTGGCAAAGGTGTAGGTATCACATCTTCAGACAGCTTATTCCAGTTTAATATTCGATTCAGAATACAAAACAGATTTTCATACATCCATAATGAAGGAAAAGATGATGCATTTGACGGGCAGATCAGACGCCTTCGCTTGAGATTTGACGGATATCTAGGTGATCCAAGGTTTATTTATTTGCTTCAATTATCCTTTGCACCAGGAGATGTAGGAGAGATAGAAGAAGGTAGCAATCTCAATATCATACGTGATGCTGTAGGATTTTATAAGATAAATAATAACTGGAATGTAGGTTTTGGACAAACCAAACTTCCAGGTAATAGACAGCGTGTAAATTCAAGTGGTGCGTTGCAACTATCTGATAGGACTATCAATAATTCGAGATTTAATATAGATCGGGACTTTGGATTTTTTATCAATCATATCAATGAAGTGAGAGACAAGTTTTCTTGGAATGTAAAAACATCAATCACAACTGGAGATGGGCGAAACTTTACCAAATCTCCTGATAACGGCTTGGCTTACACGGCAAAGCTTGAATTGTTACCTTTGGGCAAATTTGAGAAAGATGGAGTTTATTTTGAAGGTGATCTGATCAGAGAAAAAACACCAAAGGTAATGCTCTCTGCTGCATACCATTTTAACCATAAAGCAAAAAGACAATCTGGGCAATTGGGCGATTTATTGTATGAATCCAGAAATTTAAAATCAATTCTCGTAGATGGTTTACTAAAGTACCAAGGATTTGCCTTGTCTGCCAGTTATATGAATAGAAATGTAGATAATCCATTTACATCAAATTCTGATGGCGATCAGGTCATAGTTTATAAGGGCCAGGGCGTCGATGTGCAGAGTAGTTATTTCATTTCTGATAAGTGGGAATTAATAGGCCGATACTCAGTTCAACATGCGCACAAACAGATTGCAGCATCTTACCCTAATCAACAGCAGTATATTTTGGGCTTGACAAATTATATCTGGGAGCATGCCTTCAAGTTGCAATTTGAAGCAGCTTATGATCGCTTTAAAGACAATCAAACTCTTTCTGTAAAAGATAATTTTTACCTGAGATTCCAGATAGAAATGGGAATATAAGTGAAATTTAGTTAATAGTCAGTCTGCTATTTCAGAACCTTAAATGTTGTTCTCCTATTCGTTTGGTGTTGGGCATCCGTACATTGATCGCATGGACAAGCCACAACAGGTTGCGTTTCGCCAAAACCTTTTGCAATTAATCGGCGACTGTCAATACCTTCTGCAATAAGATAATCGATAGCAGCTTGTGCTCTTTTTTGTGACAATTCTGTATTATACAATTCTTCGCCTCGACAGTCTGTATGGCTCGATAGTTGGATTTCTATCTGTGGATTGTCATTCAATATTTTTGCCAATTGATCAAGTGTCGGTTTAGCTTCAGGGCGAATATCCCATTTATCATAGTCATAATATATGTTTTCCAAGTTTATTTCTCTGTCTGTATATATTTTATCTAGGATCAATTCTGTATTGATTGTTTTAGAAAATTCCTTCTCTGCAAACCGAATATTATTTGTTTGAATTTCTATAGTGGCATTTAGATATTCCAATTTTGCGCCAAGAATAGTTAAGTTTTTACCAATCGGAATTTCACAATAGAAAAAGCCATTATTGTCAGAATAGCCATCTTTGATTTTAGTACCATTTTCATCGGTAATTTTGATTAGACTTTGACCCAGTGGTGCTTTACTCTTGATACCAGAATTTGGATCATCCTGTATATTAAACATATTTTTTCTTGTCATCACCGTCAAAAACAAATTTTTAGTTTTTCTAAGGTGTCAGTTTTTTCTTTAGGCAGATCTAATTTATAAAATTTAAAAATATCATCCTTACCGGAGCCAGATCTGGAAGATGAAAAATATCCTTGTTGCTTGATGTTTGCTCCGAACTTGGCATTGTAATCGACAATAAATGAAAAATCATCGCCGCCACTATTGATGGGTGAACCCAGATTGAAAGGAATTGTCCAGGTACCGTCCTTTCGTAGATATGTTTTAAAAATATCAAATCCACCCATTCCCGGCCAGTGATCCGACGAAAAATACAAGGTATCTTTGTCACCAGTAGGGAATTTTTCATTCCCTATGCTATTGATGGTCGCAGGTAATTTCTCTGGGGCGCTCCATGATCCGTCAGGAGACAATACTGCATAATATAAATCCCTCGTACCACCTGGTTGCTCTATATCCGCCGAAAACACTAAAACACTATCATTTTCGATAAGCGTAGGCTGCCCATAATTTATTTTGTCTTTTATAAAGGGTAATTCTTCTGGTTCTTCCCAGATACCATCAGTACGTCTTGATATCATTAATTTACAGTAGTCATCTCCTGAACCTGAATTTACACATCGGGTAAAATATAACACTTGCATATCACGTGAAAACCAAGGTGTGCCTTCATTATCGCTAGTATTTATTGCTGAGTCAAATTTCAGCACTTCTCCTGTACCAGATTTTTGCATGATATATAGATCACTAAATCGCTCTCCTGTCCATTTATAAATATCACTTCCTGTCGCGTCTTTTCTTTCTGATGTAAATACCAAAAACTGATTTTCATATAAGCTAGGACCATAGTCAGCAACAGATGAGTTCTCTAAAATCCGTTCTACTCGGTATTCAGGCGTCATAGCTTTATAGCTTTCAGCTTGTTTGCACATTAATATCTCTCGTTCTGCTTCTTGTCTTAACGCCGGATTATCCGTTAATTTCTTAAATGATTCTATAGCTGCTTGATATTTTTCATTTATTTTCTGAATTCTTGCCAAAGCCATTATCGCATCAGGGCCATATCCATGATTGACAGACTTTTGCAGCCAACTCTCGGCTTCATTATATTCAAGTAATTTTATATTTGACTGACCCGCTATCCAAGCTTTTCTCCCTTTTTGGAGGTCAGATTTAGCCTTTGGATATTCATTAGCCACAAAATCGATTGCAACGGCATACTGTTTCCTTTCAAAAGCCATTTCACTATCCTTTATCTTTTGTGCAAATGAGCAGGATAACAAAATCAAAATGAACATGTAGAACGAAAGCTTCATATAAAAAAATATGTTACACCATAATAATTCGTATAGTGTATGAAATGTTGTGTAATAGCATCAAACCTTTCTAAAAAAAACGAAGGGGCTAAATTATCCATTCAGCCCCTTCGTATATTTCTCTAAAAAAGTATATTATTTTAAGTCAGCCGTTCTATTGAATGATTTTTTATCTTTCAATTTTTCCGGATTCGCTACTGATGATGCTCTACGTTTAATGGTAAAGTCAGAAGCAAAGTCATGAAGAATCGGCGAAGCAATAAAGATAGATGAATATGTACCGATACCAATACCTACCAATAATGCAAATGCAAAACCTTTAATGCTGCTACCACCAAACAAGAACAAAATTAATACCACAATAATAGTTGTAAATGAAGTCATCAAAGTTCTAGACAATGTAGTATTGATGGCATTATTTATTACTTCATCATTTGACTTGGTAGTATTCATGGTAAAATACTCCCTTATTCTATCGAATACAATTACCGTATCATTTATAGAATATCCTATAACGGTCAAAATTGCCGCAATAAAAGCTTGATCTATTTCTAAAGAGAAAGGTAGAATTCCTTTAAACAATGAAAATACAGAGAGAACAATCAAGGCATCATGAGCCAAAGCAATAATAGCTCCAGCTGAATATTGCCACTTGCTGAATCTCAATAGGATATATAAAAACACTGCCAATAAGGCGAAAATACCAGCATAAATTGAACTCTTCTTAAGGTCATCCGCTATTGCAGGTCCAACCTGAGACGAGCTCACTACGTGAATTTTGTCACTAGAACTTTCGTTATTAGCAAAATCGGCCAATGATACATTGGAATTTGCCAACTTACTAATTCCTTCATGCAATTTTGCAACGACTTTATTTGGAGTTTCTGGATCAGTATCGCTAATAAGATAAGAAGTCGTAATATTATAGGTATTATCTGTATCTATTTGTTTTACAATAGGTGAAGCTTCAAATACTGAAGTCAAACCATCGCGCAACTTGTCAGCTGTGATACCATCGTTACTAGTAAACTGTACATTGTAAGAATAACCACCTTTGTATTCAACACCTAAATCGAATCCCTTTGTAAAAATTGATACCAATCCTGCCAAAATAATAGCACCAGAAAACATATAGGCATATTTTCTCTTCCCTATCCAATCAATATTGATATTTTTGAATGCTCCTTTAGAAAATGATGTCCAGAATGACAAATCATTTCCTTTACCAACCCACCAATCAATAATAAGTCTTGTTACAAAAATCGCAGTAAATAATGAACTCAAAACGCCGATAATAAGAACTACTGCAAAACCTTTTACAGGACCTAATCCAAAATATGCCAAAATCATGGCTGTTAGTATAGTCGTGACGTTTGCGTCTATGATAGCTGAATAAGAATGATAAAATCCATCAGATATAGCTTGCTTTAAGGATTTTCCAGCTTCAAGCTCTTCCTTTATCCTTTCAAAAATAATCACGTTTGCATCTACTGCCATACCGATGGTCAACACGATACCAGCAATACCAGATAATGTCAATACCGTACCAAAACTAGATAATGTACCAAAGATTAAAAATACATTTAATAATAATGATATGATAGCAATAACTCCAGCACCTGCATAATAGGCAAGCATGGTAATAATTACCAAACTAAATCCAATAAGCAAAGAGTTAATACTTTTTGCAATATTTGCTTTACCTAATGATGGTCCTACATTCATCTTTTGGATGATCTTGGTACGCGCTGGTAGTTTACCCACTTCGAGGATACCAGCAAAATCTACTGCTTCTTCTACCGAAAAATTACCAGTAATAGATGAAGAGCCTCCAGTAATTGCACCATTCACCCTTGGAG
Source organism: Saprospiraceae bacterium (assembly GCA_016717105.1). GTDB lineage: Bacteria > Bacteroidota > Bacteroidia > Chitinophagales > Saprospiraceae > OLB9. The sequence goes on along the minus strand of JADKGF010000007.1, from coordinate 38,437 downwards.
CTGAAACAACTTCATTATCCAATGCAATTGCAATCTCTCTATTGCCTTCATTTGCGGCTTTAGTGGTCATTTCTGCCCATTTTTTTGATCCAGCCGCATTCATTCTTAAATTCACCTCCACTTCTCCATTGACAGAATTAAGTGTTTGAGCGGCACTTGTTACCACATCACCACTAAGCGGAGCATCATCGGTTCCTGTTTGTCCCTTTATTAAGTAAAGTTCATAATTATTAGTAAGTTTGCCATCAGCATCTTCGCTAGGTTTATATGACCACATGAACTTAGATCCTTTAGGAAACAATGCCAAAACATTTTCTCTAGAAAGTATCTCAGTTATGGATTTCTTTTTGCTTTTGTCAGCAATACCCATCACTGTTTGATACATATTACCGCTATTGAGTGTCAAAGCGCTCAATAGATTGCCTGTTCCTGTACTTGCTGTAGTGGAAGCTGCTAAGTCTTTCACTTGAATGGTATCAATTGGTGCACCTGCATTATCAAAAACCAAAGAATCTCTCATGGCTACTGTAGCCGTTGAATCTGATGCACCTAATGCACCACCAGCCATTTTGTCTGCCATTTGGAATGCTTGGTTTATACCTCCATCATTGTATCTGTAAGTATCCCAAAACTCCAGTTTTGCACTTCTAGTCAAGAACTCTTCTGCACGCTGTGGATTGTCGATTCCTGGCATTTCTACTGTAATCAAGTCTCGATTAGGATCTAAAGATACATTCGGTTGAACAACACCTAATTTGTCAATCCTTTGCTTCAAACGCTCATAGGTCAACTTTACAGTTTCTGTTGCTTTTTGACGAATAAGTCTTGTAACTGCGCCATCATCAGTATCTGCACTCAAATTGCCGAGCGACTCAGATTTAGCAAATAGCCTGGCCATCTTATTTTCGCCTGCAAGCTTCCTATATTCGTCCGCAAACAAAGTGATGTAATCAGATTGTGACGACTTCTGTGCATTCTCAGCATTTGCTAAAGCCTTAAGAAACTCTGCATTATTTGCATTGCGTCCTGCTAAGCCTTTTAGAAAGTCGCTCAAATCTACCTGAAGCAACGCACTCATTCCTCCTTTTAAGTCAAGACCCAAAGCCAATTGTTGTTGCTTGAGCTCATTGTAAGTGTACGACTTCACTAATGGAATGCTGAAGATCGGTGAGCCCGCTATTGAATCTAGATAGCCCGCGCGTGCAGCTTTGTATTCAGCTGTCGTCGTTCCATCACTTCCTTTACCGCTCATTTTTTCAGCATAAGCATCAGCTGCATTTTCTACATTATTGGTTGGTATAAAATAAGCAAATTGCAATAAGCAAACCGCTATAATCAGTACCAAAAATACTTTTACTAAACCTTTTCCTTGCATGGTATTATAATAACATTATTTTTTCAAAAAACAGCGCAAATATAAGGCTTTTAAAGTATTTATCAGATTTTGAATGCAAGATATATTGTTTTTTTTTATTTAAAGAACTATATCACTGATAATCAATGCCCTATATTAATCAAAAAAAATAAAATTTTATAAAATTTTCTCCAAATCATCTTAATGTACTGCTTCAACAAATGGCAAAAAACAAAATTTTATTCCGCAATATAAATAAAATATTACAAAAACACAAAAATAATCCAGATCAATTGAACTAAATTTTTAAAATCACGTTTTAAAATTTAACGAAGCCAATATTGGCCTTAACTTTAATTATAATCAATAAAATTATGGGTTTATTTTCTTTTTTAAAATCAGCAGGAGCAAAACTTTTAGGTAATAAGGCTGCTGAAAATGATGTAAAGGTTGAAGCTCCAGCACCAGGTGCAGCTATGGAAGCATTAAAAGAAGCTGCAGAAAAAAACAAAGCTGCCGCTTTAGTTGCTCAAGTTGTTAGTCATGGTATTCCAGTAGAAAATTTGGATATCGTTGTTGATGATGAAACTGCCACTGTGTACGGTCAGGTAGAATCTACATCTTTAAAAGAAAAAGTGATTCTTATCGTAGGTAATACTGAAGGTATTGCATCAGTAGATGATAGAATTTCTGTAGTTAATGATGAGCCTGAAGCTACCTTTTATACAGTTCAGGAAGGTGACTCGTTATCAAAAATTGCAAAAGAACAATATGGTGATATGATGAAATATCCAGTAATTTTTGAAGCAAATAAGCCTATGCTTACTTCACCTGATTTGATCTATCCTGGTCAAGTATTGCGTATTCCTGCTTTATAAGACTTAACAAAGTTTCAAATACATAAATCGCCACTGGTTTTTACAACTGTTGGCGATTTTTTTTTACACTTATTTTTGATTTACAATTACCTTTGTTTTGAATATTCACAAAATACTAATTATTAGTTCCTCAATGAAATATTGGAATATATGTCTACTTCTGGTTTATTTGGTACTTACTTCCCACAATATATTTGGTCAGGAAACAGATAAAGACTTTCTGTTTATAAAAAAAGGTTGGAAGCAATTTAGTGATACAAGGGCAATCGCTGGTCTCTTTGGTTACCAGTTATTCCTTTTTGAATTCGACCACATTGCAAATAACATTTCCAAACACATTACCACAAAATGTAAACGATTCTCTACGTGTTTATTATCAAGGCATTCCGATTAATGATGGATTCGGATCTTTTGGTCTAGGAACCAATTCTTGCACTAATAACAAAGTGATGTGGACCTTGTCAGAACCATATGGTGCACGCAATTGGTGGCCTTGTAAACAAACTCTTGATGACAAAGCTGATTCACTCGATGTAATTGTAACTTGCCCTGTGCCATATCGGGCAGCAGCCAATGGTTTATTGGTAACCGAAACGACAAATCCAAATAACACCAAAACGTATAGATGGAAACACAGATACCCTATCCCGGCATATCTGGTTGCATTTGCCATTGCAGATTATCAAACTTATTCCAATTATGTCCCAGTTAGTGGTAATCCACCTATAGAAGTATTAAACTATGTATATCAATGCAATACAACTGCGGCTACGCAAACACCGAATATAATCCCAATAATGCAGTTTTTCATCAATAAACTAGGTGAGTATCCCTACAGCAATGAAAAATATGGACATGCTCAGTGTAATTTTGGTGGTGGAATGGAGCATTCTACTATGAGTTTTATGGGAAGTTTTAGTAAGTTTTTAATGGCCCACGAATTAGCGCATCAATGGTTTGGAGATAAAATAACCTGTGGATCTTGGCAAGATATATGGCTCAATGAAGGATTTGCCACCTATATGGAAGGCCTTACTTGTGAGCAAGGCATTGGTGATAATTTTTGGAAGGATTGGAAATCAGGAAAGATATCTAATGTTACGAGCTATAATACAGGTTCTACTTATGTCACGGACACCACAAATGTTGGCAACATTTTTAGTAATGTATTGGTGTACAATAAAGGTGCACTCATCCTCCATATGTTGAGATGGAAATTGGGCGATCAGGTATTTTTTGATGGTTTACATGATTACATCAATGATCCACAACTGTCTTACAATTTCGCTAAAAGTCCTGATTTCAAAGCTGTAATGGAAGCCGCTTCAGGTATCAATTTGACAGAATTTTTTAATGACTGGCTATATGGTCAAGGTTTTCCAAATTACAATATACAATGGTCTAAGGATGTAAATTGCAACAAAGTATATGTGACCATCACACAAACTCATTCTGCAAATCAAGGAATATTTTTTGAGATGCCAGTTGCATTAAGATTTACAAACGGTACGGTTAGCGATACAATAGTTTTTGATCAAAATAGTCCACTAACCACAACATTTAACCACCAACTTTCTTTTAATCCTACTAGTGTAAGTTTCGATCCTGATAAATGGCTATGCGCTAAAGCCGTGGTGACTCAAGTTGCTTTTAACAATCAAAGGCATATCGTATGGACAGGGGCACAAGATAATAATTGGCATAATGCTGCTAATTGGGATTGTGGGATTCCGACAGCCCTTGATGATGTCACCATAACAGACGGAACCAATGCTTGTATAATATATAATGGTAATACTGCAGATTGTAAATCACTCAAAGTTGAAAATTCTGGCTCTTTGACCACTCAACCTCATGCAACATTAAATATTCACAATTGATATTATAAACTTAAAATCAGAAATAAAAAAAGCCTGATGAAATAAAATCACCAGGCTTTTTACTTTGAAAATTGAACTAAACTATTAATTATTTGCGTTTGGATTTTCCAATAATGCTTTTCTAGACAATCTCAATTTACCTGTTTTAGGGTCTGTACCGATGATCTTAACTTCGATTTTCTGACCTACTTTCAACACAGTACTTACGTCTTCTATACGTTTGTGATCTACTTCAGAAACGTGCAACAAACCACTTTGTCCAAAGAATTTTACAAATGCACCATAAGGCATAAGTGATTCTACCTCTGCTTCATATACATCACCAACAGATGGTGTGAACGCAATTCTAGCAATAGCTTCCTTTGCACCTTGCAAACCTTCCGCATTGGTACTTGCTATAGTCACAATACCTTTGTCCCCTACTTCTTCTATATTGATGATCGTACCAGTCCGTGCTTGTATCTCTTGGATGATCTTACCACCTGGTCCTATTACTGCTCCGATGAATGATTTGTCTATCACTACTTCGACCATTCTAGGTGCGTGTGGTTTTAAGTCTTCAGCAGGCGTAGCAATAGCCTTATTCATTTCACCTAGAATATGAAGACGGCCTTCCTTAGCTTGCATCAATGCTTTTTCTAGTGTCTCGTACGGCAATCCATCGACCTTGATATCCATTTGGCAACCAGTGATACCCTTTAATGTACCTGTCACTTTAAAGTCCATATCTCCGATCGCATCTTCATCTCCCAAAATATCGGAAAGAATGGCTGACCTTCCACCTTCTGCGATCATACCCATTGCAATACCAGATACAGCAGATTTGATTTTGACACCTGCATCCATCAATGCCAATGAACCAGCACATACAGTCGCCATAGAAGAGCTACCGTTAGATTCTAAGATATCAGATACTATACGCACCGTATATGGTAATCCTTCAGGCATGACTTTTTTGAGCGAACGACCTGCTAGGTTAGCGTGTCCAACTTCTCTCCTACCCGGTCCACGATTTGGCTTCACTTCTCCCACTGATAACCCAGGGAAATTATAATGTAAGATGAATTTCTCATAATAGTTATCCAATGCATTATCAATCATCATTTGATCCAATTTAGTACCTAATGTGAGCGATGTTAGTGATTGCGTCTCACCTCTATTGAAGATAGCGCTACCGTGTGCTGCAGGCAGATATGCTACTTCGCACCATATTGGTCTGATCTCGTCGCACTTACGTCCATCCAATCGCATACCTGTATCCAACACCATTTGTCGGATCACATTTTTCTTTAGTTTGTCGAAGTATTCAGAGATTTTAGCATCGTTTTCTGCGGCATATTCTTCGCCTTTTTGTTCTAAGATAGCGGCCTTAACTGCTTTGCCTACTTCTTTATATCCGTTTTTACGGGAATTTTTATCTAATGCCGATGCAGATATTTCCAATAATCTAGCATTTGCAAGTGACTTGATCAAGTCTTTCAATTCCGTATCTACTTCAGGGGCAATTACTTCTCTTTTGACCAACGCTTTGTCTCCAACCAATTTTGCCAAGGCAAGTTGCGCTTCACATTGAACTTTGATGGCTTCATGACCTATTTTGATGGCTTCAATGATATCAGATTCTTGACATTCATTGGCTTCTCCTTCTACCATCATGACATCCTTGAGTGTTGCAGCAATGATAAGGTCCAAATCAGCTGTCGCCAATTGATCTCTTTCTGGATTTACAATATATTTGCCATTAATCTTTGCAACTCTTACTTCAGATATTGGCCCATCAAAAGGAATATCTGAAACAGCCAAAGCCGCTGATGCTGCCAAGGCTGCATATGCATCAGGCATATTTTTTTGATCACCAGAAATTAGATTGATGATTATTTGTGTTTCGTTTAGAAAAGTATCGGGAAACAAAGGTCTCACGGCCCTATCTACCAATCTAGAGATTAATATTTCGTAGTCCGAAAGTCTGGTTTCTCTTCTGAAAAAATTGCCTGGAATCTTTCCTGCTGCTGCAAATCGCTCTTGGTAATCGACAGATAATGGAAAAAAAGATTGATCTGGTTTGGCATCTGGACTCGCCACAACTGTAGCAAGCAACATAGTATTTTCTACTTTAACCACTACAGAGCCATGTGCCTGAGTAGCTAATTTTCCGGTCTCTATGACCACTTCCTTACCATCAGGAAGTCTGAACGATGTGGATGTAGGAATGATGTTTCCCATAAATTTTATTTGAAAATTTTATATAAATAATTCTGATAAATAATTGAAAATCATTGTATTAACTACCATAAAAATATATGATAACTTATTACAATAATTCATCTTAAACTGAACCTAAATCGAATGGAGGCAGAAATTCGATAGGTCTTGTTTCAATCTGACTTGCAAATATAGCAATAAATATTAATTTGTAGTTACAATTATATTACAAAATATTCATTTACTGCCTTCTAACGTGTTTATGATAAGCAAAAAGAAGGGCAAAATTTCTTCGCCCCATTTATTTTATTTTCTGATTCCTAATTTTTCGATTAGATCTCTATAACCCTGAATATCTCTATGCATCAGGTACTTTAGCAGTCTTTTTCTTTTACCAACTAATGTAAGCATACTTCTTTTACAAGAATTATCTTTTTTGTTGTCTTTAAGGTGCTCTGAAAGCGACTTGATTCTGTATGTAAATAGTGCAATCTGACCTTCGATAGACCCAGTATTGGAAGCACTTCCACCATACTCTTTAAAAATTTCGTTCTTTTTTTCTTCTGTTAAATAAATTGACATTTGTTAAATTTTAATGATTACCAATGATACAAATTACAAAAATCTGTAAATAGCGCCGCAAAAGTATATTATTTTTTTGAATTATAAAAATTAACCTAGTTTAAATTACATTATTTTATAAAGTACTTGGAAACAAAAGTAATTTTCATCTCATTTTCCAATAATTTTCAGGTGCCAAAATACAAATTATTACAAAGATTAATATTTATATTACTTTGGAAATGTTGTTTTGAAATAATCAAAAAACTTGTACATTTGCGCAATAATATAATTATAACCACAATAATAAATATGCATTTTTTTTTATTATCGATGCCTGATTTCAGTAGCTCCGCTGTTTGGATGAGCTTACTTACACTTACTTTTCTCGAGATTGTACTCGGTGTGGACAATATTATTTTTATTTCTATTACTTCCAGTAAACTGCCAAGAGAATTGCAAAAAAAAGCAACGAATATTGGACTATTATTGGCGATGGCTTTACGTATTATTCTGCTTCTTGGTATTTCAGTATTGATTGCGATGAAAGAACCTTGGTTTCATATCGATAATGCGTTGGTTACAGCAGGTTTTTCAGGTCAGAGTATTATATTGATACTTGGAGGTATATTTTTATTATATAAAAGTGTCAGTGAAATACACCATAAATTAGAAGGTGAGGAAGGAAGTATTTCTAAAGATAAAAAATCAGGAATCTCATTATCTACCGCCATTATACAAATCACGATGATTAATATCGTTTTTTCATTTGACTCTATACTTACAGCTGTGGGTATGACCAATGGTCTGGAAGGCGCATTAATTATTATGATCGTAGCAGTTATGATTTCAGTTCTAATTATGATGGCATTTGCGGTGCCAGTAGGTAGGTTTGTCAATGACCATCCGACCATACAAATGCTGGGATTGGCTTTCTTAATCCTCATTGGATTTATGCTTATTATAGAAGGAGGACATCTTGCACATTTAAGTATTCTAGGAAGTGAAATAGGAGCGGTACCTAAAGGATATCTGTATTTTGCCATAGCTTTCTCTCTACTTGTAGAGTTTCTAAACATGAAATTGCGTAAAAAAGTAAAACCAGTTGAACTTCATTCAATAACTGAAGAAGCTAAAGACAGAGGTTTACTTAATGAATAAGTCACCTTAGGTTTGGGCTAGGTCAAATATAAATAACCAGTATAAAATTCCAATTGTTGAAACCATTTATTTACATTTCGATTTTTGCGTGTCTTATTTTTTCATGTCGAAAAAGTGAAACACCTTATTATAAACTTTCGGGACCAACGATGGGTACTACCTATCATATCACCTTACAGACAAATGATCCCAAATCCATGCAGAAGTCTGTGGATTCGATACTATCCGATTTCAATTTATCAATGTCAGCCTATATAGATTCTAGTACTTTATCTTATTTCAATGCAGCAGATAGTATTTTCTGTTTTGATGCCAAAGAAGATCCTTACTTTGAACCTATATTCCAAAAGTCTAAGGAAATATATGCCAAAACAGGTGGTGCATTCAATCCGGCTATAGCTCCATTGGTAAATTATTATGGCTTCGGATACAAAGAAAAAAAGACTTTGGGAAAATTGGATACCACCAAGGTAAAAGAAATCCTAAAACTTTTGGTTTTTGATTCGATCAATATCGTTGTAGACTCCTCTGGCAAAAAATGTATCATCAAGCCGAATAAAAAAGTTATGCTTGATTTTAACGCTATTTCGCCTGGGTATGCGGTCGATGTGATTGCTGAATTTTTTGAAAAATCAGGTAATAGAAACTTCATGATCGAAGTAGGTGGTGAAATCAGGGCATTGGGCGTAAATGAAGATAAAAGTGAATGGGTGATAGGTATCAATAAACCCAAAGAAGGCGCCAAAGAATCGGAAGTAGAATTGCCTTTAATGTTGGCAAATAAATCATTGGCAACGAGTGGAAATTACCGCAATGTGTATGAATCCAAAGGCCAAAAATTTGCACATATTATCAACCCTTTTACTGGCATGAGTCAGCCGACTGACATTCTAAGTGCCACTGTAATAGCGGATGACTGTATATCAGCAGATGCATATGCAACAGCATTCATGGTTTTGGGGCTTGAAAAATCACTTTTATTGGTAGAACAGTTAAAAGGTATTGATGCCTGCTTCATATACGATACTGAAGGCGATGGCAAATTTGAATTCAAAGTTAGTGAGGGATTTTCCAAATATTATTTACATAACGAACAGAAATAAACCAATTATGATAGATCTTACTTTTAATCTAGAAAAAGATTTGGTTTTTTTTGATATAGAATCTACAGGACTCAATGTGCTAAAGGATCGTATTCTACAAATAGCACTAATCAAATATTCGAAAAATACAGCAGAACCTAAAGAACTGTTTATGTTGATAAATCCCGGAGTCCCTATAGGAGATGACGCATTTGCTGTACATGGCATCAGCAATGAAATGGTGAGAAATAAACCTACTTTCGACAAAGTCGGGCAGGAAATATTTGATTTTATTGGTAATGCGGATCTTGCTGGATATAATTCAGATCGCTTTGATGTACCTATGCTGATGGAAGAGTTTCATAGAATAGGCATAGAGTTGGACATCAGCAAGCGCAGATTAATAGATATCCAGAAAATATTTTACAAAATGGAACCACGTACACTGAAAGCCGCATATCGACTGTATTGTGACGGCGATCTAAATGATGCGCATGATGCATTGGCAGATGCTAAAGCCACAGTAGAAGTATTTAAAGGCCAGCTTCGCAAATACGAGCATGTAGATTACATAGATGGTGATGGTTTTGTGCATCCGGCGCCTATAAAAAATGATATTAATGCGATTGCTTCATTTATAAAAGATGACTCGGCGCTTGATGTTACCCAAAGATTAAAATATAATTCAAACGGCGAGGTTGTTTTCAATTTTGGTAAATATGTAGGCCAATCTGTTTCAAAGGTCTTTAAAATCGAACCCAATTATTACCATTGGATTATGGAAAAGGATTTTTCGGCGCAAGTCAAACAAATCGTATCTAAGATTTTTGAAGAATTAAAAAAATCTTGATGTTGTCATATCTTCGTCTTATTTTCTTTATACCAATCATCTTTCTATCTGCCTGCTATGATCGGAAGGAAGCTTGTTTAGACACATTTGCGGCAAATTATGACGTAACTGGAGACGATGCTTGTTCTGGTTGTTGTACTTTCCCTTCACTGGTTTTAGAATTTACCCATTACAATGGTGACAGTATTTACAAGGCTACAGACACACTTATCAACGATCATTTACAAGAATATGTCATTGAAGATGTCCGATATTATCTGTCTGATTTCACCTTGTTTCAAGGCGATTCTTCTCACACGATTCGCGAAAAAATTGCCACAGAAAACAACAAGATTATTATTGCTAATGATATGAAAATAATGAGAAGTGTAGATGGCGAACTCAATATAGGAACTGTTCGACTATATGGAAAATTTGATAGTTTGTCTTTTCATTTAGGATTAACTGAAGAAATAACAAATAATTCTTTTGTTGGACTACCTAGCAATCATGTTTTACTCCAAAATAATAAATTAAAAAACTCAATTGGTGAAACCGCATATTTTACACTGAAATACAAAAGGTTGAGTCCAGTAATGGATACTGTTTCACAAAATATCTACATTACCGATAGACCAAATTTTACAGCTTTGAAATCAGGAACTGTGATAACATCTACAAAAGGAACCAAAATTAGTTATCCCTTAAAGCTGATTATAAGGTGCTATTGCAGGATATTGACTTGACACTGACTGAGGATTCGATAGTAAAAACTATATCTAAACTTGAAAAGATGATCCAGCCAAAATAATCAGAAATTATCTTCTCCTAATACTTAGTCTAAAAACAATAGCGGTGCATAAGTGTGCCTTTTTCAAAGTTAATTGAAAGATAATGACTAAGAAATGCGTGTTAAAAGAATAAAAATATCGGATAATATTAAAAAATGTGTTATCCGATAAAATAAAAACATATCTTTGTGGTATGAATTGGAGGACAAATACATATTTCTTCGCAGAACTTCAGGAATATCTGGATCGTATCGACCTGAAAAAAGCAGAATTGGACAATAAAAGGCCAATTCCATCAATCGTTTTGCATAGCATAAAAGATAGTCTCACTGTGGAGTGGACTTATAATTCTAATGCAATAGAAGGCAATACTCTCACATTGCAAGAAACAAAAATGGTCATAGAAGAAGGATTTACTATAAAAGGTAAATCTTTAAGGGAGCATTTTGAAGCTGTAAATCATCAGGATGCAATATCTTTTATTGAATCGCTCGCTAACGTAGGATATGAACTTTCCGAAAAGGATATTTTAGAAACACATGCGTTGGTGCTGCAAAGGATAGAGCGTGAATATGCGGGCAGATATCGAAATGCAGGTGTAAGAATTTCAGGTGCCAATTTTATACCACCGAATGCTCTCAAAGTAGATGAATTGATGCATGATCTCGTGCAATGGACTAGAGATGAAGCCTTGGATTTACATCCTATTGTCAAAGCCGCGATCTTTCACCACCGATTTGTATGGATACATCCTTTTTTTGACGGAAATGGTAGGACTGTCAGATTGCTTTTCAATCTTTTACTCATGAAAGAAGGATATCCACCATCTATCATATTGAAAAATGATAGAAAAAAATATTACGATGCACTCAATAAAGCCAATAGCGGTGATTACAGTAAATTGGTGCTTCTAATATTACAGGCAGTGGAGCGATCACTTAATATTTATCTTAGTAATCTGAATAACAATTATGAAGATTTTCAGACTATAACAAATATTGTAAATGAGCCAATGATGCCCTATGGTCAGGAATATGTCAGTTTACTTGCTAGGAGTGGCAAAATAGATGCATTCAAAGAAGGACGAAATTGGCTCACAACCAAAGATGCAGTTTTGGCTTATGCCAAAAAACAAGGCAAAGTGCATGATTGAACATAAATTCTGATTTTAAATAAAACTTCCTAATATTCATTTTTGTTATCTAAGTAAACGTACCTCACATTATGAATCCTTTGAAGTTTATTGCACTACTTTTGGTTTCATCAGCAGTTATTTTTGGATGTGATCCCGAAGAAATGGAGCAAGGTGATCTTATGAATATTACCTATCAACCAGAAAGTTATACTTTGATTTGCCAGCACATTTTCCTAAAATGGAGATCCCAACAAATAATCCAATGACGAATCAGGGCATCCTTTTTGGGCCGTCATTTGTTTTATGACCCTATTCTATCCATGACAGCACTATGTCATGTTCGTCTTGTCATCTACCAGAATTAAATTTTACAGATGGCAAAGCATTCAGCAAAGGAATAGATGGGCTCAATGGGACCAGAAGTTCGATGAGCCTTATCAATATTGGTTTTGTACAAGCAGGATTGTTTTGGGATGGTAGAGCAAAAACATTGGAAGATCAAGCTTTATTTCCGGTAGAAGATCAGATAGAATTGCATAATACTTGGCCAAATGTTATTAATAAATTAAAACGTCATGTAGTTTATCCCAAGATGTTCAGAGAAGCTTTTGGCATCAATGACAGATCCGAAATTACTAAGGAATTGGCTGCAAAAGCCATTGCCCAATTTGAACGTACACTTGTATCTAAGGATTCTAAATTTGACAGAATACAGGCAGGAAAGGAGTCGTATTCAGATTTGGAGTTATTAGGATATGGATTGTTTTTTGATGATGATCCAGATTTGCCTGATACTGAATGTGGCCATTGTCACAACATACCTATGACATCTTCAGACGATTTCTTCAATAATGGATTGTCTGAAGCCGCGACATTGGATGATTTTAAAGATTTGGGTAGAGGAAAGATTACTGGTTCTAAGTCCGATAATGGAAAATTTCGGGCTCCTACCCTTCGCAATATAAAATATTCAGCTCCATACATGCATGATGGCCGTTTTGCTACCATTGATGATGTCATAGCTCATTACAAATCAGGAGCAAAATCTTCACCTACCAAAGATCCGTTGCTTCATAAACTTGACATTGAAGATCACCACATCCAGGCATTAAAGGCTTTTATTGATACATTTACGGATACACTTTTTTACAAAAATCCTGAATTTAAGAATCCATTTAAATGATTGTTGTCTGATCTTTGAAGACTATTTTGATTTAAAATTGTTTTTTAATTTAAGGCAAAATGCCATTTTTATATTCAAAATCAGGCTTAAAGAACAATAAAACCTTTGAATAATAAATAAAATACTAAAAAATGGCAACTTCGATATACAGGTAGTGTGATTGTGCTGTATATTTGGCATCGAATTGCAAATTGCTTTTTCATCAATACGAAATTATGCGAAACATTATTTTGTTTATTCTCTTCTTGCTAATCGCCAATGTCTCGTTTGGTCAATATTCCAAAAAGGCAAAAGAAAGACGTGCTACGAGATACGGGATCAAAATCTCTGGCGGAGCCATTCTTGCAAGAGCAGAAACAACATACATCGGCAATGAAAAAGACCAAGTAATACACCAGATTGAATTAGGCCGTGCTTTACCACAATACAATGCAGGTTTTTGGGGGCAAAAAAGATTTGGATGGCTTTATGCTGAGACCAATTTGCTTTACACAACTTACGGCATGAGCTATGATGTAACTACATACACAGATGAAGGTAAACCATTGAAGCAACTTACAGAACGATTCGGATATGTAGATGCACAAGTGATGGGTGGACTTATATCTAATGGATTTAGAATAAGTGTTGGGCCAGTCATGCATATACTTGCTAATCAGTCTTCACAATTGAAAACATTGGAAAATTACAATCAAAAACTTCGTCGCATAAGTTATGGATTCAGTGGTGCAATAGGATACGATGCCGGACCGATAAGTATTGATATCAAATTTGACAAAGCATTTAGAACAGTTGGAGATCATATATATTATGGGTATAGAAAATCTCAATTTCTCGAAACGCCGGATGGTTTAACTTTTGCTATAGCCTACTCTTTCGCGAGGGAAGATTAAATAAGCAATAAAAAAAGTGCCATTATAAATCCTGCAAGGGCAAAATACATACCTTTCTTGAAAATATCTGTTCCAGGGACAAACATCCAAAACGCTGAAACCACATAAATCAATAGCGATAACCCAAAAAGCAAGTTCAAGATAAACAAAGGTTGTTTGGTATTTGCTTTATGCAATTTTGTCATTTTCTCTAATAAATATGGGTATTGTTTTGTAGTAAAATTGGCAATTCCTGTATTTCTGTCAAATGTACCTTGTTTAAAAAAACAGATATTATTTTCTTCTTTTAAAAGTTTAATATCTCTAACTCTCATTGCTTTTCCTAAAGCATCTATGGCTATATCTTTTTCAAAATTCCGCTCGACCTTAGTTTCATATTTTAGAAATTCGGTCTCACGAAATATCAACAACATACCACTGATAGCATATATAGACATGATACCTGCAAGGAAAAAACCCAGATATCTGTGGATGATACGCATATTGTAACTAAAATTCATCTAAAGCTCGATTTAAAAAATTTCGCAAAAGTAATCAATAATTTTTGTTGTGGTATGGCATTTTAGGAGAAATAAAAATTATTCATATTTCTATTATTTACATATTTAAAATCATATTTAATCAAATATTACAAATAAGATAAAAATATATATAAAAAATATTATATTTATTTTTGTTTATCATCATGTTAAATTATATTTGCATCAGTTTACCTTCTATTGCAAAGTATTTATTTTTAATTATTAAAAAATTCACAAAATGAATCTTAGATTTTCTATTTTTATTTGCTTTGCATTTTTCTCCTTTACTATTAATGCTGCGATCATTTGTCCGCCAGATAAGTATCTTACTTGCCATGACGATATTCATGATTTTTCCGTTGTAGGATATCCTACTATTTTAGGTGGAGTTGGTCAGGCCAGATATTCTGATCAGCGGTCCAATGCAGTTTGTAATGTGGGCCATGTGACTCGTACTTGGTATCTGGATGCAAATGGCAATCAGACCTACGACTTAGGTGAACATGCATGCCTTCAAGAAATCTATCTTTCATATACTCCAGGAGAAACTGTAATTGACTGGCCAGCAGACAAAATAATCACTTGTAAAGACGCCTTGCCTAATGACATCCCATCTTGGATTTCAGGTCCGTGCGATATTGTAGGTATAAGTAAACAAGATCAGATTTTCGAAACAGACACCAAATCCTGCTACAAAATTTTGCGTACTTTCACGGTTGTGAATTGGTGTATCCACGTGCCCGGTACTACGATAGGAATTTGGTCACATACACAAGTCATCAAAATCGATGACAAATCGAAGCCTTCCATTATCAATTGTAATCCAATAGAATTGGGTACAGATGGTGGATGTGACGCTACCTTTACTGTAAGTAATTATGCTATCGACCCATCACCATGCGGCCAACAAAAACTATACTGGACGGCAGAAGTAGATCTTTGGGCAGATGGTAGTGTAGAGTATTCTTACAGTCATTCAAACTTGGATTCCTCTTTTTTGCTTCCTGTGGTAAAAAAGCGGACAATCTGTTAGTTTCACGTTGCCGATTAGGGTTATCAGAGGATACCATACGGTGACTTGGAGTGTGCATGATCAGTGTGGAAATGTCTCGACTTGTATTCAAAAAATACGTGTGAAAGATTCAAAAAAACCTACACCTTATATGAACAATGTATTGGCATCATCTTTTGAAGGAAAAGATCATCCATTAAAGGTTCCTGCTAGAATCTTTAATTTAGGTTCATTCGATAATTGCACCAATGCTCGATATCTAAAATATTCATTCTCTCCCAATGTCAATGACACGATTCGTACCATTGACTGTACAAATGCTGGCTTTCAGTATTACACCATCTATGTTACAGATTTTGAAGGCAACCAAGATTATGCAGAAGTGTATATGTTGGCCTTTGATAATGGTGCATGTAGTGGTACATTGAGATTGTCTGGTAGCATTCAAGAAGCCAATGGTGTACCTTTGACTAATGCAAGTATTTTGTTGACAAAACCAGATGACCAAAATATGCAGATGATGTCGATGTCAAATGGTAATGGCCTGTTCAATTGGGAGAATATAGGCATTTACAAAAATATGGAGATAACACCATCTTATGAGCTAAAAGACCAAGATAGATTAGATATTGCAGACCTGAAGATGCTGCAGGACTATATCATGGGTATAACACAGCCAGTAAATTTCCAGTTTATAGCTGCCGACATGGATGAAGATAATCGCATCAGAATCAAAGATTTGGAGATACTAAAGCAACTCATCATCACTGGGCAGGCCATAAATCCTACACCTTGGAGATTCAGTTGTGAATTGGATACGATCGAAAAACTGGCAGATCTTCAAAAAATAAAAAAATCTATCATACTTGATCAGTATACCAGCTGACATTTCATCTTATGAAATATCATCGCCATATTTTACTATAAATCCAGCTACTACATTTCTTGATGACAAAGGTAAGTTACGATTTATCATTACAAGTGCGTTTCAAGTCGAAGCAGATAAACCATTATTTACATTAAAAGCCCAACATGGAACATTCGAGGAAATTCCATCTATTAATGATGAGTCCAAAATTCTGTTACAAGATTATCAAACAAAAGGACTCCAGAACCGAATAAAGGTAGATGACAATTCAGTCATTATCACACCTAATCCAGCTAGTGGCTCATTTTCATTGATTGGAAAAGACGTTAATATTTTGGATATAAAAGATATTTCTGGTAAGTCAGTTACATTCAATCTGACAGACCAAACTATAGAATGGAATGTACCATCATGGACTTTATTTTCTAGTATATAGCCAAGGAAATGTTATTCAATACAAAAAATAGTCAAGCAATAAAATAAGTGGGAAAAGAGATCAATTTCGAAATTTAACTCATAAAAATAGAAAGGATTTGTAAGGTCGATAAACTTACAAGTCCTTTTTTGTTAATAATTTCCTAAATAGATATGTATCTTAGTTTCAATATGCAACAAGATAAATTTGGTAATGTTTTATTCTGTACTTTTGCATCAAATTTGAGGAAAAGACCTTATTTTATATTTATTTAATTTGTATTAACTTAAAATTGTATTTTTTATAATGAAAACATTGGTATTTTTACAAAAATTTTATTTGCTGTTTTTGCCTTTAATTTTGGCGACTTCGTGCAATGTAATTAAAGGAACTGTGATTTCTGGTTCTGTTCCAGGAGCTGAAAACATGACTGTTTATTTGGATGAATTATCTATTACAAAGCAACCAGCTTTGGTACTTCAGGAGCAAGCGGACAAGGAAGGCAAATTCAAACTTAAATTCCCAGATGGCGTAAAAAAAGGTATTTACAGATTGCGTGTTGGACAGCAAGCAGCGGATTTAATTATGGATGGAAGCGAAAAAGAAGTTAAATTTGACGGCAACCTAAATGGTCTCAATGATTTCAATTATACGGTGACTGGTTCTAAGTTATCAGAAGAATATCTAAAAACTGTAAAAAGTTATATTGACCAAAAAATGGATGTCCCTACTTTGACGACTTACACAAGTCAAACAGCAGATCCACTTGTCGGTTTTCAAATTGCAATGAGATTATTTACCTTAAGACCTGAGTTTGTTGACTTACACAAACAAGTTTCTGCAAAAATGAATACAAGTTACCCAGATTTGGCACTTACAAAAGAATATGCAGGTATATTGGTACAGTTGGATCAGCAAATGATGGCGCAAAATGCAGGTGCTAAAATCAAGGTAGGCGAACCTGCACCTGAAATTTCATTGCCAGATCCTAGCGGAAAAGTTAGAAAACTTAGTGACTACAAAGGAAAAGTAGTGTTGATAGACTTTTGGGCATCATGGTGTGGCCCATGTCGTAAAGCTAACCCACATGTAGTGGAAGTTTATCATAAATATAAGTCAAAAGGTTTTGATGTATTTAGTGTATCATTGGATGGAATAGACAGTAAAACTGCCCAGAGATTTACCGATCCTGCTCAATTGAACGAACAAATGGCTGCCACAAAAGAACGATGGTTGGGAGCCATTGAACAAGACAAATTAACTTGGGATGGCCATGTTTCTGATCTAAAAAAATGGGAATGTGCCCCAGCTGGAGAATATGGTGTACGAAGTATCCCTCAAACATTTCTTGTTGGAAGAGATGGAAAAATTGTAGCTATAAATCCAAGAAATGACTTAGAAGCACAAGTACAAAAATATTTGTAATCAAAGTATAATTATCAAAAAAAGAGCCATCTATATAATATTAATGGCTCTTTTTTTTTTGATAATTACCAAGTGAATTGACAACATATCATCTTGTAAGTTTAGTATTCTATAATGAAAAAATATCTATTTATTAACTATTGTTACCTTTCTATGCTTTTTGCATTATATTTTGATTAGTAATATTTTTTTATTCGTCAAATTTAATCTACTTTTAAGCCGTAAATTACATTTAATCACCAAAAAATAGTATGTCATGCGGCAAGCTACTTATTGTCTTGTATTGTTTTTTTTCGGTTTCCAGCTATTTAGTCAAAACCCGTTAATTCCAATTGAAGCGTCCAAAGAAAAATTAAATTCAACTGTTGAATTGGTTAAAATCGATTATTTGCAATATTTAAAAACTGCAAATACCCATAAAAGATCCGCTTTTATTATCGAATTACCCATAAATGGAAAAAATGAAATTTTCGAAGCAATAAAGAATGATGTCTATATATCTGAAGGAAAACAAGACGATACCAATCTAATTACTTTCGATCTAAAAACACCAAGCAACGCTAAGGTTTATGGTGCTTTGGTATTAAGTAATCACGGACTTTTTGCGACAATATTTAATATGGGTAAGATGATCAGCATTTATCCTGACAATCTAAATAATCCTAATTTTCATGTTGTGGAATATGGTATTCAACCAGATTTTAAGAAAATAAAACAATTTTGTGGCCATGATCATAGCCATGAAGAAATGATCAGAAAGCCATCACCCTTCAATGTCGGTAATCGGTCAAAAACTTCTATGGGAAGCAAACTTCACACTTATGATGTGGCAATTGTCACAACTGGAGAATTTTATATCAATAATGGAAACACAGTTAGTTCAGTAAGAACTGCAGTAACTAATACAGTAAACTCGATAAGCGCCATTTTTAAAAATGAACTTAGTTTTACTTTGAGAACATCTGCGGGATTGATCAAAATGTACGATGATCCGGGCTCTGATCCATTCGATCCTGCAGGTAAAGAACGAACCCAACAAGCAAGAGATGTGGTAAGTTCGAATTTCAATATTGCAAATTATGATATTGGACATGTTTTCCATCAACATGCAGATGGCGATGGTTGGGGCAATGGTGGTGTAGCTTTATTAAATTCGGTTTGTCAAAATACTGGTACTCCAGTTTTTAAAGCAGGTGGATGGAGTGGCGCGTATTCAAATGTCGGAAATGGATGGATAAGTCTTGCTACCCATGAATTTGGACATCAATTTGGTGCAACCCATACGTTCAATGGTATCGGAAATAGTTGCACCTCCGCCATCGAGTCTGGTACAGACAACGGAGTTCCCAGTCAAGAAACAGCTGTAGAAATAGGAAGTGGTACAACTTTGATGTCATACAATGGTCTATGTAACGACGATCAAAATATTCCCAGCTTAGATGCTTTGGATAATTATTTTCATATTGTGAGCCTAGATCAGATGTATAATTATGTTTACAATGGTACAGGCGGATCGTGCGCGAGTACATCCACTTCAACCAATGTTTTGCCATCAGTTGTGGCTAATGACTGTAATGCAATCTATAGAATACCGAAAAACACGCCTTTTTATCTAGATGCAAAAGGCCAGTTTACTGACACTGACACGCATACTTATTGTTGGGAACAAATAGATGAAGATGGTAAAAATAATTTCACACAAGGCAAAGTCGGATCGGCTGCCGCCAATGATGCAAGAGCGCCTATTTTTAGGTCGTATCCGCCTACAAGTGTTTCATATAGATATTTCCCAAAATTAAGTGACCTAGCTTCTAGTATTACAAACCCATTTGATATTTTGCCAGCAGTAGCTAGAGAATTGAATTTTAATGTGTCCGTAAGAGATAATAATTCTGTTGGTGGTGCGGTAGCTAATGATGAGATTAAAATTACAGTAGAAAATAGTGGCCCATTTGTAGTCACGAGACCTATCGGTGGTGAAACGCTGACTGCAGGTATGCCTGAGATGGTCACTTGGAATACAAATGGAAGTAACAGTCTGTGCGCCAAAATCAGAATAAAATTATCTTTGGATGGAGGATTAAGTTATAATTTGGTTTTAGCAGAAAACATTGATTACGCGACTGGATCTTACAACTTGACAATTCCAGCAACATTTAGTGCATCTAATAGTGCGCGAATTATGCTCGAATGTATGGATTACACCTGTTTTAAGATATTTAACATTTCAAAAAATAACTTTAATATTTTTCCAGTTGCATTGCACCAGTGACAGCAATTTCACCAATAACACCAAAAACTCTTCTCGAAGGTGATCCTGGTCTTGATTTGAAATTGAAAAGCAATGTAGGGAAAGTGATTACTGGAATAAGTGGTAGTATTCGCACTACAGACACAAAAGGGAATCTAATATTTTTGTCAGGTAGCCCTTTAGCTTGTGATGGTCCATCAAACGAGACTAGACAAGATCTTCATTTTATAACGGTCGATGTTACAGGCTCATATACTATAGCCCATGGTGGTGCTTTGGGAACAATTCTTAATCTTTATGAGATTGAATATACAGGAAGTAATTGTACCAATTTTGTGTCTAGTTCAGGTGTAAAATCACAAACTGGAGGAGTAAATCCAACAGCATCACTCACTGCTACACTAACAGCAGGGAAATCTTATTATTTAGTTGTATCCAGTTTTTCAGTAGATTTACCTACACTTCCATCTAATTATAACATAACGTTTCCAATAAAACCAGCAGGTAGTAACGTCTTTGATGGCATAAGTATTCCAGCAGGTTATTCTTTCACCTTTATAGCTGTGGATAAGTTAACAAATCAGGTTGCTTTTCATAACAGTACGTCTGATTTCCAACTTATAAAAGCAGGTACATATTGTGTATATGGTGTGGTACATCTAAGTGCAAATAATCCTGATGCTTGGATAGGCAAAACGCTATTTGAAGCAATAACTATAGGCAATTGCTTGACTACTAGCAGTAATTGTATGGATCTCACCGTGTTGCCTGCTTGTAGAATTGATAATATTACCGTTGGTGCACAAACTCCTTGTGAGGCAGCAACAAATGATTTCACACAGGAACTTATCATAACGTACAATCGACCTCCAAGTATAGGACAACTGAGTGTTAATGGTCAGCTTTTTAATATAACAACAAGTCCACAAAGCATAATCCTTACTGGATTGGAATCTGATGGTTTGTTGCAAGATGTGACTGCATTTTTCACAGCTTCTACAGATTGCAAATTATTTAAACCAAATTTGTTTACAGCTCCTGTAAATTGCTGTCCTTTGAGTTTCGAATTGGGTCAAGACATTGAAAAATGTGTAGGAGAATCTGTCGTCCTAGATGCTGGTAATGATGGTATTTCCTTCATTTGGCGAAAAAATGGTGTTGACTTGCCAGGTACAACAGCCAAAACACTAACTGTTACAACAACTGGCGATTATGAAGTTGAAGTCACGCATTCTTCAGGTTGTAAAAAAACAGATAAAATTAAAGTTAATTTCAATGCGCTTCCAACAATTTCACTTGTTGACAATCAAAGATTTTGTGATGGCGAGACTTATACACTCAATAGCGCAGGATCAGGCAGCACTTCTTATCAATGGTATAAAGATGGTAGCTTACTAACAGGTGAAGTGGCCAACTCAATAAATATTACCCTAGGCGGCCTTTATAAATTAGTAGGTAAAAGTGAATTTGGATGTGATGGTGAAGATGAGACTACGGTCACTTTAGTTGCTAAACCAGTAGTAGAATTGGGTGATTATCAAAAAAAATGTGATGGAGATACTGTCATTCTACAAGGAGGAACTGACGGCACATCATTTGTATGGTATAAAGATGATAAAGTCATAAACAATGCGACTCAAAGCACCTATGAAGTTGTACAAACCGGAACCTATAAGGTTGTTGTAAAAAATGCCGATCAATGTCAATCAATTGATGAAGTTAAAATAGATTTTTTCTCAAGACCGGCTATTAACGATTTCCCAGCGTTAATCAACATTTGTCAAGGCGAATCCAATAAGATAACTGCTATAGCTGTTGGATATAAGACATTGCAATGGTACTATGATGGTAACCCGATGCAAGGCCAAACCACCTTAATAACTGAAGCTAAAAATTCAGGTATTTATGCAATCGAAGCGACAAATGATGCTGGGTGTAAAACAAGAAAATCTGTCAATATAGAGATAAGATCGTTGCCAGTAGTCAATTTGGGCGATCCTACCCTAGTGTCATGTCAAGGTAATACGGTAGAATTGGATGCTGGTGGTGACGGTACGAAATATAGCTGGTCGAAAGATGGCACTCCACTTCCACAAACCACACGTATGTTAAATGTAACATTAAATGGCCTATACAAAGTTACAGTTACAAATCAATTCAACTGTAATACCATTGATGAGATAAATTTGAGTTTTATACCTGGGCCAAATGTCAGTCTTAATGGCGATGCTACAATCTGTGAAGGTGAGTCTCATCAGATTATAGTTACAACTAATGCGACAAATGCAGAATACAAATGGTTTAATGATCTCGGGCTAATAACAGGTGAAACTGGATCGTCAATTTTGGTTACTGCAGCCGGCAATTATCGTGTCGCTGTTAAGGGTGGCACACCAGCATGCGAAGTTACGCAATCTGTAAAAATAAATGTAAATCCAAGACCAGCATTCAATCTGGGTAACGACAAAACTTTATGTGCCGGAGATACACCACCTGTTTTAAATGCAGGTGCTGGCAATACATCATTTGTTTGGACATTTAATGGTGCACCATTAGCAACTACACAAAGTGTAACCGCTGATAAATCAGGAACGTATGAAGTAACAGTCAAAAATTCATTTAATTGCTAAACGACAGAACGTGTAAAAATAACTTACGAAGACAAGCCCACATTGGAAATGATTTCAGATAGTTATAATTTGTGCACTGGTAATACATTGGATGTCACTGTGGTCTCTACCGGAACAAAATTTGAATGGAAGAGAGGCACAAATGTTATCGCTGGCCAAACTGGAAAAACCCTTAAAGTGACACAAGATGGAACTTACACTTTGATCATATCAAATGCAGCAAATTGTAAAACTGAAAAGACATTTACCGTAGTGTCAAGACCTATACCAGTCGTCGATTTGGGACCAGATTTTAGTTTGTGTCCAGGAGAAACCAAGCTCATCAATGCAGGAACTCATACACAATACCTTTGGGCAGATAATACCACAACTGGCTCATTCACAGCCGTAAACAATCAAATCGCATCTTTACAAACAACCAATTACAAGGTAACTGTAACTAATCAATTCGGATGTACCCAAAAAGATAGTATAAAGGTGACTTTTTATCCTGTTGTTAAAGCAAGTGTTGTAGCCGACAAACCAGGTGTTTGTAATGGTGAACCGGTCGTAATAACTGCCAGTGGTGGACTTATTTATAAATGGACAGATCCTGCAGGAAACAGTCTTTCGTCATTGACAGAAGCAGTTGTAACAGCCAGCCCGACAGAAACCACGACTTATACAGTGGAAGTATCGGACGGTATTTGCACGACCAATGTTGAGAAGAAAACAATTGAAATTCAGGTTTTCGAGCCGGTAAATATCAGTGCTGGAATTGATACTTGTGTCATTGAAGGTCGCACTATAAAACTCGGTGCATCAGGTGGAGTAACTTATCAATGGGATAATCCAGAGCTCATTATTGGTGCTAGCAATATTGCTAATCCTGAGATAAAACCTATAGTCGAGACCATATTTACTGTAACAATCACGGATGTTAATGGGTGCGAATTTACTGATAATGTCAGTGTATGCGTCAAAAAAGATAGCTTCAAGCCTATCAGCATCATCACACCAAACGGTGATGGAAATAATGATGAACTTTATTTTGGCAATCTGAGTGATTTTCCTGAAAATAAATTGATTATCTTTAACAGGTGGGGAAATGTAATTTTTGAGACCGAAGGATATCAACTCAATGGGAAAGCACTTTTTGATGGCACGAGAAACGGAGACCGATTGCCAGCTGATACCTATTATTATGTGCTTTCTTATGGAGGCAAAGAAGTCAAAAGTGCATTAACCATATTGTGGGACTAATTTTAAAATATCAAAATGAAAACAAAAATGAAAAAATTAATATTATTTTCCATAGTAAGTTTGATCACATTTTATCATGGAATAGGTCAGCAAATCGCCAATAGTACACATTTATCAGAAGCTAGAACAATATGGAATCCAGCCTATACTGCTGTGGGAAATGACATGATATTTGATGGATTTTTCCGAATGCAATGGATTGGCTTTAGTGGCGCACCTATATCGGGATTTGCATCATTTCAGTATCCTTTGACTGACTATAACATGAGTGGCGGTGCGATTCTGAATTTCGACAAAACCGGTCCAGTCAGTAAAATTGGTATTCAATTGAATTACGCCTATAAGCTCAAAGAAGTATTGAGTAGATATGGACAACTATCACTTGGGCTATCCGCCAATTTCCAGCAGTATGGATACAATGGTAGCAATGAGATATTCAATGACGTGAATGATCCGCTTATTTTGGGCAAAAGAAGCAGTGCTTTCTTTCCATCTATTGGTGGTGGATTTTTTTATACTAGCAATGTCAGAGAATACAAGGGAAATACCTTCTTTATAGGTGGCGCAATGAGTCAAATTTATGCAACTGATGTACTTGTTAATAGCTTTGATCAGACCAGACAAAAACATTTCCACTTTAATGTAGGTGGTAGGTTTTATAGTTATGACTATTATTTAGAGCCTATGATCACAGCCAATATGGTAAACCCAGATATTATTGATGTATTGTATAGTCTGAAATTTGAAAAAGAAAATGCATTTTGGACTGGGCTAGGATTTTCAGGATCGGGTATTTTTGCACTTCAAGGTGGCGTTATTATGGATGACTTCGGAAGTAAATTCGGAAAGCTTAAAATGGGAATCCTTGGAAATTATGGCGTAAGTTCTTCCATATCCAAAGCAGGTCCAAGTGTTGAGTTTTATATTGGCTATCTGATAAATAAAAAATAACCTTTTATAAATTGTGGAAACTCACTAAATCCATATCACTAATTAGATTGATTTAATACATATGGGAATAAGACCTTCTTTTTCACGGTTTCAGATAGCACCAAACATAATCAGACAATTACTTTTCATAAGTGTTTTGTTGATTTTGGGCATTGTGATATTGAAAGAGCTTTATTTTATGGTTGGTGCATTTTTAGGTGCAATCACCCTATACGTTATCCTGATGTATCCCATGAAATATCTCACCATTTATAAAAGGTGGCCTGCATGGATAGCGGCACTATGTCTCATGCTTGCTTCGCTTATTGTAATGGTAATTCCCATCATCTATTTGGTGTCTGTAGCTATTGAAAAATTACAACCCATAATAGAAAACCCAAGTATAATCAATGAAAAATTCAATGATGTACATCAATTTCTATTTACCAATTATAACATCGATATACTGAAAGCAGAAAATGTATCGAAGATCAGTGGTCAAATAGTTCCGATGGCTCAAAAAACACTTGGTGGTACTTTTTCTTCATTGGGCAATATTTTCTTGATGTACCTTGTATTGTATTTTATGCTGGTACAGACAAGGCAATTAGAAAGATGGCTGAGGAAAAATTTGCCATTTAAAACTGCCAATGTCAAAAAAATCATCATTGATGTGAGAAACTTGGTATTCAGTAATGCGCTCGGTATTCCTATTGTAGCTGTGATTCAGGGCCTTGTAGGTACGCTAGGATATTGGATATTTGGTGTTAATGAATACATATTAATGGGAATTCTTACAGCCATTAGTAGCGTTATACCTATAGTCGGAACGCTCGCTATTTATTTACCGCTTTCTATATATCTTTTTGTAACGGGTAGTACGTATAGCGCCATAGGTGTCTGTTTATGGGGCTTCATTGTGATCGGATCTGTGGATAATATTGCCAGATTTTTGGTTCAGAAAAAACTCGCCGACGTACATCCATTGATTACATTATTGGGCGTATTCATGGGTATAAATTTGTTTGGATTTATTGGTGTTATTTTCGGCCCGCTGATGCTATCTTTATTCTTTATACTTTCTAAGATTTATATCGACGAATTCGGGAAAGCTGATGCCAATAACCCGCATATACCAAAAACAGAATAACAATTTTAAGTAATATCTTTACCTACTTCCTGTGAAAAGTGTATTTGCATTTCGCTGGCCATAATCATATTTCAAGAAACTCAATGCAGATGACTTCACGCCGACAAAAAAGCTATACACACCATTACTTGGAGACCAAGTGAAGTTCATTTGCCAACAGTGTAAATCTCTTGAAAATCCAAAGGATGGGTAAGGATATGCATTATTTTTGAAATCATAAGAGATGTTTCCGATATTCATATTCCAGTTTTTGGTAAGTGGTATACTTCCATTTATACTTATTGAGTGATTGGAAACATAAAATGTATCACGCGATTTATTGATTTGATATTGAAAATTGATAGAGTGTGAAATGTTGAAATTTGAAAACCAATCTGCGAGCGAAATATCCTTTATAACTTCCTGTTTTTCTTCTACAGGTTTTGTGTTACCGAAAGGATCCGATGCCTTCGACTCATTTTTTGGTGTGGTTTCTTTCTTTTTTTCTACTTGTTTGTCTCCAGTAAAGAAAGCCCTAATCCTATCAAAAGATACGCTTGTAAGTATTCCTCCGTTCATATTTCTAAGCTCTGGAAATATCTTACCACTGTCCCATACAGTCTGTTTAGTAATTTTATCATTTTCATCATATTGATAAGGGCTGTATGTGGCTCTGAAATTAAGATTAGAAAGTCCTTTAAAAATATTTGTATTTCCTGACACAAAAATATTTGACCATTGAAATGAATCGGCTGCAAAATTATAATTACCACTTACAGTTAGATTATCAAAAAGACGCACTTTCTTTTCGATGGTGTCTTTACGTGAGTAATATTTTGCTTCAATAATATTCGTTATACTATAACCGATTGACATTTGCTTTTCTGATCCATTGAGCGAAAACGGGCCATTAGAGAGTACACTATATGTCCTCGGATTATTGTATTCGCTACGTACATCGGTATCGACTACGGCTTCGTATCTTGATTTATTTTCTGGCTTATAGTTAAAAGTAATATTAGGCTTCATGACATGTCTGATCCCTCTGAAAAAACCTCGACCACCTTTCAACTGACCAAAAATCTGCGTATTAAGAGAAATTCCAGCATTCAAATTTCTAAATGTTGTAAAATCAGATTCAAATGATTCAACTGGTGCTTCAAATCCCAATGTATCTTTCGTTAATGTATCTAATTTAACAGCATTTTTATCAAATGTCAATTTGTACTTCTTTAACATCCAAGCTTCTTCATAGTTAATATTCGGTGACAAATTAAAATATTTGAGTACTTTAAAATTTGTACTCAAAGTTGCATTCTGTTTCAAACCCGTTTGAAAATTCTTCAATGTTTCATACGTAAATAAGGTAGTATCTGTTGTCTTGACAAAATTTCTCAACTCTGAATTATAGGACAACGCAATATTGTCTGTCCAGACTTCCTTTGTGCTATTTTTCTTCTTGAAAGGATAAATGGTGTTCATTTTCAATGTTACCGCAGGCAATAAAACATCCACTATCCTCGTAGTCGTGTTTTGACTATGTCGAAAATCAGCTGTAAATCTAAACGGTGTTCCTGGCATGTCATGTTGGAATGAAAAAGAAGATGAATATTGATTGACCAAAGCACTTCTAGGGTTTTCAAAGACTCGCTGATCATAACGATTTGTCTGAATATTCACAGATCCGTTCAATCGACGATATGGATGCGCCTTTGGACTTTGTTGATGTGTAATCCCGATATTGTACGCTATTTGTGGTTGATTCGAACCATCTTTTGTACTTTCTAAGACGTTATATGAATAACCTAAAGTAATACCACCTTCATATCCATATATCTTTTTGTATCGTGTATTTACCCGTATGCCCCATGAACCTCGAGTGTAAATATCACCAGTTATACGCATATCCAAATTATTGTTTATAGGCCAATAATACCCTATTTCTCTAAAACCAAGTCCTAATTGGTCATTAAATTCATAGGATGATGGGAAGATAAGTCCTGATGATTTACCTTTCGCCAATGGGAAGAAACCAAATGGTAGAAAAATTGGTGTCGGTACTTTGGCAATTTCCACATTGGCAACACTCATGACTGCCAATTTATTTGGGACAAATTTCAACTTGCCGGCACGGATGCCATAATGCGGCGGGTCGTGATTGCATGTAGTGATAATGGCGTCTTCATTATAAATAATATCATCAGATTTGACACCTAGACTATCAGTCTCACCAGCAATAAATTTTGTAGTGGAACCGACCAAATTGAACTCTCCCTGTTGGGAAACGGCGTGATTGACAAATCCTTTTTTTGTCTTGAAGTTGTACCGCAATTGTTTATACGTAAAGGTATTTTCCTTGTCTGAAAAAGATGGCTTTTCCTTTTCGATACTTAAGCTATCCTTTTTGTCGTAACCTTCTATAATATTATTGGCAAAATCTATGACCATATAATTTGCCTTCAATTTTATTTTTTGATACTCAACTATGGCACCACCGTATAAATGTATCTTTTTTTGCTCAACTTCTAAGCGTGATGAATCTCTGGCATCATATTTGACTTCATCATCAAGAGCGTCTTTCGACAGTTTATATCCCAAATCTTTCTTACCCAATGTATCATTTGTAATGGTTGATCTCAAAGTATCTACTAAGAGACCTAATTGCAAAGAATCCGCACCTGATTTGTTAAAATTCAAGCGGACATTTGATGTAAGTGTATCCTTTACCTGACCAAAAATTGATGGAAAGATACACATTACAAAAATAAATACTATGTAAGACTTTATTTTCAAGTATTTTACACTATATATTATAAATAATTATTATATTTGCATTTTCAAATTCACAAAAATACACCAATGGTATCAAATTTTGTTCAAAAGAACGTAACAATCTTAAGAATCATTCTCATCTTCATGATGATAACGTATTATATATCATCAACGTTGTACGCATCAAATGTTAAAGTTATATTAAACGCACCAAAGAACAATTATGGTGTAGTGAGTCTGGAAAATAATAATGAAGAATTATTTCAGACATTGGCATCAGTTGCTGAAAAGAAAAAGAATTTTAAAGTGGTTATCGATGCAGGTCACGGTGGTCACGATCCAGGAGCAGTTGGAAAAAATTCAACAGAAAAAGAATTGGTACTCAAGATGTCCATAAAATTGACAGATATGATTCAAAAAATGTATCCCGAAATCGAAGTGATTCAAACACGGACTACCGATGTATTCATTCCTCTATTCCGCAGAATCCAATTTGCTAATGAGCAAAATGCAGATCTCTTCATATCCATCCATTGTAATTATATAAGCAGTCCGAAAACAAGAGGCACTGAGACATTTGTAATGGGGCTTCATCGTGCTGGTGAAAACCTTGAAGTAGCCAAACGCGAAAATGCTTCTATACTATTGGAATCAAATTTTGAAGCCAATTACGATGGCTACAATCCCAATTCTCCTGAGGGCCACATTATCATGTCAATGTTTCAGAACAACTATTTGGATAAAAGTATAGAATTGGCAGCAGATATCGAAGCGCAGTTTGCTGCATCGCACATGAGCAAAAGTCGTGGAGTAAAACAGGCCGGATTTGCCGTCTTGCGAAGAGCGAGTATGCCTGCGGTATTGGTAGAAGCAGGTTTCTTGAGCAATGAAGCTGAAGAAGCATATCTCATGTCAGATGAAGGACAACAAGCTGTAACTGATGCATTACTCAAGGCTATCGGTGCATTTTATAAAAACAATCAAAACAATCAAGTAACACCGACAGAACAAAGAATCGAACAAACGAATGATGTGGTAACATCATCCACTAAATCGACAAAAAATACAAGTACTGAAGGATCGAAAAAAGAATCTGCCAAAACTCAGACTGCAAATGGTAATCAGAAAATTTCCCATGCAGAGAACAAACCAACAATATACTACAAGGTTCAAATTGCGGCATTGAAGAATGAAACTGCTGACTTGGATACACCAGAATTAAGAAAAATAGGCAAATTGTCATTGGTAAACCAAAAAGATGTCAATAAGTACTTGGTTGGAGATTTTATAAGCCGTGAATCGGCTGAGATCGCAAGAGAAAAACTTAAAAATTTGGGTTATAAAGGCGCATTTATTGTTCTATTACAAGAGTGACCCAAAAACAAATAAAATATAACTTAGTTGAAGTTTAAATATAATTATTAAAAAAAAAGAAATATTTAGTTTTAAATTCCAAATATGAATTTACATTTGTGCTGCAATTTTTAGGAGTTGGTTTTTCAATTTCAAAATTTAATGTCAAGTGGTCAAAACATTTTGTGAGTATGGCGAAAAAAACTTCAAACACGCCACAAACTTTATCTTTGGTTTAGCTCTGCTAATCATATTATTTCAAATTCTACATACTGGATTTTCATATTTCAGGCAGGATGAATTTCTAAATGTATATAAGCCATTAAATCTGGTCTTTAGTGTTTTTACATTTTTGATGAGCTTATTTTTGTTTCTTACTACAAATAACATGGTCATAAAAGTTGCTAGATTTATTTTTTTAGTTATAACCGCTGCATACCTTTTTATGTCATTTTTTTGGCTGACAAGTATGCTTAATTCAACTTTTGATGTAGAAGGATATCGTTTGTTTTTAGCTGTTTTTGTGGGATTTATTGCCATTTCTTTCAAAATTGCCAGCCTAGGAAATACCAATTTGCATCCAGCACTACTATTTGTGTTGAGTTTTATTTTTTTAATACTCTTCGGCACTTTCATGCTCATGCTGCCAGCTGCCTCATACAAAAATGTCACTTTTGTACAAGCGCTATTTACTTCAACAAGTGCAGTGACTGTTACAGGATTAGCCATCTTAGATACCGGTAAAGATTTCACCTTATTTGGACAATCCATCATTGTTATTCTACTACAACTTGGTGGTTTAGGCGTTCTTACTGTAACCAACATATTTGCTTTAGTATTCAAGTCATCTTCTACTTTCCGCAATAGGATGATGGTGAGTGATATGATCAAGGAGCTAGACAACAACAATACTTTTAGTACGCTTTTTAAGATTATATTTTTGACATTACTAATAGAATCTATTGGTGCTATATTAATTTACTTTTCTATATTAGGAAAAGAAGGAGTAACAGAAAACCCTGCATTTTTTGCATTATTTCATTCAGTTTCTGCATTTTGTAATGGTGGATTTTCAACATTAAGCAACTCACTCTATGAAGAATCTGTTCGGTACAATTATTTCTTTCATACTTTGATTGCTTGGCTAATTATTTCAGGAGGACTTGGCTATTCAGTTATGATCAACCATTATTTACAGTTCAAAAACTTTTTTCTGCACAAGCTTTCAAAAATCAGAATTTTAGGTATTGAATATAAAAAGGAACTGACAAGAACTTCTACAAATAGCAGAATTATCTTAATCACTACATCAATTTTATTGATGGCAGGTACCGCTTTATTTATGATTTCTGAATATAATGGAACCTTGAAAGATCATAGCTTTTTCGGTAAAATAATGGTATCATTCTTCAATTCTACTACGCCGAGAACAGCAGGATTTAACAATGTAAATATGGCAGAATTAGGCTTACCAGCCATCATGCTTACCATGGCATTAATGTGGATCGGAGCTTCTCCTGGTTCTACTGGTGGTGGTATCAAGACCACAACATTTGCAGTAGCACTTATCAATCTATGGAATCAAATCAGAGGTAGAGAAAAAATAATAGTTAGAAATAAAGAAATTCCTGTATCTGCAGTAAATCAAGTAAATGCCGTTATCTTACTGTCAATATTTGCGATAAGTTTTGGTACATTCCTTATTTCATTTATGCAACCAGAATTATTATTCAAAGATATCCTATTCGAATGTATATCAGCGTACTCTACTGTAGGGTTGAGTGTCGGTATTACACCAAAATTATTGGATTTCAGTCATATAACTTTGATCATGTTGATGTTTTTGGGTAGAGTGAGTTTTCTTACCTTCCTGATTGGGTTATTTAGTATGATTTTTGAAGACGAGAAAGGATGTCAACCTTACTATCCAAAAGAAAATGTATTTATCAATTAATTTAGTTCACGGTTTATGAGAAAGAAAATCATTGTTATTGGGTTGGGAAACTTTGGTGGTAACTTAGCAATAGCCCTTACCCAAGATGGACATGAAGTTTTTGGAGTTGATAAAAATCCATCAAAAGTCGAAGCGATACAAAGGAAAGTACCTCATGTCATCGGTCTTGACACAAGTGATGAATCAGCTATAAATCACTTACCTGTAGATGACAGTGATATTGTAGTAATTGCGATCGGTGAGAATGTAGGAGCTTCCATCACGACCACTGCATTGATAAAGAAACATTTTAAAGGAAGAATCATTGCAAGGTCTCTTACTCCTGTTCACAAAACTGTCTTGGAAGCCATGCAAATTGATGAAATCATAGAGCCTGAAGGCGAATATGCCCACGAACTTGCCAATAGAATCATGGTCAAAGGCGCTGTCAAATCTATGGATCTTCATGGCGAATTCGAGATAGTGGAAGTTAAAATCCCACAAAAAATCGTAGGAATGACTTTGGGCGATTTAGATATCAAGAAAAAATATCAAGCACATATCGTTACTGTAATCAAGCAAATCGAAAGGAAAAACTATCTAGGCAGTCAATTCTTGGAAAGAAATGTCCATGGTGTACTTCATTCTGTCTATCAATTTGAAGCTAACGATTTATTGTTGGTATTTGGAACCAAAAAAATATAGACAAGTTTATCGAAGACAATATCTGATATTAACATAGGCAAAGTATTTCACTTCAACAAGCAAATGCAATTGTTGATCATGTGACATGGCTATAATGTTGTGTTAAATTAGTGATTAATATCCTTTTTATACGTAGATTTAAGTAATTTTGCCTATTCAAAAATATAAATTGTATGAAGCATCTAGTTTCTATTATGGTCATTTTCGTACTAATTTTAGCTTTACCTACTGATAGTCAGGCTCAATTGCGAAAAAGAACAACTTCAAAAACCAGTAAAACCAATAAGGAAAAAGCCTCTGACGATGAGACAAGGTTTCTCGACAAGACATATGCCGAGTTGAAATTCGGTAATTTGGGTTTCTTTAATGGGCTTTATATTTCTTCCAAATTGGACGTTGGATATAAAGTGCATGACAGGTTTAGTTTTGGTGGAGGTACTAAGTTATTTTTTAACCAACAAGTTAGACAAAATGCACCAGATCCGTCAATATTTGATATAGGTGGCTTTGTGCACGCCAGAGCAAAAATTACTAATGATATCTATTTTCAAGCGGAATACGCATTCATGAAATATGGTAAGGATCCAGATGGTTATATATATCGTGGGTTTAGTACTGCTCAAAATGTCAACTATCCACTTTTCGGATTGGGATATATGAGTGGAACGGACAAATGGCGATTTGGTATCGAACTATTATATATTGCCAATGAAAAAGCAAGAGATTACCAAGGTTCTATTGTAGAATATTGGTTTGGAGCCAGTTACAATTTCTGAAACCCTTAAGTTTTTATGGTAAAAATCGGAAAAACAGAACTTGGCGACTTTCCATTATTGCTCGCCCCAATGGAAGACGTGAGTGATCCTCCATTTCGTGCGGTTTGTAAAGATCAAGGCGCAGATCTCATGTTTACCGAATTTATATCTGTAGAAGGTCTGATCAGAGATGCTGGTAAGAGTAGACAAAAATTGGACATTTACGATGGCGAAAGACCCGTAGGTGTACAGATTTTTGGTGCTGAAATAGAATCTATGGGCAGAGCTGCTGAAATAGTATAAGAAGCAAATCCTGAATTACTTGACATCAATTTCGGATGTCCGGTCAAAAAAGTGGTTTGTAAGATGGCAGGTGCAGGCATCCTCCAAGACATACCCAAAATGATTAAACTTACTGAAAAGGTTATAAAATCTACATCACTTCCAGTTACAGTTAAAACCAGACTAGGATGGGATGAAAATACCCTGAACATAGAAGAAGTGGCTGAAAGGTTACAAGATATTGGAATAAAGGCGCTTTCTATTCATGGTCGTACCCGAAAACAAATGTACAAAGGTGAAGCTGACTGGACACTCATCGGCAAAGTCAAAAATAATCCACGCATTCATATTCCTATTTTCGGTAATGGCGACATAGACTCACCTCAGAAAGCATTAGAGTATAAAAACAGGTATGGAGTCGATGGTATTATGATAGGTAGGGCGAGCATAGGCTATCCTTGGATATTCAGAGACATCAAACATTTTTTCAACTATGGTACCATATTAGAAGCGCCTCAGATAGAAGAAAGAGTAGAAGTAGCCAGAAAACATCTTATGAAAAGTATAGAATGGAAAGGAGAACGTATCGGTATCGTAGAAATGCGGAGACATTATACAAATTACTTTAGAGATCTACCCGGCATCAAGGATTTCAGAGCACGTTTAGTATCCGAAATGGATCCTTCCAATCTGCATTGTCTGCTTGACGAAATCAAAGAACATTATCAGGAATCATCTCAATTGGTGTAAATAATCTTTTCATGGTTTTCAAAATAAAAGATTACGAAAGAAAGATATTCGAACTCATCCAGCTTTCTGCAAAAGAGCTGAATTTGCCCGTATATGTAGTAGGTGGATATGTAAGAGATAGGTTGCTCGCACGAGAGTCCAAAGATCTCGATGTAGTATGTGTTGGAGACGGCATCGCATTGGCAGAAAAATTGGCGTCAAAGTTACGTCCACTACCCTATATCGTCGTGTATAAAAGATTTGGGACGGCAATGATAAGGCACAAAGACCTAGAAATCGAGTTTGTTGGCGCGAGAAAAGAATCATACAGCCCTGACTCGAGAAAACCAGCAGTAGAAAATGGTAGTCTCGAAGACGATCAAAATCGTCGTGATTTTACTATAAACGCACTGGCTGTGAGTCTCAACGAAGATGATTATGGGCAGATTATCGATTCTTTTAATGGATTTTACGATCTAGAGCATAAGATCATTCGAACACCGATGGATCCTGACAAAACATTTGCGGATGATCCACTCAGGATGATGAGAGCCATACGATTTGCCACACAACTTGAATTTTTCATAGAAGAAGAAACCTCAAATCGATCGCAAGAAACAAGAATAGAATTGCTATCATTTCAAGGGAACGCATCAGTACAGAACTCGAAAAGATCATAGCTTCTGAACATCCGTCAATCGGCTTTAAATTACTTTTTGATACAGGTTTATTACACCTAATATTTCCAGAAATGGCAGCACTACATGGTGTAGAGATCAAAAATAATATTGGTCACAAAGACAATTTTTATCATACACTGGAAGTATTGGAAAACGTCTGTAGGGAAAGTAAAAATATATGGCTCAGATGGGCGGCTATCTTGCATGACATTGCCAAGCCACCAACCAAAAGATTTGATCTTGCCTTGGGTTGGACATTTCATGGCCACGAAGCATTAGGGGCCGCAATGGTACCTAGAATCTTTAAAAAAATGCGCCTACCTACGGATCAGAAAATGAAGTATGTACAAAAATTGGTTTTGCTCCATCTACGACCTATCGCACTGACAAATGAAAAAGTATCTGACTCTGCAGTGCGTAGATTGCTATTCGATGCGGGTGAAGATATCGAAGATCTTATGACCCTTTGCAAAGCAGATATTACTTCTAAAAATGAAGGGAAAGTATTTAAATACAAGGAAAATTATCAGCTTCT
Organism: Saprospiraceae bacterium; assembly: GCA_016717105.1. Classification (GTDB taxonomy): domain Bacteria; phylum Bacteroidota; class Bacteroidia; order Chitinophagales; family Saprospiraceae; genus OLB9. The sequence goes on along the minus strand of JADKGF010000007.1, from coordinate 2,321 downwards.
TACGGAAAAAATAAAAGATGTAGAGACCAAAGATCACCTGCGTAATTGGCAACCGCCGATCACCGGAGATGATATCATGCGCATATTCCGATTGCCACCATCCAGAGAAGTAGGTCTCCTAAAAACTGCTATACGCGAAGCAATACTCGATGGTGTTATAGAAAATGAATATGATGCCGCTTATCAATTTCTGATGGAGAAGGCCAAGGAATTGGGTATTACAATTTAAGATAATCACATCTTATCAAAAATTAAATCCACTGTCAAAAAAGATCCCTGTTTCACCAAATCGGGTTATACCAAACTCAGCGGACAACATAAAGTTATTGAATAAAATAAGGTCGATCCCCGGACCGTATCCATATTGCCAAGTATTAGAAAGTGAATTTTCAGCACCAAAAACAGGGTCATGACTCATCCCAATATCAAAATTGAAACGCAAAAACAACTTAGTATTCATGACCTTATAATACTTGGGCATAAATTTAAATGTTTTAATATCATCATCCAAAACCTTAAGTTTCAAAGTATTTTTGGACAATACAAAACTTTTCCCATCCAATACATACAATTGGTAACCAGTGATTTCATTATCACTATAGCCAATGCCGGTATTTAGAAAATAAGAAATTGGATTTTTTTGTAGTTGAAGCTTGAATTTCAGTCTATTGCTTAGAATAAGGGATGAAAAAATGGATGTGTGTTTTTCGCCCATCAAAGTAAACCAAGAATTATCACCATCTCCCAAAAAGCCTAAGCCTTCTTTTCTCAAATTGAATTCTACTTTATAGCCACCAACCGGATATAATGGGTACAAGGTATTGTCATATTTTGAGACAAAATCAAGCAAAAGATATTTAAAATCGCTTTGGGAATCATCAAAATAATTTGGATTCAAAAATTCACTTACATAACTATCTATTCGAGCTTGAATAAATTCTAATCTCAACGACTGAAAGTAACGTACACTACCTCTATAATGTAGTGTTGCACTCGCTTTATGCTGAAAAAATACCTTTTTATCATTTTCATTTTTATAAAAAACCGGTTTATTATTTACACTTTTGTAGGCAACTTCTCGGCTTTCTGTGTAAAGAACATTGGCAGACAATCCCCAATTTCCCCAAATATATGGGTACTCATACGATAGTTCCAACTTCCTTAAATAACCAGCTTGCACTTTTGCTTTCAACTTGTCTTTGTGCCCAGTAAAGTTTATGTGCGTAAGTGCAAGACCATAATTGACTCTATTGAATGAATAATTAAACTCCTTGCGCCAAACATTAAAATTTCGATCCGCAAGCTCAAAAATGATATAAGGATAAATATACCAGTTCTCTTGTACTTTGATTTCAATATTGCATGTATTCAAGTCCGTATTCCAATTTCTGACATTGATAGATGCAAGTGTAAATAATCCAGCACTTTGCAATCTTTTTTCGTTACTGTTCAGTCTTGTAGCCAACTCATCCAATGCTAAAGTGTCACCAGGATGTAGGTCTGTTTCTTGCAATACGACAGATTTTTTGGTCTTATTCCTTTAAGTACATGCACTGATCTATGATGACAAAGTTAGTCTATTTTATCCCATTTCCGCTAACAAAATGAGTAATAGGAAATAGCTTTTTCTTAGAATCATTTGAGAAATTCTAACTATAAGTGCCTTTATTGACACACAAAACACCATATCCTTGTCACACATTAAGATAAGACATAAGCGAATCATATCTGTCCTTGAGCCCATCGGAATATTCGACCTCTGCATAAGTAGCTGCCACTTCATACCCAAATCGTTCCAAACTTGCTTTTAGACCTAATATCTTGCCTATTAAGTTTTAATGTGATGTTTATTCGTTGAGTATCAGGAATACTCTGTACAAAACTACTTAGAATATTTATATCTTCTGCTTCTGCAATTCGGGCTATTTCTGCCAATGAATAGTGGCTTCTTGATGTTTCGATAACCAAAATACTACCTGCATCTGCAAAAGAAAAATAACTTGCGAAATACTGGAGTAAATCTTCCATGGTAATAACTCCAAGATAGGTTTCATCTTTGTCAATGACTGGAATAATAGTGAGTTTAAATCTGCCCATCTTCGCCATTACCTCAAAAAGGTGATCATCCCTAAAACAAAACGGGCGCAAAAAAGAAAGTCTGTATGTACCTACGGCCTCATCAGTATCGTGAATCAGTACATCTTCTTCAGATACAACTCCGAGCAATTGAACATGATTAACAATAGGTAAGTGACGCACATGATACACTTGCATCATTCGCAGCACTTCATCCCCTGTATCAGATGTCTGTACAGGCATTG
>JADKGF010000006.1 GCA_016717105.1 Saprospiraceae bacterium | reverse complement strand
GGTTGCAATGACCCGGTAATTATCATCCCCTGAGATCGGTGTAAGTGAAACTAATGGTGCGTATATTGTGAATGGATCAATGTTTAATGGCAGTAATGTAAATCATTGCTTGGGTGTCATCGATGACTTCCAAATAAAGAGCTACTTCACTGGAAACTATGAAAACCAATTGTCATTTGATTACAATCAATATAAAGGAACACATCTTTTGGTAGCCCTAAGATACGAAGTAAATGGCAATATAGTAAATCATGGCCAAGTAGAGAAATCAATTTCAAAGCAGAACCAGCATTACCACCTTTCGAAATAGTTTGTTATGACGATCCAGTCGTAAAAAACGAGTTGTTTGAAGTTTCGTTTTTCTCTTCTACGTTCAATAATATTTATGCATTGCAAGCGGCAATCAGGCTCAAAGATGCCATCATGGTCAGTACCAAAAAGAAAGCCTTAAAAGACATCTCCTTCAATGAAGAATTGCGCTCGCTTAGATTTGTTTGGTTACTACCTACAACTGCGCCTTTGACCTTGAGTAGTACGGATACATTGTTTACCATCACTATCAGACCTACTGAGTCTGGAAATCTAGCCAACATCTTGAGCATCGCAGATGACCTAATGCCATCCGAGCTGTACTAAATGACTTCCGAACAAACGAAAGTAAAAAGATTTGGTTTTCTAGATTCCTAAGAAGACCGACGAATACGCAAGAAATTTGATAGCAAAATGATTTTAAACTCTATCCAAATCCGACAAGTATTATGGTGCATTTACCATAGAGTCAAATGGAATTGCTGATGGAACAATAAGCATCTATAGCGGTAATGGCCAAGGGAAGTTTCTTTCTCAAAACAAGAATCTGTTGATGGCGTTTTTGAAATCAATACCAGATGCCATTCAAAATGGCGTATATATGGTTCGATTGACTACTGAAAAACTATGTAACTACAAAAAGTGATTTTGATGCGATAAATTCATTTCTTCAAAAAGGCGCTACCAAGTAATCATTTGGTGGTGCTTTTTTTTTTTTATGATTGTGATCGTTGAGAGGAAAAAACACTAATTACAAATGGAAGGCAACACTCAAATGGACTTATGACAATTTCGCCCATTAATTTAAATTGCTACGACCACTTTGATGTGGACCCCGTAAACCCTTTCCACCAAATCTTGCAGATGACGTGTTGCTGTTGCTTTTTGAAACCCTAGAAATAGATTGATATTTTCGTGCATTCATTCGCTCCAGCAAATACTGTTTCTCCATCTTCAAGCATTTTGTATATCACTTTGCTCTGTGCTTCATTAAGTTGAGTTTATTTCTATCAAAAAAGCTGTTTTAACCAAAAAATCAATAGTTGTAATAAAAAATCTTGTTGAGCATCTAGGATGGTTTCTGAAAAATATTGTACCCAATCTGTCACATCCCATTGCTTCTCTGTGCCTTTTTAATGCAGTATAATAGGCATTTTTATTGCGCTACACGATCAATCGCTGTCGAGATACTCATTAAAATAGACCTGTTTTAAACCTTGTGCTAATGATTTTTCTGCTATAATCCTACCTATTCTGCCATTTCCATCTTCAAATGGGTGAATCGTTTCAAAATACAAATGAGCAATTGCTGATCGAATCAATAAGTTTGCAATTGGGCGTTTTCCTCAAGTTTTGTTTCATTAAACCATTCATAGGAATTTTTTTCATTTCATTTTGGTACTCGAACTGATGGTGGTGCATAAAATGCCACTTCTTTATAATAGACCCAGAGACAACTTGCATAGGCTCAATATGACATCCATAGTGACCACTATTTATGGAATTTATTGCCCATCATCAATAAATTATGCCAATCAAAAAGCTGTGCTTCTGTCAAGTACATCATCCAATATTCTCTCGAGACTTAACCATAAGCATACGCATGCCTTCTGCCTTTTATCTTTAATATGAAGGCTTGGTGAAGGATAGCCTAAATTTTACGAATACTCGAAACCAAATCTTGACGACAATATTTCGCTATTAAGGCAGAACTCTTTATTGCTTCCTTTACAAGTACATTTAGAATTGTTTCTGATTGTTCATTATCAGATAAGCTTTATATATCCATGACTTTCTCCGGCTAAGGCTGTAAATCGCAATGCTATTTCTGTGAATTCGTTTTCATTGTACCTAAATTGAAGCCAATCTTTTTGTTCCCAATTATATAACATGAGCCGATTATTTACACTATTCGGCTCAAATATATGAAAATAAATGAGCCGATTAGCCATTTTAATCAGCTCATTTAAGAAAAAAAAAAAAAAGCCTAGTTATATTAAAATCTCTGCCTAAAATCCCCTAAGAAGTCTCTTCCTACACCCAACATCTCAAACAACATCGGATTGTTGTTGATGTGTTCGTAATTGATTTTGGCAGCAGTCAATCTATCCTATCAATGCAGGGAAAGTCATCTTGATTTTTCGGTTCGATACCTACAAGTACTAGGACTGGATCTCTATTGTTTTTTGGTATAAGCAAAGTGGGTAATATCATCTTCAGGTCATGAGCCTTTGGAAAGAAAATCTCGCAATGCTCCAGCTCTTTGCGGAAAGCGGACGATAAAATAATGTTTTCTATTTTCCCATAGTAGGGCACGCTCTCTGATCTCTTCGGTGCGGCTGATATCATTGTTGCCACCACAGATGATGATGCCTACATTTTGCCTTTGTTGATTTTGATCTCAGGTAAGTGCAAGGGCAAGAGATGCTGGATAGCTCGGCTGGCTCAGTTACGATGGCACTCATCATTGTATGGATTTCAACATCGTAGAGCAAATTTGACCTTCAGGAACCAAGACAATTTCATCTAGTAACTCTTGCAAGAATATCAAAAGTATGCTGTCCAACGCGTTTACCATGATACCATCTGCAAAGGGATCTATTTTGTCTAAGGTAACAACTTGTCCCGGTGTTTAGTGATGCATGAAGCGCCGGCACTATATCTGATTCAATGGCTATGATTTTGGTGTTTGTTGATCGTTGTTTTGAAATAAGATCCTTTCCACTCAACTCAGCTCCACCACCAACTGCCGCCAACGGATATACTCCAATGGTTCCAGGACACTGCTCAATATCTCCAATCCTACAGTGCCTTGCCAAGCCGCGACATCATAATCATCAAACGGGTGTATAAATGGCAAACCATCCAATTCACCGCTGGATGGCCACATGATAACCATCGTCAAATATACATACCGACCAGTACAATATCTACGTACTCGCCACCAAAATGTCGCACCTTAGATATCTTTTGTTTTGAAGATTGTAGTAAGATGGCATGTAGATCGTGGCGTGAATCTTCAGATTGGAAGCTGCCAGAGAGCGACTCCTTGCGCGTGGTTGCCTGCACTCGCACATACGATACCGCGTGTGACGAGTGTAGGTTCCGCCGACAGAAATTTTGATTGTATGCACCACGGATTTTGAAGGAGCGAACGACCTGCATATCTTCTCTTTTGGGCAGACATTGCAATCATATTTGCTAGATAGTGAAGGATTGCGTTGCAAAAGTGTAGTATATACTCCTTCTTTTAGTCGTAGATGTGCTTTTTGTATATCAGTTACTGCAACCATTGATGAAATTAGGAATTACAAAAGTTAAATGATAAATCATTAATTTCTTTCTGGTCTTAGACTTCTTACGGTCTTGCCTGTTTGCCACATTTCTGAGTCGCGAAGTTCTTTGAGTTCCACTTCCAACTTTTCTCTATAATCTGTCTGCGAATTGCTATCAATAGACCTTTGTGCTTCGTTGCCCGATGCGACACTGTCGTATAATTCCAGAAAAGACTGGAGCTACCCTATCTCCTAAATTTGTTTTTCCAATCCAAGGCGCCACGTTGTGCAGTCGTGCTACAATTGGCATACATCCAGTCCATACCGTTTCTACAAGCGGCATGAGTGATTACGTCAGTTCTTCTACTGTCTCATTGAATGCTTCAGATGGCGAATGTCCACGCTTGCGCAATTCATTATATTGTGCTTCGAAGATACATGTGACAGCGCCCATCAAACCCACCACGTTCGCCAGTAAGGTCACTATACTTCTTTTGAAAATCGGTTTCGAATAGATATCCTGACCCTACACCGATATACCCAAAGCTACCACCGATCAAACGCTTTCCCAGTCGCATCTTGGAAGATCACTTAGCTAGAATTGAGTCCTTTACGCTTCTAAAAGTAATCTTCTCAAACTGGTACCTGAACCTTTTGGTGCTATCAAATATGACGTCAATGCCAGCAGGTGGTACGATGCACCCGTTCTTTCTTTGTAGATCACACCAAATCCATGCGAAAAATACAAAGCTTTGCCCGGTGTCAAATACGGCTGCAAAGTAGGCCAAATTGCAATCTGCGCCGCATCAGACAATGAGATGCTGGATGATAGTTCCTTTTTCAGCTGCTTCTTCTATGCTAAACCGCGTCTCACCTGGTATCCATCCATCATTTACTGCTTTTTGCCATGTCGGCGAATCCTGTCTTTGACCAATGATGACATTAAAACCATTATCTTTAAGGTTCATCGCTTGACCAGGCCCTTGTACACACCACCACCAATGATAGCGATGACTTCATCTTTGAGTACTTCTCTGGCTTTTGCCGCAAGGAATTCTTCTCTGGTGACTACATTTTCTACTGTACAAGGGAAATTTTAATTGTGCCATACTTGTTTTAATTACTAATGATAAATTTTGAATTACAAATTAATTGATAGATAAGGTATAAAATTATATTTGGTTAGGATATTTACAGGCTAAAAACGCCTTCATTTTTGTCTAAGAATTCATTTCCCACAAAAGCTTACTCACTTGGCACTCTGTATTCAAATTCTTTAACTTTATTGTGAAAACCCATCGCTTTTTTGATAATAGCAATTCTTGGGTTCGTTTTAGTCCAAAAGGCCGTATGGTTCTAAAGTTTTTGATTAGGTTGTTTATTTCTTCTCTTTGACCTGTACGTTCGAAAATGATAAAATCTTTTCTAATCACAACAGCTCGAGCATACTTGTTCTCTAAGGAGACGTTCCACTTTTTTACTTTTTCGGTAGCTGAATCGCCCGCTACTTTGTAGAGTGCCATCTCTTGCCATATAATTTCGTCATCTGTATTGAAATCAGCCTTGAGTACGTCAGGCAATTTCTCTATTTGTCTTGATAATTTCCTGACAACATCTTCGGTTCCATTGATGACAATGGTGACTCTATGAATACCTTCACTACTTCGCTTGGCGATGTATTTAAGCTTTCGATATTTATTTTTCGACGGGTAAAGATGATCGCCAATTTATTGATCAAGCCTATTTGATTTTCCGTGTAAACGGTAATAGTATATTCTTGCTTCATTACAATTCTTCTTTTGATAATATAATTTCCGAAACTCCGCGACCTTTTGGTACCATAGGAAAACGATTGTTCTCTTTTCCGACCATCACTTCCAATAAAAACGGATTTTCATGCCTTAAAATATCCTCTAATGTGCTTTTAAGTTCAGCTCTTTGATCTACTTTTTTCGCATCAATGTTATAGGCTGCAGCCAATTTTATATAATCTGGACTTTTGATATTGACAAACGAATACCTATTCTGATGAAAAAGCTCTTGCCATTGTCTGACCATACCAAGAAACTGATTATTGAGAATGATGATTTTACATTGACATTAGCTTGCATGATGGTACCTAACTCCTTAATGTCATCTGAAATCCACCATCACCAATAATGGCAATGACCTGTCTATCAGGTGCACCATATTTTGCGCCAGTAGCGCTGGCAGTGCAAATCCCATCGTTCCAAGTCCACCTGGAAGTAACATTAGACCAGTGTTATTGAGCTTGGCGTAGCGACAGCGACCATTTGCGCTGACCTACATCGCATTACAATAATTGCATCCCTTTGGTAATTTCCATTGATACATTTGAGTACTTCTGCCAGAGTTATCGTCTCTGACTCGGATTTTGCTCAGAAAGATGACTTTTCGGTTTCTTTTATGGTAAATCTGCAAATTTTGGAGCCAGTCTTTATTGGTCATTTTTTGAATCAATTTAGTCAAGAATAGCAATGTTTCTTTGCAATCTACCCCAAACGAGATCGGTACTTAACATTTTTATCGATTTCAGCGGATCTATGTCAGATGGATGATTTTTGCCTGTTTTGCATATTTATCTAACCTGCCTGTTACCCATCAACAAAACGCATACCCACAGCTATAGGTACATCACATTCATTGGTAAGAAGATTCGGTCCATAATTGCCATGCAATGCCCAACATCCCAACTGCAAGCTCATGATCTGTCGGTATCGCACCTATACCTAAGATAATCCAAGCAGCAGGAAAATTTCTTTTTCGACAAAAAAGCTTGAAATTCCTTCTCTGCATTTCCCAAAATAACACCTTGACCAAAGATGACGAATGGCCTTTTTGCTTCATTGATAATCGCAGCTGCTTCCGCAATATAAGCAGGTCTTACTTCTGGTTTTGGTTTATAACTTCGGATATGAAAACACTTTTGATAACCTTCATAATCAAATAGTTGCAATTGTGCATTTGGTAATATCAATGACCACCGGCCCAGGCCGTCCAGTACTAGCGATGTAAAAGCTTGCCAATACATGTGGAATTTCTTCAGCATTGGTGACTTGATAACTCCATTTTGTGACAGGAGTGTGATATTGATGACATCGGTCTCTTGAAAAGCATCTGTACCAACAACAAATGTGCAAAAACCTGTCCCGTTATACATACTACAGGCGTAGAATCTATCATGGCATCAGCCAAGCCTGTTACCAAATTGGTTGCACCTGGACCACTTGTGGCAAAAACTACACCTGTTTTGCCTGATACACGGGCAAATCCTTGCGCTGCATGGATGGCACCTTGTTCGTGACGCACTAAGATGTGTTCTAATCGATCATTGTAATCATAAAGTGCATCATACACTGGCATGATCGCACCACCTGGATAGCCAAAAATAGTTTTACGCCTTCCTGAATCAATGCATCCAATAAGGCCTGTGATCCCGTTACTTGTTTAGTTGCGGTTGGTTTTATATCAATATTCGGGCTTGAATTTGCAGTCATACTGTGATTGATTGATCGTTTAAAATGTTTATATACTGAATTGATTTTGAGAATTCCTGTTTGATGAAAGATTTAATATCATTTATTGATTTGTCACAGGATTTAACTGATTTCTGTTTTCTATAATATAATAAAAGGTCGGTAGATGATACTTCTATAAATCCAACTTGGCGCAACATTGTAACCTAACTGACCACGATGATAGGTAGAATGATTTTAGAACATGTGAAAGTGGTTCACAAACCGGCCTGAGTGAAAGCTTCTCCATTGATTCTTTATAATGTTGAAGACTTGCTAGGTGCTCATTCTGCATATTTACTATAAAATTCTACTAATAATTGACTACTATTTTCCCACAATCTTAAGGTATCAAGTCTATCGCCTTTGGAATGTAAATGGTAGCCAATTGGGATTTTCAATATTCATGAGTCTTTCATACCAAACTTGTTCAGCGGCCACGATATGCAAAACTGTTTCGGCAATTGAAGGAAAACTACTCACCAAAGGTTGATTCCGATTGGTCATCCGTCAAGCAATTAAGCCATTCAATGACTTTAGTATTTGCCCATTGATTATATTTTGCGATATCAAAGAGAGTATTGTTGGGTCATGATTTTTTGGAATGTTTATTTATAAATTAAATGTCAAAATTCATCTGTCACACAGCCTTCAGAAGCATCTTTCACACTTCTAGCGTACTTATACAATGCACCATTTTTCACGGCAAGTGGTGGCTGTTTCCAATTATTTTTTGGTTGCACCATTCTGGCATCTGAAATGTGTAAAGTCATCATTTTACTACTTACATCTAAAGTAATGATATCATCATCTTGCACTAAGGCAATTGTACACCATCATATGCTTCTGGTGTAATATGACCAACAACATCCATGGGTGCCACCACTAAATCTACCATCAGTAATGGGTGCCACACTTTTGCAAGTCTGCTCCCATGGTTGCGGAAGTAGGTTTGATATCTCCGGCATACCCGGAGCTCCTTTAGGTCCAACATATCTGATCACTACAACGTCACCAGCTTTTACTTTTTTTGGGCAATACCTTCAATGAGCATTTTTCTCCCATCAAAAACTCTTAGCTGGACCTGTAAATAATTCTCCCACTCTTTACCTGAGATTTTAGCCACACCACCTTTAGTGCAGAAGCTAGATTACGCTCAATATTTGTAATGTCCTGTTGCCTTTATTGGAGATTCTAATGGGAGAATGATATCTTGTTTGCCAAAATCAAGGTCTGAGACATGCTCTAAATTTTCAGTAATGGTTTTGCCAGTCACAGTGAAGCATTCGCCATGCAACAAACCTTTGGATAATAAATATTTCATTACCGCTGGGATACCTCCTATTTCGTGCAAATCTTGCATCAAATATTTACCACTTGGTTTCAGGTCTGCGAGTACAGGGATTTTATCACTTATAGTCTGAAAATCATCTTGCGTCAATGATACACCTACGCTTTTGGCCATAGCGGACAAATGCAAGAATCTTATTGGTACTTCCTCCCAAAACCATGATGATTGTAATTGCATTTTCAAAGGCTTTCTCTGGTCATGATATCGATGGCTTTATATCCTTTCCAACAAAAAAGTCTAATAGCGGCTCCCGCATTGATACATTCTTGTTGTTTTTCGGGACTCAAAGCAGGATTGGATGAAGAATAAGGCAAGCTCATGCCCAATGCTTCTATAGCACTAGCCATGGTATTGGCAGTGTACATACCACCGCATGCGCCAGCGCCAGGACAAGCGTGCCCGGATGATGCCTTGAAGTCATCTTCGGTAATGGTTCATGCCACCTTCTGTCCCAAAGCCTCAAAAGCCAAACGATACTTAAATCCTGTCCTTGTATAGTGACCCGCGCGCTATTGTACACCATACACCATGATAGCAGGGTCTATCCAATCTGCCCATAGCCATAATGGCCCCAGGCATGTTTTTGTCACATCCAGGTACTGCAATCAAGGCATCATAATATTGTGCACCACATACTGTCTCTATACTATCCGCAATAATATCTCTCGATACCAAAGAATAACGCATCCCATCAGTACCATTACTTATGCCATCACTTACACCTATGGTATTGAATATCAACCCAACCAAATCTTGCGCCCAGACTCCTTTTTTGATTTCTTTTTGCCAAATCATTAAGATGCATATTGCAAGTATTGCCATCATATCCCATACTGACTATACCCACTTGTGCTTTAGCCAGATCTTCCGTGGTCAATCCAATACCATACAACATCGCTTGTGCAGCAGGTTGGGTGACATCTTGGGTAATGGTGCGACTATATTTATTGAGCATTATATTTAAAAAATTACAATAAAGAAAATATCAAGTACAAGGAATTTATACTTCAAATGGCAGGAACGGACAATATTAGAGATTAATTTCTAAATACCACCTATATTTATAATATAAAAATTTCAAAGGGTGTATGATTACCATTAATTTATACCAAAAATTTATAAGAAAATTGATGTTATAGTAGCAATCTAAATTAAAAAAAATCCTAACACATTGAAATTCATAACTAGATATGAAAATTTGATAGGTTTATGAACTATAATTTAGATTTACCGTTTTTACCAAAAGTCCTTACCCTCCACCCATTTTCAAAATCTTTATAGTACCTTTGTGCAAATAATCAACGACGCATGCAGCATTGGGGAGAATGTATTTCATACCGTAGATATGGATATCAGGCATCTGGTACACCGGGAATGAGATCAGAGTTTACAAGGGATTATGACCGTATCATATTTTTATCGGCCTTTCGTAGATTGCAAAATAAGACCCAGGTTTTTCCGTTGCCGGGCAATGTATTTGTACATAACAGACTCACGCATTCGCTAGAAGTAGCATCCGTTGGTCGATCTTTAGGTTCATTGGTAGGACAATCACTTATCGACCATCACCATGCCACATTTACAGAAGATCAAAAGGCATTTTATACTTACGAACTTTCTGGTGTAGTCGCTTCCGCTTGCTTGGCTCATGATTTGGGCAATCCAGCATTTGGTCATTCGGGCGAAAAAAGCCATTTCACATTATTTTGAAGTCAATGCTTCTATGGTCATCAATCAAAAGCCTTAGGTCGCATTTTGATGCTGAACAATGGAAAGATTTGACAAATTTTGAAGGCAATGCCAATGCTTTAAGACTTTTGACAAGGCAATTTAAAGGTAAACTAGAAGGTGGCCAACGTTTGATGTTTGTCACATTAGCTTCAATATTAAAATATCCTTGTGCTTCTTCTCAAATGGACAAAAATCTGACCCATCGCAAGAAGTACGGATACTTTCTATCTGATCAAAATGCTTTCGAAAATGTGATCAACGAGTTCGGATTGTCCAAAGAAAACAATATTGCCCACCGCCATCCATTTGTTTACTTGGTAGAAGCTGCGGATGATATCTGTTACCGTATCATCGATATGGAAGATGCACACAGGATAGGCATATTGTCTCGTACTGACACAGAGCACTATTTTCTATCGCTATTGGCCGATTTACAAGACAATGTCGCGCGTACTAAAGAAGTTTTGACAAAAATTACGGACAATAATGAAGCAATTTCCTATTTGAGAGCCAAGTGTATCAATGGTTTGGTGATGAAGGCTGCGGAAGTATTTGAAACAAACAGCGAGGCAATTTTACAAGGAAAATTTAACAGCACGCTGATGGATGATGTAGAGAAATTTTGTCCATATCTTGAAAAATAAATGAGATATCCATTAATAAGATTTACAATCATCCTTCGGTCATCGAGGTAGAGATAGCTGGTTATAATGTCATGTCAGAAATTTTATCTGTATTTATCAGCAGTACTTAGTGAAAATCGTTCTCCATTACAAAAAAATGCCTACGCCTGATTCCAGATCAATACAACCTAGCTAATGACCACGTTAGCGCTTACGAAAAAGCCATGAGTGTCCTTGATTTTTTGTATCTGGTATGACGGATGGATACGCTACAGAGATGTACCGGAAAATGAAAGGCATCGATATACCGTCACACAAATGATGTTATTGTAGTAATTTTTTGACAGATTGAATAAAAATACACAATGTGTATTCAATTGTATAAAATAAAACATATACTTTTGGACATCAAAATTAAAACACAACAAAAAATGTCATCTATGTCAAAATTCAATTTTTAACTTTCATTTGCCTGTTAGCTTCTATAATTACATCTGCCCAGTCTGATACAATCAGATTAAAAAAACCTGAGTTTTGAAGATACCCCAAAAAGAGGTGGAGAAGGTATGATGGAATCTCCGGTTGGTTTGATTGCGGAAAAATAAATTTCCCTATGGAATCACCGCCAGATATTCATCCCAACAATATTTGGGGTGTAAATTTAGAAGCCCAACACGGGGAAACATATTTAGGTATGGTCGTGAGAGATAATGGTACTTATGAATCAATTTTCATACGAATAGATTCCCCTGTTAAAAGCTGGAAAGACTTATAAATTTTCCATCTACATCGCACGTGCTGAAAATTATATCAGCAAAAGTAGGTTAACTGGTAATGAAGCAAATTATGTTACTCCAGCTGTATTGAGAATTTGGGGTGGATCAGGATTTTGTAACGAAAGAGAATTACTTGCAGAATCGAAACCAGTTACAAATACGAGCTGGCACGAGACCTTTGAAATAAAACCCCAAAAAATATGCGATCAATCACTTTATCAGCTTTTTATGTGCCTAATACAATGATACCTTTATTGTGGCAATATTCTTGTGGACAAAATTTCAGACATAGTACAAATTAGTCAATAAAACATTTTCTTGTATTGGTAGTTAATTTTGCGTTAATCAAGACTTATCTACAACAAAAGCACTATTTTTGTGCGTTATACTCCATAATTGATCTGTTTTTATAGTTTCATGTATAAAGGAATTTTTGTATTTTTATTGTTATCTGTTAATATCACACTGATATCTGCCCAGTCTGATACAATCAGATTAAAAAATCCTAGTTTTGAAGATACTCCCAAAAGAGGTGGAGAAGCTATGGATGGTATCTCCGGTTGGTTTGATTGCGGAAAAATAAATTTCCCTATGGAATCACCACCAGATATTCATCCCAATGGATATTGGAACAATAATTTACCCGCTTCAGATAGAAAGACCTATTTAGGCATGGTCGTAAGAGACAATGGAACTTATGAATCTGTTTCTGTACGGATAGATTCAATGTTGGAAGCAGGTAAATGCTATAAATTCTCTATACACTTAGCTCGCGCTGAAAAATATGTTAGCAGAAGTCGTATGTCAAATGAAGAAGCCAATTATGTTACACCTGCTGTATTGAGAATTTGGGGCGGCTCAGGTTTTTGCAACGAAAGAGAGTTGCTCGCAGAATCGAATCCTGTTACTAATTCAAGTTGGCAAATCAACACCTTTGAAATTAGACCTAAATCCAATATACGCTCCATCACATTTTCAGCATTTTATAAGACACCGACTTTAATGCCTTATAATGGCAATCTCCTTGTCGATGGTGCATCAGCTTTCATAAGAGTACCTTGTCCTGGAGAGCCACCATTCGCAAGTGCCAAAAGTAAGCTACCACCACACAAACGCAAAAAAAATCCAACACCTGTCAATACCCCAACATCTAAAGATTCTCCTGTAGCAATTGCTGCAACTAAAAATTTCAAGCCCAAGATTTTGCATGAACTCAATAAAGGCAAGGCAAAACAAGGTCAAACCATCGAAATTAAAAACCTGCTTTTCAAAGCAGACTCAGCTACGATAGATCGTACATCGTATGAAGTATTGGATGATATTTATGGCTTTTTGATGTCCACAGATGAGGTCATAATAGAAATAGGCGGCCATACGAACGGTACTCCACCTGATGAATATTGCGATCGGTTGAGCACAGCAAGAGCTAAATCAGTGGCCGAGTATCTAGTTGAAAAAGGTGTCGATCCATCCAAAGTTCAATTTAAAGGATATGGTAAGAAAAAACCAATAGCAGACAATAAAACAGCTTATGGTCGTACCAAAAATCAAAGAGTTGAAATTAAAATTCTTAATCTGAATAGCTAATCAAAGCTTTTTTGTTATCAAGTCCTTTACAGCTTCACCTGGTCGCAAAAAATTAAATTTATACCCAAAATTCAATAAGGCCGTGGGTTTTACTTTTGTTGAATCCAAAACAACTGAAGCCATCTCACCTAGCATCCACTTTAACGCAAAAGTAGGAACAGAAAGCAAGATACCTTTCCAATTGTTCGTTTTCATGATATCTTGCATCATTTCTCGATTGTTGATGGGATCAGGCGACACAAGATTGTACACACCTACACATTGTGTGTTGCGTATTAAAGTATAAATAATTTCAACAGCATCCTGGATATGTATCCAAGAGTACCATTGCCGACCATTGCCAAAATACTGAAATAATCTAATCGGTTTTGTCATCAACATCCTTGCCAAAACGCCACCTTTTGTACTTAATACCAATCCAAATCGAAGGATAATTGTGCGTTTACACAAACTCCCAGTTTCTTTTGCAGCAGCTTCCCACAAGCCACAACAATGTGCCAAGAAACCATTGCCTTTGTTACTAGATTCGTCAGCGAGATCCTCGCCAAGGTCACCGTAATACCCTATTGCAGAAGCAGATATATATGTTGAAGGTGTGATTTGATGCTTCTCAAGGTAGTTTTTGATGGTAAGAGCGCTATTTACCCTGCTTGCAATTATTATTTGCTTTCGAGCTGCTGTCCATAGGCGATCAGCAATACCCGCTCCTGCCAGATTTATAATATGGTCAGGTCTGAGTATATCGTCAGGGATTGTTTGAGTCTCCGTATTCCACAGTACATATTCGACATTCGGCCTGTGTGATTTTTTAATCTTTCGAGTGAAAATAAGCCAATGAAACTCATCAGCAAAAAGCGAATTTGTAAGGAAATTCCCTATGAGTCCGTCGCCTCCTGCCAGCCAAATGATCTCCTTTTTTAATTCCATGATTATTATATGTTATGTAACTACTCAGGTACATGCTGCTTCTTTATATTCATACTTAAGCTTGAAAATTTGACACAATTGTTGCAATTTTCAGTTAAACCTGCCAAGCTTTAGGATGAAATAGTACCAAAACCAAGCCGCTTTTCTATTTTTACAAGGGATTGCATCTTAGGTTTCAATTATTTCACCCATTTCGGGATCATGCCCTATATTTATTACTGTGATTTAAATATTTTACAAAAATACACAATTTTGGTCGTACCAATCTTTTGGGCCGATAAAAAGAAAAATGATGGCAACTATTCTTTCCAAAATAAAAATATTACGATAAATTCATGACAAACATTTCCATTTGTGGTATAAGATAAATAGCTTTGTATCAAATAATGACTCATTTAAAATGAATACAATTAAAGTTTCTCTACTTGCAATTATTGTTTCATTCATTTTTGCATGTAAGACTGACCCCAAAATTCAGGAAAATGTCATTCACATTAGAATTAAAAAGGATCCTGAACGTATCAATCCGCTGATTTTTCCTAATCCCACAGCGAGAGAGATATATCAGTATATTCATTTGCCCATGGCAGATTATGATCCCAATAATTTGACATTAAGTCCGTTATTGATAAAAGAAATTCCTACAGAAATGGCCATTGACACTGGAAAGTACAAGGGCGGAATAGCTTTTGATATTGAATTTATAGACGAAGCAAAGTGGGATAATGGCGCACCTATCACGGGCGACGACTTTCTTTTTACTTTGAAGGCTATAAATCTACCGTCCACCAATGCTGGTAAATATCGGGATTTTACGAAACATATTTCAGAGATCAACGTAGATCCAGCAAATAAAAAGAAATTTAGGGTCATCTTTGCTGAAGATTATATGCTGGCACTTGAGACTGCTATCAATCTCGAAGTCTATCCAAAATATTTCTATGATAGCCTTGATGTTTTGGGAAAATATGAATTTCATGATTTCACAGAAAAGAATGCAGATAAATTGAATGCCGACAGTACGTTGGTGAAATTTGCTTCACAATTTAATAGTAATACCTATTCAAGAGATAAAATAAACGGATCAGGGCCATATCGATTCGTTTCTTGGACTGCAGACCAAAATATCATCTTGGAGAAAAAACCAAATTATTGGGCGAAAGCCAAAAATCAACCATTACTCCAGCAAGGACCAGATAAAATGGTTTTTCATATTATTCCTGACGAAGTTACAGCAGTCACTCAATTGAAAGCTGGATCAATCGATTTGATAAATGAAATCAGTGGTGATTATTATGAAAATTTAGAACAAGATCCTGCCATCAACCAATACTTTTCGTTTTATCATCCAGCATTGATGAAACAGTATTATATCTTACTTAATAATGGAGACTCTAAACTCAAAGACGTCAGAGTCAGAAAGGCATTAGCACATCTTGTAGATAATGACAATATCATTAAAAACATAGAAAAAAACAAAGGAACTAAATCAGTGTCGCCGATTCATCCATTGAAAAAAACATTCAATGCATCGCTTACGCCCATCGAATTTGATATAGAAAAGGCCAAAACGCTACTTGCAGATGCTGGATGGAGTGATGGTGATGGCAATGGAATCTTGGATCGCAAAGTCGGTGGTAAATCGGAAGAATTAGAATTAGAATTGTTGATTTCAGGTCATGAATTAGGCAAAAAAATAGCCATCATCTTGCAGGAAAATGCTACAAAAGCGGGAATAAAAATAAAAATCACTGAAAAAGATTTTAAACTCATCAGGGCAGAGCATATCAAAACCAGAAAATATCAGCTCATTCCTTCTGTTCTTTCACAAGATTTACAAGCGTGGGATGATTTGAGCAAATGGCATTCTGAAAATGATATTCCCGATGGAAGCAATGAAACTTCTTATCGCAATCCAGAAGTAGATAAAATGATCGACCAGATCATTCATACCAAAAATGATGACCAAAGAATGGAATTGTACAAAAAAATCCAGTCCGCCATCTATGAAGATCAACCCGTCATCTTCATGTACGCACCTGAAGAAAGAATCATCATTTCTAAAAAATGGACGTCATCTGCTACGGTAAAAAGACCGGGATATCTAGCAAATACTTTCAAATATTCTGGTGCCGGCATAAGTATTCCTAAATAAAGCCTGTGTGGTATTTTATCATAAAAAGAGCGGTACTCGTGATACCCACATTGATCGTGGTATTGATATCTGCCTTTTTGATGAGCAAATTAGTACCGGGTGATGAAGCGGAATCATTAATGAATCTCCAAGGAATCCATCCGGATAGCCCGAATTTTGCATCAATTTATGAAAAACATTACAAGGCGCTAAATCTAGAAAAACCATTGTTTTACTTTGCATTGGTACCTGATTTCTATCCAAAAAATATCAGATCGATAATCAATCAATCTGACCGAAATCAAATCAAAGAATTTTTGCACCAAAAAATAGCTTTTGATAAGGCTTGGGCTTACCTCAATGCCAGAAAAGCACTTTCAAATAAACCAGAATATACATCTGACACCTTGGGCGAAATGAAAAATATGATCGCAACCCTTAACTTTGTCACTGATGTACCGAGCATACACCAACAGTGGAAAGCAATATCACCCAGATTAAAAACTATGCATGTAGATAGCGCTCCGATGGATGATATAGTTGAAAATTTGGTACCACAAAAAAGTTATTTCCCTAGTTTCAGATGGCATGGTAGTAATAACCAGTTTCATCTTTGGGCTTCAAATTTACGTTCAGGAAATCTAGGTACTTCGATAAAAGATGGCCTACCTGTTTCAAAAAAAATAGCAAGTGCCTTCCAATGGACATTTTTTCTTTCGCTACTTAATTTATTAATATCCGTGCTGATCGCAATTCCTACAGGTATGATGGCTGGCTTCAAGACTGGATCTTGGTTCGATCGCATTTCAGGTTCTTTTTGGCTAATGATGTACGCAATTCCTTCATTTTGGCTGGCTTCGGTTTTGATTGTGTATTGTACGTCAGACAAATATGGTGCTTGGCTGAATATTTTTCCCATACCAGGATCTTGGTACATACCTTCAGGTCAAGGTTTTTTTACTACACTTTCTCAATATGGGAAACAATTAATTTTACCAATAGTCTGCCTTGTGGCCAATGATATTGCCCATATCAGCAGGCTAGTCCGAACAAATGTTGTCCAGCAAAAATCAAAATTATATGTGCTGATGGCTATGGCCAAAGGTACAAAACCCAAAAATATTGTATTTCATCACGTATTCCCCAATGTACTGACACCTATGATAACGGTGATCGGTGGAAAATTGGCTGCAGGTTTTTCAGGTGCACTGATCATAGAAGTGATATTCAATATTCCCGGTATGGGACGATTGATGTTTGAGAGCATATATAATGCAGATTGGAATGTAGTTTTTGGGATTTTGTTGATCATCAGTTTTATAACATTGATAACTATGTTGATTTCGGACATTCTGTACAGCTATGTGAATCCCAAAATCGATTTTGAATCATGAAAAAATTCTTTCAAAACAAATCGTTTGGGTTTAGAATTGCTGTTTTACTTATTCTATTATATGTATTAATTGCCTTAGTTGCACCATTTATAGCGAATAACAAACCACTTGTGTGTTCCACAGATAAAGGCTTCATTTTCCCTATGTTCGAAAATAAAACTGACATTCCCAAAGGTAATTGTATCTATGCTTTGATTCCATACGGCCCAAATGAAACCAATCTCTCTTCTAGTGTTTCGTTGAGCCCATTGGATCCACAAAAAGACCTAAGCCCTAGGTATCGGCATTGGCTTGGGACGGACAAATTGGGTCGCGATGTTGCCGCAGGTATTATCCATGGCACCAAAGTGGCCATCCAAATCGGATTCATCTCGGTCATATTTTCTTTTTTTTTTGTGTTTCCTTGGGCTTTTATCTGGTTATTATAAGGATGAAAATATCAAATTCAACATATTTCAAGTAGTTTTATCCAGTGTGTTTTTCGTCCTTTGGATGTTTTATATGGTATTCGAATGGCAATTTGGACACCTAAATTTAATTACTATTGTGATGTGGTTTTGTATCTTTTTACTTTGTCAATATGCGATTATCGTTTTCGCTTCGAAGATTCCAACAAAAATAAAGTACCATTTTCCTTTAGATACCCTTGTAGTCAAAAGCATTGAACTCAGAAAATCATTCCCCGGCATATTTATCTTGCTGGCCTTAACAACCTTATTTGCCACACCGTCCGTTTGGAACATTATCCTAATTATCACCTTATTAGGTTGGACAGAGTTTGCCAGATATGCACGAGCTGAAACCTTGGCTGTAAAGCAAGAAAACTATATTAATACTGCCAAAATCTTAGGGTTTAGTCATATTAGAATCCTTCTTATACACATCTTACCGAATATAATGCCGACCCTAATAGTTGTCGCCTGCTTTAGTGTAAGTGGTGCCATCTTATTAGAATCAACATTATCCTTCCTCGGTATTGGCTTGCCTGTAGAACAGGTTTCGTGGGGCAAGATGATGGCCGAAGGTAGAAGTTTACTACATTGGTGGATGGTAGTATTCCCTGGCATCGCCTTATTTATTATAATTCTTTGCCTTATCACGATTGCTGACTCTTTGCAAGACAAAAGAATAGGATAGTGTAATTTAGAAAAATAATCAATTCTTACTACAATCCATTCTGTTCTCTGTATGAATTTCTTTACGCTTTCCGCACTTTATGTCCTTTAACAGCATAATATAAAATAAAAATATACATTGGTACCATGATCAGTAATGCAGGTTGAAATCCGATCTTTTGGCCCAAACTAGCATAAATAGGTGGAATAATGGCACCACCAGCAATACTCATAATTAAAAGTGCTGATGCAATCTTGGTATAACTGCCCAAATCTTTCAAAACTAGAGGCCAAATAGCCGGCCACATAAGCGCATTCGCCAATCCAAGCAAAGTAACAAAAAATACGGAATTGGGAATAATCTCAAAATTAAAACCTGGAAAACCATTTAGCCAACCAAAAATCATAGAAAATAAACTCGTATCTGTGACCGATGCTATGCCCGCTCCTATCGAACATATGATACCCAAAATAGCTGAAGCCTGCAATGCTCCTGATTGGCTTATGTATTTGGGTATAAAAACAATACCGAGTATATAGCCTAAAATCATGAAAGCCATGGTATAAGATGTGAGCGTAGCTGCATTGCTCAGTTGGATGTCTTTGCCAAATTGGGTGAGACTATCTCCTGCCATCACTTCTACACCTACATATAGAAATAGCGTAATTACACCCAATAACACATGCGGAATCTTAAGTGCTTGTGGTATTTGTTTTATAAAATCATCCAATGTTCCGTCGTGGTCATCTTCCACATCTATTTTGTCAGGTAATCCAGAGAATTTCACAATAACGCCAAATAGAAACAATACAATAGCCATCACAACATATGGCCCAACCAATCTGGAGGCTAATTCATTGAGCAACACATCTTTATCACCACCAGATAGCGCATTGAGCTTATCATCACTAAATTTTTCCATACCATGCATCACCAGCGCACTCAATACCAATGGACTGATAAATCCAGCAAACTTATTGCAAATGCCCATGAAAGAGATACGCACAGCCGCACTTTCAGATGGTCCGATGATGGTAATAAATGGGTTTACAGCCGTTTGCAATAGGGCTAATCCTGTGCCTAGCACAAACAATCCTATCAAAAATATACTAAAAATCCGAGTGTAAGCAGCCGGAATAAATATCAACGCACCTAAAGACATGATTAATAATCCGATGAATAACCCGTTTTTATATCCTGTTCTCCTTAAAACAAATGATGATGGTAACGCCATTACAAAATAGGCTATGTAAAATGCCATAGTCACCAAACTAGCCTGAAATGGTGTTATCTCACATGCGGTTTGTAAAAATGGCATCAATGCTCCATTTAGCCAAGTGACAAATCCGAAAATAAAAAATAAAATGGCAATTATTACAACTGAACTAATATAGTTGCTAGGTTTCACAGATTCATTCTGCATAATGTGCTTTTAATTAAATTGATGACTTAATTGATTATGGTGTAAATCTAAGGATATAAACTATAAATACAAAACACTAAATTTAAAAGAAAAATATCTCTAGTCGTTGCAATAAACTAAATTGGAAAATTCTGAATTCTTTGAATATCTTTGTGGGATTTTAACAGTATTTTTATTAACAAGAAAGATAATCCTGCGTTCTATTTAAATATAGTAAATCTTTTTACGCTGGCCATTAATGATCTATACCGATATTAGCTTTAAATTGAATAATCCGTATATTTTAAAGTTTGTACTTCTCCTAATTGTCATTCTCAACCTGACGGGAAATACAGTAAATCTATTGGCCCAAAACAAAAAAATATCCATACATAGCGAGAACAACCAAGTAATAGATGCGACCAACGAACCAGCGACTCAATTTCTCAACGGTGATGTGAAAGTCTATCATGGAGGCGCTTTTATGTATTGCGATAATGCTGTACTCAAAGGCGCCGATCTTAGGATGTATTTTAATGTAGTTTTACTGCAGAATGACACGATCAAAATATTTGCTGACTCTCTCCATTACAACGGAGATTCATTGGTAGCTTATTTATATGGTGATATTATTTTGGAAAACGGACCTGATAAAAAATTATACACATCGTACCTTCGATATGACGTCAAAAACAAGATAGCCTACTACACCCAAAATGCGAAATTGGTAGATAAAACATCTACACTCATCAGTCGGCGAGGTCGGTATGTTTTGAATGAAAAGACAGCCTATTTTTATGAAAAAGTAAAAGTAACGGACGATGATTTTACGATGATTAGTGATTCTTTGGCGTATCAAACAGTCACACAAGAGATGAAATTTCTTGCACCAGTCCGGATTACGAGAGATACCAGTAATATTTATAGTGAAAAAGGCTGGTTTGATCTAGATGACAAAAAAGGAGATTTTATAGGTAATGCCCAATATCTGGCAGGTAAAACACAAGCAAAAGCAGATACTATCACGTATGATGGCATTGCTGACCACATAATTTTAAAATCCTCATCAAAGCGTAGCGAATATATCTCTGAAAAGGATACAGCCTATGCACAAACTATATTTTATAATAAAAAAGAAGAAACATTCAATCTCCACGATAACGCTCATTACAAAGGTGGTAAAAATGAAGTAAAGGGCAACAATATATTTTATAACAAAGTACAGGAAAAATTCAAAGTCACTGGTCGGTCTATCGTAAGTGATCCGCCTATGTTGATAGAAGCAGACACATTGGACTATGACAAAAATATCAAATTTGGAAAAGCAGATGGCCATGTCATTTGGAAAGATACCTCAGCCAAGACATCAATTATTGCTGACCACGTCATTTACAATGGAGTAAGTAACAATATGCTAGCTGTAAATGACACGCTTAGACCAATGTTCACCACGGAAATAAGCGGAGATACACTTTTTTTAAGAGCAGATACACTGAAGTCTTTCCGTCAATTTAAAGAAAGAATCATATATCCTGATAAAAATGCCAGCAGATTAGCTGCAAAAGCCAATAGCAGGGCTAAAAAAGCTGAAATTAACTTTAGTGATCCGACGATAAAAACCGAAATAATACAAACTGATACAACTGCCATCACAGCTGACAGTATAATTACGGATACCATTTATACGGGCATCATAGATACGTTAGATTATTTCGTAGCGTATAATAAAGTCCGATTATTTAAATCAGACATGCAGGCTGTTGCCGATTCTTTGGTTTTTGCGAAAAGCGATTCTGTGTTCACTATGTACAAATATCCTATAGTATGGTCAGATAGTACCCAAGTTTCTGGTGATACCATAGATTTGTTTTTGAAGGATAAAAAGCTGGACAAAATGAAAGTAAAATCTCAAGCCAATATCCTAAATAGTCCTGATCTTTTGTTTTTTAATCAGATACAGGGCAGGATTATAGAATCCTTTTTCGAACAGGGAAAATAAAAAGAATAGATGTCAATGGCAATGCCAGAATGGTGTATTATTTATTTGATGAAAAAGATAAGTCATACTCTGGTGTAAATACAACGGAAGCGAGCACCATGACCTTCCATCTAAAACAAGGTAAAGTATCAGATATTTATAATTATTTGGAACCTAAATCCATAGTATATCCAATGAAATCTACCAATCATGATCAAATAAAAATCAAAGGCTTTAAGTGGGTACCTGAATTGCGTCCTATTTCTAGGGATGATTTATAACGAAGGAAGTTGTGATTAAAAAAAGGCAGGCTCATTGTGTTGAGCCTGCCTTCTTAACCTGAAATATGCATTAGGAAATCTATTACGAAGCTAATTTGCTTCAAATCAGAAGCTTCGCCAACTTTTCTTCTGTAACCACAGCGATGCTACTGCTAAACCAGCACACAGTATGCTTATCGAATCTAAGTCGCTGATTTAGTGTATTTTACCTTCTCACTACGAATCCTAACGCATAATTCAGGTTTAATGATTAATCTACTCTGATTACTTTTGTGGTATAATCTTTAGTAGGAGACTTGATTTTGACAATATAAACTCCAGATGGAACATTTTCGAAGGCATCTATATATCTTAGATTTACACCTTTGAGCAGTTCTATCTTGCGCTCAAACATCAATGTACCAACCGTATTATATGCCTGCAAGGCCACAGATTCTGAATATCCGAATTCATCTCTAAGTTTATACCTTTGGAGAAAGGATTAGGAAGAAGCGGAAAAGGTTTTCCTCTTTGCTATTTTGTCGAGATACTCGTTGGCCCAATTCTGTTTCAGTTGAATTATTGGAACAATTAATCGTAAACTGAATTGAATTAGAAAAACCACATGAACATAGGATTTGGAGATAATAGGTACCATTTCCATGGCTTGAAATTGTATTATTCAAGACTCCAAGGTTTATAGAATTTATTAGTTCATTACCATTTGAATCAAATAAATAAAATACCCATGTTCCTGTACATGCCGTAGTATTAACAGCGCCAATTGACAGTTATCAGATGATAAAGCTACATAGTAAACATTTGCACAAATGCATTCTTGTTACCTAATGGCCCGCATTTGGCAAGTATTATTACATCTAGTGTAAAAAGTTGAAATGGAATCTTGGCATCCATTGGCATCAGTAACAACAATGTCTAAATTAATTGTTTCACCTTAAGAAAGAGAATTAACTGTACCAAATTAGACGAACTCCGTTTGATTTATTTGAGTACCTGGCTTCAAGTCCAGTAATATTATATGAATATGGACTCTCTCCATTCCCTGTAATAATCGTTAGATTTTCGCAGCTACTATCCTCATCACCTTGAACAGAAAGATTTAAAGATGTACATGGACAATTTTCAGGCAAACACAAACCACCATCAGTAGGTGTTCCAGTACTGAAATTAATAGAAGTGACATCCATTGGTGAATTATTGATAATCAAATAATTATCAGAATTTGAGTTTATTGTGAAATATACTTCTATCATATTAGCGTTACAAGTTGGATAAATCTCAATTATTTTATTCCTGAT
This sequence comes from Saprospiraceae bacterium, assembly GCA_016717105.1. Taxonomy (GTDB): domain Bacteria; phylum Bacteroidota; class Bacteroidia; order Chitinophagales; family Saprospiraceae; genus OLB9. The sequence goes on along the minus strand of JADKGF010000006.1, from coordinate 2,113 downwards.
ATTATTTGCCAAATTAATGGCATCCACAGAGCTGCAGCCTTCTGATATGTTCCAACTACCCAAAACGGAATGTGATATATTTCCAGCTTCTATTAATTCTGTATTATAACAGTTTTCTTCTATAAAAAAACTTTGACAAGTGAACATATTACATCCTTAAGGCACAATCATACACCAAATGCAACAGATAGAAATCACCACATGGACTCTGGATGAATACATCTGCTGTACCGTCTGATGGTGGCAGGTAGATACAGATCCACAACATACTGACTACCAATCACGGTGCCAGCATTACGGCGATGGTACCATTTACATAGAAATTCCAGCTACTATTGACCACAGATGATGAAAATGCCAACTGGATGTAAGAATCGTCACATGCATCAGGTGCACCTTGTGATACTTCGTGCGTATAGCTTTGCCCTACTGGTATAGTCGCATTTTGACCTAAGCCACTTGTACCGTAGTCAAATATTGTAATAGATGCAGGTGATGAACAGCTACAAGTTACATTGACTATATTGGATACTACATCCGTGCATCCTGCCTTGCTAGTAAGGATACGGTATTGCCCATTACTGCCAGTAGGTATTGTATATGGAGATGAAGCACTGATCGATGTCCATACGCCTGAGATACTGCGCTGAAGTGTCGTTGTATATCCTGTACATCCACTTACTGACCAAGTCAGCGTACAAGCTGTAGAATTGTGTGACAATGTAGGTGCATTGCACGAGCAGGTATTGGAGATATGTACATGCTGTCGTGACAGTATTGATGAAACTGGCGGACAAACTAAACCAATGTTTGTAGCCGAAGTACTAAGATACAATCTATACTGTCCGTTAGTTTGCAATTATATGGAGATACCGCTTGTTGCACTACTGTTTCCCAGATGTTAACATTATTTCAATCGCTGTAGTGACACCGTATATGTAGCGCAACTGTTCGTCCAATGAGCTGACAATTATTTGCACTATAAGATAAAACTGGTACCTCCACAAGCAAGATGCCGTGCATGATGTCTGAACAATATTCGAAATGATATCTGGGCATCCTTCCTTCTTACTTAACAATCTATACTTACCATCTTTTGTGATAGTATATGGCGATACAGGTGTCACATCTATACCCAATGCCTTCTCAGCAGGTAGCCACACCATTTACTCCATCTGAAGTGCTGTGGTATATCCTGATGGTGCAGCATCCCATGAAAGCTGGCATGTCCTATGGTCGTAGGTTAGGATGGATGGGAATGGAGTGCAAACGCCATCTAAATGTATGATTTCGATAAAATTACATGAATCGATTTCATTTAATGTTGGATCTTCAAAGTAATTCACGACTTCCATACTTCCGAAGTACGCTACTTCACTATTTCCTTTTGTAGCTATGCCCTGTACCGTTTCATCTCTATCTTTGGATAGATTGCGATGATAAAAAGCGTACCAGCAACATTATAAGTCAAAAGATTGCATTTTTGAAGCCATCGGAATTAAATGCCTTCCCGTCTAAAGTCATTTCCCCTTTATAATCTCCTGCAATCAAAATGTTTCCGTTTTCTAGCGATTTGATATCTTTTACAGATAAGAGTTGTGGCATAGCCTTTGAATGATCTCATTATCGGTTACAATAACCAATTGGTTTTCAGAACTATTAAGTGCTATGATATTTTCACCAATTTTATTAAATTGTGAATAATTCAAATTATCCAAAGAAATTGTATTTTCTTCTAATATGTTACCATCATTAGATAATGTTTTAATTACCCATTTTTCAGAATTTGATCAAATCCTACTAAGGATACATAGTTATTGGATGTTTCTCAAGATATTAATAGAAGTATAAGAATCAAAATTTTTACTCCAAATGATTTGTCCGATGTTATTTAACATTGAAACTTGGAAAGGAATTGTCTATTTCTTTACCTAAAATAAACTGATTTAATTCAGTATCTAACGAAATATCAATTATTTCACTATTATTGATAGAAACTGACTTAGCATTTTGAGATTTTCACTGCTTGAATTGAATAATACACTTGATAATACTAGATTATTAAGACTGTCGGTGTTAGAGTATAAAAGTGCAAAATCTTCACTATTTTGTA
>JADKGF010000005.1 GCA_016717105.1 Saprospiraceae bacterium | reverse complement strand
TACATACTTCATACCTGCATTGACCATTGCTTGTGCTAGAACGGTAGCGGTAGTAGTACCGTCACCAGCTGCATCAGCGGTTTTTGACGCTACTTCTTTTACCATCTGAGCACCCATGTTTTCGATCGCATCTTCCAATTCGATTTCTTTTGCAACTGTGACACCGTCTTTAGTGATAACTGGTGCTCCGAAGCTCTTCTGGATTACTACATTTCTTCCCTTAGGTCCTAAGGTTACTTTTACTGCATTGGCCAATTGGTCAATACCTGATTTTAATTTCGCTCCTGCTTCTGTATCAAAGCTAACTATCTTAGCCATATTAAACTCTTTTTAATTTTAAATAATAATTGTTTTTGAAATCAAAATTTAAATTATGATTAAGATATCATCCTCTCTCATAATTAAATAATCAACACCATCTAATTTAACTTCTTGACCAGCATACTTACCGTATAATACAACATCACCTTTTTTAACAGTCATTGCATTACCATCTTTTCCGGGGCCGACAGCAATTACTTCACCTTTTTGTGGCTTTTCTTGGGCCGTATCTGGAATAATAATTCCACCTGCTGTTTTCGTTTCAGCCGGAGCTGGTTTTACGACTACTCTGTCATTAATTGGTTTCATATAATATCTGAATTTTAATTTTTGAATATAAATGATTAAATATATTAACACTCTTAATTATCACGAAATGTGCCAATTGTAAAAATCTGCCAATTGTGCAGGTATAGCTAGTTTATTTGTGACAATATTTTACAAAATTAAGTGCCACATGCCAAAATGACAATCAAACCATCAAAACCAACTATTTTCAAAATGCTTATATGGTAGCTTTATCTTTTACAAAATTGAAATATTATAATATGTAATGTAATTAATTTCATATGCCCAAAAAAGGATCTTCTTCAGACAGTATCTCTTTCTTTTATATTGCTAAAAGAATACTTGTATTCAATAAATATCCAAATACTAAGGAAAGCATATTCAAGAAATATCCAACATAAATTTTCATAATATTCAGTATAACTGTAATTAATATATGAAATAAATATTAAATATGTCCAGATGGATGGATATTTTATATCAGTAAAGATGCTAAAAAACAAAATAGTTATAACATACCAAGGATGAACAGTTGTGGCCAAAAGCAGATAAATTGACCAAGAAATCAGCCCATATCTCGCAAAATTACTAAACGTATATTTAGTTTTTGATGATGCCAAAAATAAATTGAAACCTAAGGTTATCACAGCTAATGCAGGACCTATGTATCGAATAAGGTTATAACCACTTATTTGTTGACCAAGATACCTAAACAAATAATATATACTCGCATTGAACTCAAATTTTCGAAAATATAAATCTACACTGGACATAAAAGAAGTGCCTCCAATACTAGCTATTAATGGTAAGAATATCAACGTACAAAACAATATTAAGCCTCCAAAAAATACATTTCGATCCTTTTTACCCATGTTAAACCAAAAATAGGGTAGGATCATGAGTGGTAATAATTTCACTCCAATACTTATTGCCATCCATAGCGCCCCATATATTAATTTATTATTAAATACATAATATATGGAAATACATAGAAATGGTATCATTACAACTTCGAAATGTAGATTTCCGCTTCCTTCTATTATTACCAAAGGATTCAAAAAATAAAGGAAGAAAGTATTGGTTTGAGCCCGTTTTGTTTTAGGATTTTTATTATAAAAATATAACCGATTACTTCTGTCAAGATAATGAGACACTTCATAATCACAGTTGCCAAAGAAATATTTTTTGCAATACTTCCCAAGGCAAAATACAGTTGATTTATAGGTGGATATATTGTATAATACGATGGAGAGTTTAATTGGTTATAGAGTGTTTGATCCAAATTTGGTATTCCCAATGAAACTACATCGGAAGGCAAAATACCATATGGCGACAACCCTTGAATTATCAATGTGCCATCCCAAAAAAATCGATATATATCATCGGATAGGGAAGGAAAACTACCAATAAGCCCCAAACGCAATAAGATGCCCATCCAAAGTATTTGGTTTATCCGCAGATCAGCGCGCATTACAAATATCCAAGCTGCAAAAGCCAAGGTATAAAATGGCAAGATGTTAAAAAAATCATCTTGGTCAAAGCTGTACGCCAAGTACCACAAACAGAAGGCAAGTATTAAAAAAGGCAGATAAACGCCTAGTTTAGTTTTTAGAAAATTTTCCTTCAATTGCATAATAAAATAAGGTCAGATAACCGATTGCTAACATGCCATGGAGTACAAAAAAATCTTTGTGGCCGTAATTCCAACCAATGAGGATTGCACCTATAAAATAGAGGCTCAATGCACCTTCACCTACCGAAACCCAATCAATTTTTGCATTGAAATATTGGCCTTTTGATACTGATTCTCCTTTTTTGGTAATACCAAATTTAGGCGTTCGGATGAATGCGGACTTTTTGCCCAGAAATCCTTCGATGACGGCCAATGAATTGTGAAATGCGAGTCCCATCGATAAAGATAAAAATACAGGAAATAAGCATATGAATTTTAGTACCATCCAAGCTTTATTTTGCTTTGGCCAAGCAATACTTACATTAGCAATAAAATACACAATCATCACACTCATAAACGAAACCATAAACATCGTCAATTTTTTCATTTCAATGCCCAATGGTTTGATGAAAAACATGAGTGGGACACTAAATACACCCAGGATAAAAACAAAAATAAAAATCGAACTTGACAGCAGATGACTTGTAGCTTGGATTTTTCTGACGCTAGAGATTTTTGAAGACCAAATCAACGGAAGCAATTTTTTGGCCGTTTCTGCGCCACCTTTCATCCATCTGAATTGTTGAGATTTGAGACCATTAATTTCTGCGGGTAATTCTGCAGGTGCTGTGACATCTTCTAGAAATTTGATCTTCCAGTTTTTTAATTGTGCACGATAACTTAAGTCAAGATCTTCTGTAAGTGTATCTGCTTCCCAGCCGCCTGCATCTTCGATACATGATTTACGCCAAATACCCGCAGTACCATTGAATTGAAGAAAATAGTCTGCATTATATCTACCTTTTTGTTCTATTGTAAAATGGACATTGAGCTGAAATGCTTGCAACTCTGTCAAGATGGAGTGGTTTTGGTTGATGTGTTCCCAACGAGTCTGCACGACACCGGTTTTCGGATCATCAAATGCAGGCATTGTCTTTTTTAGAAAATCAGGTCTCGGTAAAAAATCGGCGTCAAAAATGGCTATAAATTCACCTTTAGCTTTCGACATAGCTTCCTTAAGTGCACCTGCTTTAAAACCAGTTCTGTCTGTCCTAGCAATACATTGTATATCAAAACCTTGATTTCTATATTCTTCAACTTTTCGTTTAGTGATTTCTACAGTATCGTCAGTTGAATCATCCAAAATCTGAATTTCCATTTTGGTTTTTGGATAATCTAGGCGCACGATATTGTCGATAAGTCTTTCTATAACATACTTTTCATTATAAACAGGAAGTTGGATAGTTACCATTGGATAAACATCTTCTTCCTTATGGTGTGGAATGTCTGGATTTCGGTTTCCCTGGAGGTATTTATATAATAGATGTAATTGTAAAAGGCAAAATATGGTAATATAAACCAAAGTCACAATATAAATCCCAAATAAAATATAGCCTGATGTCAATACGATCTCCATCTTCAAATCAACTTAAATATTGTCCATAAAATTTTATGCCCGGCAAGCAAGGTGCCTTTTACTGTTCCTGAAACCTTAGATACGCCGATTCTCTTACGATAGCGGACAGGAACTTCACATGTTTTTAATTTCAGTTTTGCTGCTTTCACTTGCATTTCTACAGTCCAGCCAAAGGTTTTGTCTTGCATAGCTATGTCCATCAGGCTTTTATAACGTATGGCTCTGAATGGACCTAAATCAGTGAAGTGATAATTATATAACCATCGAATTAAAGTGGTTGCAAGCCAATTGCCAAAAATCTGTTGTGGCATCATAGCACCAGCTTCCATATTGCCCAATGCACGCGAACCGATAACCAAATCCATGTTATCTTTGATAATTGGCTGCACAATATCAACCATTTCTTCTGGATAATCAGAATAATCTCCATCAAGAAAAACAACAATATCAGGATAATTGCTAGTATTTGCGATGTATTCCATACCTTTTAGACAGGCATTTCCATAACCTTTTTTCGGCTGATCCAACACGATAGCACCGGCATCTGAGGCCTTTTCTGCAGTAAGATCAGTACTACCATTATTACAGACTAAGATGTTTCTAACCCATGCTTTGGGTATTTCGGCAATCACTTTTCCTATAGAATTTTCTTCATTGTACACAGGAATGATGACATCAATGACCACGCTCAAGGTTTTTCTTGTTTTTTATTTGGGCCAAATATACTACTTTTGTCCTGCTTTTATGATTTTTTGCTAATTGTTAGTCCACAACCTAATAAATCTATAACTTCTTCGTTTGAAGTAATCATATCATGTTTTATGTCGTACAAATATTTTGCAATAGGTATTATATGTCTGCTAGTTTCAATTGTGTCATGTCGAAGAGATGATTATTATGAAGGAAATGATGTGGAGCTTGCTTTTTCGGTGGATACACTGCGTATTGATACTGTATTTACGACTCTTGGATCGGCTACACGATGGTTCAAGGTCTATAATAAAAAGGATCAGCCTATCTTGGTAGATATAAAATTACGACAAGAAAAAAATGCTTTTTTCCGCATCAATGCGGATGGTGTCAAAGGGCCACTTGTAGAAAATTTAGAAATTGCTGGTGGAGACAGCATTTACATCTTTGTTGAGGTGACTGTAGATCCTGATCAACCATTAAGTTTATCGCCTTTTATACTTGAAGACCAAATCGACATAGACGCCAACGGAAAAATATTTACCGCTCATCTCGAAGCTTGGGGACAAAATGCCAATTATATCACACCACCAGAAGGTAAAGGAAAGCGTTTTCTGTACTCATGTGATTTTGGGCAAAGGATTTGGGATGACCCGAAGCCTTACGTTATTTATGGGATTTTATTTGTGGATAGTTGCACATTAGTTTTGCCTGCTGGTACCAAGATACATGTGCATGGTGGCATAGTAAGAGATTCGACCACATTATACAACGATGGTTTGTTGGTCTTTCTCAAAGATGGGCGAATCGAAACCTTAGGTACGCCTGAATCGCCGGTCATCATCCAAGGTGACAGATTGGAGGAAGAATATGCTGATGTCAAATCCCAATGGGTAGGTATGCTTTTTTGGCATGAGAGTCGTCAAAATAAGCTAAATCATACGATTATTAAAAATTCCATTGTAGGCATTAGGGCAGATTCATTAGCTGAGGTCAGCTTGTATGGCTGTCAAATTAGCAATACTGGTGGTCCCGCTGTGATCGGGCGGCACGCTACGATTTATGGTGCAAATTGTTTGTTTTATGGCAATTCGAGTTATGGATTGCAATTGACCTATGGTGGCAAGTATCGTTTTGATTATTGCTCTGTAGCCAATTATGAAGGTCAAAACGAAGCTGTCATCCTTACAGATTTTTATTGCAGTGATCCCTTGTGTATTAAAGGTGCTTTGATCAATCGATTGGATGCAAGCTTTACAAATTGTATTTTTACGGGAAGTGACAGAGATGAAGTAGGCTTGATTCATGTGTCAGAAGATCCGAGTGATTTCAATTATTCATTTGATCATTGTTCATTTAGGGTCGATGAATTGCTTGACGCAAAGAATTTTCCCAATTTTTTTGATAATTGTACAGAATGTATCAATCTTCAGTCAAATGACAAGTTGTTTTTGGATCAACGCAAGGATGATTATCGACTTGATACTATGTCTGTTGTACTATCGAAGGCAAAGCAACTTTCAGGTGTGACTGATGATATCTTGGGCAAAATTCGAAAAAGTGTGCCTGATCAAGGTTGTTATGAGTTTTGATAAATCTTTTTCCAAGGTTTTACAGATTAATTTTTTATTTCCCAAATGACAAAAGCATCTAGGATATTAGACTTTTATAAAAATGTAGATTTTGATGGTGAATTGCCAGATAATATCCATTTGCTAAATCCATATAAGGATCATCCTGAGATACAAGATAGTGTCTATCAATTCTATAATAAATACTACAACGACGAGAAGCCACGACATTTGATCTTGGGTATAAATCCAGGCAGGCTAGGTGCCGGAGCCACAGGTATTCCATTTACAGATACCAAAAGATTGCAAGATATTTGCGACATTCAGGTAAGTGGCAAAACGACCCACGAACCATCATCTGTTTTTGTTTACGAAATGATAGATGCTTTTGGTGGGCCTGAATTGTTTTATCAACATTTTTATATTAATTCGGTTTGTCCGCTAGGTTTTGTTAAAAAATCTGAAGAAAAGTTGGTAAATTATAACTATTATGATTCTACGGTGTTAACATCTGTCGTAAGCCAGTTTATTATTGACAATATTCGACAACAAATAGACATTGCCGGTACTACAGACGTATGTTATTGCCTTGGTACAGGAAAAAATTTTAAGTATCTTAATAAAATAAATACAATATATCATTTTTTTGACGAAATTGTGCCATTAGAGCATCCAAGATATATTATGCAATACAGGACCATGCAAAAAGCACGATATATTGAAGATTATGTTGAAAAACTGCAAAAAATTTTGTAAATAAGTAATTATTTAAAAAAGCAAAACCAAAGAATTATTTGTTTTTAGTTAAAATATTGGATTTTAAAATACATTTTTAGTGAATTTATCAAAAAATCAAAATATTTCAAATCAATTATATGTTATTAAGTGTTTAAAGATTTTTACTTTTGCGCTCCTTTTTAAAAATAAACAGAATCATAAATGAGAACTAAGCTTTCGCAATTTAAGTTCGACTTGCCGGATGAGTTGATAGCTCAGTATCCAACGCAGGAACGTGACCAGTCCAGACTTATGGTAATAGACCGTAAGAAGGGGACGATAGAACACAAAATATTTAAGGATCTCCTGGATTATTTTGATGATGGTGATGCGCTGATATTTAACAATACTAAAGTATTTCCTGCCAGAATGTATGGTAAAAAGGAAAAAACCGGCGCTAAAATTGAAGTTTTCTTGCTTAGAGAACTCAATGCTGATGCAAAACTTTGGGATGTATTGGTCGATCCAGCAAGAAAAATTCGGGTTGGTAATAAATTATACTTTGCAGATGACAAAGGAAATGATATCCTAGTGGCAGAAGTAGTAGACAATACCACTTCGAGAGGACGTACCATTCGTTTTTTTTATGATGGTACTGACGAGCAGTTTCGCGATGTGCTGAAGCAGTTGGGATCGATGCCTTTGCCGAAATACATTACTCGAACGCCTGAAGATTTGGATGATGAGCGTTATCAAACTGTTTATGCCAAAGAAACAGGTGCAGTTGCAGCACCAACAGCAGGACTCCATTTTTCGAGAGAGCTGATGAAAAGATTGGAAATCAAAGGCACAGAGTTGGCTGAAGTAACACTACATGTGGGCCTTGGCACATTCAGGAAGTATCGATGTGGAAGATCTTTCAAAACATAAGATGGATGCAGAGTATTACAGTATTACCGAAAAGGCAGCAAACACTGTAAATAAGGCCAAAGACAGTAATCGTAGAGTCTGTGCTGTAGGTACTACATCTATGCGAACCGTAGAATCATCTGTTTCTGCTACCGGATTACTCAAGCCTTCAGAAGGATGGACAAATTTATTTATTTATCCACCTTATGATTTCAGTATTGCCAATTCAATGATTACAAATTTTCATCTGCCAAAGACAAGCTTGATCATCATGGTTGCGGCATTTGGTGGATTCGAACTCATCATGGAAGCTTATCAGGAAGCGATAAAAGAAAAATATAGATTCTTTAGTTATGGTGACGCCATGCTAATAATTTAATAAATATCAATTGTCAGGAACTTTTCTCCTACCAAAGGTATTTGTAAGTTGGCAAATGTAACTAAGTTACTTTTTTTGCGTTATAATTTATAACAAACAAATTTTATTTAATCACAATTAATTTTAGCACTTTCCTATGTATTGGACATTAGAATTAGCACACAACCTTGAGGACGCTCCATGGCCGGCTACACGTGATGAGTTGATAGATTATGCTATCAGATCGGGTGCACCGTTGGAAGTTATAGAAAACCTGCAGGAACTCGAAGATGAGTTTGAAATCTACGAATCTATGGAAGATATCTGGCCGGATTATCCGAGAAAAGATGATTTTTTATTTAACGAAGAAGAATATTAATTTCTCTTTTTTAGCATAGATAAATTAGTCCTGACGAGTTGCATTTCGCAGGACTTTTTTATTTTTGAGCCTTAAATAATAACCATCTTGGAAGACGAAACACCAAACAAACCATTTATAATCGCTATTGACGGTTTTTCGTCATGTGGCAAATCCACGCTTGCCAAGCAAATTGCCAAAGAGTTAGACTATATTTTTGTTGATACAGGTGCAATGTACAGAGCTACAGCCCTTTACTTCATCCGCAGCGAGGTCAACCTAAATGATGTCAGTCAAATAAATGAAGCATTGGAAGCGATGACCATTTCATTTAAGAATATTGATGGTAATAATGTTACTTTTCTCAATGATGAAAATGTAGAGTCGGAGATCAGATCATTGGAAGTATCTGGCATGGTGAGCGAAGTAGCAGCCATTCCCGCAGTACGTCGCAAAATGGTGGCTTTGCAGCGCAATATGACGGATGCAGATGGTGTAGTGATGGATGGTAGAGACATAGGAACAGTGGTTTTTCCCCGACGCAGATGTAAAGCTTTTTGTGACAGCAGATCCACTTATTCGTGCGCAAAGAAGATATAATGAAATGGTGGCTAAGGAAGAACATCCTGATATACAGGAGATTATATCCAATCTGGCGCATCGAGATCATATCGATTCTACGCGAGATGATAGTCCGTTGCGACAAGCAGAAGATGCTATTTTGCTTGACAATACTACACTTACCAAGGACGAACAGTTTGAACTTGCGTTATCTTTTATTCGCCAAAAAAAGGACGTTATGTCTTGAAATTTAATATTTTATGGATGTCTTATTGGTATTGAATACATCAAATCCGATCACTCGGTCATATAAGTCACCTACACCTTTATAATAAGCTAAGGTTAAATATTCATTTTCGGTTTCATTCCAGCTACCTTCTAAAGCCTGATAATCAATTTTTTCACCGTCTGTGACGATGCCGTAATAATAATTGTAATATCCTTGTTTAAGTAAAACCTGAGCCATGTACATGTCCCTTCTTGTATCGTACTTCATCAGGTATTCTTCTTCTGGTTGCCAGTTATTCATGGCACCAAGGATGTAAATATTTTGGTTTTCTTGTAATAATATCGGTGCATCCAATAAAAAATTTACTTCAGTATAATCCGATCTACTATGCCTTTCATCTTCACTTTCACTATTTTGGATGGAAGTTCTCAGAGATGCAAGTTGAAGTGGATCATTATTATTTGATATCTGATCTAAAATATTGAGAGAAGAATAATTTTTTGTGATATCTGCATTGTCTATATAAAATTGTCCATTGTTATCGAAAATAAAGAGATGTACTTGATTAGTTCTAGTAGTATCCTTTTGTAGGATTATATCTGTTCCATCAGCACGTCGATGTACTTTTTCAACGCCGCGCCCAACTCTGAATATAGACCTGGTATCAAATTCGCGATATTCTGAAAGTCCCCAAAATTCTAAAGTCTGCAACTTGCTAAATCTTAGATTATTTCCTGAAAAAAATGATGGTTTTGCATTTACCGATTCATCCCAGTTTGCATTTTTCAACATTACGATGCTGACCTCATCTACCGGATTTCTGGGTTTCAATTTGTTTAAATTTATATTTACAGTAAATTCTTGTTTGTATCTGATATTCTGAACATCAGCTGGATAAATCTGACTTATTTGGACGCCTGTAAGATTCTCATTTACAATAAATCTTCTTGTCAAAATCGGTGTATCGGCATTTTCTTCATATATCAAAAGCACATAATTGCCTGATATTTTAAAAGTTGTATTTTCATTGGGTAAGTCTAGCCAATAATGAATAAACTTTATTCTGGTATTGGTGGAGTATTCATAATTTCGCATCAATTCATCATTAAACCCATTTATAAAATCTATATCTCTCATCCCAGACACATTCCAATTTTTGTCACAATGGATGATTTTATAGTAAAATCTGCGTTCTTCATTTAATAAATCATCAAAATTCAGCCTTAAATTACCTCCGTTTATGGAAATGATTGGAATTGTCGATGAAGAATAATCTGATTCAAGCGTTACTGTTTTTATTTCAGTATCATATACTTTATTGGTGAGTTCATAAGGCAAGTTACTTGCAATCAAACTATTGAAAGCACATAAAACTAGGAATAATTGTATAAATTTCATGTCGGATTATGATTATATTATAATTTTTATTGGCAAAGACCACGATTCGTATTGTTTTTAAAACGTAAAATGACTCTTCAATAGTGTTAAGAAACAGATAATAAAGCTTATGAATTTGCCTTCATTGTACTCAATTCATCCCTTATTTCAGCTTGGACTTTATTTACACGCATGATGGTCATTCCTTCCTTTTCGAGCATTTGGTCAAACTCAAAAAAATTGGATTCTATCTTTTGTCGAATACGGCTTGTATAATCATCAAGTTTTTCAGCTACTTCTTGTTTCATTTTGGATCGACCTTTAATGATTTCTTCTTCAAACTTGCCTATAACTTTACTTCTGTTTAGTCCCAAAGTGACGCCGGCAAAAAGTACACCTACAGCTGTCAATACGCCACCAGTGATATCAAAAACTGCACCTTGAGCTACTGCAGCCAAAATCACACCGACAATAGCTACACCGCCGCCTGCAGCTAGATTTGGTGTCATCTTTGATGATTCCGATACCATTCTTTCGTCGTAAAAATTTTCGGCTGTATTCATAAATTGATTGAAACTTTGCTGCAAATCTTTGAGTACATTGATGCGCCTTTCGGCAATGTCAGCAAAAATTTCATCATTATTCTTCAAAATGGTCGTTGAATACCTAAGCTTATTATCTACCAATTTACCCATTATTTGGATGTTTTCTGCCACATCGATGATGCCGTTTTGGAGCTTGTCGCGAAGAGACGTATTGAGTTTGAGCTCAAAATCCTTAGCCTGTGTAGTAAGCCATTCTTTGAGACTGGATTCTTTGCCAAATATAGAGCTAAATGATCTTTTTACGACACTCATAAACGACAGTCCATCTTCTAGATCGTCCAATTTTTGTCTGGTGATATTGTCATAGCTATCCAGCAGATTGTCAGATAAGACTTCTATTTGTTTGGTTGTTTTTAGGTGTTGGGTTTGGATAAGTTCTTTTATTTCTTCCCTGAATTTTACATCCGCGTCATATTGGGATATCCGATTTTTCATACTATCGTCTAGTTTGGCAGAGATAGTGAGCAGCGTATGCACATTGTTTTGGAATTTCAATTCAGGTGCTTTCCCGCCTGTGATGTTGTTTTCTATATAGGATCTGATTTCTTTAAATCCTGATATATCGTGAAAATCAGCTTGTTCGAGTTTGGCAGAAACAGCAAATACTTTTGGGTCTGAGATACCTTTCTTTTTTGCATGCTCTACGACGCCATCAAAATTGATTTTAAGGTCTGCTTCTGGCAATAAATCTTTTTGTTGGAGGACAAATACGATCTTACGGTGCCATTCTGCATTGATATAATCAAAAAACTCCCACGATGATTGTCTGTATGGATTTTTAGCTTCAAAAACAAAGACTATCAAGTCTGAATAGGGTATAAACCTTTCGGTAATTTCCTGATGGTGGGCCACTATGGTATTGGTTCCCGGTGTATCCACAATAGCTATCTCTTTGAGGATTTCTACAGGTTGGTATATTTTTTTAAGGTAAGGATTGATCTCTTCAATGCGCTCAGTCTCACCATAAAGGATTTGCTGGATTGTGTCTGTCATTGGCATTGGGGCAACCTTGCATATTTCCTTGTCCGTATCTAAAAGTGCGTTAATGAAACTGCTTTTTCCAGCTTTTACTTCACCTACGATCACAAAAGTAAATGGCGCTTCAAGCTGATCTCGAAGTTCTACAAGTGTTAATTCCAGTTTTTCATGACCAATTTCACGGGTTATATCCAATAACTTATCCGTGGATATGGCCAATTTTGATAGTTTATGATTGAAATCACTGTGATTGGATTGCATATATGGTTGACTTATGTTTTTTTATTGATTCATGATACTTAATACCGATCTTGCTTCCGGTCCGCTGCAAAATAAAAGGTCTAAGATACTCAGATTGGGGATAAAATCAAATTTTTCTGACCAAACCTGAATATAAGGAGCAAAATATGCAGTATTCTGGCCGATTATTTTTGTGGAGTCAGCGATATTTTCTTGTTTTTTGGGATGCGAATCAAAATATTGTGTTGAATATTCAATTGTTGGATCAATCCTGACTTGCTTGAGCGCCCATGATAATGAATGAATATCCAAATCAAACAAATATTTATATTTACTATTTATAATATTTTCAATACCATCATAATAATGTTCGAAATATGGGCTTTTACCATAAGCTGACCGTATTGTTTGTAGATGGATGTCTGTCCACCTATCATGGTAAGCTATTTTTACATCTTTGATATTTTGGGCATTGTTTTTACCTTTTTCCAAAGGTATGCTCAAAACCATAGGCCCATTTGATGTTAGTATGTTGTATCTATTCCTGAAAGACCTTTTTTGATAGTTTTCGTGTTGGTCTATCACAATATTTTCGATATGCAAATAGGAAGCAAATGCGCTTGTTGGGCCAAAAAATTGAACTTCCTTAATGATTGTTTCCATTACACAAAGGTATCAATTACTGTAAAATATACATTGAAATATCAAAAAAAAAGCCAACCACGGATTATGTGATTGGCTTTTTATATATACTTTGTTTTCTAATTATAGTATTCTGATGGACACGCTTAGTGCCAATACATCCGGTGTTTCTAAGAACTTAGACTTTCTGGTTCCGTAATACATATGGTCACCAATCGTGCGGAAGGCCTTGTCGTACCTGATATCTAAACTAAATCTGTTGAAATCATAACCAACAGCACCACTAAAACCATAACTAATTTTTCGCGCTTTCTCATTAAAATTAGGCAATCCAACAAGGTCTGAATCTTGCTTTAACAAAATATGTGCTACCGGTCCTACACCGAGTCTGAAGCCATTAGTTGAAATTCCTCCCATCACTTGAATATCAGCATAATGAAACTTTTCTTTCAACGATTGCATGATAATTTTGTCACCTTCTGCACCGGACAAGTCATAATGCATTCCATAGGTTGTATAACTAACTTGGCCATCAGCATACAGCCAACCAAATTTCTTTTGTGCCCAAAGTCCTGCTGAAAATTGTGGTGAAGCTTGCGTAAATTCTATTTTTTGACTAATAAATTCAGCTTCATCGATCAATAGGGTAGATTCCTTTCCTGTGGTTATGAAACCAGTGGATAGTTTTATCCCATATTTGGATTGTGGTTTGATATTGAATTCCTGAGCTTTTACGCTTAAAGCAGACATTGTGATCAGAAAAAATAAAAAAATGTTTTTCATGTTTAAAATTTTATTGGATTAAGACTGTTCTAACAAATTTAGTCACATCTAGCGAATGATGAAATTTGTCATTTAACGGTTAATTGAAATATTGTATTGTGTCTATTAGGTTATTATTAACAAAACAGAATAAAAATTGTAAATATTTGCCTGTTGGCACATTTTGTAACTAGATGTAAATGGTCGAATTATCAAACTCGCTAATGATTAAAACTTTGTTAATCTTCGGTAACGAATTAGAAAAATGTAAAATCACAATGTACCTTTGGCACACAAAAAAAAGTAATATGAGACCATATTTGTGGATTACCTTGTTGAGTTTGTCTGTACTTACCAATGTCAATAGTCAGACACCTTATAATGTGGATATCTTTGACTTTGCTAAACCACGCGACCCGAAAACACTTCCAATGCCGGATCCAGCTATCTTGCTGTCTGGACCAGAATTAGAAGCGATTTTGGGTTTGCCAAATCAATCTGTAACCGTAAAATCACCTAAAGATGCAGGCGGAATGCAAGTCAAAAATACTTTTTATAAATGGAATGATCCTACCAATCCGAACACAGGAATTTTTATCCAGTTGATGACCAATCCTGTATTTGACGAATATGAAGAATATAACTCCATCATTGTTTCATCCAAATTGCTCAAAGGCGAAGCGGCACCAGGATTGCCACAGCCTATTACTTTCAAAGAGAAGAATGTAGGAAAACTTAAAGTGGCTTATTCTGTCGAAGGCTCCAGAGTGTATTGGAATATAGGAAATAATTATGCTATATCACTATCGTTCAATATGTTAGGGCTCAATGAACCACAACTTGTAAAAATTATCGACCAATTAATTCCTACATTCAATAAAAATCTCCTAGCAAAGCTGCTTGAATAATCAAGTCAAAATGTATTTCCCGTTATTTAGTATCACTAATCTTTAATAGGAAATCATGGCGATCTAAAGTCAGATGGCACGATTATATTAATTTTTTTTTGCATCTTTTTTGTACTGCTGCTTATTTGCATATATTTACACCATAATTAAGATATTGAAATTTTTTATATTATGAGTGTTATATTAGGAATAGGATCACGAGTAAAACATCCGGCTTTCGGTGATGGTGTAGTGGTAGGCGCTGAAGTTGTGGCTTATAAGGTATGTTTTATAACTTATGGTATCAAGTTGGTTGGAAAAGAATATAGTTCTTGGGAGATCATCGAAAAAATAGATGCGGATGACAAAGTTTCATTTTCTGAAGCTGAAAAATCACTAATTAAAATACTAAAAACATGGTCCGATATAAGCGAAGTTGTGCCTTTGGGTGATAAATGGCGCAATGGACTTATGATTCTCAAACCGGATGACACGTCTCTGAAACCTAAGGAAATTCCCATCGATGTCTTCTTCCACAAAATCGTAATGGTCAGAGACAGGATCCGTGTTATGGAGCAAAGGATCAATGCATCGGATCTTTCAGATGAAGAGAAAGTAAATCTCCAACAATATATTACCCGCATCTACGGTAGTTTGACGACATTTAATGTCCTATTTAAAAACAAAGAAGATCAGTTTGTCGGTGAGAAAGGCGATTGATCGCAAAATTTATCAAATGAGACAAGTTCTATTTTTCGTATGTTGCAGTCTGACAATTATAGGTTGTGTGGCTCCTACAAAGTCATTCCAAAAAATACCACCGGGTATCTGGAAAGGTACTCTATTGCTCGACAGAGCGCCTGTGGTCAAATATGGAGATGATAGAGATATTGTCAAAAAGTTTGATTTCGATGCAGAATTGCCATTCAATTTTGAAGTAAAATATGAAAACGACTCTGTTTTTTATTTTATTTTCCACAATGCTTCAGAGCGGATAACCGTTCGCGATGTCCGTTTCGGTAGAGATAAATCTACAGCTAAGGATACAGTTATTATTGATTTTCCGGTGTATGATACACAAATCAGGGCCATTTACGAAGATGGAGTCATGGAAGGAGATTGGATAGTCAATTACAAAGAAAATTACCGCATTCCTTTTAAAGCAGTGCATGGCAGAGCAGACCGATTTGAAGGTGTAGCTTCTGTGACCACTGATATTACTGGCAAATGGGAATGTACTTTTGATCAAGGATCTGAAGATGAATATAAAGCCGTGGGCATATTTGAGCAAAAAAAAGACATCATTACAGGTACATTCCTGACCGAAACCGGTGATTATCGATATCTCGAAGGCAAAATGATCGGCTCCAAAATGTATTTATCTGCTTTTGACGGAGCACATGCTTTTCTGTTTTTAGGTAAAATAATGGAAGATGGTACGATTTCAGGCACATTCAGATCAGGCAGCCAGCATACATCATCTTGGGAAGGCAAAAGAAATGAAAAATTTGCTTTGAGAAGTGCGTACGAATTGACCAAAACAAATGGAAACTCGCTTGATTTTTCGTTTGTAAATACAGAAGGAAAGTCGATTTCTATTTTGGATGAAATGTACAAGGATAAGATCAAAATCATTCAGATTATGGGAACTTGGTGCCCAAATTGTATGGATGAAACCGTATTTTTGAAAGAGTATTTTATTCAAAATCCAGACGATGACATCGCATTGATTAGCATTGGTTTTGAAAGGTACAAAGACGACCAGAAATCAATCGAATCACTCCGCAGATTCCAACAAAAAATGGACATCAAGCATGAAGTATTGTATGGTGGATATTATGGAGATAAAGATGAAAGTCTCAAAAAATTAAAAATAGAAAAAATTGTATCATATCCGACCATGATAATTACGGATAGGAATAATAACATCCTTAAAATTCATACTGGTTTTTCAGGACCAGCAACACCAGAATATGGTGCTTTTGTTAATGAATTTAAGACTTTGATCAATGAAGCAAAAAATACTGTCAAACATTAATAATTTTTTGAGAAATGGGTAAACCAAACAGAAAAATTGCAATGGTCACTGGTGCCACTTCAGGAATAGGACAGGCCACCGCAAAAGTATTCGCTAAAAACGGGTATAATTTAATACTAACTGGACGACGCAATGAGCGACTAGAAGCCATAAAACAAAAGTTTTCAACCAAATATGGCGTACAAGTGGTCACATTGTGTTTTGATATTCGTCAGCACAATGATGTGAAATATGCATGGAATATGTTGGAACCAGAATGGCAAAATGTTGATGTTTTAGTCAATAATGCAGGACTAGCCAAAGGATTTGACCCAATTCATGAAGGCGATACCGACGATTGGGAAACCATGATAGATACCAACATCAAAGGCCTTTTATATATTACTCGATTGGTCAGCCCGAATATGGTAAAAAGGAAAACTGGGCATATAATAAATCTATGTTCTACGGCTGGTCACGAAGTATATCCTAATGGTAATGTGTATTCTGCAACAAAATTTGCAGTGGATGCTTTGACTAAGTCGATGCGACTTGATTTGTATAAACATGGGATCAGAGTTAGCCAAGTTTCGCCTGGTCATGTTGAAGAGACAGAATTTGCATTAGTAAGATTTGATTGGGATGAAACGAAGGCTAGTATTTACGACGATTTTGTACCATTAAGAGCCAAAGATGTAGCTGATACTATCTATTACATAGCATCGCAGCCCAAACATGTTAATATTCAGCACATTCTGATGATGGGCACACAACAGGCAGGTAGTAATTTTATTGACCGCTCTGGTAGAAAAGAATAATGTGTATATTTGTCCGAATTATTTTAGATTCTATTTTTTTGAATGTAGGAATTTCACCTACTAATTGATTTGTTTATAAGTACGTAATTTGCATGGAACAAAAAAGTGGTTCAGATAAAATCGGCGCATTGCCTTCTTGGGCAAAAAATGCCGTAATTTATGAAGTTAACATCAGACAATATACGGCTGAAGGAACAATAAATGCATTCCAGGAGCATTTGCCTAGGCTCCGTGATATGGGAATTGATGTCTTGTGGCTGATGCCAATTTTTCCTATAAGTGTTGTAAAGCGCAAGGGTAGTATGGGTAGCTATTATGCCGTATCTGATTACAAAGCGATTAATCCACAAATAGGCAATTCTAAAGATTTCAAAAAACTCGTGGAAGAAACCCATCGACTTGGCATGAAAATTATACTTGACTGGGTACCGAATCATACTGGTTGGGATCATCATTGGATAGTAGAACATCCAGAATATTACACTAAAGATAAAAATGGTAATATCACAGATCCTATGGATGGCAGTGGCAAATCCATGGGTTGGGATGATGTTGCAGATTTGAATTATAGCAATCTGGCAATGCAGGCAGACATGATCGGTGATATGAAATATTGGGTAGAAAAATTCGATATTGATGGATTTCGACAGGACATGGCTCTGCTTATTCCTATGGAATTTTGGACAGAAGCAAACAAACAATTGAGATCCATCAAAAATGATTTGTTTCTACTGGCCGAGTCTGAATTGCCCGAACATGTTAATTCAGGAAGTTTTCATGCTATTTATAGTTGGTCACTCCACTATATTCTCAATGAAATAGCTGTAGGAAGACAAAGTATCAAAGATATCGACCATTGGTACGCAACAGTAAAAAGTCGGCTTCATCAAGGAAGTTATTTGCTTTTTACATCCAATCATGATGAAAATTCATGGTCGGGATCAGAAATAGAACGTATGGGCGAAGCGCACAAAGCATTTGCAGTATTAGTCAATACCATGGATGGAATTTCACTCATGTATAGCGGGCAAGAAGAACCGATGGCGCATAGATTGAAGTTTTTTGATAAGGATGAAGTTGGGTTTAGGAATTATGCCTACGCGCCATTTTATACCAAGTTGCATAAGCTGAAACATGAAAATCCTGCACTTTGGAATAATGAATATGGTGGTCAGCTTACGCGAATACTACCTCATGATCATATTTATGCATTCAGAAGGGAAAATGGCCCTAATCGCGTAACTGTTTTGATAAACCTTTCTAAACAAAGACAAGAAATAACTTTGGATACAGACATTTCTGGTAGTGAAGTATTTTCAGGCAAATTTGTCCATTATAGAACTGGCGATGTACTGCCACTGAAACCGTGGGAATATATGGTCGTAATCCATTCTTGATGTTTTATATTTTGATTTCAAATATTTGTCAAATACAAAAATGAAAAAGCCATTATTATCAACCGCATCTATCTGGAATATGAGTGTTGGGTTTTTAGGAATCCAAGCTGGTTTTGCTCTCCAAAATGCCAATGCTTCCAGAATCCTCCAAAATCTAGGCGCTGATACCCATCAATTAGGTTGGTTTTGGCTGGTCGCACCTATAACGGGTATGATTGTTCAACCGTTAATTGGCCATTATAGTGATCGTACATGGACAAGTTTAGGTAGGAGAAAGCCTTATTTTTTGACTGGTGCTATCATGGCTGCAATCGGGCTCATTCTTATGCCAAATGCAGCTTTGTTTACAGCATTTTTGCCGGCATTGTGGGTTGGCGCTGGTATGCTGATGATCATGGATGCATCATTTAATGTTGCAATGGAGCCATTCAGAGCCTTGGTTGCAGACAAGCTAGGGACTGACCAACGTACGGCAGGATTTGCTATTCAGACTGGTTTAATTGGTATTGGTGCCGTGATAGGATCTTGGTTGCCTACCATTTTGACAGATTGGTTTGGAGTTTCTGGTACCGCTGTCGATGGTGGCGTACCGTCAAATGTAATATGGTCATTTTTTATTGGCGCTATCATTTTGCTTGGTGCGATTTTGTGGACTATATTTACTACATCAGAATATTCGCCACAAGAGCTTTTAAAATTTGAAGAAAATGAAGAGACAAAATCAACGCCATTAAACCAAAACGTGATTTCTTCAATCGTAACAGATTTCATGAATATGCCCAAAACTATGATCCAATTGAGCATAGTGCAGTTTTGTTCTTGGTTCGCTTTGTTTGGTATGTGGGTTTATAGTACACCCGCTATTGCCGAACATGTTTATGGTTTGGCTGCAAATGATACCAAATCACCATTGTTTCAGCAAGCTGGCGATAAAGTGGGTTTTATTTTTGGAATATACAATTTGGTAGCTACAGGTTTTGCCTTTGCTTTGCCATTTATAGCTAAAAAGATCGGTCGAAAATATACCCATGCATTATCATTAGTAGCTGGTGGTATCGGGCTCATTTCTATTTGGTATATTAGTGATCCTAATATGTTGATTTTTCCAATGATCGGTGTTGGTATTGCGTGGGCAAGTATTTTGGCTATGCCTTACGCTATGCTTGCAGGATCAATCCCAGCACATAAAATGGGGATTTATATGGGCATTTTTAATTTTTTCATCACAATACCACAAATAGTCAATGGACTCGTGAGTGGCCCTATGATAAAGCATATGTATGGCAATCACGCTATCTATGCATTGATGGTGGCTGGTGGATTTATGATTTTGGGTGCAATAGCCGCTATTTTTGTAAAAGATAATGATGACTTAGCACTAAAATCTTGATTTTATAAGTAAAAATATTGAATTTGGTCAACAAACATGTAGAACTCATCGCGGCATCACTGGGTATTAATCTTCACTCTGTGCGTAGCACTTTGGAATTGATGGAAGATGGTGCGACAATTCCCTTTATAGCAAGATATCGAAAAAGAAAAACTGGTAGTTTGGATGAAGTACAACTTGCCGATATCCAAAAACAAGCAAAAAAACTGGTTGAACTTGACGCAAGGAAGGAGACTATCTTGGCGTCAATAGAAGAACAGGGCAAACTTACACCTGAATTAAGGGCAAAAATCTTGGCATCTTATGATTCAAATGAGATCGAAGATTTGTATTTGCCATTCAAACGTAAGAAGAAAACAAAGGCTGATGTCGCAAGGGAAAATGGCTTGGAACCATTGGCCAAACTTATCATGAGCCAAAGGAATAATGATATTTTCAAAGCTGCAGGTAAGTATATTTCGGACAAAGTACTTTCGGAAACAGCAGCCATCGAAGGCGCAAAAGACATCATTGCCGAATGGATAAATGAAGACCAAGATATCCGAGAAAGAATCCGTGTATCACTTCGAAAATTTGCCACTATTCAGTCCAAAGTTGTACCAAAAAAGAAAGAAGAAGCTGAAAAGTTTCAGGATTATTTTGATTTTCAAGAACAATTGGCCAGATGTCCTTCCCATCGTTTTTTAGCCATGATGAGAGGTGATAATGAATCTGTACTGCGTATATCGCTTTTGAATGATGATGAACGGACACTTGAGATGATCGAGCGTAAGTATATTAGATCGAGAGAAGAAGAGGCAGAGTACATTAGAGAAGCCATCGAAGACAGTTATAAACGATTGATTTTCCCGGCATTAGAGACACAGATTCTCAATGAATTTAAGGAAAAGGCAGATGAAGAAGCGATCCGTGTTTTTGGTGAAAACCTAAGACAGTTATTGCTCACAGCACCATTGGGTCAAAAAGCAGTAATGGCTATTGATCCTGGTTTTCGAACAGGTTGCAAAGTAGTTTGTTTGGATAACCATGGTGACTTTTTGGAATACGTTACCATCTTTCCGCATCCACCACAAAATCAAGTTGGTGAAACTAAAGAAATTATTAAAAATCTCGCATATAAGCATCAAATAAAAGCCATTGCTATCGGTAATGGTACGGCTTCGAGAGAAACACAAGTTTTGGTCGAAGCTATAAATTTTGCTGAAAAAACTGATATCTACATGGTGAACGAAAGTGGTGCGTCCATATATTCGGCATCAGATGTAGCGCGCGAAGAATTTCCAGATAAAGATATTACGGTGCGTGGGGCTATTTCCATCGGCCGAAGACTTATGGATCCATTGGCTGAATTGGTTAAAATCGATGCAAAATCTATCGGAGTAGGGCAGTACCAGCACGATGTCCACCAAGGTAAACTGAAGGAAAACCTAGACATGACTGTGGTGAGTTGTGTCAATAAAATCGGAGTAAATATCAATACTGCAAGTCATCATATCTTGACATATATTGCAGGTCTTGGTCCAGCACTTGCCAAAAACATCGTCAATTACCGACGGTTAAATGGTGATTTCAAAGCGATAAAGGAATTGAATAAAGTGCCTAGGCTTGGAGATAAGGCTTTTGAGCAAGCAGCAGGATTTTTGCGTATAAGAGATGGTATCAATCCACTAGACAATACAGGTGTGCATCCTGAGTCCTATCCGATTGTAACGAATATGGCTGCCAAAAATGGGATGACCGTAAGTCAATTTATAGCTGATGAACAGGCCAGAAAAAGTATAAATCTTCAGGATTTTGTTACCGAAAGCGTAGGATTGCCCACATTAAAGGATATCATGAAGGAGCTGGACAAACCAGGCGTTGATCCACGTGGAGAAGCTGTCTCGTTTGCATTTGATGAACGTATCAAACGTATCGAAGATGTGATGGAAGGAATGACTATTCCAGGTATTGTTACTAATCTTACCAATTTTGGTGCTTTCGTAGATATTGGTGCCAAACAAGATGCCTTGTTGCATATTTCTCAAATCACTCGTAAATATATAAGTAGTCCTGGTGAAGTGTTGAAACTTGGTCAAGAAGTATCAGTCACTGTTATGCAAGTAGATGTATCCCGAAAAAGAGAATCAACCTTACAATGTTATTTAATGCTGAAAATCCCAAAAAATAACTTATTTTGCATAGACAAACAATATTTGGAATGAAAACAAGCAAATTGTAGGTGCAGTTTTTATGACAATTATTTTGGTTTGGGGCATCGCTTGCAAACAAGAAAAGTCTTATCCAGTCACAATAGAAACCAGTAAAGTTGAATTAAAAGATACAACCAAATTTGACTTAAGTTATTTTCAGAAAACGGCTGATGGCGCATATATTTTGCCATGGAAACTACTTATGGGTGTCAAGTTTGAAAAGAAATACGATGAAAAAATGGCAATGGATGTGGAACTGCCTATATTTAGTGATACGATTAAGTCGCTCAATGGACAGAAGGTCGAAGTGGAAGGATTTTATATACCAGTTAGTGAGACAGGTGATGATAATATTGTGATCTTATCGGCATTTCCATTTGCCCAATGTTTTTTTTGTGGTAAAGCTGGTGTCGAATCCATTGTGGACATCCTTTCTCCTAAAAAAATACCACAGATGAAACTGGATTCAAAAATAAAATTTCAAGGTAAACTCAAATTAAATAGGGACAATTTTGATTATCTGATTTATGTGCTTGAAGAAGCTGAGTTGGTAGAAAAATGATTCAAACCAAAATGCAAATGTGTGGATTTAGTATGGCAAATAGATAGTAATTCTTAGGCAAAATAAACTTCCACACCAACTGAAAAAATAGCGCTTTTTCATTAACTGTAACATCAGTTACAATAATCTTTGAGAGAATTTGTACTTTTGTTGTCAAATTTGGATTTTGTAAAATCAGTATGGACAACTTGAATCAAAAGATTGGTATCTTAGGCGGCGGACAATTGGGCAAGATGTTACTTCGGGCTGGTAGTATTTTGGATTTCGACATTCGAATTATGGAACAAGACGCTGATTGTCCTGCAGCTTCATTAACTTCAAAATTTCATAAAGGTAAAATTACTGATTATCAAGATGTTGTAGCTTTTGGTGAAGATTGTGATATCGTTACTATAGAAATAGAAAATGTCAACATTCAGGCCTTGGCTCAATTAGAATCGTCTGGCAAAAAAGTGTATCCATCATCATTTTCATTAGGAATAATTAAGGATAAAGGAAATCAAAAGACATTTTATCAGACGAATAATTTACCAACTTCAAAGTTTAAATTTTTTGATGGAGCTTCAGAAATTGTTGAAGCCTTAAGCAATGAAGAATTAAGTTTCCCTTTGTACAAAAAATCAAGGACTGAAGGATACGATGGCAAAGGTGTTCAGGTTATAAATACATGGGATGATCTACAAAAACTGTTCGATACACCTAGTGTTGTAGAGGATTTGGTCGATATAGATAAAGAAATAGCCGTCATTATCGCTAGAAGGCCAAGTGGTCAGATAGTTGCTTTTCCGCCTGTAGAAATGCATTTTCACAAGGAAGCCAACTTAGTAGATTATTTGTTTTCGCCTTCATCATTGACACAAGCTCAAGAAGAAGAAGCCACAAAACTTGCTAAAACGATTGGTGAAAAACTAGAGATTATCGGGCTTTTGGCTGTGGAGTTATTTTTGACTAAAAGTGGTGAAATTCTTATCAACGAAGTCGCACCGAGGCCGCATAATTCTGGGCACCATTCGATCGAAGCCTGTAATATTTCACAATACGAGATGCATTTGAGGGCGCTTTGTGATTTGCCACTATTAAGCCCTAAGCTTACCAAATCTGCCGTAATGCTAAATATCTTGGGTTCGCCTGGTTATAGCGGACCTGTTATTTATGAAGGTTTGGAAGAATGTCTAGCGACGGATGGCGTTCATGTGCATATTTATGGCAAAAAGGAAACAAAACCTTTTAGGAAACTAGGTCACGTTACCATCGCTGCTGATACTGTGCAAGAAGCAATTGACAAAGCACAATTCGTAAAATCAACCTTAAAAGCAATATCCTAATATGTCAAATATCCTTGTCAGTATTATTATGGGGTCAGATTCAGACTTGCCAGTGATGCAGGAAGCAGCCAATATGTTGACCTATTTTGGCGTCGCTTACGAAATGACAATTGTCTCTGCCCATAGAACTCCTGAGCGAATGTTCGAATTCGCCAAAAATGCACATACACGTGGTATTCGTGTCATCATTGCAGGTGCTGGTGGCGCAGCCCATCTTCCTGGTATGGTTGCATCTTTGTCGCCACTTCCAGTTATTGGTGTACCCGTAAAATCATCCAATTCTATTGACGGTTGGGATTCTGTTTTGTCCATTTTGCAAATGCCTGGTGGCATACCTGTTGCTACAGTTGCGCTCAATGGAGCAAAAAATGCAGGAATTTTGGCTGCATCGATTCTTGCCACCAGTGATGAAGAATTACTTCGAAAAATGATCTATTATAAAGAAGAATTGAAAAATGAAGTGCTATTGAAAGTTGAAAAAATGAAAAGCTAAATATAAGTTTTATATTATATATAATTAATTGTTAATAAGAGATATATGTCCAAAAGGAATTTTATTATTAATGCATTTATGCAGAAATGTCCAAGATGTCAAGAAGGTGATCTTTTTATAAAACCATTCGAAATATCTAAGCCTGTAAATATGCCCGTAAATTGTCCGGTTTGTAACCAGAAATATGAACCAGAACCAGGTTTTTATTATGGATCTATGTTCCTTTCCTACATTTTTTCGGCGTTTTTCTTTCTAGGTATCATGGGTTTGTGCTTGATTGTATTTAAAATGAGTCTCAATGCATCCATGGGTGTTTTATTATTAACTGCAGCCCTTACTTACTTGTTTTTCCTGCGAATGTCTAGGTCTATTTGGATAAATCTAATGGTAAAATATGACCCAAAGGCCAAAGAATCTAAAGAAGTAAAATCTTTCGGGTATTAATTTCAATAAATTTCCTTGGTAAACAGATTTAACAGACTTACGTCAAAAGAGTGGCTTCCCTTTCAAAAATCATGGTTCAAATTCGAATCTGATACTAAGCTATATTCTGACAATCTCAGATTTTTTTGTAAGGCTGAGCCATCGGAAGAAAAGGTACTTTATTTTGGTCGAAATTTTGATTTAGTAAGTAGCATTGGCAAAGAGCTGAAAATAGATGTCACCACAGAAGACCAATACGATGGGCCTTTGCAATTTGCTTTGATTGATTTGCGTGAGACTATCCAAGGGATTAAGGATTTGTCCGAATATATTGTGCTTCGAGATCAGGTGATTTCACTTTTGGGAAAAGTGTACCGACACATGATTCACCGGAGATTTGTCTGCATTTTGATGCCCAATCTTCAGTTGGAAAATCAATATCTCCCTTTAGCTTGGGATATGGCAATGCAGATTTCAAGTATGTACAGCCTGAAGGATGAGAAAATAGGTTGTTTAAATTTGCACGACGAAAACCAAGTTGAATCTACACGAAAAGATGTTTTTTATAGCTTGTATTTTAGGAAGGATGAGAATTCAACAGGAATTTATAGTCCGCATGTCCATAATTTACTTAATTCAGCCCAAGATAAAAAAATAGAGCCTCAACGAGAGCTAACTAATCATGTACCAGCTTGGTTTATACTGAAGCCTGCACCGAGGAAGAAAAATGAAATTCTCCATCCAGCCAAGTATCCAGAAGAATTGGTTTTGATGTTTATTGAAAAACTTACGGATAAGGATGCCAATATCTTGGATCCAATGTCAGGTACCGGTAGTACTCAAGTGGCTTCGCTCAAGTCAGGTAGAAATGCATACGGAACGGAACTCAGTAGTTACTTGCCGAGATTGCTACCAAAAGATGTTCCGAACTGATCGATCCACAGGCACCAGAGTTATTTGCTAATAAGGTGGCCAATAATTTTGCTATTTTGAATAAAGATGCCAGACTAATAAGTTCTGCTGACTTTCCTGAAATAGACTATATGATTACTTCACCACCATATTGGGATATGCTCAATATGAAAGGTGCTGAAAATCAGGCAAAAAGAATCGAAAAAGGACTCCAAACTAATTATTCAGAGAGTGATGATGATTTGGGGAATATTTCTGATTATAATTATTTTTTGAATGATTTGATTGAAGTATATTTCAATTTATTGAATTGTATGAAGCCAGGAAGTTTTCTTACCATCGTCGTAAAAAACATCAAGAAGAAAGGTAGAAACTATCCATTTGCTTGGGATTTGGCTTCAGGTTTGATGCAAAAAGTGCATATATTGCCGGAAGTATTTTGGTGTCAAGATGATATCAATCTCGCGCCTTATGGATATGGTAATACATTTGTCAGCAATACTTTTCATCAATATTGTCTTACTTTCCAAAAGCCCAATTAGAAACATCTGCACATAAAAAAAGCCTTCCGAAAATTTCCGAAAGGCTTTTTAAACTTATAAAAGACGACTATTAGTTAGTACCTTCTTTTTTAGCGCATGATTTTGCACCATCTTTCTTGCAACATCCTTTGCCTTCAGATTTTCCTGCACATGCTTTTGTTTCTACTTTATTTCCAGCTTCATCTTTCTCCATAGAAGCAGATGCAACTTTAGTAAATGCTTTTTTGTCAGCGTCAAATTGTACTTCTTCCCAGCTTACTTTACCAGAAGTAGCACAAACTGATTTTTCGTAATAAGAAGTTGCTCCAGAAATCTCACAAGTTCTTTTCGTGATGCTTCCATTAGATGCTGCAACTGCTGCATCAGCTTCCATTACTACACTAGCTACTTTTGTATCTGCAGACTGAGAAACAGCAGCCGTCTTTTTAGATGCGCAACATGCTTTTCCAGAACCGGCAGCTTTATTGCATGCCTGTGCATTTGCTGAAAAAGATGCTACTAAAACAAAAGAAAATAACAAAAACAAACTCTTCATGATTTAAAAATTTTTACGTAAGTGATTCAAAACTATAATTATACAGTAAAGGTAAAACGATTTTTTTATTTAAATATTTTTTTTACAGATTTTATCAATTTTTTAACTTTTATTCTTCCTCAAAACACTAATTTTTACGTTCTTAAGTATGATATTTATTTTTGTATGAATCGCAATTTGTATATATTTTTGGATTGAAACATGTATTAATATATGAAAATTGTGTAATTTTGCGCCCTTATGAAGTTTTACCATTCGATTTTATTAGTTTTATTGGTTTTTTGACTGCTTGTAAGTCAGAATTTGAGGCTTTGCGTTCCAGCAATAACCCTGAAAAGGTATATAAAGCCGCCAATAAATATTATACTGAAAAGCAGTATGACAGAGCGATTGCCTTGTACGACATCGTCATCCAATATTATAGAGGACGGCAGGAAGCTGAAGATTTGTTTTACAAGTATGCTTACGCACATTACTATCAAGGTGATTATATCTTGGCATCAACATATTTTAAAAATTATTCGGGCACATTCGCCAATAGTCCGAATAAGATGGACGCAGAATATATGTCGGCCTATTCCAATTATAAATTATCTCCCAATTATAAATTAGATCAGACCTATACTAGTAAAGCTATAGAAGGCTTTGAACAATTTGTCAATCTCTATCCCAATACGGAAAAGGCAACAGAAGCCAATAACATGATTGACGAAATGAGGAAAAAACTAGAGATAAAATCATTTGCACAAGGCGAATTATATTATAAAATAGGAGAGTACCAAGCAGCGGTCACCTCATTCCAAAATACGTTGAAAGACTTTCCTGAGTCAAAAAATACGGAAGAAATTAGGTATCTTATCTTGAAATCAAGTTTTATTTTGGCCCAAAACAGTATTTATCAAAAACAAGTAGAAAGATATAATGAAACGTTGGTACATTACAACGCATTCATAAAAAAGCATCCTAAATCGAAATACACGAAGGATGTAAATAATATTCACAAAGAAACATTATCAGAGTTAAAAAAATTTTAAACATGACCACAGATATAAAATCAAAAGTACAAGGTTTGGATCCGCATATCAAAGCGCGTGATATCAAATCTATCTCAGCTCAGACTGCGAACATTTATGAATCAATTGCTGTGATCACTCGTAGGGCTGAACAAATAGCAGTAGAGATCAAAAATGAACTGCACGGAAAACTTGATGAATTTGCGAGTACATCTGAGACCATAGAAGAAATTCTTGAAAATAAGGAGCAGATAGAAATCAGTAAGTTTTACGAAAGACTGCCGAATCCTGCTATTATAGCTACTGAAGAGTTTTTGAAAAACGACCTTCAATTTGAATATAGAGAACCGAAAGTTCATCACGAAGAATGATGATCCTGTTTGATATTTGATGCTTCAGGGAAAAAAAATTACTTGGGATCACGGGAAGCATAGCAGCTTACAAGGCTGCCATCTTGGTTCGGCTGCTTGTTAAGGCTTCGGCCGAAGTGCGAGTGGTGATGACTGAGTCAGCTACAAAATTTATTTCTCCACTTACATTATCGACATTATCTGGAAAACCAGTAATCATAGATTGGGAAAAATCAGGTACTTGGACAAATCATGTAGAAGCTGGACTTTGGGCTGATTTGATGGTAATTGCACCATGTACGGCAAACACTTTGGCTGGCATGGCTGGTGGTTTTGGGCATAATTTATTATTGGGATGCTATCTTTCTGCAAAGTGTCCGGTCATTATAGCACCGGCTATGGATCTCGATATGTGGAGACATCCGGCCGTAAAAAACAATCTTCGATTAGTACAATCTTATGGCAATCAAATAATTCCAGTAGGAAATGGATTTTTAGCTAGTGGACTAGAAGGAGATGGTCGTATGGCTGAGCCCGAAGAAATACTTGATAATATTCACCATTTTTTTGCAAAAAACCTCGATTTAAAAAATAAAAATGTACTGATTACAGCAGGGCCTACCTTTGAAGCCATAGATCCTGTGCGATTTATCGGTAACCACAGTAGTGGCAAGATGGGAATTGAGTTGGCAAAATCATGCGCCAATAGAGGTGCAAATGTCACATTGATCTTGGGACCTACGAGCCTGACATTAGAAAATCCAAGCATCAAAGTAGAAAGGATCCAATCGGCACAAGAGATGTATGATGCTGTAAATCAGTGTTTTGAGCAGAGTGACATTGCTATATTTGCCGCAGCAGTGGCAGATTATCGGCCTGCCACAGTATCACAAATTAAGATCAAGAAAAAAGACGATGATTTGAGTATTCCACTAGTTAAAACCATCGATATCGCGGCAACTATTGGAGCTAAAAAATCAGACAAACAGATATTAGTGGGATTTGCTTTAGAAACTAATGACGAAATTATTAATGCAAATTCAAAACTACACAAGAAAAACCTCGATTTTATCGTTTTAAATTCGTTGGCTGATCAAGGTGCAGGATTTAAACATGATACCAACAAGGTTACCATCATTGATTCTGAAGGAACAAAAATCGATTTTCCTTTGAAATCAAAAAAAGATGTTGCCACTGATATCATTGATTACTTAGTTTCTAAAATTAAAATGGATGTATAAATTACTATTAGGTCTTGTGTTTGTTTTGTTGTCAATAACTTTGGGTACGTCTCAGGAATTGAACTTCAGAGTCAGTGTTCAGACTTTGTCTTCAATAAATTCTGTAAACTTGGATCCTTCTTATTTTAAAGGAATGGAGAAGAAAATGAGCGAATTGCTCAATACGACCAAATGGACTAATGATGAATATCTCGAACATGAGAAGATCAGAGGTAGCTTCGTCATGACTATTACTGAATTGTCGCAAGGATCAGCTATTAAGGCCGAAATAATCCTACAGACTGAAAGACCAGTATTTAACTCCACCTATAGTTCTCCGATGATAAACCTTATCGATAAGAATGTAAGTTTTATTTATAATGAATTGTTGCCTTTGAATAAAACTGCTAATACATTTTATGACAATCTTTCGGCTATTTTGAGTTATTATGCTTACGTTTCGTTAGGTATGGATTATGACTCATTTAGTGTTAATGGTGGAGAGCCATTCCTTCTGAAGGCACAGGAAATAGTTACTTCGCTTCCTTCAAATGTCGTAAATGATGAAGGTTGGAGAAATGATGGTGGTGGCAGGAGAAACCGATATTGGTTGTTGGAAAATTTGTTGAGTCCTCGTATGAGACAGTTCAGACAGGCATTTTATGAATATCACAGACTTAGCCTTGATAATATGTATAGCGAACAGGACAAGAGCCGATTTGTGATGTTGAGCGCTTTGACATCTATGGGACAGGCCAATCTAGAGTACTCAGGAACATATTTGGTTCAGGTTTTTGGTGATGCGAAAAAAGATGAAATTATAGAAATATTCAAAAATGGCGATCCAGGTCAGAAATCCAAGATCAAGACTATAATGACTGGACTTGATCCTACAAAGGCATCGAAATATAACGAAGCATTAAATTAATAAAGTGAAGAACTCGTGGTAAATATTGCAATTTTTGCTTCAGGTGGTGGCAGTAATGCTTTAGAAATTTGTACTTATTTTGAAAATCACCCGAATATAAAAGTTAGTGTTATTATCACAAATAAACCGAATGCTGGAGTCATAGGAGTGGCTTCCAAATTTAATATTCCTTCTTATATCATCGGTAAAAAAAACATGGAAGATGGAAGCCTGATAGCGATTTTAGAAAACCATAAAATTGACTTTGTTATCCTTGCAGGTTTTTTATTATTAATACCCACAATGTTTGTACGACAATTTGAGAATAGGATATTGAATATTCATCCTTCCTTATTGCCTGCCTATGGTGGATATGGTATGTATGGCCATTTTGTACATGAAGCAGTATATAAAAACAAAGAGAAAATCTCAGGCATGACTATTCATCTTGTAAACGAAAAATACGACGAGGGCAGGATTATTTTTCAGGCAGAATGTGCACTAGATGTGCATGACAAACCGGAGCAAATTGCAGAAAAAGTGCTCAAATTAGAACATAAGTACTATAGTCAAACCATAGAAAATTACATTAATAGCTTCGTTTCTTAGGGTAAAACAAATTAAATTTTGTTAAAACTGTTTGATGTTGTGTTAATTATTGTTAATATAAGTATTGTAATTCCTGTAATATATAATTAATTAGTAATTTTGCAACGGATTTTAATATAATCACTCCATCCCGTTAAATTCAAATTTTAATAAGAATAGGGAATTAGTTTACTAAATAAAATTATTATCATGAGCATAATCAAAAATTATCAATCAGCAAAAGGCACTTGTAAGGTTACTTTTTCTTATCCATTAAATGAAGGTGTAAAATCTGTAAAAATTTTGGGTGATTTCAATAATTGGGACAGCAGTAATGCTACCAATATGAAAAAATCTAAAACGGACTTCAATGCCGTAGTTGAGCTAAAAGCGGGCGCAGTATATGAATTCAGATATTTGCTTGATGATGCAAATTGGGACAACGACCATAATGCAGACAGATACGTATCTTCACCTTTTAATGGTGTGAATAATAGCGTTATTGTTTTGGATGAGGTAGTTTCTGCACCAAAAGCTCAAGCTAAAAAAGCAGTTACGGCAAAACCAGTCGTAGCAAAAGCAAAAATCGTGAAAGAAGCTGTAAAAACAACTCCAGCTGCAAAAACAGTTGAAAAGAAAGCAGCAGCTCCAAAAAAGGTAGCTGAAGTAATCGTAGCAAAAGAAAAAGTAACAAAGGAAGTAAAACCAGCTGTTAAAAAAGTGGTAAAAGAAGCAAAACCAGCTGCAAAAAAAGTTGCCAAGGTAAGTGCTGACGATCTTAAAAAAATAGAAGGTATTGGTCCTAAAATTGCTGAGTTATTGAATAAGAAAAATATCGTAACATTTGTCGATTTGTCAAAAGCAAAGGTGGATACATTGAAGGCGATTTTGGTTGAAGCTGGTGCTAAATTCCAAATGCATGATCCATCAACATGGGCACAGCAAGCTACATTGGCTGCAAAAGGTAGCTGGGACGAATTGAAAAAACTTCAAGACGTATTGACAGGAGGCAAAAAATAATTTTTGCTTGATACATATAAAAAAGGCACTTACTTTTCGGAGTAGGTGCCTTTTTTTTAGGATATTCAGACATTCCTTAATCCATGACTTGTTCATTTACCCATTCTCCATATGCTTTGTTGGCTTCTATTTCCCAACATAAAATTGCAGGAAGATCGTAAGGATGATGAGATTGTACAGTTTCTACGAGAATTTGTTGCTTACTTTGGACTGTCTTTATAATGGCAATCCATTCGTCTTCCTGATGAAAGGTGTCCTGCCAATTGTACATACTCACTGATTGAACAATATTGGCACAAGCTATCAATTTATTTTCTAGCAAGTGCGCTACCACTTTTTGAGCAGACTCATTAGTTGGGAAAGGTACATAGCACATGATGATTTTTATCACAAAGCCAGTATTTCTGCCATTTTAACTAGATCCTTATTTAGATGTTTTGTTTTGGTGATGGCATCATGAAACGGCGTAAAAGTGATTTTGTCATTGATGATGCCTAAGGCTACACCACCTTCACCTCTGATAAGTGCTTTGACTGCTGAGTGTCCCATTCTACTAGCCAAAACACGATCCATTGCAGTAGGTGAGCCTCCTCGTTGTAAATGACCTATAATGGTGACTTTGATGTCAAATTCAGGATTTCGCTCTTTTATTTGACGCGCTATTTCGGTTGCATCTCCATTTGTGTTTCCTTCAGCAACTATGACCAAATTGAACAATTTTTTTCGTTTTACAGACTTCTTAAGAACATCAGACAACTCGTCGATAGTGGTCTCTGTTTCAGGAAGGAATATAGCACCAGCTCCACTTCCTATACCTGTATGGAGTGCAATAAATCCTGCATGGCGACCCATCACTTCGACAAAAAAGAGTCGATTGTGTGAGTCCGCTGTATCTCTGATCTTGTCCACAGCTTCTATAGATGTATTGATTGCTGTATCAAAACCGATGGTATAATCAGTGCCGAAGATATCATTATCTATTGTGCCTGGAAGTCCCACAAAAGGTATTTTGTATTCTTTCATAAAAATTTCAGCACCCGTGTAAGTTCCATTACCACCGATTGCAACAACACCGTCTATATCATTGGCTATTAAGCTTTCGTAAGCTTGCTTTCGTCCTTCGGGAGTACGGAATGCATCACTTCTAGCGGTTTTTAGTATTGTGCCTCCACGTTGGATGATATTAGCTACATCGCCGACTTCCAGTCTTTTAATATCTCCATTAACCATACCGTCGTATCCTCTGTATATACCATACACGTGAAGGTCGTGGTAAACCGCCGTCCTCACTACTGCTCTAATTGCTGCATTCATACCTGGAGCATCTCCACCGGAGGTAAAAACTGCGATTCTTTTTACTGAACTCATTGATAATTTTGTTTAAAATGAAAGTCTATCAGCGCAAAAATAGGTTTTTGTATGATTTTATCTGCAAAGATTCCAAAATCTTTTAATGATTCCGTAAGGTAGGATTTATAATTATACGCAATAGATCCTACAAAATGGACAGGAAGCGCTTTGTACTGATTTGATAAAGGTAAGAGTCTATAGAGTATGAATTGAGAAAAAACGTGATTTAAAACTTCTTTTTTCCATGATTCATCTGCTTGTTCGAGCCACTTGGCAAAAGATGCAATGTAGCCACTTCCTTTATTTTTACGATACACTTGTTCAATCACTTCTAGCCTAGTTATTTGAAAATTTGATTCAAATGAATCAGCCACTTGCTTAGGCATTTTCCTACAAAAGTAGCTTCTTAATATTTCTTTGCCAATATGTGATCCACTGCCTTCATCACCCAAAATATATCCCAACGAAGGAATATTATCTACAATCGAATTACCGTCAAAAACACACGAGTTGGAGCCAGTACCCAAAATAGAAACTATACCCCAATTATTGCCACAACAAGCTCTAGCTGCAGCCACCATGTCGCTTTCAACGAAAATTTTTCCTTGAGCACCCAAAGTTTGTAGCCAATTGATAATTCTGTCTCTAGATTCATCATGTATAACACCTGCGGCGTAGAAATAAATTTTGTCGGCTTTTGTAATAATTGAAATTAATGTTTGCTCCTTTGAGATATCGGGCAGTTGATCTTGAGTAGAAGGATTAATACCCTGAGTTGTGTACATATTGGTATGACCATCTGGCAATATTTCCACCCAGTCCGCTTTGGAAGATCCACTATCTACTAATAAGATCATTATTATTAATTTTGGTTGTACTTTCGAACAAATTTACGGTCAAAGTTACAATTATTGGTAAAAATACTTTAGAACCAACTTTTTAAGATGTAATAGTATTCTGAAAATTGATAAATTTGGAATGTCGCATTGCATTAGTTAACTTTGCACCTGTAATTTTAGCCTTACCAAATTTAAATTTAATGAAACTGAATAATGTGACTGTCATCGGCGCAGGGACTATGGGAAATGGAATTGCCCAAGTTTTTGCAGCTAAGAATTTCAATGTTGTATTGTGTGATATTTCAAATACTGCGCTTGAAAAAGCACTTGCTACTATCGAAAGCAATCTACAGCGAATGTTAAAAAAAGAATTGATTACTGAAGGTGAAATCAAGCAAACTTTGAGTAATATCACCACAGCAACCGATGTAACAATAGCAGTAAAATCCGCAGATTTAGTTGTAGAAGCTGCAACGGAGAATATAGATCTTAAATTAAAAATATTTAAGCAACTGGATCAAGATGCACCAAAAGATTGCATCCTTGCGACCAATACATCTTCGATTTCAATCACAAAAATTGCAGCTGTAACTTCTAGACCTGACAAAGTCATTGGTATGCACTTTATGAATCCAGTGCCTGTGATGAAATTAATAGAAGTGATACGTGGGTACATGACTTCTGATGATGTTTGCAGCACTATTATGGAGATGTCAGTCAAATTAGGTAAAGAGCCGACTGAAGTGAATGATTATCCGGGATTTGTTGCAAACAGGATTTTGATGCCTATGATAAATGAAGCCATTTACACATTGTATGAAGGAGTGGCTGGAGTACAAGAAATTGATACAGTTATGAAATTGGGTATGGCGCATCCTATGGGGCCATTGGCTTTGGCAGATTTTATAGGACTGGATGTTTGTTATTCTATTTTGAATATTATGTACCAAGGATTTGGCAATCAAAAATATGCACCTTGTCCATTGCTAGCGAATATGGTTACAGCCAATCGGCTTGGTCGTAAAACTGGTGAAGGATTTTATGTTTATACAGAAGGTGCAAAAGATTTAGTGGTTTCACCCAAATTTCAGCGATAATTGAATCTTGAGTTTAAAAATATGGATCGGCCATTTGAAGGGCTGAAAGTACTCGATTTGTCTGCAATTTTGGCAGGTCCACTTGTTGGTTCATTCTTTGCTGAATTAGGTGCAGATGTCATTAAGATCGAAAACAAACTTACAAATGGAGATGCCACGAGACAATGGAAACTCACTACAGAAGATCCTGAAGCTACCGTTTCTGCATATTATTGTGCTGCAAATTATGGTAAAGATGTGCAACTCCTAGACTTATCTGATGAAAAAGAAAGGCAAACTATTGACCAACTGCTAGCAGAAAGTGATGTTGTAATTTCAAATTTTCAGAAAAAAACCGCCGAGAAGCTCAAACTCACTCCAGAATACATTAATGCCAAATTCCCACATCTGATATTTGCACAATTGAGTGCTTATACATACGATGACCCACGACCTGGATATGATTTGGTTATGCAAGGAGAAACAGGATGGATATCGATGAACGGCATTGATAATCAGCATATGGCAAAATTACCAGTTGCAATCATTGACATCATTGCGGCCCACCAGATGAAAGAAGCTGTACTCATTGCTTTGTTAAAAAAAATGAAGGATGGAAAGGGTAGTGTAGTTCATGTTTCGCTTTACAAGAGTGCAATTTCAGCCTTAGCAAATCAAGCATCAAACTTCCTTATGGCTGGTCATATACCTAAACCATTAGGGACTTTACATCCGAATATTGCACCTTATGGTGATGTTTTTTCGACTTCAGATGGACAAAAACTGATTTTGGCGGTTGGAAGTGATGCACAATTTAAAAAACTATGGTTTTCCCTTACTACAGATGAAGATTCCTATCATAAGTTTGCATTAAATTCGCAGAGACTTAGTGTCAGAAGTCTATTGCAGGAGACGTTGCAACAGTTGATCGGAAGCTTGTCATATTTCGAAATGAAGCATAAAATGGAACTAAACAATATACCTTTTTGTTTAATTTCAAATATGGCTGAAGTATTTGAAGATGAATTGGCAAAGTCGATGATTCTAAATTATCAAGTTGATCAAATATCAGCAAAATCAGTCAGCAACTTGTCATTCAGGTTTCCCAAGCCTTAATATTGTAAAAGTTTAATTTACAATTATTTAGCATAGTTTTTGCACTATTATAAATAAGGAAATATAGAATTATTAGATAATAAGTCTAATGATCTCTTATTCTTTAATATAAATATGTTATAAATATTTAATATAACTAAATATGCAGGATATAAATACCATTCACCATCGGTTTAAGCTGCTTTTTGCATTCCTAATTTTTACAATTTTGAAAATAAATGGTCAGGATTTGCATTATAGTCAGTTTTATAATACACCACAAAATATAAATCCGGCACTTACCGGACTTTTTAACGGAGATCACCGATTTACGGCATCGATGAGAGATCAGTGGCGATTCGTTCCTGTACCATGGTTTACGTTTAGCGGTGCTTATGATCGCAAATTATACGTACTCAAAGGTGAAAAGCACTTTTTAGGTGCAGGCGCAATATTCAATCATGATAGGCAAGGTGATGGTAAACTCAATCTGACTTCACTGAGTTTAAATGCTGCTTATCATCGGTTATTGACTCCAAATCATATTGTGAGTGGAGGATTGGTTTTAGGGTTTGCG
Source organism: Saprospiraceae bacterium (assembly GCA_016717105.1). Classification (GTDB taxonomy): domain Bacteria; phylum Bacteroidota; class Bacteroidia; order Chitinophagales; family Saprospiraceae; genus OLB9. The sequence goes on along the minus strand of JADKGF010000005.1, from coordinate 168,916 downwards.
TCACGAGGATTTGATTCTCAGTCATTTACCTGGGATCATCAGTGGAATGGAGATGCTTTTATTGCATCACTTGGATCAGGTGAAGGTTTTGACAATTTTGAACGAGTTAGTTTTCTCGAATCAGGTGCTGGTTTTAATTATCGGTATCAAAAATCTTCGAGAACATTTGTCGATATAGGAATTGGTGCTTTACATCTTATAAAACCCAATACAGCATTTTATGGTACAGCGGTTTCCAAATTACCTTCAAGAATCACACTCTCAGCTGTAGGCCAAATAAAAGTGGCAGATATCCTAGACATTCAACTTAGTGGGCTCCATCATTCGCAAGGTGTGTATAATGAAATAGTGGTTGGTGGACTTGGAAAAATTTATCTTAGTCAGAAGCGTGGCAAAGAGACACAGTTACACCTTGGATTGGGATATAGGACAGCGGGCTCATGGATTCCGACTGGAGCTTTTCAATACAATAATATATATGTAGGATTCAGCTATGATATTGATAAAACAGGTTTTAACGAAACTGTCAAAATCTCGCGTGGTGGACCTGAAGTTCACGTTAGGTATTTCATCGCAAATGTCAAGCCATTGAAAGCAGCAAAAGTTTGTCCAATTTATTAATCTTAGAAACCATGATGAAAGAATTTTGTAATTTTAATAAGTTGTTGTTACTCTTGTGTTTACTTCCGGGTTTTACAGCTTTCGGACAGTCACCCACAAAAAAACAATACATCGTCAAAGCTGAAGAAGCTTATGCCGATAAAAATTTCTATGGTGCATTGATCTTTTACAATGAAGCACTCGAATTTGATAAAACAGATGCCGAAGTTTTATATAAATCTGCCGAATCTGCCAGACAATTTAATGCTTATGCAAGAGCAGCCGAAAAATATCACTATCTGCTCGACACACTCAAGGACAACCAACATCCTGCGGCTTTGTTTTGGTTGGCCAATATGAAGCAACGTCTTGGCAAATATGACGAAGCTCGAAAATATTATGACTTGTATTTGTTAGAATTTAGCGGTCAGGATTCTTTGCTTACAGCAAAAGCAGGAAAAGAAATCGCTTCAGTTGATTACGCCAAAACCATTACATCAAAACCCAAGAAAAATATCAAATTTGAGAAACTAGGTGCTGATATTAATACGCCAAGTTCAGAAGTAGCAGGAAATCTCTTCAAAGATGATTTTTATTTTTCTTCTATGAAGTTTAAAGAAGGCTCACCATTAGGCGAAGTCCCACGAGATATTTCAAAAGTTTAGAAAAAAGGTGCGGATAGTACAGTCCAAATCCTTCCCGGTTATATAAATGAGAGAAATGAACTTATTTCAAATTCTGCTATCAATACCGATGGTACTGCAATTTATTATACGGTCTGTACGTATCTGAATGGTAGCGAAATCCAATGCCAAATATATAAAAGTGATTTGAGTCCTGATGGCATTTTATCAAATGAAGTTATACTACCAGACCCAATCAATATAGCGGCAAGTACTTCTACACATCCACATATTGCAAAAGACAAATTGAGTGGCAAGGAGATTCTATATTTTGTTTCTGACAGACAAGGTGGGAAAGGTAATTTGGATATTTGGTATAGTGTAATAGATGCAAAATTCGGATATTCGGAGCCAGTAAATATCATAGAGATCAATACTGGTGACAACGAGATCACACCATTTTATAATCAGCAAACAGACTTTTTGTTTTTCAGTTCTGATGGTAGAGAAGGGCTTGGTGGCTATGATGTGTATAAGGTTGCAAAAACCAATGATGCCTTCGGTAGTGTTGTTGCTGCTGGTGCACCACTGAATAGCAGTTACAATGATATTTACTATTTTGAAAAACAAGATGGCACCCAAGCCTACATTTCATCCAATCGTGAAGGTGCATTTTATCTAGATAGTTATTTTGAGTCTTGTTGTTATGATATTTACAAGATGGATATTGTCAAATTGGAACTGAACTTAAACGCACTCACTTATGATAAACTCACAGGCAGAGACCTAAAGAAAGCAACGGTAATTTTGATAGATCAAGATACAGGAGTAGAGCTTGCAAGGGTTACAAATGATGATGGAATAGAACATAAATTTGAACTCTCAGAAGATAGAAACTATCTCATCATTGCACAAAGAGAAAATTATTTTCCCGATACCATTAGATTTTCGACTATTGGTGCCGAAGTATCAGACTCCATTGTCAAAAAAATGTATTTGAGTACGGATATGATGCTCTTAGATGTTTACACGTTTACTATGGTTGGTAAGTTGCCATTGGAAGGTACGACAGTCACATTGATCGATATGAGCGATTCGTCAGTCAAAGAAATCGTCGAGTTAAACCCTTTGTCTAATGAATTTAACTTTATGCTTGATCGAGGCAAGCAATACAAAATCATAGCTCGCAAAGAAGGATATACAGATGCAGTTGCTTTTATTGACACACGACCTTATGAAAAATCCGGACTGTTAAGACAAGATATGTTCTTAGACAAATTTGTACTTCAGGATTTGTTGCCAATAGCACTTTATTTTGATAATGACCTACCGGACATCGCAAGTAAAAGCACCGTTACAAAAGCAAAATATGGCGATCTAGTGACTAACTATATAGATAGAAAGGAAATTTATAAAGATAAATATGCTAAACCATTAGGAGAAGATCAAAGAGCTGAAGTTAAAGAAGCTTATGAAGTATTCTTTGAAGGTGATGTAAAAGGTGGATATGACAAATTTAAGCTTTTTATCAACAATCTACTTCAAGAACTGGAAGCCGGCAATAAAGTTGAATTAGTACTTAAAGGATTTGCTTCTCCGAGAGCAGATGCAAAGTACAACTTGACATTGGGTCAGCGCAGGGTGAATTCTGTCAAAAATGAAATGATCTTTTTCGATAATGATGAGCTCAAAAGTTATTTTTTATCTGGTCAACTGAAAATCACGGATATTTCCTTTGGCAAGGAGTTGTCTCCACCTGACGTTCCAGGAAATATAAGTGACGAACGAAATTCAATTTACAATTTAAAGGCAGCTAAGGAGCGTAGGGTAGAAATTTTACGCGCTTCGAGAACCAACCAATTACAAAAATGATAAAATCCAAAAATATGGACGTAATATCTTTTAAAAACCTATTTAAGTCTATCTTGATGACGCTGGTTTTTTGGACTATCTCATCAAGTATTGATCATGTTTCCGCTACACACATTATTGGTGGTAATCTGGTTTACAGGCACATTAAGGGTGATACTTTTGAAATTAAGCTGGTCTTAAGAAGAGACTGCTATCTTGGTTCACCTGAGGCAGAATTTGATGATCCTGCACGTATTTATGTTTTTGATGATCAAGGACAGCCTGCCAAATTTTTGAGTGGATTAAATAGTGATCCAAATAAGTTTTACGATGGTTATATGAAGCTTCCATTTATGGTTTCTGATACATTGAATGAGTTCATTAGATCAGATTGTGGATTCGAAGGTACACAAGTTTGTGTTCATCAAACCACGTACTTGGGTAGAATTGTCTTGTCTAGAGCAAAGAAATTTTATACGTTTGCCTATCAAAGATGTTGCCGTAACGCTACGCTCGCAAATATTACTGATCCCTTGAATACTGGGGCAACATATTGGACTACAATAACACAAGATGCCTTCAGGTTAAATAACAGCAGCCCTATTTTTAAGGAATGGCCTGATGTATATATTTGTGCCAATAAGGATTTGGTATTTGACCATTCTGCCACGGATGTTAATGGTGATTCGTTAGTTTATCGTTTATGTACACCCAATCTTGGTGCAAACAAAAATGATTCTGATCCTGACCCAATTAGTTTTCCGCCATATACTGATCCGGCCGACTTTGTAGATTGGATAGGGCCATATTCGCTAAATGATATGCTCGGTGGTACGCCGCTTCGGATCGATCCCAAAACTGGAGTTTTGACTGCAAATCCGAATCTAGTCGGGCAGTTTTTAGTAGGTATTTGTGTAGAAGAGTATAGAAATGGTGTGCGTATAGGTATTGTAAGGAGAGATTTTCAGTTTAACGTTAGGATTTGTAGTCAGCCGCCTTTGGCTCAGTTTACTACATCCGAATCAAACTGTGATGGCCTTAGAGTAGAATTTTACAATAATAGTTTGTCCGCCAATAGTTATCAATGGAATTTTGATTATCCGAATACAAATCCTGCCTTTACATCTACGGACAAAGATCCGGTATTTACTTTTCCAAAATCAGGCGTCTATGATGTGAGACTGATGGTGACTCGTGGATCAGATCTATGTTTCGATACGATTGTCAAAAAAGTTTCTGTATTCGAAAATACTATTTTACCTGATTTTAAATATACACTCAGTGATTGTAATGCTGATAAGGATAGTCTCACCATTGCATTAAATGACAATTCGGTGTTTAACGAACCAGGGTATGCACTCAATCAATGGAACTGGACAATCACACAAAATGGCGTTATTTCTACCTTTACAGGAAAAAATGTTCAGGTACCACTTTCTACCACAGGAGATGTAACAGTAAAACTCGAACTATTTGCAGATAATGGATGTAAATCCGAATTTTCAAAGACTATCAGCATTGACGACATCATTCCGAAGTTAGATTTTGATTTTGCACTCGTAGGATGCCCGTCTAGTGGTCTTGCTGAGATTACATTAACCGATTTGTCTGGACCATTAAATCCATTTGCTTCTATTATTAATATAGCATGGAATATAGGTACACAAACCTTTACGGGTAGTCCAGTCAATTTGAGTTTGCCTCAAGATACCGAAAAATTTGATGTAAATTTAGTGACTACTTTCGATGGTGGTTGTTCAGCGTCATTGACCAAGACCTTTGATCTGAGTAATTTTGTGCCACAGTCAGACTTCCTTATTGCACCGGTATCATGTCCCGATGATGAAAATATTACAATAAGAATCCAATACGTGGATACTTTGTCAAATGGAATCGCCGCAACTGATATTTCGTGGCTAGCCGGCACATTTACAAATCAAAACGTCTATAATGGAGCTTCTGTCGAAGTCACAATTCCTAAAGATTCTATACTTTTTATAGAAATGCAAACAACATTTGCAAATGGTTGTATTGACATAATCAAAATTGAACATCTTGCAGGTCCATTTGCTACACTTAAATTTGTTGCGGGACCAATAATAGTGTGCCCTAATGACGAAAAACAAATCATTACCAATGGTAATCCAGCATGGACATACACTTGGAGTCCGACCGATGGCTTAGATCTAACCGATCCTGCCAATCCTAAAGTCATTACAGATGTAAACCAAACCTACAATGTTACCGTCACAGATGGCTTATGTACGGTAACTGGCAGTGTTGATGTGATTGCATTGGCTGCAGGTATTAATTTGTCGGTACTTGCAGATACTGTGACTTGTGATGGAAATATCACATTGACAGCTTCTGGAGGAGTAGGGCAAGGTGTGTATTCTTGGGGTACTGATCCTACGATTGATCCCGTCATAGCGACAGGTCAATCTGTTGATTTGTCATTCACAGGGAAAGAAGAAACATATTACGTGACCTTCGTTGGTGAAGCTTGTGCTACTGAACCTGCTGTGATCACCGTAAAAAATGAGTTGCCACGTATCGATGATCTATCACCATTCAGAATATGCAGAAGTGATACAACCAAAATCATTACACTCAATCTTGTAAATTATCATCAAAACACCTACACTTGGGAATCCAATCCGCATCTGATATCGGGTGGCAATACATCTGATCCGACTATCGGAGTAGGACCGGATGAAACTGGCTCTTTTGTACTGTTTTATAATGTAGAAAACCAATTTGGGTGTAAATTGAGAGATTCTGTAACATTCAATATTGAAAATAATCCGGTGACAGATTTTAGTTTTACTCTTACGGAATGTGGCGAATACAAAGTATGTTTTAAAAACCTTAATACTTTCGAAGGCTTCAATGTTTGGAATTTTGGTGATTTGACCACTACCGATGATAAATCTCTGGATACTATACCTTGTTATGTTTATCCAGATGCTGGCACTTATACAATCACGCTGTCCAATATCACCAATGTATGTCCTTTTAAAGATGTACAAAAAACCATCACGATAAATCCGCAAATACAAATTGCAGAAAATCCTGATCTGCTACTTTGTAAAGGCGATACTGTAAAATTGAAGGTAAATTCAAATGTCCAAAATGCTCAATATGAATGGTTTGACGCTAATGGAAAAAGTATTGCTTCAGGACCAGATTATAGCGCCGTAGTTGATACAAATACCCTATTTATTGTAAAAGGTGTGGACAATTTTGGATGTGATGATATAGATACAATACAGGTAAATGTGTTTGCCTTTGATTTTGATGTAGTGACGAAAGATAGCTTTTGTGTCAATGAACCAAGCAGTGTCAATTTGAATATTGTTAATCCTGATGACTACAATATCACTTGGAGTCCTTCTCAGTATATCCAATCAGGTGCCAATACTACAAATCCAGTTATCTTACCGATAGATGGTATCCGTCTGCAATTGGTCTTACAACATAAGGCAAGCGGATGTACGGATACGATCGATATTTCACCAAAAGTGACGCTGCCTTTTTCATTTGATGTAACCACACCAGAGATATTTTGCTTGGATGTATCGACGTCAATTGCTCTAAATATTACAAATCCAAATGATTATACATATTTGTGGACGCCAGCAGAATGTATTGTATCGGGTGATAAAACGGCATCTCCTATACTCAATATTGTGGAAGATAAAACCATTCATGTCGTTGTCACGAAAATATCAAGCGGTTGCAAACAAGAGCTTGATGTCGATGTAAAGGCCGGAGAAGAAGTGAATATCAATGTTGATGCCAAACCTGATTTTGAAATATATGAGGGCGATACCTTAGAAATTTATATTGACAACATCATCACTGGTGCAACTTATGTTTGGAGCACTGGTGAGACCGATACATCCATTATGGTTAACCCAACCGAAACGACAAGTTACCAAGTTACAGTGACAGATGAAAATGGTTGTACGGCGACGGATGAAGTTACGGTGACGGTAAGATTGGCCCAATGCGATGAAACTGATGTGTATTTACCGACAGCATTTACACCAAATGGTGACAAAGTGAATAATACATTTGTGCCTAGAAGTCACTTTATTGATGAAGTGCATTTTATTATTTACAATCGATGGGGACAAGAGGTCTTCAGTACAAAGCGTATAGATCATGGTTGGGATGGCACATTTGAAGGTAAGGATTTGCCGCCAGATGCCTATGCCTATTACCTTCGTGTGCGATGTGTCAATGCCGAAGAATTTGTCAAAAGAGGTAATGTAACGCTGATCAGATAAATACTTGAAAGATATATGGTAATATCACATATAAAAAATTTGTAATTTAAAACGAATTGTTATATTTGTGCGTTATTCCACTCATAAGAGAAAACAATATCTAAAATTAAAAGTAATTTAATAGAATGCTGAGCAGAAGAAATGTAAGAGTCAAGGTGATGCAGGTTTTATATGCACAAAATAGAGATGAAGGTTTGGATCAGAAATCCACAGTGAAGGAGTATTGGAAAAAAATAGACGATAGCTTTGATTTGCTTTTGTTTTCTGTGTACAACCTAATCAGCATCACAAAAACCGCAACTGATGATTATGAGAAAAGAAAATCCAAACATCTTCCGAGTGATTTGGATAAAATTTTCACACCAAAACTTTGGTCCAATAGCATGATCCAGGCATTGGTGAAAAATAAAAGTTTGCAGCAAAAATTTGAAAAGAAAAATTTTGCACAAAGAGTAGATAAAGATCATTTTAGGACAATATATTTTGAGTTTTCGAAAGAAGAACCATATTTGCAATTCCTTGGTAAAGAGACAAGTAACGACGAAAATTTAGAGATGTTACTTGAGTTGTTTCGTTTTTGCAGACGTAGCGAATTGTTCAACGAAATTATCGAAGATCAGTTTGCAAATTGGGAAGATGACAAGTCTCTCATCATAGGGACCATCAAAAAAGTACTCAAAGCATTACCAGCTGAAGATGATGATTTCTATATGGAACATTACCCTGATGCTGAAACTAGTAAGGATTACGGCGAATATTTGCTGTTAAAAACTTTTACAGAGGATGCAATGTTATTAAATATGATCGAACCTGTTTTACAAAACTGGGATGCAGAAAGAGTTGCTATTCTGGATATGATCATGCTGAAAATGGCAATTTGTGAGTTTCTATACTGTCCTACGATACCGACCAAGGTGACATTGAATGAATATGTGGAATTGGCAAAAAATTATAGCACATCGAAGAGTAAAGAGTTTGTCAATGGAATCCTTGATAAATTGTTGAATGATTTACAATCAAAAGATTTAGTTAAAAAAGAAGGTAGAGGGCTGTTGGATGAATAGGTGACAAATATTTTAAAATTTAATTTACCATGAACAATACAAATTTCCCCCAAATTTTACTTGTTTTCATAGCAATGTTTTCACAGGAGTTTGCCTTCGGACAAGCTACCAAAGAAGCTGTGATCCTGTATAATTCACTTCCCGTAAAAGCGGAGATTACCACAGATGGCAATGTAAATCGCATCATCAGTGAAGAACCAGATTTCCTGAAAGGTTTTACACTCAAAGTTCAAGATTATGGACAATTTGTGGCTCAAACAGAAGCACCCAAAAAGAATGATCCGGTTGCATCTAGTCAGTCCTACAGTATAAATGCTGGGGAATTGGCATCTGTAAAATTTGATCCTGATTATGCAACCTTATCTGATGAAACTATCAGTACGTTAGATCAGATTATTGCTTTGCTAAAGGATGACAATCAGGCCAAAATTAGCCTGGAGACCATTTCCAAATTGAATACCGCTTTGGTGAGTAAAAACCGATTCAATTCGATTCGTACATACCTAAAAATCAGGGGAATCGACCCGGACCGTATTAGTTTTCAATCACTAGTGGGAGACACAGACGTTAATCAAGTCAAAATTTATTTGATCAAGTAAGCAAATAATAGTAATATCTTAGGATAAGGTCATATCTTTGTGCCCATGAATGATTTGATTGTAATCCTTGATTTTGGCTCACAATATACGCAACTGATAGCCAGAAGACTCCGCGAATTGAATTTTTATTGCGAGATATTTCCTTACAATAAGTTTCCTCAGTCAGTACCCGTAAAAGCAGTAATTCTATCGGGAAGTCCTTTTTCTGTATTGGATCCACAAGCACTTCCTTTTGATCCTGATACCGTTATTGGAAAGTATCCTGTCTTGGGTATTTGTTATGGAGCTCAATTGATTGCGCATAAATATGGTGGTCAAGTCCTCAAGTCAGACAAACGAGAATATGGCAAAGCAACCATGATGGTGAGCGAACCAGATTTGCTCTTTGATGACATGGAGCCTTCTTCTCAAGTTTGGATGTCTCATGGAGACTCGATTACGAAGGTACCTGAAAATTTTGAAGTGATCGCCCGCACTACAGATATAGTAGCAGCGTATAGATCAGCACCAGGTTCTATGACTTATCCGGTAGTTTGCCTTCAGTTCCATCCTGAAGTTACCCATAGTCTTAATGGGAAAGAAATATTATTTAATTTTGCTCATAAAATTGCAGGTTGCACACCAGACTGGACGCCAGCATCTATGGTCAGCGAGACTGTCAGACGCATACAAGAAACAGTTGGCGACGAACAAGTTATGATGGGCCTTTCTGGAGGCGTGGATTCAACAGTAGCTGCTTCACTTATACATAAAGCTATCGGTGATAGATTACATTGTATTTTTATTGATAATGGTCTTTTGCGCAAAGATGAGTATGAAGAAGTACTTGTCTCATATGAAGGTATGGGGCTGAATATCAAAGGAGTAAAGGCCAATGATTTATTTCTAAATGCCTTGTCTGGCGTAAGTGATCCTGAAGCCAAGCGCAAGATTATCGGCAAGCTTTTTATTGATGTTTTTGAAGATGAATCACATCATTTGCCAGAAGTAAAGTGGTTGGGCCAAGGTACTATTTATCCTGATGTGATAGAGTCTGTATCCGTGCATGGTCCATCAGTTACCATCAAATCGCATCATAATGTAGGTGGATTGCCAGAGAAATTGAAATTAAGCCTATTGGAGCCACTTAGAATGTTGTTCAAGGATGAAGTAAGGAGAGTAGGCGCAGAGTTGAAAGTTCCCAGTCATTTATTGAACCGACATCCATTTCCTGGACCAGGCTTGGGTATAAGAGTTTTGGGTGAGATCACCCGCGAAAAGGTGGCCTTGTGCCAAGAAGCAGATAAGATATATACCGATCATTTGAGACAATCAGGATGGTACGAGAAAGTATGGCAGGCTGGAGCGATTTTGCTACCTGTCCAGTCCGTCGGCGTGATGGGAGATGAGCGTACTTACGAATTTACAATCGCTTTGAGATGTGTTCATTCATTAGATGGCATGACTGCTGAATGGAGCCATTTGCCTTATGAATTATTGGCAACCATCTCAACCGACATTATCAATAAAGTAAAAGGAATAAATAGAGTAGTCTATGATATCAGCACCAAGCCACCGGCAACAATCGAGTGGGAATAAATTGTTTTGGGCACTGTGTTTAGTATTTTTTTCTTGTTCTGTTTCTAAAAAGTCAGCACAGACCAAACCCGTACAAATCGTAAATGGTAAAAAAATAGAACAGAAAAGTGCAATAGATACAATTCAGCCTGCAGATGGAAATGTCATTGCCACAAAGGAAAATCCAGTAGTTAAAATACCAAATCAAAGTAAACCAGACACTTCAGGTATCAAAGATACATCAATGAAAAAACCTGAGGCTACTGATGTAATGGAATCACAATATGAAGAATCCACGGACTTTAAAAAATCATATAATGTCAAATTGCTGATTCCTTTAAATGCTGATGGGATTGCAGATCCAGCATCTTCGAGATTCGTACATTTTTATGCTGGTGTCTTGAAGGGATTGAAAGAGTTGGATGAAGAAGGCGTAAAACTAAAAATAACCGTCATCGACACAGAAATAGATAATTACAAAGTAGCTGATGATTTGTACAACATAGTAGATAGCGGTACAGACATGGTTATTGGCCCTTTTGAAAGGGATGACCTGAAGTTGCTGACTGAGGAATGTAAGATCAGATCGATTCCGTTGGTTTCACCTTGGCAGACTAGTACGAAATTGACTAAGGAAAATCCATATTATATCCAACTCAACCCTAATCTTAAAGAGCATTATGTAAAACTTGCTGAAACAGCAGTTAATATGTACCAGCCAGGAGAAGTAGTCATTGTGGGCAAAAATACAAAGGAGACCAATTCTTGGATTAAATATTTTCAGCAGACGGCATTCGATCAAATAAAAACAAAAGATTTCTTTTCCAGCTACTTTGTTTCGTCAGATTCATTAAGTACTGGTCCAACCGCATTCTATACCATGCTGAAAAATCCAAAAGTGAAAGCGGTAATCTTACCACAATATTCGTACACGGACGAAGATTTATTATATTCCTGTTTGCGCAGATTGTCAGCAGAGAAAGGAAGTCGCAATATTTCGGTTTTTGGAATGCCGATTTTATTTGATTCTGATAAAATAGATTTTGATTTTTATCATGCGTTGCAGATGAAAGTAGTCATGTCAGATTTTGTTGATGAAAATTATGGTTTGATCAGGGATTTCAGAAGGGATTTTCTCGATAAGTATGGTGAAATTCCCGAACCAGATGCTATTAAAGGGTATGATATAATTATGTATTTGGGTAGAAATATCTGGCGAAATGGCAAAAATTTTCAAAATCATCTCTCTGATCAAGTAAGTGTATATTTGCAAAGTACATTTGACATTCACAAAGTAAAATCCGAGGATTCACTTATAGCAGATGATCCGCTAAAATTTGACTATTTCGAAAATAAGCACTTGGATATTATCGAGTTTAAAGGCAACAAATGGCAAAGAAAACCCTAATCGGTCCTATCCGAAGGGATACCATTAATGATGACCGGAGCAAAAAATTCAGGGATGTAATTGCGCGCCGACAGGATCTGACTGTGATTCTTGAGAATGTCAATGACCCACATAATGTCGGTGCGGTAATTCGCAGTTGCGATGCTATTGGTATTTCAGAAGTGTATATTGTGTACACTGAAAATAGTTATAATTTTTTATCTCAAAAGATAGGAAAAAATGCATCATCAGGAGCCAGAAAATGGGTTGAAGCACATTATTTTGGTGATTTGATGGAATGTTTGGCTGCAGTGCGAAAAAAATATACCAAAATCTACGGTACACACCTTAGTGAAACGTCGCAATCACTTTTTGCACTCGATCTGAAAGAACCAGTTGCATTGATGTTTGGAAATGAACAAAAAGGGATTTCTGATGAAGCGCTAAAGGAACTTGATGGAAATTTTATTATTCCGCAGTACGGTATGGTACAGAGTCTAAATATAAGTGTTGCTTGTGCCGTTTCTTTGTTTGAGGCTTCACGACAACGAAAGGATGCAGGCTTGTATGACCTACCGTTTGATGACAATAATGTCTCCCATAATGCCATGTATGATGCTTTTATTGTGAAGCATTTTGATTATATCAACAAAAAGGAAGATTAGTTTCAAGGGCATTTACTGTATTTTGTAGGGAGTTTATTTGTATTGATCGATATTTTTGGTCATAGTGGTGACAAATTAGTAATTTTGTACCTTATTTTTTGAATAATAATACCATGACGATAAATTTAAAGGATCTTTTCGCTGTTACATCTGAGATGAACGAAAAAGTGTTGCTAAAGTTACTCACAGCCATTAAAGATGGTCAGCAAAAGGATTTCGATTATCTGAAGTTCAAGCAGTCTTACAAATCGCTTTGTCAGATGGGAATGGATGAAAGTACAGCAGCCAAAAGTGCTTTTCTGACTGCATCCACCATGGGTCTTACCAAGGACAAACTTTTGAATACAGTGCAACACTATAAAAATTTGTTGAATAAAGAAAAAGAACAATTTGCCGTTGCACTCAAAAACCAAATAGCCAATAATATTGATGCTAAGTCATTGGAAATAAATAGACTGCAAGAAAGAACTGAAGAAAATAAACGTAAGATCCAACAGCTCATGGATGAACAAATCATTATTGAATCTGAGATTGCAAAACTTCGTGAAAGCGCTGAATTATCAAAATCAAAGATAGAAGATACCAGAGATCAATTCAAAAATACATTTGATATTTTATACGCTGAAATAGAAGAAGATGGCAGCTTGTATGATCGAATTTTATAATTTTTTGCATAAATCACATTTGGTGATCAAATTATTTTTATTTTTACAAATCAAAACATAAACAAATGGCAAATTTTCCAAGTACAGAAATCAAACCCAAATCTTTTTGGCAAAAACCGGAAGGAACTACAGGGGCGCTATTTCTCGCGGCAGCTATAGGAGGTATTGGATACCTGCTTTTCAAATACAGTGCAGCAATTCTTGCAATGCTGAGCAATACTTTGGGTATTGTAGCATTACTGGCAGTATTAGGCGTCATTATTTATATGGTGCTTGACCCAAAATGGAGAACACTTGTTTCATATATGTACAAGAGTGTGATGAGATGGATCACAGGCGTTTTTGTGACCATTGATCCAATTGGTATTTTGAAAAATTATATAAGTGACCTTCAGGACAATTTGCAGAAAATGGGTACCCAAATAGGTAATCTCAAAGGTCAAATGCGCAAGTTAGTCACCATCGTAGATGAGAACAATAAGGAAATCAATAATAATATGTTGATTGCCAAAAAAGCCAAGGAACAAAACAATGAAAGTGCCATGGTGCTCGCAAGTAGAAAGGCAGCAAGACTTCAAGAAAGCAATGAGAAATATACCGCTCTCCACAGTAAGATGTCGATCTTATATCGAGTTTTGACTAAAATGTACTCCAATTCTGAGATTTTGATTGAGGATACAACGGACCAGGTAAAAGTAAAAGAGCAGGAGAGAAAAGCAATTAGAGCGAGTCATTCTGCTATGCGCTCAGCTATGAGTATCATAAAAGGAGATGCTGATAAACGTGCTATGTTTGATCAGGCTATGGAAGTGATCGCTGACGATGTGGCTAATAAAGTTGGGGAAATGGAGCGATTTATGGAAATGTCATCAAGCTTTATGAATAGCATTGACCTCCAGAATGGCGTATTTGAAGAACAAGGAATGAAGATGTTAGAGGATTACGAAAAGAATTCAACTTTGCTTCTACTTGGAGGTAAAGAGAAGGCAGAAGATGTACTAGAATTAAAACAACCTGATCTACAGCAAAGAAATACAGACACTCAATATGATGGTTTGTTTAATAGTTGATTTAACACAATTTTCATAGTATATTTAAGGGACAAGTCTTCGGGCAAGTCCCTTTTTTTGTTTAAAATTATTCCTACAACTGCAACATTATGAACTGGTCTTCACATCCATATAGTAGAATTGCTATCGCTTTTGCCACGGGGATATTCATTCAATATCATGTCGATATTTCCGTTGCCAATACAAAAATTCTGTATGCTTCGTTCTTCTCAAGTTGGATGATTTCAGCTTGGGTATTGAAAGATGCCTGGTATAAACAATTGGTAAACAGTATTTTAATGGTGCTGTCTGTTGTATCTGCCGGTGTGTTAATTTGTGCACTTCATCTCAATAGATTGGATGATAACTTGCTCCTTACAGAAGAAAAAGTAACAATTGTTGGTTTGATTTCCGAAAAACTACGTTCTGAATCTAAAACTAAATACGTGGTCAAAATAGGTGCTCACCGTTATAAAACAAACATAAATCACACTGAGTCACTTGTCATCTTGAGTTTTGATAAATCGGATTCTCTTGCGGCCAACTATCAGATTGGCGACAAAATCATGGGCCATGTAAAACTAAAAAACAATGAAAAAGTAACCAACCCAGAGATGTTTGACTACGCAACATATTTGACCATGCGCGGTATCAAGCAAAGTGGAAATGTCAAGGCAGGTGACCACAAGCTTATTGCTATTAATGCTTTACCATTTTATATGCGATGGGCTCAAAAAGCTTCTAAGTTCTGGAGTAATACTATGAGGAAATATATGGATAATAATGAGGCATTAGGTATAGCTGAAGCGCTTCTTATCGGTCAGCAAATTTTCATATCCAAAGATATTTATCAAGCATATTCCAATACAGGCGCCATACATGTTTTATCTGTTTCTGGATTGCATGTAGCAATATTTATAAGTGGATTTGTATGGTTATTTGGTCTGGTGAAGCGGAAGGACATTTGGTGGAAATGCATCAAAATATTGAGTTTACTTATCTTGGTTTGGTTTTATGCTATCATGACTGGTTTGTCTCCATCTGTGGTGAGAAGTGCCGTAATGGTAAGTTTATTTCTGACTGGCCGGGAATTGTTTAAAGGTGCTTGTGCTTTTAATATTCTCTCTGTTTCTGCTATTATCATGCTCATATACAATCCATTGTATTTGTTTCAGATTTCATTTTTGTTTTCTTATATTTCACTGCTTAGTATTTTGTATTTTCATCCATACATAAAAAATTGGGTTACACCTACCAATAAAGTTGCTGCATTTTTCTGGAGCCTTTTTAGTGTTTCTTTGGCTGCTCAAATTATGATATTTCCATTTACCATTTATTATTTTCATCAGTTTCCAGTGTACTTTGCTATCAGTGGCTTGGTAGCTGTACCATTGGTGACAGGAATAATTTATCTCGGAACAGCTGGTGTAATTATAGAAGTTTTGTGGAGTGGATTTAGTAAATATATATTTTGGGTTTTACAATGGTTGATTAGTATTTTGAATCAATTTATACAAAATCTGAGCGAATGGCCGTTAGGACTTATTAAAAATATTTGGATTTCTGATCTCATGCTTATTTTGATGATTTTAAGTATCGTTTTGATGATGTTGTGGATAGAAACAAAGAAACATTCCTTTTTAATGGCATATTGTACTGTAATTTTAATGACCGTCACATCTTCGACTTGGGCAAAGGTAAAATCTACTGCACATCAGTCGATGGTAATCTATGATGTGTTTGGCGGCACTTTAACCGATGTTTTCGATTACGGACACGCAATAAGGACTTGCACTGGAAGCATCTCAGAGCAACAGATGGATTTTATTACCAAAAATAATTTGATAAAACATCATATTAAATCCGTAGAAACAGGATCGAATTGGCTACAAAAGGCTGGTGACAAAGTTTTGTATATTTATCATGAATATAGTGATTTTACACGATTGCATGTTCCTAGAGAAATAGATATTTTATTTATAACAGATACCACAAAAAACAGCCCAGATGATATTTTGCCATCTTGCAAACCAGACATTATCGTCCTTGCAAAAAATCTAAAGCCATGGATTCGCAAAAAATGGTTAAATTTGCATGTAGATTATCCATTCGTCTTGCACGACATTGCAACTGAAGGGGCATTTATTTATAAAACAGACAATTAGCAGATCAAATGCAATCAGTCATCCTACGATATATCATTCGATTTAGTCTTTTAGCCATTTTTCTTTATACAAGACAATATATTGAAATTAATAAGGTAGCATTTGATAAGACATTCTATTTTTTTCATAGTATTGTAGAGTTTCTGATCTTGCTGGCAATCGTCAATATTGTCACTGCTGCTTTGATAATGATCTACCGCTTACGCAAAAATATACCTTATAAATATACCGACAACGTTATAAACGGAATTAACAACCTTTATTATCTGATCGTCACTTTTGGTGTCATTTTAATGGTTCTCGGATTTTGGGGTTTAGATTTAAAAAGTCTTTTGACATCACTTAGTATTGTAGGCGCCGCAGTTGCAATTATCTCAAAAGACTATGTAAGTGGAATAATTAGTGGTATTATCATCAGCTTTTCTAAAGAAATAAATATTGACGATTATGTCAAAATAGGAACGCACCAAGGTAAAATCACGGAGATCAATTTGACTAAAGTTTCGCTTCTAAATGATGATGATGATATCATATATATACCAAATGACAAAGTATATATGTCAGAAATCATCAACTATACCAAAAGGGAGATCAAGAAAGTAAGTATAGATTTTGAATTGAGCATTAAATATCACACGACGATAGAACAATTGGAAAAAACAATTTCAGAATCGCTGAAAGATTTCCAACATTTTATCGAACCAGATTCGTTTACAATTAAAATTGTCGATGTTCATCACGAATATCTGTCACTTAAATGCCAATATAAGCTCCAAGAAGTAAATAGAGAAGTAGAGAGAATGATTAGGAAAAAAACCATCAGATTGATAGCAAATTCGATCAAAGAAGAGTAGCGTATATAACCAACTTTAAAAAAAACATCATCAATTATTTTGTCATGTTTAAATTCTTTTTCAAATTTGTATAATATTTCATATAATCATTAAAAATTATTTAAACCAAAAGGTAATTTTGTTATTTTGTCATGAAAAATAATAAATCTAAAAAGACACCGAAAGGTACCACAGGTGAAGATTCTGAATTGATTAAACCCAAGAAGAAACTCCCGGTTACAGACAGCAAAATTAATGTAAAATCAAAGAAATTTTGGGAAGAAATTTACGATAACGAAGGCGATGAAATAGAAAAATTCATTCGGTAATCAATTTGATTTCAGGGTTTTCCTTAGGAATCATCCCCGTGTTAACCCTTAATTTTCATTTCTTAACACATTATTGTGAGTTAAAAAGGTTACATTTGTATAATTTGCACGTCATATAGATATACAAATTAGTACCCATGAACAACTTTTTGTTTAAACTGAAGACTTTTTTTGTCAGGGTTTTTACCAAAACAAAAAAAGTGGTCACTTTCCTCAGGAGGAAGAGCAAGACCTTTTCATCGGTGTTTAATAATTTCCCCCGGAATCATCTAAACACTTATGATAAAATGTTAGATAGTAGATTTAGGTTTACTTTCTAACATTTTTTTTTTGTGCCTAAACTGTGAAATTATTAGTTTCTCAAAATCATAATAAAAATAGGATTTTCAAACCTGATTCAAGTAGAATTGTAATGAAATATCCTAGGATTTTTTTTTGTACTTTCAGGATAAAATGCACTAAAAAGCCCTGATTAAATTTTGACATTCTAATCAGGGCTTAACAATATTTGAATTGATCTATGTTATTTCTTTATCGATGTATTTTGGTCGTTAACTGCCAATGTGTTGTGTTTCTGCGAGGATTCTTTTTGCAACCTTAAAGATAATATCATCATCCAAATGTACGATACCACCATCTGGTCCTGGTTCTATATGACATCCTACTACTTCTCCGTTGATGTATTTTTTTGCCCCAAAATAATTGCGTACGGTTTGCTCTTCTATATCCAATTCTGATGCGATTTTACTAACACTGCCTGTAGGAAGTGCATGTTTGATTCTTCTTAATTCATCAAATGTTATGTTCATACTTGAAAAGATTTTATGGTTATAAATATGATTGTTGAAAGCGAAGTTACAATTAGTTTTTGAATCAAGGTATAAATATTAACAAAATATTTACAAATTCTAATCTTAATGCTATGCCATAACTTTTAAATAGAATGGACAACTAATTCAATCAATATGAGTTTGTTTTAACCGCAATATGTTTACCCAAAGACAAGCTGATGATTTGGGCTATGATTTTATTTGAAATTTTGCAAACAAGCTTTAATCCTTCGCACGGCTTCTGTTATATTTTCGTCAGAAGCGGCATAAGAAATCCTGATGCACTGATCTGCCCCAAAAGCAGCACCAGATACTGTACCAACATGAGCTTCTGTAAGCATAGCTTCTGCAAAATCATCGGCATTTTCTATGGTGATACTTCCATTAGATTTCCCAAAATAATAACTAACATCAGGAAAAACATAAAACGCACCTTGTGGGTAATTTACGACAAATCCAGGTACATCTCGGAGAAGTGATGTGATCAAGTCTCTACGTCTCATGAATGCATCTCGCATAGCTAAAGCTTCAGTTTTTTCTGTTCTAAGTGCTACGGCCGCAGCTTCCTGACTAAATGAGGCAGCTCCAGATGTCACCTGACCTTGTACTTTATTGCAAGCATCGGCGAGCCACTGTGGTCCACCCATATAGCCCAATCTCCATCCAGTCATGGAAAAGCCCTTGGAAAATCCATTGATAGTAGCGGTGCAGT
This sequence comes from Saprospiraceae bacterium, assembly GCA_016717105.1. Lineage (GTDB taxonomy): Bacteria > Bacteroidota > Bacteroidia > Chitinophagales > Saprospiraceae > OLB9. The sequence goes on along the minus strand of JADKGF010000005.1, from coordinate 149,695 downwards.
CTTTCATATTGTCGAAAGCACCAATACTTACATGATTTCCTGTGAAATTGATATACTCGTATATTTCATCTGAAATGACTAAGATTTGTCCGTTTTCAGCGATGACGTCAGCCATAGCTTTCAATTCATCATGGGTAAATACAGATCCTGTTGGATTGCATGGCGACGAAAAAATTAGTAATTTTGTTTTTAGAGTAATCGCCTGTTTGATTTGTTTGGCATTTACTTTAAAATCTTCTTCAATGCCTGCACTTACGACCACAGGATTACCTCCAGCAAATTTTACGATTTCTACATATGATACCCAATATGGCCCAAGTATGATCGCTTCATCACCTTCATTGAGCGTAGCTAAGCAAATATTGGCAATGCATTGTTTTGCTCCATTTGATACCACGATTTGAGACGGCTTGAAATCCAACTTATTTTCGCTCTTGAACTTATCACAAATAGCATTCCTTAGATCCATTGTACCAGGTACAGGAGTATATTTGGTATTCCCTTTTTTCAAGGCACTGTAAGCTGCTTCTTTAATGAATTCCGGCGTATCAAAGTCCGGTTCTCCTAGGCTAAGGCTGATCACGTTTACACCTTTGGCAGCCAAATCTCTCGATTTTTGAGCCATTCTGATGGTGGCTGATTCTTCCATTGCCTGTACCTTGGCTGCTATCATTTTTGATGGGTCAATGCTCATATTTATCTTGCTTTGTGCTATTCAAATTCTAAGACCACAAAGATAATCAAATTTAAATATAGAACAATTCGACCATCATTTTATTATTTATTAGTTCGAGAAGCTACATTTGCTTTTTATTATTTCATGCACTTTAATTCTTTCGTATGGATGCCTACATTTTTGTTTCCGATTTGTTTATGGCTAATGCCGATGCTTCTTATGCACTCGCAATGGCACGATATATGAAAAACAAATTTGATTTTTATGGTGTGAATGCTACTAAGAGAAAGGAGATATTTTTAGCATATAAAGCCAATTTCAAATTGCAAGTTGATGACAATGAATTTTGGGAATTAATAGAAAAGCTTTGGGATGATTCGCATAGAGAATGTCAATATTTAGCCATAGATATATTGAGAAATGTATCAAAAAAATTGACATCAGTACATCTACCATATCTCGAGGAGCTGATCGTGCACAAATCGTGGTGGGACAGCGTGGATGGTATAGCGCCATCATTGGTTGGCCCAATTTTACTTAAAGAGTCAGCACTAATTCCTAATTATATACACAAATGGATTGATAGCGATAATATGTGGCTACAAAGGTCTGCCATCATTTTTCAGTTAAAATACAAGGAGAAGACCGATTGGGATTTGTTGTGCCATGCTATTTTGGCTCATGATACATCCAAGGAATTTTTTATTCGTAAAGCACAAGGTTGGGCACTGCGGCAATATGCTGACCTGAATCCGACTCGAGTATATGAATTCATTCTAGCTAACCCACAACTGTCTGGATTGACTAAAAAAGAAGCGCTGAGGAAATTGAAATTGGATAGTTGATGTAAAGTACAAAATCTTTTACAATTTTTGAAAATATAATAAATGAAATACTTGATTATTGGGCTTTATTTAGTGTGGAGTTTTAACTGCAAGATAAAAGATCCTTGTGACAATTTGGTAGAACTTACAAATGATGATAAAATTGAAAATGCACTAAAAGGTTCTTATTATAACTACAAAGAACTACCAATTTTTGATACCCAAAATAAGCCTGTAAATTTCAATGAAATATCAGCGAAGTATCCTAGAGACAGTTTCGCTTTTACTGAATTTGGTGACTGCAATAAGATAGTCAAAAAACTTTTGATTAAAAAAATCGAACAATCTGATATAGATTTAAGAATTTATCTTGACAGCATCAACTCAAGTAATTTAGAACTTCAAATAAAACGTATTAAATTTTTGGAAAAGGATACTACTTTACAAAAACAGATGATTGAAATAGCAAGCTGCAATACAATTGTAATTAGCCCAAATGTAGATTGTTTAGATATTGAAAATTTAATTGATAAATATCATGAAATAGACCAAAATAACAGAATTGCTTTAAATTGCCATATAGATAAAGAGTGTTTAACCCAAATGGGTTCAATTATCGAAATTTGTGGATTTGAGCATATAGAAAAGCTAGGAAAAGCGTCTGTGGCAAAGTGTTTTATTATATTTCAACATGCTAATTATAATATACGAAAAAAATATTTTAATTATTTTGAGTCAGCATGCCAAAAGCAGCTATTAGATAGAGCAGAATTAGCATTGATGATAGATCGAAATTTGGAAAACGAAATTTACCTAATGGATGGTCGAAGTCTGTGATTTCGATCCCATATTTTCAGAATTTGTAATTCGTTTCCAGTTGGTGCTTGTTAATTACGCATTACAAATGCTTGATTTATTGCATCGCAGTTGCAAACTGCGACGATCGGAATTCTGGTGCTTGCAAAACTGCCGCAAATATTAGCTTTTTAGATTGCTTGTCGCTTAATTGTTGCTTAAAATACAGTCTATAAAACATCGATTTGTTGAAGGATTCATTCATAAATCCTTGAATAACAAATGCCAAACAAGAATTGTATCTTATTTGGCATTCATAAATGTGGTCTCAACGGGAATCGAACCCATATCTAAAGTTTAGGAAACTTCTATTCTATCCGTTGAACTATGAGACCTAGCTTTGAATAGGAACCACCCTTTTCGGCTAAAGTGCCGCAAAAATAATAAATATTTTGACTCTTTTGGAAATATATTTTAAATTTTGAAGAGGCTTTTTTTGTAATTCTCTTTAGCATTCATATATATTTAATTCGATTTTATCCCAAGATTTTAACCGAAAATTGCTATATTTGCGGTTTAATTTTAATGTTTTGATCAAGAGACAAGTACTGGCTCATTTGCCAACAGATTGGGGAGATTTTGATATGTATGCATATGCTGAAAATTCTGATCAAATGCAGCCTCATCTGGCATTGGTAAACAAAAATACGGATTTGTCTGAGACGGTATCTGTACGCATTCATTCCGAGTGTCTTACAGGTGATCTTTTTCGTTCCAAAAGATGTGATTGTGGCGCACAGCTAGAAGCATCACTGCAGATGATCAAAAAAGATGGCGGTTTACTTATTTACTTGAGACAAGAAGGTAGAGGTATCGGACTTATCAACAAACTCAAAGCTTACAACCTGCAAGATAAAGGTATGGATACCATTGAAGCGAATGTCCATTTAGGTTTTGAGCCGGATGAGCGTGACTTCGAAATAGCCATCGACATTTTACGCGATCTCAAGATTAAAAAGATCAATCTGATCACCAATAACCCCGAAAAACTGGCCGCTATCGGCAATTCAGAAATAAAGCTTAGCAGTCGTATTCCTATCATCATCCCTTCCGGAAAGGAAAATGATGCCTATCTTAAGGTAAAACAAAAAATGATGGGCCATTTGCTAACATAACGACTAATAACCAATATGAATATCGAAGAATTTACAGCGTATTGTCTGAATAAAAAAGGGGTAGAGGAGTCATTCCCTTTTGGCGGTGATACCTTGGTATTCAAGGTTATGGGCAAAATTTTCGCCTTGACGGGATTGGAAAGTACACCTTGTACTGTAAATCTCAAATGTACACCGGACTGGGCCATTACATTGCGAGAAGAATATGAAGACATCATTCCAGGGTATCACATGAATAAAGTCCATTGGAATACCGTAAATATTGAAGGCGCATTGGATGAAAATTTGGTAAAAAAGTTGATCGACCATTCATATGATTTGGTGGTAGGCTCTTTGAAAAAATCAGAAAAAGCAGCATTAGATGCCATCTAAAAACTATGATTTTTGTGTAGTTGGTCAAGGAATCGCGGGTACTTTATTGACCTACTTTCTTAGGAAGGAAGGAAAAAGGGTATTGGTTATTGACAAATATATTGAAAAATCTTCGTCCAGAGTTGCCGCTGGCATTGTAAATCCAGTCACAGGTAAAAATTTTGTAAAAACTTGGCGTGCCGATGATTTTATACCTTTTGCTTTGGCAACTTATACGGAGATGGCTAATGAAAATGGAGTTGATTCTTTCACAAAAGCCAATATTTTACGTGCATTGGATTCAGCCTTAGATGAGAATAACTGGATCAGTAGAACGGCAGATTCTACTTTGTCAGACTACCTTGTGGATAATGCAGATGATCGTGAGTTTTCCGGCAAGGTAAGCCGCCCATTTGCTTATGGTGAACTTACGGGAACATTTCATGTGCATATCAAAAACATCCTTCAGCATTTTAGACAACAATGGCAAGAAACTGGTGATCTTGTCAATGAACAATTTATCTATCAAGACTTGAAACACCATGAAACTGGATTTGAATATCTTGATTACAAGTTTAAGGAAATCATATTTTGTGAAGGATATCAAGCAGTTTACAATCCGTTCTTTCCTGAAACTGGTCTTGCGCCATCCAAAGGCGAAGTTTTGTTGGTGAAAATTCCGAATGCTGGATTTAAAAAAATGTACAAAGACAAAATATTTATTGTGCATCAGTATGATGATATTTATTGGGTCGGGTCTGGATATGAATGGGATACTTTAGACGAAAGCCCAACACAAAAAGCTTACGATCATCTCAGTAGCCAACTCTCTAGGATATTGACGATTCCATATGAAATAGTGGATCATTTAGCGGCCATAAGGCCTACAATGCACGACCGAAGGCCTGTTTTTTTGAAGCATGGTGTCAATGATGGCATGTATCTATTTAATGGATTGGGCACAAAAGGAAGTAGCATAGGTCCATTTGCCGCAAAAAAGTTTTGTAATTATCTTTTATTTAAAAAAGAAGAAGATAAATTTTTATAAACTTTGTAGAAATTTGTTTTTGAATCAGTACATAATTTGCTGATTTGTCTTATAATGTCATATTGTCAAAATATTTTAATTAAAATTCATATCAAGTAGATCAAATTTATTTTCTTTGCAGTGGTTTTCACCAAATTTTAATACTTCGTTAAATTTTATTCAATTATGGTCAACAATTTTAAAAGAGTAAGTATTTTTTTAATCCTTTTTTCATTAATTTTTTCCCATTCTCTTAATAGCCAATCCATCAAAGTTTATCCTACTTTGGACAAGTCTTTTAAGGATTATGATATAATGAATATTGATTCGAGATCAGTGTATCAAGCTGTTTCTACTTCAAGAAATGGAAGCGAAATTAAACTTCGTATTAATGAAAAAACGGAGTGGAATCTATACCTTGAAAATAGCGAAATTATATCTCCAAATTATTTGGTATCAGAAGGTACAGCAGACGGTATAGTAAGAAAAAAGGGAACAACTGCACTACCTATGCAAGGATATGTTGTTGGACAACCTAATAGTCGTGTTAGTCTAACCTTCAATGACAATTTTATTTATGGATTCATTAAAATCGGTCAAAGCACCTATTTTATAGAACCACTTTCGCATTTTGAAAAAAGTGAGAGCGCTGATAAATTCGTTATGTACAGTGTGAATGACATTATTCAAGGCGAAGAGAAAGTTTGTGGTTATGACCAATATCTAAAAGGTAAGGAAGAAAATAAGCACCATGTTCCAAATACTGGGTCGGCAAGAAATGGCTTGTGTTTCAGAATTGAAATTGCATTAGCTGCCGATTATTCGATGTTTCAACAATATGGCAACAGCACAGGTGTTCAAAATCATAATATAGGCGTGCTCAATAATGTGCAAACCAATTATGATGATGAATTTGCTGACGAATTGCAATTTGTATTGACAGAGCAATGGTTATCTACCTGCTCCACTTGCGACCCATGGACATCTTCTACTGATCCTTATAATTTGTTAGATGATTTTACACCTTGGGGTACAAGTGGATTTTCTGCTTCCCATGACGTGGCATCTTTGTGGTCAAACAGGAATTTTGATGGTGGTACCATTGGCCTTGCGTGGGTTGGTGCAGCTTGCACATCAAATAAATATAACGTGCTTGAAGATTTTAGCTCAAATGCGGAGCAGAAACGTGTTTTACAAGCGCATGAACTAGGTCATAATTTTGATGCATCGCACAACACAGGTATTATGGCGCCATCAGTTAGTTCTTCAACTGTATGGTCATCAACTTCTATAAGCGAAATAGAAAATTTTTATATGTCTCTGAGCTGCTTGGATAATTGCCCATCAACAAATGCACCGACGGCTGATTTTATATATCAGGTTACCAATCCGTGTAATCCTGCGGAAGTGCAGTTTACAAATCTTTCTACCAATTCCACATCTTGGTTTTGGACTTTTGATGGCGGTACACCTGCAACTTCTACTGACGAAAATCCGATAGTTACCTTTACAGATTCTGGCTTGCACGATGTAACACTTCAAGCTTTCAATGGGTCAAATTCAAATTCAATCACGATCCCAGTAGCTGTTAATGTAATTTATGAACCAGTTGCAGATTTTGTGTACAATATAGATGGACTTCTTGTAAACTTTATTTATAATGGTTCAGGAGCTACTAGTTATTTGTGGGATTTTGGAGACGGAACTTCGACATCCAATGCACAAAATCCAACACATACCTATGCAGTAAATGGCGTGTACAATGTTTCCCTTACGGTGAATAATCAATGCGGTTCACATCAGGTAATCTATTCAGTTGAAATTAACGCTTTGCCTTTTGTTAATTTTACTTCAAATGTCACTTCGGGTTGCCAGCCTCAAAGCATAACCTTTTCCAATCTTTCAAGTAATGCAACGTCATACATATGGAGTTTTCCAGGCGGTACACCGGCTACTTCTACACTTGATAATCCTGTCGTAGTTTATAATACACCGGGTACCTATACAGTAACATTGGAAGCAATAAATAATGCAGGTAGTAATAGCATAGTCAAAACAGATTATATTAACATTTCAGCATCTGCCACAGCTGGCTTTACTTATAATGCTACAGGCGCTTTGGTTACATTTACCAACACAGGCCAAAATGGCAATACTTTTAATTGGAATTTCGGTGATGGCAATTCAAGCACAGTCGTTAGTCCTTCGCATCAATATACCAATAATGGTAGTTATACTGTTGTCCAAACTGTAACGAATGGTTGTGGGTCTGTGCAATCTACACAAGTGATTACCATTGCTTTGGCACCAGTGACAAGTTTCAGTTCATCTTATACTGGACCTATATGTGCAGGACAATCTGTTTCGTTTACCAATACATCTACATTTAGTCCTACATCTTATCTTTGGACATTTGAAGGTGGTAATCCGGCTACTTCTACAGATCCTAATCCTACCGTAATCTATCCTTCTGGAGGAACTTTTGATGTGACACTTGCGACTACAAATTCATTTGGTACCACACAATCTGTTCTACAAAATTATGTAGTGGTAAATGACAAACCTATTATATCATTTTCTGCAATAGGAGATGGCCTAGAAGTAGATTTTACACAAGCAATACAATTTGGTACTGGACACCTTTGGAATTTTGGTGATGGTCAAACATCTACGGCAACCAATCCTACACATACATATAATGCAGAAGGTACCTATGTCGTTACATTGTCCGATTCCAATACTTGTGGTACTACTACAAATTCTCAAAATTTGTTAGTTCAATTGTTGCCTACAGCTGGTTTTTCTACCACATCAACTTCTGTATGTATTGGAAATCAAGTTCAATTTAATAATCAGTCTTCCCAATCTGTTACGGCCTGGAATTGGACATTTGAAGGTGGAAATCCTGCAACATCTACCCTTGAAAATCCTGTTGTAACTTATAGTCAAACAGGTACCTACAATGTTTCATTAACGGTTACTAACGCATCAGGACAGAATACAACCACTATCATAGATTATATGCATGTGATTACTGTACCTTCTACAGAATTTGATGGTATCATTTCTGGAAATACACTGACTTTAGACAATACCAGTATATCAGTAGCTTCTTCTAATTGGAATATCTTTACAGATAATATAAATGCTTCGCTTAATGGTGATCATGTGATTTACACAGCTTTACAAAATGGTACGTACAATGTTATACTTACTAATACAAATCAATGTGGTCAATCAATCTCTGATACAGTACAATACATAATAAATGCTTATCCTTTTGCATCCTATGCATTAAATAATGGAAATCCTACTTGCTCAAACCAAAACGTACAATTCTTTGCAGCTGATGGTGTAGGAAATACTTATAATTGGGCGTTCACTGGTGGTCAACCATCTACTTCTAATGAGCAGAATCCAGTAATTTTATACAATAATGCTGGGACATATGCAGTAAGACTTATCGTTAGTAATATATATGGTGCTGATACCTTGGATTCAAATGTGAATATTGGGGCTCTTCCTACCGCTGCATTTACGTCTGTAATCAACAATAATCAGGCTCAATTTACCATGACAGGAAATGGACAAACTTCTCAAACATGGAATTTTGGTGATGGAAGTAATAGCTCGGAATTAAATCCAACACATGTTTATTCTGCTTCTGGCAATTATACAATCACGCTGATCACTTCTAATGGTTGCGGTAATGATACAATCGTTCAAACGGTTGCCATCATTATTTCAGCTACAGATAATTATAATGACAAAGTGGTTTTCAATCTTGTACCTAATCCAGCTTCTGATTTTATAAACATGGAGTTTGATGGATTCAAAACAGGCGAATTTAAAATTGCTGTTACAGACCTTTCTGGTCGCAAGTTGATCGATCAGACCCTGTACTTATCAGGAAAGCAAGTGCAAAATATGGAAATTTCAAATTTACCAGCAGGTGCCTACTTTGTAAAATTAACAGGAACGGATATCTTTAAAACTAAAAAATTGGTAGTAGTTAGATAATTTTTAATTTTATAGGAAAAGTGACTCAATATTAAGACCTTTGTGTCTGATATTGAGTTTCTTTTTTTATAAGCATACCGAAAATGGCAAAACATCTAATAGCTCCTTCCGTACTCGCTGCAGATTTTGGTAATCTACAACGAGATGTAGAAATGATAAATGGCACGGAAGCAGATTGGTTCCATATTGATATTATGGACGGAATGTTTGTGCCTAATATATCATTTGGACCTGAAATCGTAAGTGTAATAAAGAAATCATCTAAATTACCTTTGGATGTGCATCTAATGATAGAAAAGCCAGAAAGATATATCGAACAATACAGAAAATCAGGTGCTGACAATATTAGCGTACATATCGAAGCATGTCCTCATCTTCATCGCACGATCCAACAGATAAAAGCGACTGGTGCAAAAGCCGGTGTTGCCATCAATCCGCATACTTCTGTAGATTTGCTTCAGGATATCATTGGTGATTTGGATCTTGTCATTTTGATGAGCGTAAATCCAGGTTTTGGAGGTCAAAAATTCATTTATCAAACTTTGAAAAAAATAGAAAAATTGAAGGAAATGATTATTGTTGAAAATACAGCAACATTGATCGAAATCGATGGCGGTGTTGGTCTTCAAAACGCAGAATCAATCCTAAATGCTGGCGCCGATGTTTTGGTTGCTGGCAACAGTGTTTTTGGTGCAGAAAATCCGACCTTGGCAGTCTATGCGCTAAAAAATCTTGGTATCAAAGGCTTATATGCCTAAAAATTCATATTTTTCAAACCTATTTTCAGAACTAAACTTCTTATCATACTAATTCACCAACTAAGTACGTTAAAATTTACTTAATTAATTTTGATAATGGTAAAATATATTCACACCTTTCTTTTTATAGCATTTTCAAGTTTTATTTTCAGCCAAAACGCTGTTGTATTTGGTTTGGTCAAAGACATTGATAATAATGAAGGCGTGGATTTTGTTACTGTCTATATTGAAGGATCTGCCAATGCTACAGAATCTGACGAGTTTGGTCAATATAAACTCAAAGTTGAAGAAAATAAAAAATTAATACTCCGATTTTCGAGGTTGGGATATTCAGATCTTTCTGTCAACGTAGAACCAATGAAAGATGGACAAAAAAGGAATATCAATGTGAAAATGGTTCCAAAATCTTCTGACCTTGAAATTACTGTTCGTGCTGGGAAAATAGAAGATGTCGGAATGGTTAGAGAAGAAGTTACCGAATTGAAAATTCTTCCTACAGCTTCTGGAAATTTTGAAAGTGTACTGCCGCATATTGCTCTAGGTGTCAATGCTGGTTCTGGCGGTGAACTTACATCACAATACAATGTCCGTGGTGGCAATTATGACGAAAACCTGATATATGTGAATGATTTTGAAATCTTTAGACCACAGTTGATCAGAAGTGGTCAGCAGGAAGGCTTGAGTTTTCCTAATATTGACATGATTCGCGATCTGGAATTTTCGTCAGGCGGATTTGAAAGTAAATATGGTGATAAAATGTCATCAGTACTTGATATCAGATATAAAAGACCTGAAGACTTTAGAGCAAGTGTGACAGGTAGTCTTTTGGGTGCATCAGCGCATATAGAAGGCAGCAAAAGATTAGGTCCGAATGCGTACAATAAATTCAGATATCTTGTCGGTGCAAGGTACAAAACCAATGCCTATTTATTGGGTAGCTCCAATGTTACGGGTGAATATGTGCCTACTTTTACTGATATACAGGCCTATCTGAGCTATGATTTGACCAAAGAGTTGCAACTCGGATTTATTTCCAATTATAACTCAAGTAGCTACAATTTTAAGCCTACATCTGGAAAAAGCAAAAAGGGTACAATTGATTTTCAATTAGAACTAAATACCTTATTTGAAGGTCAAGAACGTGATGATTTTAAGTACGCAATGGGTGGTTTGTCACTAACTTATGTCCCTGACCGCAAAAAGAATCCTTTGTATATGAAGCTTCTTACATCGATTTATGGAGCTACCGAAGAAGAAAAGTTTGACATACTCGGATATTACAGACTTTCGCAAATAGAAACAGCCTTGGGTGACAATACGGGTGAAGAGATTGCTGTCCTTGGTACAGGGACTCAGCATACATATACTAGAAATTACCTGTACAATGCTATCAAAAATATCGAATACAAAGGTGGATGGGAGATACAATCTGAAGATGAAAGTAAGTTGATCAAAAATCATTTTTTCCAATGGGGAATTAAGTATCAATACGAAGAATTTGATGATAAACTCAATGAATGGGAACGATTGGATTCTGCAGGTTATTCTTTGCCAGATGCTTCAACTGAAATTTTGCTTTCAAAGGTGCTCAAATCACAAAATCTGATTACCAACGATAGGATAACTGGTTTCCTGCAGGATGCCTTATCATTCGGTAACGAAAGACATGAAATGAAAGTTACACTAGGATTGAGATCATCCTATAGGTCTATGAGTGATGAATTACTTCTAAGTCCTAGAGTGCAGTTATACTATAAACCATTAATGTGGAAAAGTGATATATCATTCAAAATTGCAGGAGGAATTTATAATCAAGCGCCACTGTACCGTGAAATGCGACGTCCAGATGGTAGTATAAACACTCAGCTTAAGTCCCAAAAATCAACTCAGGTAGTAGCGGGATTGTCTTATGATTTTACTTGGGAAAAGATCAGCAACAGACCATTTAGGATAATATCTGAGATCTATTATAAAAAACTGGAAGATATGGTCTCCTATGAAGTGGATAATGTTAGGATCCGATATGCTGGTGAGAACAATTCCACAGGTTATATTATGGGTTGGGATTTTAGAATCAATGGCGAATTTGTCCCTGGTGCTGAGTCTTGGATAAATTTATCTTTTTTGAGTGCCAGAGAAGCCCTGAATGGAGTCAATCATCTTAGATATGAAAAAATAGACAGTGTAAATCAGCAAGTTATAGTGAGTACCGTACCTAGACCCACTGATCAGTTGATGACGCTCAATATGTTTTTTCAGGATTATCTACCAAAAAACGAAAATGTTAAAGTTAATTTGAATTTTTCTATTGGAACGGGTTTGCCTTATGGACCACGAGAAAATAATATAGAATTTAGAAATTTTTTCAGACTCAAACCATATCACAGAATTGATGTTGGATTCTCATTTCAACTTTGGAAAAGTGAATGGAAAAAACGTAAGCCAAAGCATTTTCTTAGATTTGCACAAAATAGTTGGTTGAGTATAGAAGCATTTAATCTACTTAATATCAAAAATCAAGCATCGGTAAATTGGATTAAGACTTTGACAAATGAAGAGTATGCCTTGCCTAATAATCTAACGGGCCGAAGGATCAATGCACGGTTTAGGATCGATTTTTAATATTAAAAAAATAGGTATTTGCTGAATATATATTTCTCTTTTCTTGATTGACTTTCAATAATTTATCGTAAATTTGTTTTGTCAATTCAATTGTTTCATGAGGTATCACCACGCTAAGGTTTATTTTTCCTTCCTTTGTATATGTTTTAGTTTCGGATTTTTGAATGGTCAGCCTTGGCTATCTGATCCTGATAAAAAAGACATTAATTTTTTTGAAGTTCAAAAGCAATTTAACGAATATTGGAAAGACAAAGAAGTACCGCGAAGCTCAGGATACAAACCCTTTAAAAGATGGGAATGGTATTGGGAAAATCGGGTATTGCCTGATGGCAGTTTTCCAAAGGCTGGATTTGTCAAGGATGAATTTGAGAAATACGTGCAAAAACATCAAGTTAAAAATAATGGACAACGAACGGTATATCCATGGCTTAGCCTTGGGCCATCCACAGATAATGGTGGCTATGCGGGACATGGGCGAATAAATTCCATTGGATTTCATCCTACCGATAATAATAAAATATATGTAGGCACAGCTGGTGGCGGATTTTGGATCAGTGAAGATGGAGGCAACACTTGGATGACTACGACCGACGATTTAGGAGCACTCGGCGTATCTGGTATAGCCGTAGATCCGGTCAATCCATTGAACATCTATATTGCTACTGGCGATGGTGATGCTGCTGATAATTATTCAATTGGCGTGTACAAATCTACAGATGGCGGACTTACTTTTGCGCCGACTGGATTGAATTGGAGCTCCAGTGGTGGTAACGTTATTAGAAGGATTATTTTCGATCCGAGCAATGCCAATACCTTATTTGTTGCTACAAATTCAGGAATTTATAAAACCACTGATGCCGGAACTACTTGGAATTTGAAACAATCTGGTAATTTTTTTGATATAGAAGCCAATCCTAACAGTGTATCAAATACTTTTTTTGCATCGAAGTCTAATAGTATCTTAAGGTCAACTAATAACGGCGAAAATTGGTCGACAGCTTATACGATTTCAGGAAGTAATCGGGTGTCTATTGCAGTTACACCAGCTGATACCAATTATATTTATGCTGTAAGTTCAAAATCGATAAATAATTCATTTAATGGGCTTTATAGATCAACGAATGGTGGGCAAAACTTTACTTTAAGATCATCCACGCCAAACATTTTAGGATGGACTCCAACGGGTACAGGTATTGATACTAGTGGTCAAGGCTGGTATGACTTAACAATTGTAGCTGATCCATCTAATGTCAATACAATTTACGTTGGAGCCATCAATACTTGGAAGTCCACAAATGTTGGATCAACATGGATATTGAAGTCACATTGGTCAGGCGCTTCAGGTGTTCAAACGGTGCATGCTGACAAACATGTTTTGGAATTTCGTGGTACAAATCTTTGGGAAGGAAATGATGGAGGCGTTTATAAATCAGCAAATGGTGGTACTTCTTGGGTCAGCAAAACAAATGGGATTGTTCATTCTCAAATGTATCGATTGGGAGTGTCTCAATCAGACGGTAAAGTGATTACTGGACTTCAAGACAATGGAACAAAATTATTAAACACATCGGGTTGGACAGACATTTATGGTGGAGATGGCATGGAATGTATCATTCATGAAAACAACAATAGAATTAATTTTAGATCAATATATTTGGGGGAAATCTATAGAACAACAAATGATGGGGCATCCTTAGGATCTATTAATGACCACATAACGGACACAGTATCTGGAGCTTGGGTCACACCATATATCTTGGATCCATCCAATAACAATATCGCTTTTATTGGATTTGATAATGTATTCCGATCATTAGATAGAGGTGACAATTGGACTAAACTCAGCAATTTTTCCATAGGTACACTGACTTATCTTGCTGTAGCACCTTCCAACCCTTCGGTTATAGTAACTGGAAATGCAGGTAATATGCGCCGCACCATAAATAGTGGAACGAACTGGACAACAATTACTTTACCAAGTACAAATGTCACCAGTGTATTTATTGACTATGCAAATGCGGATATCTTATATGCAACTATGAGTAATTACAGTGCTGGGAATAAAGTTTTTAAAAGTGTAAATGGTGGTGCTTCTTGGACAAACATAAGCGGTACATTACCCAATATCCCAGTCAATTGTATCACAGGTGTGAAAGGTATGCCGAATGCATTGTATATTGGAATGGATGTTGGTGTTTATCGATATGATGTAGCTACTTCTGATTGGGTATTATTTAACGAAGATTTGCCCAATGTGGAAATTACCGAATTAGAAATTGATTTTACTGAAAATAAATTGTACGCAGCTACATATGGACGAGGCCTTTGGTCATGTGATCTATTTGAATCCTTACCTACTTGTTTACCACCTCAGAATTTATCCGTTTCTGACATTCAGGATACTGAGATTGCAGTTAACTGGTCAGCTCCTAGCATTGCGCCTTCGACTGGCTATCATTATGCAATCGTACAAGGATTCGGTTCACCACAATCATGGCAATCTACTACAAGCTTATTTGCGACATTTGCTAATCTTTTGCCAGGTAATATGTACATAGTTTATGTCAGGTCTGTATGTGGTAGCAGTTATTCAAATTGGATTTCCTTAGGACCGATATATACAAATCCTGCATGTAGTGCCACAGTATATGATACTGGAGGATCATCTGGTGCTTACAAAAATGGAGAAGACTTATATTGGCAAATATGTGGCCCATCTGATTGTTACAAAATGAAAATAGATTTTACAGCCTTTGATTTGGAGACCAATTGGGATGCACTCTATATTCATAATGGTGATAATATTTCGGAACCAATTTTTTCCAGTGGCGGACCCATTACTCAAGCAGGATTTCCTGCTGGTGGATACACAGGGAATGTTCTTCCGGGAGTTTTACAAGCACGCATAGTTCTGGATGTTTGACATTGCGATTTTTATCAGATCAATTTACCAGAAATGCTGGCTGGCAAGCTCAGGTTACTTGCATTAGACGTGATCCATTGGTAACCAATACTAGCAATGCTGGAATGGGAACTTTGCGATATGCAATAGATTGTATTGTTTCAAATGACTCTGTGACAGTCGCACCATCTATTATTGGTCAGCAAATTTTATTGACAGATAGCACAATTCAAATAAATAAAAATGTAAATATTGTACAAGCCAATACAAGTTCCGTTTATTCGGTTTCTGCAAATGGGTTTTATCCGATATTTACTATCAATCCTGGGAATTCACTAAATTTAAAGTATGTTCACCTTTTACCAGACAGCGGTTTGTGGGGTAGAGCAGCATTGAATCAAGGTACATTAACACTTGACAATGTTCATATTATAGAAAGTGGTGCAAATTTGGGACTAGGATCAACCATTCAAAATCAAGGTCAAATGACCATACAGGGAAATACAGCCATCATTCGGCAATAGCTCTAATTAATGGTAAGTATGAAAAGTAAAATTGCAATATTAATGGGCATTTCTTTATTCTTAGGATGTGTTATGTCAAAAGAAGTAGAGAACTTATCAATAGACAAAAGAATATTATATCCAATTGGGGAAAACAATAAATGGGGATATGCAAACTCTGAAGGAGAAACAGTAATAGAAGACCAATTTATGAAAAAGTAGAATTCTTTATGAATGGACTTGCTTTAGTGAAATTAAATGGGAAATATGGATATATTAAAAATGATGGTTATTTGCATATAAAAGCAAAATATGATTCAGCTACAAGCTTTATTTCAAATTGTGCCTCAGTATCTGTGAAAAACGACACTTTCTTAATTAACAGACAAGGAAGAAAAATGAAAAGGAATGATTGTATTCCTATAGATGATGGTGGATGCAATGTTGTACATCCAGCTAATCCAAATGACTATTTCATACAAATAAATGGTAAAAACGAGCTTGTATTTAAATATTATGTGAAAATTGATACTTCGAATATTATCGAAGTGATTGATACTTCAAATTTGAAAATTGATGAAATAATTCCCTATGGAAACAGTCATATTTTACTAAGAAAGAATGATAAGTACGGGCTATTTGATATATGGAGTTGTAAAAGAATTATTGTTGATGAAGCCATTTCTTCAAACCATGAAAGAGAAGCTAATTTCCAATTATCAAATCTGATTAAGTTCAAATATGATGATGTTTTTTTTAACAGGTCACTTCAAAATGAAGTTTCATATGCAAAAGTTAGAATTAATGATAAATATGGAGTCATTAATAGTAGAGGAGATATAGTCTTACAAATTGAATTCGACAGTTTAGAAATCGAACCTGGTTGGCAAATGGCACTCGTAGAATTTGAATCAAATAAATTTGGTTATAAGAGTTTTGGTGGAAAAGAATTCTTTAAAAGAAGAGAAAATAAATGACAATAACAAGCAGGTGCATGATCACGTTGCATTGTCGGAAAATCACAATAACTTCCGAAGCTGTTTAATAAAAGTGGAACTCTTCTGCATCAAACATTCCCAAATCACTGATCTTAATTTTTGGGATTACAAGCAATGCCATAAAGGATAAGGTCATAAACGGTGCATGTAATGTACAACCACGATATTTTACAAAAGAAGATATTTCAGTATAAGCATTGCCTATTTCCACAACGGACAAATCACTCATCAGTCCAGCTATAGGAAGCGCTATATGTTTGCTTTCAGTGTTGCTAACTGCTGATAATCCTCCTTTAGATTTTACCAATTGGTTTATCGCTTTTGCCAACAAGTCGTCATCATCACCTACCGCAATAATATTGTGTGAATCATGTGCTACAGTAGAAGCAATGGCGCAAGATTTTAATCCAAAATTTTTAATAAAACCAATAGCAGGTTTGCTTGGTTGATAGCGATTGATTACCACTATTTTTAAAATATCATGGTCAGAATCTATCATTTTATTCCTGTCAGTAACAGGTAGAAAAGTCATCAGTTTCTCTGTGATAAGCGATCCGTCAATGGCACAAATTACTGGTGTCAATTCGCCGTCATCAGAGACTTTTAATGCTTCTGGTGATACTTCCAGCGTGTTAAACTGGTTAATTATTGGTTGTGGTTTTGAATGAATTTTATTTGGTGTGTCATTTTCAAATACGATTTCTCCATTTATGACCGATTGTTTGATTTGCCATGATTGAAGATCTTGTACTACAATAAAATCGGCAGCATCTCCTATATTCAGCGTACCAACAGGCAATTTGTAATGATTCACAGCATTTAGACATGCTATTTTTAGGACATCAAATAAATCATAGCCCAAAGCCAAAGACCGTGCGACCAGTAAATTTATATGCCCAATAAGTAAATCATCAGGATGTTTGTCATCACTACAAAACATGACCATTTCTGGATGTGTAGCTATCAACGGATGCAATGCATCAAAATTTTTGGCTGCTGATCCTTCGCGGATGATTATCTTCATACCATATTTGAGCTTATCTAATGCTTCTTCAAGTGTGACACACTCGTGATCAGTGCTAATCCCATGTTCTATGTATTTTCTCGCATCATCACCTCTTAGTCCTGGTGCATGCCCATCTACAGGTTTGCCGTATTTATGCGCTGAAGCTATCTTTGCAAGGATCTCCGGATCATCGGCCAAGACACCGGGATAATTCATCATTTCTGACAGATACCAGATGTCACTGGATTGCATCAACTCTTCAATCTCCGATGGTCCAATCGTGGCACCTGCATTTTCAAAAGCGGTGGCGGGAACACATGATGGTGCACCGAAGTGAAATTTTAGTTTGGCGTCTTTTGCGTTTTCGATCATATATTGCACACCTTCCAGCCCACAAACATTGGCTATTTCATGAGGATCAGATACTGTAGCTATCGTGCCGTGTCCCAATGCTGTGCGTGCGAATTCATAAGGTGTTACCATCGAGCTTTCGATATGGATATGTGCATCTATGAAACCAGGCAAAATATATTGATCATCTACAGTATCAGAAGGTGAAATTTTACTTATTTTTCCATTTTCTACGACAATTATACCTTTGGAAATGACTTTATTTATGATGTCAATGATTTGACCTGATATAGTGTATCCAGACATTTTTTTAACTACAATTTTGAAGTGCCAATTTAGAAATATTTTATGTGTTTTTTATTTAAATCATGTTCATATTTGCTGTCAATGCCCAATAAATTGGAATTATAATAGTTTTTTGATGGATTAATTTTAAAGTTAGTTAATGGGATTACCAACTGTGATTTGGTTTCATTTTCTTACATTTGTAAGATGAATCGCACAATCAACTGTATAGTACCTATTTTCTGGTCCTTGACTAGTGTCTTAGTTCTATTATATGGGATTTGGTATACAAGTAGTGAATATCAAGTCCTAGTAGATTGGTATCAAAATCTAGAACCTAACTTTTATAAAAATGATGTGTGGTCAAGTATTTTTTTTACTTCTCAGACTAAAGGGTTTGGTGAGACCTATATTTGGATTTTGTTTTTTATGTCATTAATTGTTGCAATTTCAACTAGGAATATAAAACTAGACATAAAAACCAAATCCTTTTCCCCAATCAATTGGAGCAACTGCAAAGTGGACTTAATGATTTTCATGCTTGGAATGTTGATTTGGTTCTTTTGGCAGAGTAGGGCAGCATATGCAACTGATGAAGTGTTTTCTGCCATCAATTTTGCATCTAAGCCATTTTTTCAAACCATTAGTTTTTACCCATTACCAAACAATCACATTTTTTTCAATGCATTAAACCACTGGTTGTCAATATTTCATGATGATTTGATCTGGACAGGAAGAGTGATTTCTGGATTGTCGTTTTCTATAATTTTGGTGCGGATTTGGACGTTTATTGGACGGTTTGAGTCTGACATTTTTATAAAATTGGTGTTTATACTGCTGTTATCGACCATTTTTCCTATCATTGGTTTTGCAACTCAGGCACGCGGATATAGTTTGCAATTATTGTTGGCATGGATTGCCTTTGAGCTGGTGTATTTTTATCTAAAAACCAAAGAAACCAGACATCTCTCCACTTATGTAATTGTCATGGCATTGGGCATGTGGACGATACCATCATTTTTATTTTATTGGATTGGATTGAGCGTTTTTGTAATCTTATCAGGTAAACCTTATCGCACTCCTGATTTTAAATATATTTATGCGTCCATCAGGATACTTATCTTAAGTTTGATTTTGTATATACCGGTAGTTACATTTTCAGGATGGCAATCGGTAGTAGCCAATAAATATGTGGCTGCTCCTACAGACTTGACAACATCCGAATTTTTCCAATCATTTTTTCTAAGCAACTATTTTCAAGGCCTATTCAATGAATGGTTTGGTTCTGGAACTTCCACTTGGTTGGCTGTCATCCTTATAATATTGCCAGTTGGTTTGGTTGTCATGAATAAACAAAAGGAACAAATCGTTTTAGTAAGGTTGTTTTTAAGTCTGGTTTTTGGTTTCATAGCGGTCAGCTTGATAATTAAAAAAATACCATTTTATCGGAACGTGATCATCCATTGTTGGTTTTATTGGGTTATTTTATTTCTCATTATTATTTCGTTAATAAAAGACCGTACAAGATTTTGGAAAAATATGTTGGTACTGATCATGCTGACAATAACCATATATTTTACCTTTCTAAATTTTAAAAGATATCCTTTTCAATTGTATTATTATGATGTCAATGCCTGGGTACAAAGCATGAAAGATACAGATTTGAGTAATTTGAAAAATCAATATGTATTTATTGAAGACGAATCATTTTATTGGCATCCGCAAATACAAAAGGTCACAAAACAGACCAAATCTGGTGGGAAGATTGATTTGTTATCAGATATTTTAGTAATCGAAACCAACAGAAAGGACAAAGTGGATACCCTTATATGGCAGCAAATGCTACAATCTGGCGAAACTTTATTTTTCAAAAGACGAAAATGATTTTGCCCCAACATATTTTAATAAAACATTTTCTTGGATTTAGTTTTTGATATCTCAAAAATCCTCATACCTTTGCGGCGTGAGGGGCATACGACCAGCTCCTTCCGAACTCCCCCAGGGCAGAAATGCAGCAAGGGTAGGAAGTTGAGCGGTGCGGTGTGTTTCCTCACATTTTAGTTTATATCCTTTCCACACAATCTCGCAAGCTTATGAAATTTTTTATCGATACAGCCAATCTTGATCAAATCAAAGAAGCCATGGATCTTGGTATCCTTGATGGTGTTACGACAAATCCATCATTAATGGCTAAAGAAGGTATCACCGGTGATAAAAATATTCTTGCACACTATAAAAAAATATGTAAAATCGTAGAAGGTGATGTAAGTGCTGAGGGTTATCTCCACAGATTACAAAGGTATGATCGAAGAGGGCAAAGTCTTGGCTGATCTTGCCGAAAATATCGTCGTAAAGGTCCCTATGATTAGAGAAGGTATCAAGGCAATCTCTTACTTTTCGGAAGTAGGGATAAATACCAATTGTACTCTTGTTTTTTCGGCAGGTCAGGCTATACTAGCTGCTAAGGCAGGCGCTACATATCTTTCGCCATTTGTAGGTAGAGTCGATGATATCAACTGGGATGGCATGAAGCTTATCGAAGAGATAGTTTCCATTTATTCTATACAGGGATATTCGACAGAGATCCTTGCTGCGTCGATCAGAACTCCGTTGCACATCGTCCAAGCTGCCAAAGCTGGTGCTGATGTGGTCACTTGCCCATTGAGTAGTATCTTAGGATTGCTCAATCATCCACTTACCGATATCGGACTTGCCAAGTTTTTGGAAGACCATAAAAAGGCAAGCAAATAATCTTTAATTTTTCTTGGTTTGTAATGCTATTTCAGCATTACGGATGAGCTCTGCATGATAGCAAGCGCCTTCTTTTTTGTGCACCACTCTTCCTTTATTATCCAACCACAATAGGGTAGGTATCGTTTTGATGTCGTAAATAAGCCTGAGGTCGGGACCTTCTAACGTGTCAGCATCCACCATATAATTGATAAAATGCTCATTAAAGTATGCTGCTGTCTCTTCGTGGGTATAGACATCGCGTTGCATAAGTTTGCACGGCGTACACCATTTAGCATTGATATCCACAAAGACCAATTTATCAGCTGCCGTTGCTTTGTCCAAAACTGCGGATAACTCTTGGCTTTCATCAAAATTGAACGCAAAGTTTTTTTCTTTTATCATAAATGAAACAGGTGGCCTGGCGGTATCTTTTTTTTTCCCCTTTAGATATGTCTTCTAACTTTCAGATTCATTTGGAGTCTTAGGTGTCATTTTTTTTGCACATGATTGGAAAAGAACAACACAGATAGTTGTGAGTAAGATAAATTTATATATTTTGGAATTTAACATTAAGTCAAGAGATATTTTGGAGAGGTTAATTAAGATTTTGAGATACAATCTAAGAAATAATTTGGATCTTCAGAACAAAGATATTAATTATTATTATAATGTGTAAAATATTAGAATTATTTTATTTATCCATTGTTTTTTAAAAATCTATATTTTAATTTATGATTTGAAAATATTAATGCTATGGTATTTTAATTAACATTTTATGTCGGCCATTTATTTTATAATGCGTGCAACTTTTTTAATATAATCTGGAGATAAAAAGATACGCATGTGACCAAAGACCAAACACAATAAATTCAAGAGTTTTAAATAGTCCAATGTTAATGTTGTAAATTTCTTGAATGGAATGTAAAAATGTGGAAGTTTGTTTATATTTGTGTTGTGGATGTCTATGTACATGACAAAAAAACACGTAGCCAATGATAAACGTTTGATTATGTGATAAATAAAACCAAAACATCATGGCTACTCAGGGTAAAGTTAAAGAACTTACCAAGAGAACTGATGAAGAACCTAAGCACATTAACAAAACCAAGGATAGATCTTATAGGATTATTTATTCTTGCCATTGTTCAAGTTACTAGTGTAAACCTCGCCAAGATAGCCTTGGCGATGGATACGAAAAAGTAAAACGGGAAGCAATTACCGACGATTGCAGCGATTTATTAAAGAGATAAACTGGACCAACACATCTCTGATACAGATGATTTTAAAGTGGTTAAAAACTGGACGACGGGCCATATACCTTACTGATAGATCGTACCAATTGGGAGCTTGGGAAGAAGAAAATTAATATCCTGATGATATCAGTTTTATACGAAGGATATAGTGTTCCATTGGGTTGGTCACTGTTGAATAAAAAGGTAATAGCAATCAAAAGGTGATCGATGGGATTTACTGAATAAAATCATTGACAAGGTAGGTGCGGGTAAAATAAAGTATATCATTGGCGACAGGGAATTTGGCGGTGTCTGTTGGTATAACTATTTGAACGACAATGGTATAACCTTCGTCATTCGAATAAAAGAAAATCAAAAAGTGTACCATGATAGTCAAAAGATATCCGTAAAGAACATAGTAAAATCAAACTCCAGAAAAGGCAAACATTCCAATAATAAAAAATATAAATATGGTAAATTGGAAGTTTATGTTAGTGGATTTAGGTTTAAAAATGATAAAAATAAATCGGAATACCTGATCATTTTGTCACAAGAAAAGATAACGGATGTGACAGTAGTTTACGGCCAGAGATGGCAGATAGAAAGTATGTTTAAAAATATGAAATCGAATGGTTTTCACATGGAGGATACACACTTGCAAAAAGATTCAAGAATAGAAACTCTGATTGGATTGATCGCATTAAGCTATTCATGGATGCTGATAACAGGATTGATGATTAAGAAAAAAAATCCTGAAATTTTCATCTGCAAAGCGCATGGAAGGCCATCAAAAAGTGTTTTCAAAGCAGGACTCGAATTCATAATGAGGGCTCTATATACCAATAATAGTAGAGATTTTGCACGAGCCATCAAATTTTTGTCATGTACATAGTGTGGATTAATAGTTAGAGTATATTGATGAAATAAGGAACGTCGATAATTTTGAAGATAACTCACTTAATTTGTAAAATAAAAAATATCAATTTTTTTGATCATTTAAATTATTATCATCATGAGACAACATTTTTTTTATTTATTTCTACTCATCATTAGTATAGGAGCGGCAGCACAAAATGTAGGAGTGGGTACATCTAATCCTCCCAGTAAGCTGACGACCGTTGGAACAGCCAGTAACCCTTCTATCCCCGGCGCAACATCCACTGGTGTATTGAGAGTTGGTATTGGTACAAATAATGATGAAGGTGTTGATTTTGGTAAATCAGAAACGCAACCTTATTCGGGATGGGTCCAATCAGGATTTAATGGTATCACAGCTGATCCGCTCTCACTCCAGCCACTTGGAGGTAGTGTAGGCATAGGTGTTCTTGCCCCAAATGCTTCTGCAGCCCTTGACGTGACATCTACTACTAGAGGATTTCTCCCGCCACGTATGACTTGGGTACAAAGGGATGCTATCGCTACACCAGCTGAAGGCTTGATCATAATCTTACAGACTGTGGGACAAAAGGTCTTCATCAGTACATCAACGGAGCATGGCAAGCGGTGATATCAAGTAACACCGGAAATTATGGCACCGTAGTTAATCCTATCACTGGAAAGGTATGGCTCGACCCAATCTCAGTGCTACCCAGTTGCAACCAGCCCCCCAACAGATGCTGCCAGTATGGTGCCTCTATCAGTGGGGGCGCAATGCTGATGGGCATCAGATACGAACATCAGGAATAACCACAACACAGTCGAGCAGTTTTTTTACTTCAAATGGTTTATTTGTCACAAACAGTACAAGCCCCTATAATTGGTTAAGTCCTGTTGAAACACATATGTGGTCAGGTACCGCTGCTGAAAACAATCCATGTCCTTCGGGATTTCGAATACCTACTGCAGCAGAATGGGAGCAAGAGCGAAGAACATGGAGCAGCAATGATGGGAAATGGTGCCTTTGCATCACCACTAAAATTGCCCATGGCGGGCTATCGTGAAGGAAGTTATGGTTTGCTCAATGGTGAGGGTAACAACGGCAGCTATTGGAGTAGTACGATTTATAGTAACAATTCACGCTTCCTCAACTTCTACAACAGCGGTGCCAGCATTTTAATAAGCAATCGGGCGGAAGGACTCTCTGTTCGTTGCATTCAGGATTGAGGTATACTCTTTGACAAAATGAGAAGTCTATGTCTTGGTGACATTAGTGACAAGAGAAATAATGGGTGTAAATTCAAGTGTTTTAAATAGCCTAAATGTTAATGTCGTAAATTTCTTGAATGGGAGATGTAAATGTGAAATTTTGTTTATATTTGAGTTGGTTTAAACAAATTAACAATCATTAGAAGTAGCCTAAATAAAATTACTCCAATCGAACAAAAACAATTTTTTATTTGAATAATTATTAATGAATAAATGCACTATTAAATAATAAAAATTGAAACAAATCAAACATATTTCAAAATCAACAATAATTATAGGACTTTTAATAACTGGAATTGGGGTTGTGCAGTAGCTGCAACGGACTGGAAATGCAGTGGATTTAATGAATTGTACCTGCATTGATTGGATGGCTCTGTATAACATTTTGCATTAATTTTCTTAATAATTGATCTAACAACAAAGTGGATTCTAAAACTGAGAGAATCTGAATGAAAGTAAAAACAAATCTTAGACTAAATTCTTATTCGAAGTGAATTAAACAAAATTCTAATCTTGTTTAACAAACATTTCTTGCAACATTGGTTTGCAAAGTATTTCATTTTGGAATAAAATTTAACTTAGGTACCATTACATCAATTATGATAATCATTGGGACTTTTTAGCATCTTATATTACTTTAAAGCACAAAAAAAAAAACAATTTAGAATCATTTGGTTGGTTTTACTTACTTTCTTTTTGCTAGACTCAGTTTATGTTTTATCACTTTCTTTATTATCTTTTAATTATGGTAGTAAGAGTCCTTAATATTAGTCCCAGTGAACATATTTTTATTGCATCAAAGTAATTTTGAAACTGAATAAAACAGAAATAATTTCTTATAATTAGTATAAAAATAAACTTATAAACGATTACTAACAAGCGATCATCGTGTCAGATTGGGCTATTGCCAATCCACCAGATATCTAACTGCCGTTATCAAGAATAATATATGGGAAATATAGTGACATATCAAGTCAAAATAATATTCAATAGTAGAGAGCACGAACAAAATGGTTGTCAAACCATAAAATACTTGACACATTATGTTTTTATAAGAAGTGAAAATTCAATCCCATTCTTACTACGTTCTATTTTATATATAGACGATTCAAAGGATTTGAATTTCAATTTGGTGAAATGGTCTTATTTGAAGGAATGAAGAAGACTACAAAACCGAGTAAAAACAGAATATGGAATGCAGATAAAGATAATTGCATTAAAAAATATTTTACAGATCATCAGATGTAATAGACAGATCTCTAACAAATAAAAGATCATATACTGGAAATTGATATTGTAGATATGGATTTAACGGAATACGATTTTAGACTAAGAAGGTACTTTCTCAAACAAATATAATTAAATCTTGAATATAAAGGTAATTTTATTAATAAATTTGGCAGCTAACAACATCACTGTAGAACAAGAATTTTTAAATAAGCAAAAGTTCGAGAATGTCATAATTATAAACAGAGTATTAAAAATATTACGGGATTTTACTGATTAAATTGGGAACGTTCGTCGTGTCCAGCGGACAAGCGATGAACGCCCTGTTGAACGGAACCTTTGTAGCGGAGCAAAATTTGAAAACTTATTTGTTTTGTTATGGAGATATCGTTAAGCAATTGACAACTCCACATCCCATGCAGGTTGATTACAAGGGATTTGGTAGTATTTTTGATGAGTTTAAGTCATAGAGTGAGCCAAATCACTAAATTCTATTCAATATGGGATATACCTTCCCCTACCCAAAATCAACAAGATTTTTGAGATGTAGGATTTTCATATGCAGCCTTATTATACTCACTTGGAGGCCCTCGTCTCCCGAACGTCATAATGGTAATTATACGTCCTGTCTTACAGCAAGGGCATGATTGGGCTTTTGGATGTTTAATACCGGTTGGTAGTAATCGTATAGGCAGTGCTGTTAATACGGCTTGTAGATTGGGTAGTTTATTTGGCTTCCAACTACTGCTGAGTATCCCATAATGCCTAATCCTTACAAATCGCTTCGGTAGGATGTGAAGCGCAAATCTGCGGATAAATTCTGCATGACTGAGTGTCATGGTTTTCTTTTGACCTTCTGTACGATAATCCTTGTATGATATTCTCACTGTATGATCATCGATGGACAGTATACGGTGATTTGAGATAGCGATCTTATGAGTATATCTACCAAGATATTCTATCACGGATTTGGGTGATCCAAAAGGTCTTTTGGCATACACCACCCATTCTTTTTTAAATAATGCATCGAAAGTTGATTGCTCTATTTCAAGTTCCGATGCCCTTAGAATAGCCACATACTTAGCGCGATATATCTTACTCATTGCTTTGACGGGATAAAGAAACTTACCAGATGACTTTGATAATTTCCACTTTCCGTTTTGGTCTACCGTTCCACCTGGAATAATGCAATGGATATGTGGATGGAGTGATAAATTTTGCCCCCACGTGTGTAAGATGCTGATCATGCCTGCCTTGTTTTTCTTACCTGCAAATGCTTCTATCGTCTCCCAAGCCGCTTGAAAAAGTGCATCGTAAATAACCTTAGGTTTATGAATAGCATAAGGATTTAGTGTATCAGGCAGTGTGAAAACTACATGAAAGTACGGTACAGGGAGCAACTCAGTCTCTCTCGCCTCGATCCATTGCTGACGCTTGTGACCTTGGCATTTGGGACAGTGGCGATTGCGACAACTATTGTAACTTATCTGTACATGTCCACAGCTATCGCAACCATCGACATGGCCACCCAGTGCGATGGTTCGACAATCTTTAATCGCTCTAAGTGTCCGTATTTGCCAGCCATTAAGTGTGTCCTTCTCCACACAATGCCATGATCGATCGAGCACATGCGCTACTTCGAACGTGGCCCGCATTCTGTAAACAAGGTGTCTAGTGGGCTGAATGCTTTGCGGCGACCGCTTTGGGCTATATGCAGATAGACGAGTGTTGTCTCTATTCGCTCATGTCCAAGCATCTCTTTGAGCGTCATGATATCCATACCATCCTCGAGTAGATGCGTAGCATACGTGTGGCGCAACGTGTGGACATTGATGTGTTTGATGATACCAGCTTTCTTTGCGGCACTCGACACTGCCCACTGGACACCTTTCTGTGAATATCGCGAGTCGAAGTCTCCACCTTTGCGATTGGCTTCAGGCTGTCCATTAAAGAGCCAGGTATCTGGATTTTCGGCATCAAGATACTTTTGAATACCTCGGATGAGATGATCGCTGATAGGCACATATCGATCTTTCTTGCCTTTGCCCTGCACGACATGTAAGGTCTTTCGATCCATATCTATGTCCTGAATCCGAACACTCCTTGCTTCTAAACATCTCAAGCCACAGCCATATAAAAGGCCAATGAGTATCTTATGTTTTAGTAAATCAGGCGCTTGCAATAAAGACCACATCTCCGCTTTTGACAATACCACAGGTAGCTTATTGGGCCGCTTGATGCTAGGGAGACCTATATCATGCGGTTTGATATGTTCTACTTTGCAGAGCATACGCAGACCAAAAACAGTATGCTTAAAGTAAGAATCTGATGGTGTATTATGCTCCTGCTTGAGCAAATGAAGATAATCGCTGATCTGGTCTTCTTCTAACTCAGTGGGTAAGCACTTAAAGTGCAAGGCCATCTTTGCCAAATGACGGGAATAGTTAAGATAGGTGCTTCGTGCTCTACCCAATACAGATAGTTTCTTTTCAAACTTGTCCAGCTGATCAGAGAAGCCTTCAACTTCAACTCTTGCTCTAAAAATGATGGTGTGTGATCCTAAGTCTTCGGGATTCTTTTTTTTGTTGCCATAACTTAATACATTTATTTATATTTGCAATGACAATTATCAAGCCAGTGAGCTACCAAAGGTTTAGTTCAACATGGGTTTGCCAAAAGTGGGGCAGAATCGTAGGTTTGAGCATTTGGAATTCTATTGAACATTATCGTAAATTTGAGCATTCGTATTTCAAATTCCCCACCTTCGGCAAGCCCAAAACCGTTAGTGGCAACCGTAAAACGATACACACAAGAAATGACTTCAACTGAAATAGAAGAAATAATTAAGACCGACGTGTAGGTAGAGATGATTTAAAACGTATTTGGACTTGACCTAACAAAGTGTTTAATTAAACCAACAAGAAGACAGAAATATGAAGAACGCTAATGACTCTACTTATGTTTTATGAGTTATGGACAGTGTTGGAAGAAAATGAAGATGGAAATGGCTACAAAATCTATTTTGACGAAGACAGTAAAACTTTTGGACTTGCAATTAAATCAGACAAAGATGAACTAATTGACATTGGCGGTTATGGAAGTTTTTTAAAAACACTTTACTCTATGTAATGTGACATACGAACAACCTACAAGAATATTTGAAAGGCAAAGTTTTTCTAATTGGACTTACTTTTATTGACAAGGAAGGAGAATTAATAGAACAATACCAAACTCACGGAATCGTATCAGAATTAACTAACGATGGACTGATAAGACTAAAAAGGAAAGACGAAACTATTTTTCAGATGCCTTATTATAAGGAAAACATAAAAGGCTGAAAAGGGCGAATATAAACTAAGAGCGACAAAAGAAATAGTAATTGACCCAGACTTCTTAATGACTTGGGAAATTAACACAAATAGTAATGACAATTTAGAAAAGACGAAAATTTATGGATATATACCACCAAATGAATAGAACGGCAGCCATTAATCGAGGTGACGGACCCACCAGCCGAAACTGATGGGGAACGTCTCTCACAATTTATCATAGCCTGTCAAGCTTCAGCATGAGCTTTAGCATTACCACCGTATATACACAAATACTTCCCCTAGCCGCAATTGATATTGCGGTTCTCTCATTCAACGTTTGTGGTTAATCAATTTTAGAAAAGCATAGAGAGAAAACCCCTAAAATAGTTTGTACTTTTAGCAAAATAGTTTGTATTTTTTTCATCTTTATTTGCAAAACATACAATTTCATTTTAGAATATTTAAACATTGTTTGTAGTATTTTCGCCAGATTCAGTACTTTTAGCATGTTTGTTTGTATAACTTTTAACTGCATTTTAGATTTTTTCACAATTGTTTGTAGAACTTTCACAACATTCAGTACTTTTAGCATGTTTGTTTGTATATCTTTCCAATTCTTACAGAAAACACCTTGAATCATAAACACCAATAGACAATTAAACATGCTGACACTTGACATTACACCTATAATTAGAGCCAGAGGAATCGAAAAACCTTTCACCTATTTAGTGAAAGCAGGCTTCACAAGACATGCTGCCACCAATATTCTAAATAGTAAGACAAGCACTTTCAGACTTGACCACATTGAGAAGATATGTCTTACCTTGAATTGTGAACCAAACGACATACTTATTTGGAAACCTGACCCAAATGTGCATTATAGTGAGAACAATTCATTAAATACTTTGCTACAGAAAGAAATAACAGAGACGTGGAAAGAAGCTGCTTCAAAGCTAACCTATAAACAGCTGAAAGAAACGGCAACAAACCTGAATAAACAAGAAGCTAAAGACAGCGCGCATTAGTATTTCAAATTCTCTACCTTTGGCAAGCACAAAACCGTTAAGCTTAATACCACTAGACCTTACAAACATTGACAGTCAGAATATAAAAATGAACAACAACAACACAAAACGACTTTCACGACTGACTGCAATTTTAACACAACTGCAAACGAAACGACTATTGACAGCGACTAATCTTGCTGACAAATTTAATGTAAGTGTTAGGACGATTTACCGAGACATTAGAGCATTAGAACAGGCAGGAGTTCCAATCATAACAGAAGAAGGAAAGGCTATTCTTTAATGGAAGGCTACAAAATTCCACCAGTTATGTTTACCGAAAGCCAAGCAAATGCTTTGATTCTTGCGGAAAAATTAGTTCTCAAAAGTAAAGACTCTTCTTTTATAAAAGATTATACAGAAGCCATTGAAAAATTAAATCCGTTTTGAATTATAACGTAAAAGACAGAGTTAATTTACTTTCAGAAAGGACTATATCAGGCGCAAATCATGAAAAATTAATAAACAGTAACACGTTATCTGATTTACAACTTGCTATTACTAACCTTAATTTAACGGAAATTGATTACACTAATGAAAATGGCAAATCAACAAAAAGAATGATTGAGCCATTTGCATTGATAAGAACAGAAAATTGGTTGCTAATTGCTTGGTGTCGTTTGCGGAAAGAATTCAGGTTTTTTCGTTTAGATAGAATTACAAAAATGCAAGTCCTTTCAGAAAAATTTGAACAACATAGAATGACTTTACAAGAATATTTTGATAAATTTCACTAACTCGTTTTGCCCCCTGACATAAGGTTGTCATAAGTCCATTTTAACTTTGTGGCTCACAAAAATAAAGTAAACATCATGATGAATCAACTTTCAAATTTAAATTGGTTAAGCATTTTAATCGCATTCTTTGCATTTTTTATGCTCGGATATGTATGGTATGTACTATTGTTTAGTAAACAATATAAAATTTCATTGGGTAAAGAAAATGAAACATTACCAACTTCATTACTCTTTATTATTGGACCAGCAGTTTGCAGTATAGGATACATTCTAGCGAGTGCCATATTATTGTATGCTCTCAACATTAAAACTTATGCAGGAGCATTAGAATTTTCATTAATCATTGGCATAGGTTATTTGGTTAGTAACACTGTTAATATCGCTATCAATCCAAACATTCCTCGACCGTTTTTCTATGGTTTAATTAGCGGAAGCTATTTTTTAGTGGGCATTACTATTGTTAATGTTATATTAGTTGCTATGAAATAATAAAAATGCAGAAAGACGAAATAGAAATATTTTATCCTACAAGTCAAACAGTTTGGCGAAAATGGTTACAAGAAAACCATCTTTCAAAGCAAGCCGTTTGGCTTGTATTTTATAACAAAAAATCAGAAAAAAAATCTATTACTTGGAGCGAAGCAGTTGACGCAGCACTTTGTTTTGGTTGGATAGACAGCAAGAGAATTTCAATTGACAAAGACACTTCACACCAATTTTTCAGCAAACGTAAACCCAAAAGTACCTGGTCGAAAATTAATAAAAACAAAGTTCAAGAACTTATAGAACAAGGTTTAATGACAGAAGCAGGATTTGAAAGCATACACTTAGCAAAACAAAATGGCTCTTGGACAATTTTAGATGAAGTTGAAGAATTAATTATTCCAGCAGACTTGGAAACAGAATTAGATAAAAACCCAAATTCAAAAGATTTCTTTTTTAATTCAAGTAAATCCTTTAAGAAAATCATTTTGTATTGGCTTTTAAGTGCCCAGACAGCAGAAACAAGACAAAAACGACTTACCGAAATAATAGAAAGTGCTGAACAAAACCTAAAACCGAAACACTTGCGATAGAAAAGGCACATAAGCCTGACATGGGTTTGCCAAAAGTGAGGCAGAATCGTAGATTTGAGCATTAATATCCAGTAATTTCAGGACTAATGAATATTATCGTAAATTTGAACATTCGTATTTCAAATTCCCTTTTCTCAGAAAAATATACAGCATCAAAAATAGCCATTATACCTAAATTTTACCTAATGTGCATATAAAAACAAAAGACGTCAATGAAATCACTGACGCCTTTTTTATTCTTGTAAAATAGGAGTATAATCGTCGATTAATATTTTACAAATCGCTTATTGGAAACTTTTCCATCCAATTCAGTTTGTAGAAAATATAAACCGGATGTTAGGTTGCTTACATCTATCCCTTTTGCATTTTCACCTTTAAGGATTTGGTTCTTTTCAGTGTAAAATTTCCTACCACTTGCATCTGTAATGGTAACCGCAAGTTCTGTATCAGTCGAGCTATAATACAAAACATTGATATGACCAGATGTTGGGTTAGGAACTATTTGCACATTATTATCAGTTGCAAAATTGTTACTACGTGCATAAACAATATCTGAAAACTCTTCAAATCCATCATAATATATAGAATGGATTCTGTAATATGTCAAGCCGAAAGGTTTGTGGTCTATGACTTCATAACTTCTATTTCCATCGGACGACATAGATCCAGATACTCTATCTACTTCAGCCCAATTAGAAATTCCATCTGCTGATTTCTCTACGATTTGCCATTGATTGTTGATTTCGGAAGCAGTGATCCATTGTATAATACCTAAAAATCTAAAAAAAAACTATAAAAAGTGCATCTATTAGTGGTAATATGTTTAATTTTAGGCTACTAAACATAAAAATTAGTAACATATAAATACACTTAATAGATGCGAGTCAAAAATACAAAACATATCCGATTTGAAGGTATAAAAACTAAAAGTTCTTTCTCTGCTGAACGACTTACTCAGTATGGTGGTCTTAGTGTTTTGTTCAAATACATTGATAAAATTAATATACCTTACATATTTGACGACTTGTTTCCAACTGTTAAACATAATGCGACAAAGTTCAGTACTACACAAGTTCTGTTGAGCTTTTTATGCTCAGCTTTATGTGGCGTTAAGCACATATCAAGTATAGAAATTTTCACCAAAGACGTATTGGTAAAGACCATTTTAGGCTTAAAAAAACATATTGACGAAGACACCATAGGCAAACGCATTAGTTCCTTGGGACAAAAGGGAGCAATAGCATTACATGAAAGATTATTGGTTTTTAACAAGAGTTATTTAGATAGCTTATCATTACAGCATATTACTTTAGACCTCGACAGTACCGAACAAACTGTATATGGCAATCAGGATGGAGCTGCTAAGGGATATAATCCACACAAGAAAGGAGCCAACAGCTACCACCCGATTTTGTGTTATGTCTCAGAAGTTAAATATTTAGTAAACAGTTGGTTTAGAACAGGTTCTGCCTATACTGGCAATGGTGTAGTGGAGTTTATCCGCCAAACACTTAAAACTTTACCTAATAAAATCACATCAGTATTCCTTCGAGCAGATAGTGGATTTTTTAACGGTGCATTATTTGATTTATTAGAACAAAATGGTCATACTTATTTGGTAAAGGTAAAATTAAAAAACTTAAAAGCGTTATTGAAAGTTCAAAGTTGGCGCACATTAGCTTGCAATACAAACATGGCGGTGAGCAGGTTTAATTACAAAGCAAAAGGCTGGAGTACTACAAGAACATTACACGCCGTCAGAGTGATCGTCGGATATGTGGAAGTGGAGAATTTTGGTAAAACAGAGCGTGTTGCCGAGTACAAATACTTTTGTTATTGTTCTAATCTGCCTTATCCAAGTGGTGATATACTACATGAAATCTATGGTCAAAGAGCCGAGAGTGAGAACTGGATAGAACAAACGAAAAATCATCTACTCGCTGGTCAAACGAGAATGCGAAACTTTCATGGCAATGATATATTGTGGCAATTATCTGTGCTGGCATACAACATCTCTATTATCATGCGCTTCACAGCGTGTAAAAAAACATGGCGAGAAGAATATAAAACTTTTCGGGACTGGTTCGTAAAGATACCTGCAAAAGTAGTCAGTAGTGCCAGAAATATTTACGTCAAGATGGCTAAATATTACCATGCAGCCCACAGATGGTCGCAACTAGAACAACTAATCCTTCAGATATAAGTTTGGACAAACAAATCAAGAGTGTTCAAACTAACCTTACCATTGGTAGGGATAAAGAAGTATGCCCTAATCCGTCTAAAAGTATCCTTTTATGGAAATAATTATGGCTTTTATTCTGAAAATGTCCTTCCCAAAGGTATCAATTAGATTGCCCATGTGAAGACAACAAACAAAATCATTCCTATCATCCCTAATCGATCAAAATTTAACAAATTTTGAACCATAACTTTTTCATTTTAGATTTTTAGGTAAAAGTTATTTATCTCTTAAAAAAAAAGAATTATCGGTATTCATATTAAATATTTTTTATACTTTTAACGATATTATGAACATATAATCTTTTACGCCTTGCAATTGGAATGTCAAATTTATTACCTTTTTCGATAATGGTTAAGTTTTCTTGAGGATACGCACCGTATTCTTCAATTTTGTCAATATTTACAACATACGATTTATGGATTTGTACTAATATTGGTATCAACTTACATGATTCTACAAATTTCCCAATACTCAAATGAACATTGGAACAAGTTACTTCATTATCATCAGTAAAAAAACACTTTATATATTTACCATTTGCTTTAACAAATAAAAGGTTTTTTATTGGAATGACCTGATATATTCCTAAAATATTGGTTAATTTGATATATTTATTATTAAATTCCAATCTATTAATTTTGCAAATTTGACATTGAGTTTTACTAGAATCCAAAACTGTGAAACCTTAGCAAACTCTGCGAAAAGCACTATGGACACAACGACATAAAAAAACGTATTTGTGCTTTAGACGACAAATTTCAATTTATTTTCCAAATTATACAATTAAAAGTCAATAATTTTTCATTTTGAATAGTAGTATATTTAATTTTTAAAATATGTAATAATTAGGGAATCAATGTACCATCGATTTTTCCAACATGGTATTCGGTGTATTATTTCTTTAGAAAAGTGCGATGGGATTTGTTACTATACAATGGAGATGAGTGACTGAACAGACGTTTGGAAGATTCAACTACTACCGAAGATTGGATAAAGATCATGAGAAAAACAGTAGAAAGTTCGGCAGCATGAGTGTTTTGGCAAAATTACCAAACCATCCTTTTGCGCTTTGACCAAAAGACACCTTTAAATTTTTAAACATACGCTAAACTTCCAGAAGAAAAGAATGAAAGCTAAATGATATTTAAATTCATTCTATATAAAATAATATTTGGTATATCTATCTATCCCACCACTGGCAGTGAAAGATAACCTGTATATTCTTTATCAGAATCGAAAGCTGCTTCGCTATAATCCTGTAGAACATTGTACAGCGTATCTCTTTCTATTGGTTTCCTACCTACCCGTTTAATGAGTTTTACTAATTCTTCTGTCGTAAGTACTGGATTTTGCTCTTCAGAGCCTGCCATTGAATAAATTTTTGTGGTATCATCTATGGTGCCGTCAATATCATCTACACCAAACGATAGTGATAATTGGGCCATATCTCGTCCTATCATGGGCCAATATGATTTGATATGATCGAAATTGTCAAGATAAATCCTAGATATAGCATAATTTCTAAGATCTTCCACTACAGATACTTCACTCAAATGCGACAGCTGATTATTTTCATTACGGAACTTGAGCGGTATGAATGTTTGAAAACCATTGGTTTTATCTTGTAAACGGCGCAATTGATCTAGGTGGTCAACACGATGACAATAGTTTTCTATATGGCCATACAACATTGTAGCATTAGATTTTCCACCCAAATTGTGCCAAATTTCATGAATTTCTAGCCATTGGTCGCCACTACATTTACCTCCAGCAATCTGATCTCTAATCTCTGGCGCAAAAATCTCAGCGCCTCCACCAGGCATAGAATCTAAACCTGCATCTTGCATTAATTTCATACCTTCTGCATAGCTCACCTTGTCTTTTTTGAACATATAATGGTATTCAACAGGCGTGAGTGCTTTGATATGCAATTCAGGTCGGTGGGCTTTGATAGCTTTGAATAAATTTACATAAAATTTCACATCATATTGCGGCAGTACGCCTCCGACAATGTGTACTTCGGTCACGGGCTTATTATCAAAACTTCGCACAATATCCATGATTTCATCAAGTGTATATTCCCATCCTTCTGATCTTTTTTTGATTAATCTTGAATATGAACAAAAAGTACATGTGTATAAGCAAATGTTGGTAGGCTCAATGTGAAAATTTCTATTGAAGTACGTGTTATCTCCATGTTTTTCTTCTCGGATAAAATTGGCTAAACTTCCCAAATAAGAAAGGCTCCCTTGCTCAAATAAAATATTTGCGTCTTCATTACTGATGCGTTGATGATTTAAAACCTTTTCGGCAATATTTCTAAGGTCAGGAGCCAGATTTGGGTCATTAAGTACTGTAT
The DNA here is from genome assembly GCA_016717105.1 of Saprospiraceae bacterium. Classification (GTDB taxonomy): domain Bacteria; phylum Bacteroidota; class Bacteroidia; order Chitinophagales; family Saprospiraceae; genus OLB9. Next base: position 113,276 of record JADKGF010000005.1, on the reverse strand, counting down.
TCAGATCGCTGATATCACGCATTATTTCAAATTGATATTAAAAAAACACTCAAAATTAAAATTTGATGCGCAAACCAACGAATTTTATACAGGAAACCTCTTTCTTTACACGATAAATCGGAGATCAGTTATATGTTGTCCATAGTAATTCCTATCTTTAATCAGGATGTACGACCGCTAGTTTATACGTTGATGAAACAATGTAATAAACTGAATATCAATTATCAAATCCTTTGCTTTGATGATTGTTCAGATCAGAAATACAAAGATATGAATCAAGAATTGGCATTTAAAATTAATGTCAATTATACTGAAATGACTGAAAACCTCGGTAGATCAAAAATCAGGAACTGGCTGGGTAAAGCTGCTTACTTTGATTATATTTTATTTCTAGATGGCGACAGTACTGTAAAGAACAAAGATTTTATAAAAAATTACATAAGTCTTGTGCAACCGGATCAAGTCATCTATGGAGGCAGACAATATTATCCCAAGAAACCTCGAGCCAAAAAGAAAATCCTTCACTGGAAATATGGTACTAAAAGAGAGGCACTTTCCGCGAAAAAAAGGAAAAAAGACCCATATCTCAATTTTCAATCTAATAACTTTCTGATACCCGAAAAAATATTTAAGCAACATCATTTCGATGAAAAAATTGTAGGATATGGTTATGAAGACTTAATGTATGCATATCAATTGCAAAAATCAGGCATTCAAATACAACACATAGACAATCCCGTAATCCACGATGGTCTGGAGCTAAATAATGTTTTTATTAATAAAACAAAAAATGCCGTATCAAATCTGGCTACCCTTTATAAAAGTGGGAAACTTCCTTCAACCAGATTAACACAGATGTACGAAAATTTAAAGCAATATAATCTCATTCAGGCATTTAATTGGGTATATAAAAAGAAGGAAAAAAATATTGAAAAAAATATGCTTTCAGACGATCCATCCATTACATTATTTAATGCGTGGAAGCTGCATTTATTAATCAAAGATCTTACATCATGAATAAATCCCATCTTCCAAGTAGCCGAATAATGATAATATTGGCACTCATATGTTTGAATGTATGGGCTTGCCGCCAAAAAAAAATATTGTTACAACCAGAAACTGCACCATCAGTACAAGTAATTGACAATGAGATATATAAAGTTTTGGACAAAGGGACAAAAATAGAAATTTTGGCTGATGGATTTACATGGTCAGAAGGTCCACTTTGGTTACCTACTTTGCAAAAACTCATATTCACAGATGTACCAGAAAATACGATATATTCATGGGATGCCAAACATGGAAAACAAGTCTATCTCAAACCATCAGGTTATACGATCCTAAATCCTAACGGAGGAACTGAAGGTGCCAATGGCCTCATCTTGGATCATAATGGCAATCTAATCATATGCCAACATGGCAATAGATCTGTAGCTAAAATGCTGGCACCACTTAGTGCACCAAAGCCAAATTTTGAATATCATGCACAAAAATATAATAGCAAATTGTTTAATAGCCCTAATGATATATGCTTGAGTCGATCAGGAGATATGTACTTTACGGATCCACCTTATGGTCTTCCGAAACAAGACAATGATCCTATAAAAGAGTTAACGTTCAATGGAGTTTACCTTTTGAAAAAAAATGGCACTTTAATCTTGCTAGATAGTACGCTCACAAGACCAAATGGCATAGCACTTGCAAAAGATGAAAAATATATGATAGTGGCCAATTCAGACGAAAAAAATGCAATCTGGGTAAAATACATGCTTGATGATGATAAAAATATTATTTCTAAAAGTGTTTTTGCTGACATGACTCACCTTGTTGCGACTCAAAAGGGACTTCCTGACGGACTCAAGATACATAAAAAAAGGCTACATCTTTGCTACCGGCCCTGGTGGTGTTTTGATATTCCATCCTGATGGCAGGCACTTGGGTACCATAAACACAGGACAAGCAACAGCAAATTGTGCCTTTGATGAAATTGAAAGTTATTTATATATGACAGCTCATAAATATCTTATGAGGATCAAGATAAAATAAAGTCGCATTGTTAAAAATTGTTGGTCAAAAGCATTTATTGGTTTTATAAAAAAAAAGCACCTGTTTTTTACCAACAGGTGCTTTCATATTAACCAATCATTTTAACCAAATAAAAGCGATATTGTGTAGTAACTTGGGTGAGAACTATCAAAAAAGATACAAACGGAAGGTGCATAGCCGGAGTAATCCGGGGCAATATCGCTATCTTATAGTATCAGCCAACCCATTTGTATTGATGCATGACTTCCATATTCCTTATGAGGATTTTACTGCTTTTTCTTGAACCATAGTGGATATAATCTTCCTTCTTAAGCTCATTGAGTATTCGGGCAACAGTCTGCCGGCTGGTATCTGTCATCCAGGCAATTTCCTTGTGAGACATACCATGATCTATGAGACATTCATTTACACCTATTTTAATACCTTTTCTCAAACCTGACCGATAGATAAAGTCAACGATACGTTCTTTAGCTTTTCTAAATACAAAATTCTGTAGTCGATCTTCAATATTCTGTAGTTTGGTAACTACGATATTCATCACCTCATTGGCAAAAGCACTGTTTTGAACAACTAAAAGCCTAAATGTTTCAACTGGAATTTTAAATAGTTTAGTTTCCATCATCGTTTCAGCAAACTCTTTGTACTTGGTGTTTGCACTGAATATATTTTCACCAAATAAACCAGCATCATAAATAATGTCTTTTGTGAGTGATTTTCCACATGAAGCGAAAATTCCTAACTTCACACTACCCTTTTCTACAAAATAGACATATTCCATTTCTTTTCCAAATTCGTACACGATACAATTTTTCGGTAGTTTTACATACAATGCACTTGCTGCAAGGACATTTATCTGCTCTGATGTAAGGCTCTTGAACAAAGGCAAATCTCTGAACGTAACTATTTTTGCTGATTGGTTCATACGTTTTCGTTTTATATGTAGTAATATGCACGAGATGACCAATACCCCTATTTTTTACAAAAAAAAATTATAAAAAATTTAACTTATATTTTATTTGTAAAATAGCAGTGCCTGTAGCAACAGAATACATCCAAACTATCGCATTGATAATTGGTAATTTATATTAAATGTATTTTCTTAAATATTGATAAGCTTTCAAAGACTTTATGTATGCGCTAATTTTAATGCTTTTATTTTTTTATTAAAAGCTTTCCATTGCACATCAGGCGAATTGGTATTCAATTGCAAATCTGCCAATAAGTCCAAATCCTTATCGAGCGCAGACAAATCTACACCTTTAGATAAATCATCTATTTCTGATGGATCGAGCCTACCTTCAAGCCATTTGGCCAATAATATATTGTCTTCCTGATTCATTGTAAACCCTTAGACGTTTATATCAGGTAAACCCCTAAGTAAATGTAAAAAAAAATGAAAAAATTACTTATTTGTAAATTTATCTCAATCAATGATAGATTTTTTCAGGTCTGAAAATATTTCCAAAGCTTTTTGCATTCTTTTCTCTATTGCTTTTACAGAAAGACCCAAGCTATCTGCTATTTGTGCATAAGTCATCTTTTCGATCCGATTGAGCAAAAATACTTCTCGTACAGCTTCACTCATTTTCTGCAACGTTGTATCCAATCTATGTTTGAATTCTTCCATTTCGATGAGGTACTGTGGATCCTGATTATTGCACACTTGTTGGAAAGCCTTGCTATAATTATTTTTCACTTTGGCATGTCTTATATTGTCCAAAAACAGATTATTACTCACTGTAAATAGAAATGACCTTGCCTTTTGTGGTTCGATTGTCATATAATTTTGCCAATATCGGATAAAAGCCTCTTGCGCCAAATCTTCAGCAAGCTCCAGATCTCCACATTTTGCAAAAATAAAGGTCTGCACCTTCGGAAAATTATCAATATAAAACTGCTTGAATTCTTGATCTGACAAAGGTGTCATCACTTACTTATTAATCACATGATCTCTAAGATATTCTATAGCTTGTCGATATCCTTCCAAGCCATTTCCTACAATGCTGTGAATGGCTGATTCGCGAATGTAGTTGGTATGTCTGAATGCTTCTCTTGCATAAATATTTGTCAGATGAACTTCGATGACTGGTGTAGTAATGGCGCGCAATGCATCAGCAATAGCAATAGACGTGTGCGTAAAACCACCTGCATTAAGTACAATACCATCATACCGATAACCTACACCATGGATTTTGTCTAGTAAATCACCTTCATGATTGGATTGATAGTAGTGCAAATTGAACTCAGGAAAGTAATTTTCCAACTCCATAAAATAGGATTCAAAAGATGTAGTACCATAGATCTCAGGTTGCCTGACACCTAGTAGGTTAAGATTTGGCCCATTTATAATAATGATTTGTACCATATACGTATTAGTTGGCTATATCTGAAATAAATTTGATTCTCGTAAGCAAGACTTCTTCTTCACTAATATCATCTTCCTGAAGTTTTCTAATGGCAGTCTCGATGGCATCAGTGGTCGCACTTTTGAAGTAATCAAAAATCTCATCTATAATATCTTCATCTACCTTGTCTTTGATGGCAAAATTGATATTAAGTTTAGTACCTGCATCTACTATATTATTGAGTTCGTACAATAACTCATCATATGTCATCTCTACATTGCGTGCGATATCTGACAATGGCATTTTGCGGTCTATCGATTGGATGATCGTTACTTTATTTCTCGACTTATTGGCTACTTGTTTGATGACAACTTCAGTAGGTCGGTCTATTTCATTTTCTTCTACATATTTTTTGATTAACTCAATAAATGGTTTTGCAAATTTATCTGCTTTACCTTGGCTTACTCTCCTGCTATTTTGAGCATATCATCCATAGAAATAGGATAATAGGTGGCCATATCTTGAAGTGAAGGCTCTGAGAATATAACCCAAGGCTGCAATTTCAACTTACGAGCTTCGGATTTCCTGAGGTCTTTGAGCAATTCGACCAAAACATTGTCCAAAGCTGCACCTTGACTTCCTCCCATATCTATATCACCGTCGTCCTTGACTGAAAAATCACGGTTTAGTGGAATCATTACAGATTCAGGATGCTTGATAAATTTTTTACCATGATCGGTCAGTTTTAGGATACCATATTGCTCTATTTCTTTATATAGATAATCGTGCAATACCGCTTGCCTAAATATCGTATGCCAAAACAATTCGTCCCTATTGGCTCCTGCGCCAAACAATGGTAACTTATCAAATTTAAAATCCTTCATCTCCTTCGACAGCTTGCCAGTTACAAATTCGACCAGGATTTTGATGGTATAATTTTCATTGAGCTGATCAACTACCTGTAAGGCAAGTTTCATCTCATTCTGAACTTCTTCTTTCTTCTTTGGAAACTTGCAATTATCACACATATTGGAACATTTACTGTCGTCATACTCCTCACCGAAGTAGTGCAACAAAAATTTCCTGCGACAGGTATTTGTCTCAGCATAAGCAATGACTTCATCCATCAACTGTGCACTGAGTTCTCTTTCTGCAACTGGTTTATCTCGTAGAAATTTTTCCAACTTCAAGATATCCTTGTATGAATAGAAAGCCAAGCAATCACCCATCAAACCATCTCGTCCACCACGACCTGTTTCTTGATAGTAATTTTCTATACTCTTCGGGATGTCATAATGGATTACAAATCGCACATCAGGTTTATCAATACCCATACCGAAGGCGATAGTAGCAACGATCACTTCTACTTCTTCCATCAGAAAATCATCTTGTACCTGCGTTCTCGTCTTTGCATCTAATCCTGCGTGATAAGCAGCTGCTTTGATCCCATTGACATTTAGCATCTTGGCGATTTCTTCCGTAGATTTTCGCGATTGTACATATATAATACCTGATTTCCCTTTTGATGTCTTTATAAACTGTATGATGCTTTTTACTGCATTATCTTTATTGACCTTTGGTCTGATCTCATAATATAGATTATCCCTATTGAAGGATGAGATAAAAATATTGGGATCTTCCATTTCTAGACTTTTGACAATATCTGTCTGGACCTTTGGTGTAGCAGTAGCCGTGAGCGCTATGATCGGAATATCTTCGCCTATTGCGGAGATCATCGTGCGAATCCTTCGGTATTCAGGTCTGAAGTCATGGCCCCATTCGGATATACAATGGGCTTCATCCACTGCAACAAATGAAATATTGGTCTTTTGAAAAAATTCTATATTTTCATCTTTGGTCAATGTCTCCGGAGCGATAAAGAGCATTTTTGTTTTGCCCGAAATAATCTCACTCTTTACATCATTCATCTGTGTTTTGTTGAGTGAAGAATTGAGAAAACTGGCTATATTATCTTCCTGACTATATCCACGGATCGAGTCCACTTGATTTTTCATCAAGGCAATCAAAGGTGAAATAATGATTGCTGTCCCTTCCATCATTAATGCTGGCAACTGGTAACACAAGGATTTTCCGCCACCTGTGGGCATAATCACAAAGGTATTTTTTTTATCAAGGACGCTTTTAACTATACTTCTTTGTTCGCCCTTGAAAAATTCGAATCCAAAATACTGTTTGAGTGATTCGGTGATATCCTGTTCTGTAAATGTCATACTACTTGTTTTTCTTTTATCTGAATTAAATTCAAAAAATTATAGAGTTAAAACATATTTGCTAATTCTATTAAAATTATTTATTCCAATCTTGTATTATCAATATGTATCAAATTTTTACGGTCAAAAAATACACTTGACAAGAGGCTGAAATAATAAATCTTATACATTGAGATTGGCAACTGTGAATAGTGATCCAATCAGCAAACGGACAAATCAATATTCTCAATTTTTATTTTGTTAAAGGTATTGATTATTATTCAATATTCCAAAAAAACAAATAAAAATTACATTTTAAAGCTAATCTTGGATTGAAACCACCTTTTTTGTAAGTTTGACCCACTTTTAAGGCTTAAATATAATTTGCCCTCAAAATTACAATTAACAATTCAATTATGCAAAATGAAATTAAAGAAAAAATTGAAAATACTTTGCTTGCAGAGGCGAATGCGCTTTTGCATCTGGGTCAGCATGTCACAAAAGACATGTGTGATGCTGTAGGACATATCCTACAAAGCAAAGGACGTTTGATAGTTACAGGTATTGGCAAGAGTGCCATCGTCGCCCAAAAAATCGTTGCAACATTCAACTCCACGGGTACTACAGCTGTATTTATGCATGCTGCTGATGCCATCCATGGAGATCTAGGTATGATACGATCGGACGATAGTGTGCTTTGCATCTCCAAAAGTGGTGAGACACCTGAAATAAAGGTGCTTGTGCCACTCATCCGTGGTTTCGGCAATCCATTGATCGCTATGGTCAGCAATCTTGAATCATTTCTTGCCAAAAATGCAGATTATGTTTTGATGCTTCCATTAGAACAGGAAGCTGACCCAAATAATCTGGCGCCAACTACAAGTACTACACTTCAAATGGCAATGGGAGATGCTATGGCTATTGCTTTGCTTTCTATGCGTGGTTTTTCATCCGAACATTTTGCCAAATTCCATCCAGGCGGCAGTCTGGGCAAACAACTTTACCTAAAAGTAGGCGACCTTATCCAACAGAACGAAAAACCCAAAGTTTATCTTAGTGACAATATCCGCAAAGTAATCCTTGAGATTTCGTCAAAACGTTTGGGTGCAACGGCTGTGATGGATGACAACGAAAATCTCAAAGGTGTCATTACAGACGGCGACTTGAGAAGAATGCTTGAGACCAAAGACAGTGTAGCACATTTGTTGGCAGCAGACATCATGACGGCCAATCCAAAATATATACAATATGACACATTGGCCGTTGATGCCTTAGCACTAATGAGAAAACACAGTATCACTCAGCTCATAGTCACAGATGGTCAAAGATATAAAGGGATAATCCACCTACATGATTTGATCAGAGAAGGCATTATTTAATTACTAATTGATAATTACTAATTAGTAATTGATAATTGATAATTGATAATTGATAATTGATAATTGATAATTGATAATTGATAATTGATAATTATTTTAGGAATTTCACTACGTTGATGCAACCATCTAAAAAAGTAGCACGTCTTTTTATTACAAAACATGATCAACTCATTGACAACGGTAGCAGAAGATAGCAAATTGGTACAACAATGTATAGCAGGCTCTCGAGATGCTCAATATATGTTATACAAAAATTATAACAAGGCCATGTACAACCTTTGTCTCCGTATTGTGGGTGACCAAAGTGATGCTGAAGATGTGCTCCAAGTTGCTTTTGTTCAGGTATTTACAAAAATAAAGGAATATAGATTTGAATCCACTTTGGGTGCTTGGATAAAGCGTATTGTAGTCAATAATTGCATCAATCACTTACGAAAAAATAGCCTTCATTTCGAATCGATTGGTGATAATGACATAGCAGTCGTAGATGATGAACCTGTATCTTTTAATGTCCAAACCATTAAACTTGCTATCAATCAATTGCCAGAAGGTTATAGAACCATATTCTGTTTATATATTTTGGAAGGTTATGACCATTGTGAAATAGCCCAAATTTTAGGAATAACGGAATCAACTTCTAAGTCTCAGTATAGCAGGGCAAAGGCAAAACTTTGTCAGATTCTTAGAGAAAATGGAAGCATAAATCTTATTTATCAATAGTGAATAATGAACAACTTAGAACAATTTATAAGAGAAAATAAAGGCCAATTTAATGATCAAAGGCCTAACAGAAGTATTTGGCTTGAAATAGAACACAACTTGGACAAATCCGTTGAAAACAAAAAAATATTCAGGTTAAGTTTTTTCAAAATTGCAGCAAGTGTAGTTCTTATCCTTAGCGTTGGAGTACTTATAGGTATTAATTATTCGGCGTCAAGCAAAGAAATGAATTATACTATCTCTCCTGAAATGAAGCAATACAAGGAGACAGAGGCATTTTATAATACACAAGTCATTCGCAAACTGGATCAACTGACAGACCCAACAATAAAGAGAAATGTCGAAAATGATCTCAAACAACTGGATGAAATCTACAATGAGTTGAAGTCTGAAATGCTAAATACTCAATATGCCAATAGCAGTATGATGATCGATGCCATGATACAAAATCATAAAACCAAGGTAGAAATCCTTGAAAATATTTTGAATAAACAAAACCAAATAAAAAATGACACAGCAATCATTTCTATGTAAACTCTCATTATTCCTTTTTGTGATAATGTTGAGTCTTAACATCTCTGCCCTTGAATCAATAACATCATTGGACTATGAGTTAAAAAAGTCCTATAGTAAGGAGTTTTCTGTTACCCATAATAGTACAGTAGAATTGAGCAATAAATATGGGAAAATAGACATTAAAACTTGGAACAAACCATCGGTAAAAGTAGATGTCATGGTCATCGTAAAAGCCTCAGACAAAGGGAATGCAGAAGATAAGATGAGCGAGATTGCTATTACCATAAATAAAGTGGGTGAAAACGTCGTAGGCGTCACTGATTTCAATTCTTCACAAAAATCTTGGTGGAATTCATTATGGGATTTTGGTGATAATATCAAAATAGAAATTAACTATAGTGTATATATGCCAGCTGATCAGCGATCTATCATAGAAAACAAATACGGAAATATAAATTTGCCTGATTTAAAAGCAAAAACTAGTATCAACTTAAAATATGGAAACCTTCAAGCCCAAAATATTGATGGAGACTTATTGATGGATTTATCTTATGGAAAAGCAACAATTACTTCAATAAAAAATTTATCCGCAACGATGGCTTATTCTGATTTGCGATGTACATCTGGTGGTAATAATGCAATAATTACGTCAAAATATTCGAAAATATATATTGATCAAGTTAAATCGTTGACTACAACTAGTAAATATGATGATTATAATATAGGAAATGTAAACCTTTTTACGATGTCAGGATCATACAATGATGTAAAAATTGGCACATTAAGTGTTGGTACGTTTTCTATCAAATACACAGGATTGGATATTAATTCAGTCAGCAGCACCTTGACTGCAGATGTTAGTTATGGTAGTCTTACCGTGCAAAATTTGAAAACAAGCTTTAAAAATATGACTATCAATACTTCCTATGCACCTATAAAAGTGTATGGTACAGTACCTTGCAAAGTCGAAGTAAGTGGTAAGTATTTTGATGCCAACTTGGGATCAGATTTTATCTCGCAGCAAAAACATATTGATAATAATTCAAAAACATTCAAAGGATACAAAGGTAGTGATAGGACTGGAGCTAGTATAAATGTAGTCAGTAAATATGGTGATGTAGTGATAAAGTAATATTGTGTAGAAGATTTAATAAAAAAGAAAAAGGGATATTGTTTTTAATAGCAATATCCCTTTTTTATACGGAAGAAAACAATAATTCTAGTTCAGTACATATCTTGCTGAAAGTGCACCATATCCTGCACCAAACCCATTTCCATATCCATTAAGGAAAAAGGTAGGTATCCAGTCAACACTTAAATTTAAAGGTAAATCACTAAATTTGTAATCCAAGCCTAATACACCTGATATACCAAATGAAGTGGAGCTACCAGGATTAACAAACGCTGAGTCCCAAGACCAAAAATAGATATTTGCACCACCACCATAATACCACTTCAAACCGTCAATAGAAGAAATTTCATTGTGTAATTGATAATATGCACCAATATTAAACCAAGAATATCCAGAATAACTTCTGAATCCCGCCACACCTTCAAATGCGCCTCTATCAGAAACAAAGGTTTTATAAGATACAGATAAAGGTGCTCCAAATCTGAGTCCTACAGCAGACTTGTAATCCTGCGCTTGACTTAATGTTGCCACAAGCATTAGTGCTACGAAAGCACAAAAAAATTTTGTCATCATGATTTTATATTTTTTGGTTAATAACTGCAAATATATAAATATATAAATATTTACAATAATAATCCCTTCATTTTTTTTCCAATAAATAAAAAAAGAGACCACTTTTTTCAAAATGATCTCTTTTATTGATATTAATTTATTATATTAAAATTGGTAAATACCATATACAGAAATATTGGTATTTTTTGTTGTTGAATCATCGCCATCTTCATTTTTAGCAATATTCGCCAAACCAAGACCATAATTTGCTCCAACTATAAATGTACCTAAATCATAACCTAACCCAACGTTTAGACCCAAATCCAAAGATTTTGTATTATCTTTTACATCTTCATCTCCACTTTTAGCAGCTAACAACATGCTAACGTAAGGTCCTACTTCAGCAAAGAACCCTGAATCGCTTCCTGAAAAATTATAAACAAAAGATAATGGAATATCCAAATAAGATAACTTTGTTGAAATAGATTCACCCAAAAAATCCAATTTTCCTCCCTTACCTGAATAAAGCAATCCAGGTCTAAATGTAATATTGTCAGTCAATTTAAAATCATTTGTCAAACCAAAGTGGAAACCAACTTGAGAATCTGAGTTAAGCGAAACGCCACCGCCTTTGACTGAATAAGAAGAAAAATTCAAACCAGCTCTAACTCCTAATTGAGCATTACTAACATAGATAAAACCACAAACTACCAATAAGGTAAAAAACAACTTTTTCATTTCGTTAAAATTTTTTAATATTAATTAAATTTGATAAAAACCACATTAAAATTGATAAATCCCATACACTGATACATTAGCATTTTTTGCCGTTGTATCATCTCCATCTCCAGTTTTTGCAATATTTGCAAGTCCTAAACCATAATTGGCCCCTACAATAAATGTACCCAAATCATATCCAAGTCCAAAATTAAGACCATAATCCAAACTTTCAAATCCTTCTTTTATATCACCATCAGATTCATTTTTAGCAGACATTAACAATCCCAAATAAGGTCCAAGTTCACCAAAAAATCCGACATCTTCTTTTGTGAAATTATATATAAAAGACAGAGGAACTTCAATATAAGAAGTTGAAATAGTTTCTTCATCAGATTTGCCTCCTTTTAATGAAAATAAGAAACCTGGTCGAAAAGTTATTGCATCAGAAAGAGGAAGATCATTTACTAGACCAAAATGTACTCCGACTTTTGAATCAGTGTCTGCATTAAGTCCAATAACTTCAAATTTCATGGATGAAAAGTTCAATCCAGCTCTTACTCCCAATTGTGCTACAGAAAAATAAGATGTTGATACTAGTATCAATACTATTTGTAAAAATCTTTTAATCATAAACTAAATTTTTTTTGTTAATAAATTTTAAATTCAGTGAAAATATATAGTTAATCTTCATATATTAAAATAAATTTCAAATAATAATAAAAAAAGCCCGATATTTTTTTTTAAATATCGGGCTTTCTAAAAATTTATGGTTTAAATTTATTATTTGATACCTTGTACCAATAAAGAAACTTCATTTTTTAAAACTTCAATAAATCCTTTTTTTATAGCGAAATGAATCTTCTCTCCTTTTTCATCAAGAATCCTGATATCTCCTGTACCCAACGCTGCTACTATAGGTGCGTGGTTGTTTAATATCTCAAAGGATCCGTTGATACCGGGAACCTTGACAGATGTCACTTTACCATTATATATTTCCTTTTCAGGAGTCAATACGATCAAATTCATAATGATTGTCTTTATTTTATATATTAGGCATTTGCTGCTGCATCTGCAAGCATCTTCTCACCTGCAGTGATGACCTCTTCGATTTTTCCTTTTAGGTTGAATGCTGCTTCAGGGTATCTATCCAACTCACCATCAATGATCATATTAAAACCACGAATTGTTTCCTCGATTGGCACCAAAACGCCAGGAATACCTGTAAACTGCTCTGCAACGTGGAATGGTTGTGAAAGGAATCTCTGTACTTTTCTGGCCCTGAATACAACCATTTTATCTTCTTCTGACAATTCTTCCATACCCAAAATGGCAATAATATCTTGCAATTCATTGTATCTCTGCAAAATCATCTTTACACGTTGCGCACAATTATAATGCTCATCACCGATAATACCTGGATCTAGGATTCTAGATGTAGAATCTAATGGATCTACCGCTGGATAAATACCCAAAGATGCGATCTTTCTACTCAATACCGTAGTAGCGTCCAAGTGGGCAAATGTCGTTGCTGGCGCCGGGTCTGTCAAGTCATCCGCAGGTACATAAACTGCTTGTACTGAAGTGATAGATCCTCTTTTTGTAGAAGTAATACGTTCCTGCATGAGTCCCATTTCTGTAGCAAGTGTAGGCTGATATCCTACCGCAGAAGGCATACGACCAAGAAGCGCTGATACTTCAGATCCTGCTTGTGTAAACCTGAATATATTGTCGATAAAGAACAAGATATCTTTTCCACCATTCGGATCACTCATATCGCCATCTCTGTAATACTCCGCCAATGTAAGACCTGACAAAGCTACTCTCGCTCTAGCTCCTGGTGGCTCATTCATTTGTCCGAATACGAATGTTGCCTTTGATTCTTTCAATTTTTCTTTGCTAACTTTACTTAAGTCCCAGCCACCTTCTTCCATAGAATGTAAGAACTCGTCGCCATAGCTTATGATATTAGACTCAAGCATCTCACGCATAAGGTCATTTCCTTCTCTTGTTCGCTCACCTACTCCAGCAAATACGGAGATACCATCATATCCTTTTGCAATATTATTGATCAATTCCTGAATCAAAACCGTTTTTCCTACTCCGGCACCACCGAAAAGACCAATTTTACCACCTTTAGAATATGGTTCAATAAGGTCTATAACTTTGATACCTGTAAAAAGTACCTCTGTTTCTGTAGAAAGGTCTTCGAATCTTGGTGGCTTATTATGAATACTTCTAGTCGTAGATCTGTCCAAAGCACCCAAACCATCTATCGGCTCTCCGACTACATTAAATACACGTCCTTTTATCTGATCTCCTACTGGCATCGCTATTGGCGTACCCAAATCAACTACCTCCATACCTCTAGTAAGTCCATCCGTGGAATCCATAGATACAGCTCTTACACTGTCTTCTCCTAGATGTTGTTGTACTTCGAGGATAAGCGTTTCTCCGTTTTGTCTCTTTATAGATAATGCGTTAAGGATTTCCGGCAATTTGCTGTTCTCTCCTGCAAAACTTACGTCAACTACCGGTCCGATGATTTGTTTTATATGCCCTGTATTAGCCATAATAAGATATATATTTTGAATGAATTTTAGCTGTTTTTAAAAATCGCCACAAAGATAAATTTAATTCTTTTAATATGAATATTTTATACATTTTTTTAATCCGCTTTTTAATTTTTCTTCATTTTTGAACAATATAAAATCGTGAAAACACTTTTTTTTTACAAATAATATTTTTTGAATTAAATTTTTTAGATTTTACATTTACCAATTATCGACATTGTACAAGTTAAAAGATTTTAACATTGGTAAGTGTTACAATTTAGTATTGTATTCATTTTATAATAAAACTCCTAACAATTCCTATATTTTACACCTCAGCTGCCAAGGTACATGCTTGATGGATTGCACTTTTAGCATCAAGTTCTGCGGCTTCAAATGCACCACCAATTAATTTTGGCGACAAGCCTTTAGAAAGCAATGCTTCGTAAAGTGACCGCGATGATTCCTGTCCAGCACAAACAACTATATGATCCACGTCTAGCAGCATAGGCGACCCAGCGACATTTATCGATAAGCCTTGATCATCAACTTTGATATATTCTACATCTGACAGCATTGTTACACCTTTTTTCACCAGATTAGCCTTGTGAATCCAGCCAGTTGTTTTCCCTAATGTGTTGCCATGTTTTCCTGTTGATCTCTTGAGCAGATATACTTGTCGCTCTGGCAATTCTGGTTGAGCCAACTTCAATCCACCACGATGATTATATTCCATATCTACACCCCATGTTTCCATAAAACTTGCAATATCAGTATCGGATCCATTGTGATGAGTCAGAAATGTCGCAACATCAAATCCTATGCCGCCACTACCAATAATAGCTACCTTTTGACCAGCAATGACCTTCTTTTCTAGCAGGTCTGTATAATAAATAACTTTAGCATGGTCCGCACCAGGGATATCCCACTTGCGAGGATTAACTCCATTAGCCAAAATTATTTCATCAAAATCACCTTTAACCAAAATATCCACATCTACGTACTGCCCTAAACAAACATTGACCTGATATTTCTCCATCATTTTTTCATAATACCTTATAGTTTGCCCATATTCTTCCTTACCGGGAATGATTTTCGCCATATTAAACTGTCCGCCAATTCTGTCCGATGCTTCGTAAAGTGTCACTTGGTGTCCACGCATAGCCGCAATATGGGCAAACGAAAGACCAGCAGGTCCTGCACCAACTACAGCTAATTTTTTCTTTGTAGCAGCTGGCAAGTAAAGTATTTCTGTTTCATGACAAGCCCTTGGATTTACGAGACATGACGATATTTTCAATTGGAAAGTATGGTCAAGACATGCCTGATTACAAGCAATACAGGTATTGATTTCATTACTGCGATTTTTCATCGTTTTGATGACGATATCTGCATCTGCCAAAAATGGTCTTGCCATAGATACCATGTCCGCACAACCATCAGACAGTATTTCTTCGGCGATCTCAGGTGTATTAATCCTATTTACCGCAATGAGCGGGATGTTTACTTCTTTTTTGAGTCGCTTTGTCACCCATGAAAATGCTCTTCTGGGAACGACAGTTGCTATCGTAGGTACCCTTGATTCATGCCATCCAATACCAGTATTGATCATCGTTGCACCGGTAGCTTGATTGCTTTCGCCAATACAATGACTTCTTCCCCAAGACGATCCATCTTCCACAAGATCAAGCATAGAAAGCCTAAAAATGATTATAAAATGGTCTCCAACAGCCTGACGCATTTGTCGAACAATAGCAATTGGGAATTTTATTCTGTTTTCGTAAGAGCCGCCGTATTCATCTTCTCTGATATTGGTACGTTTCGCAATAAATTGATTGATCAAATACCCTTCCGATCCCATTACTTCCACACCATCATAGCCTGCCTTTTGAGCCAATAGTGCACATTGTACATAATCAGATATCGTCTTTTCTATGTCATCAATTGTAAGCGCTTTAGGTTTAAAAAAATTGATGGGCGCTTGTAATTGCGATGGCGCTACAATCTTCGGATGATACCCCATATCTCCCAGTGTGTAGGATTTGCATACATATTTTGCCACCTTCATTATGCACCGCTTCTGTGATGAGTTTGTGATTTGGAATTTCTTCTTCTGTGTTTAGTTTTGCAGCCATGGCAGATGTACATCCTTCTTCATTTGGGGATATTCCACCTGTGATTATCAATCCAACTTGACCTTGGGCTCTTTCACGATAGAATTGTGCCAGTTTTTCAAAACCACCAGGTATCTCTTCAAGATTCGTATGCATCGAACCCATAAGTACCCGATTTTTTAAAGTAGTCCATCCCAAATCTAAGGGATTCAAAAGATGCTTGTACATATTACCTGATTATCAAACAAAGTTACAGTTTCTTTACTTAAAGTAAATTTTTAACAAGCCTTTTTTTATCAATACGCCGATTAAATTAATATATTAGTCAAAAGAACTTGTAACCATCATAATACGTTTATACCTTTGTTACTTAATTAATCAAATTTTTGACAATCATGACTCAATACAAAGAATTCAGAGTAGGCAGTAGTAATAGTCCCTTTGGTTTTCTTGGTCCGTTATTAATTCTTACCATATTCTTTACTGCATTCTTCTTTTTAGCGAAAGGATTATTTTGGTTACTATCTTGGGTAGCGCCCATTTTATTGATTATTACCTTGGTTATTGATTATAAGATAGTGGTCAATTTTCTTAAATACCTATGGGAATTATTGAAAAACAATACATTATTAGGTATTATTTCAGTTATTTTAGTCGTTTTGGGTTATCCTTTTGTGTGTGGATATTTATTATTGAAAGCTATCGGCAAAAGATCAATCGGTAAAGTGATGGAGCAAGCCGAAAAAGAAAGAAATACTTATACCGAGTATGAAGAAGTTGTAGAGGATGATAGCTTTCTGGAATTACCTCCACTTCAAAAGCAAGCAAAACCAACACCAAATCCTGAAAAATCAAATGAATACGATGATATGTTCAAATAACTTGTCTTGAGTATCATTTTTCTGGTTGGCGGATGTTTGTGTGTAGGCTATATTATTTTGATATATAATATATACAGTAATTGGGGAAATTATTCGCCAAATGCGCAAAAACTGGATACGATTCCTAATATTTCTATTGTAATTGCAGCTCGAAATGAGGCATCTTGCATAAGCGCCTGTTTAGAGAGTATTTACAAAAATGAGTATCCATTTCCCAATTTCGAAGTGATAGTCGTCGATGACCATAGTACTGATCAAACATCTCAGATCGCGAGATCCATTGACAATCAAAACATTTCGGTGACTGTACTTTCCTCACCAGGCCAAGGTAAAAAGGCGGCTGTAGATAATGGTATATCTATGGCGAAATTTCCAAATATCCTTTTGCACAGATGCCGACAGTATCGTTTCAAATCAATGGTTAATCAGTCATTCTACTTCATTTAACACCACAGGTATTGCTATGTCTTGCGGTGTAGTTTTGCCTACGAAAGGAGAGCGCTTTATTGAAAATTTTCAATGGCTCGATTTTGCTGCTACTATGGCAATTACATCATATGGTATTAACAAAAACCAATTTTACTTGGCAAATGGCGCCAATATTGGTTTTACAAAAGTAGGATTTTATGGTGTAAATGGATTTTCGGGCAATGCTCATCTTGCATCGGGTGATGATGTATTTTTGGCTCAAAAGTTTGCCGAATCTAATCCAAATTCAATCCGATTTCTGCAATCAAAAGACGCCATCGTTTATACCAAACCAGCACCAAACTGGTCTGCATTTTTCAACCAACGCAAAAGATGGGCATCCAAATCAAGCCATTCTAGTAATCAAAAAGTCGTGGCCATTCAGTCTTTCGTTTTTATTTTCAGCACTTTTATTTGCGCTAGTTTCTTAGTCGGAATTTGGGTGCAACCATTGATGTGGATTGGTATTATAGCTATGTGCACAAAATTATTTACAGATTACATTTTCCTACTTAAACTTAGCAAATCATTGGAAAATCCTTATGCAATGAAGTTTTTTGTGCCTTCATTTTTCTTTTATTTCATCCATATCTTTCTATCTGGATGGCATGCACTTTTCCCATCATCATACCAATGGAAAGACCGAAATGTCTCTTAATTTTTGAATAGATAGCTATCATTTCTAGTTGCAAGTTGTACAAAATAATAAAGGAGAAAACAGAATATCCGCCTTCTCCTTTATGCAATGTAAGGTATTTTTTATTATCTTTTGTGGTAGATTGTATTTACTCTATTTCCATTTTCATATACAGCTATGAAGGCATCTCTGAAACCCATTTTGCGTACTTTGGCAAGATCTACAGCGGCATCTTGCACTGTTCCAAATCCAGATATGGTGTATCTGTACACAGATTTGTTAGGGAAATATTCAGTCTGAATGGTGCCCACTTTTGCAACGCCAGGAAAAGCTGCATCTGGCTTTTTGATCGCAATAAATTGGATTTTATATTCTTTACCTAAGTTTGTTTTGAAGACTTGTCACCTGTTTCAACAGATCGTGCTGACTTTTGTTTTGCTTTGAGCATACCGCCACATCTTTCAAATTGAGATGCGAATATTATCTCCAACGTGCGAGCATCTGCTTCTTTGTATGTCTTTGCAAACTCCTTGTATTCTCGCTTGCCTTCATCACAATTGCCCATCGCACATAATGACAATGCAAACATATATTTGGATCTCGGATAGTTTGGATCCGCTTTAAGTTTATTGAAGCATGGAAGTGCATTCTCAAAATCATTCATCGCAAAGTATGATTCGCCAGCTTTGTATAAAAATTCTGCTGCTTCTGCGTCATATTTAGCTTCAGGTGCGTCGTAACTAGTAGCTGGAATTTGCACTGGTTCTTCTTTGGCTCTCTTTTCTTCAGCCATCTTTACTTCACGTTCCTCTTCAGCATTCACTACAGGAATTTCTGCATTTTCCTCTTTTATAGGTTTAGTCTCAACTTCTTGTTTATTAACCATTTCATTATCAGCCACTTTTATGTCATTCTTTTCAACTACTTCAGGTGTAATAGTTTTAACAACTACCTGGTCTTCTACAATTGGAGTGGCTGTTTTTTCTTTGTCTTCAGCAACCAATTCTGGTTTTTGCTCTTCCACTCTAGTATCTTGCGACACATTTGGAATCATCTTGATTTTTGAATTATTAGGTTTGCCCAACTGGAAAATGAAACCAACATTCAAATTCAAAACACTCAAATCAGTTTTACCATTGGAATTCAATTTTTGTGACTCAAAATACTCAGAATCTTCCATCACACCATTTCGGTTACCATCATTCGCATTTCTATATGTATAATCATAATTGATATCACTTACATATTTTGTAGCAAAATAATCGGCTTTAGCTTGTATGCCCAGCCAAGAATTGACTTTATAAATAAGTCTTGTTCCACCTGTCCAGGCAAACTGATATTCTTGTCCACTACCACTAAATCTATATACCTCGTAAGTTTGATTAAAAAATTCCTTCGTAAAAATCAAATTAGGTACATTGATCTGACTGATACCAAATCGAGCTAAAAAATCAACTTCAAATTTTCCAAAACCAAATTTTACAACTGGACCAGCCATGATATATTTGGTACTCCATTGCTGGTTGCTGTTGATATTTGATGGTGCTTCGAGATATTTATTCTTAATGTAATCATTGAATAAAGTTTCGCTTTTATTAGAAAATAATCCACCTGAAACACCAATACCTATTTTATTGAAAAAAAAGTCAAATCCGCCACCGGCATGATAACCTTGTCCAGCAAACATAAAATCATTGGCAAATGTCCCCATTGGTTTTGAAATACCTCCATTAAGATCAAGTTGTAAATATCGGGATTGTGATTGCCCCAAATTCCAGATCATCGTCATGAAAAGCATAAAAATAACTGACTGCGCAAACTGTTTCATTGTAAATTATTATGTAAAAATTAAATTTTAAAGCTTTAGGTTCTTCCCATTTTTAAAGGGCTGAAATTCTCTTGGGGTTGAATTCAGGGCAAATATACAATAAATTCATAATATATACCTAACATACATTATAAAAAAATAATATATTTAACATCAAAAACACTTTACTACCTAACTCAAAATTAGGTGATTTCGTAATAACTTTATTTACAGTATTTTAAGCATTACAAATATTTGGCATATATTTTGTATTAGTGTAATTATCAACTTTTTTATTCACTAAATCACACCCAATGAGAATTAGAATTTTAACACTATTTGCAATTGTATTGCTGCTCCAATCATGTCAAAAAGACACAGAGACAGTTCAAACTTTAACTGAAAACAAAACAGCAAACTTTGATTCAAAAATAATCGATGTATGGACCAATGTGTACCTAACAATTGAAAAAGATTTGCCTGGATTCCGTCCTGCCGCAACTTGTAGAGCATTAGGATATATAAATATGGCCGCATATGAAACATGTTTGCCGGGAATGCCCAATTATGTATCAAACAAAACCCATCTTCCAAATCTGAATTTGCCTGTTTTACAATATGATGTTTCTGAAATCAATTGGAATGTTGCATTAAATACATGCTATGCTACAACCTTGAAGTATTTCATGACCAATTTAACAAATGAGCAAAAAGCCCTAATTTATAAAACTGAATTGGACCAACGCTTAGAACTGCGTGACAAAATGTTTAATGACGTATTTCAAAATAGTATAAATTGGGGAACACAAATGGCAAATGCAATCATAGAGTATGCTGATTCAGATCCTCAAGGATATAGCCAGTCACTTAATGCTTTTCCAAATGATTATGTCAGACCTACTGGATTAGGATTGTGGGAGCCACCATCTCCATCAGGGAAAGCACTTTTTCCATTTTGGGGTAAAGTAAGAACATTTGCTGCTCAACAATCAGATCTTATAGGTTTAGAGCCACTACAATATAGCTCTTCGCCTTCAAGCGAATATTATAAACAACATCTAGAATTGTATAATCAGGTTACCAATATAACCTATGAAGAACGTTGGAAAGCTGAGTTTTGGAGTGATGACATAGTAGGATTGACATTCTCGCCACCAGCTAGATTGTTTGCATTAGGACTTCAGGTTATGTCCCTTGAAAAAATGAATTTGGAAGAAAGTTTGTATTTCTTTTGCAAGTTAGGTATTGCCGTAAATGATGGTGCAGTAGCGGCTTGGAATTCAAAATACATTTATAATACAGAAAGACCAGAAACATTTATTCGGAAATATATTGACCCACAATTTAAATCCATCTTAGGTGAAGCAGTCGGAACTCCTGGACTTGTTCCTCCTTTCCCTGGTTATCCTTCAGGTCACTCGACATTTGGTGGAATTATGGCAGAGATTTTTACAGAATTTTTTGGTGCCAATTATAAATTCACTGACTATTGCCACGATGGCCGAACCGAGTTCCTGAGTACACCGCGTACCTTCAACACTTGGAAGCAAATGGGAGAAGAAAATGCATATTCGAGAATACCATTAGGCGTCCATATAAAAATGGATTGTGACGAAGGACTGAGAATGGGCAAATTGATCGCAAAAAGAGCAATTGAATACGAATTAAAGGTAAATTAAAAATAATTCCCCAAAAAACTAATTTATCTGCGAGGCTAGCATTGACAAAATGCTGGCCTTTTTAATTATACGGATTTGATCTTTTAAATCCTTCTGACAAATTTTACTACCTTTGTCCTTAAATTGAGTGTATGCGTTTTTCACAATATCATTTCGTGGATGAAATCAAAAATAATCTCGAAAAACTGGGCTTTAAAAAACCTACCGATATTCAGTACAAATGTATCCCAAATATCTTGCGCGGTGAAGATTTATTGGCTGTAGCCCAAACAGGAACTGGAAAAACTGCGGCTTTTGCCATTCCCATCCTCCACATCTTGCATAGTAAGATAAATACCAAAAGAGAAGACGGCATCAAGTGTATTGTCATGGTACCAACTAGAGAATTGGCTATCCAGATCCACGAAGTTTTTCAGATCCTCGGCAAAAACACCAGAGTTCAAGCCTTTTCGGTTTTCGGCGGTGTAGAACAAGGACCTCAGATAGCGAAACTAGAGAAAGGCATTGATATTCTGATCACTACACCAGGCAGGCTTTTTGACTTAAGACACCAAGGCTTTATCAAACTGAACAGAGTAGAGATGCTCGTCCTAGATGAGGCGGACCATATGTTGGATCTCGGTTTTATAAAGGATATCAGGGATTTGATTCAATATTTACCTAGAAAGAGACAAACGCTATTTTTTTCAGCAACGATTGATGATGAGATTAAGGATCTGGCCTATTCCTTGGTAAAAAATCCTGTAAGAATCCAAGTGTCTCCCAAAGATCCCGTATCGAAAAACGTTGATCATTCAGTGGTTTTTGTGGCCATGGATGACAAAAGATTTTTTTTGGAGCGATTGGTCAAGGAGAATCCAGAAAGCAAGATTCTTGTTTTCGTTCGTACCAAAGTAAGATGCGAAAGAGTACAAGCTGCGATGGATCGAGTAGGTGTTTCTTCCGTCTTCATGCATGGTGGCAAAGATCAGCAAGATAGAATGGATGTACTCAATACGTTTAAACTTGGCAATGTAAAGATGCTAATCGCAACTGATGTAAGTGCCCGTGGTATCGATATACCTGATGTAGATTTTGTCGTCAATTATGACTTGCCTGAGCATCCTGAAAATTATGTGCACCGCGTAGGTCGTACCGGCAGAGGACGCAAAAAAGGACTTGCCTATGCTTTTTGTGATGATGCTGAGCGGGATTTGCTAAAAGCAATCGAAGACTACATCAGCAAACCTGTCAAAATCCTAGAACTTCATACCGATGGTTATAAAGAAATCACCAATTTTTCGATAACTAAAAATCTGACGCTCAAGGATATTATTGCCGAACTCGAGCCTCAACCCAATAAACGATATGGTGTCAAGAAGGCAAAAAAGAAGTAAAATTGTTAGCCTGATATTCAAACAATAAAATACAGGTATCATCCATTTTGATGGTGATATATTTAGATAATCAGCTTTGGTTCTCTATTGTCAATTATCCATCTTACCTTTGCAGTCAAATTTCATTATGACATTTAGAGATCTCAATCTTTCCAATCCGCTCCAAAATGCCTTGGACGACGCCGGATTTACCACACCAACCACGATCCAATACAAGGCTTATCCTGTGATCATGTCGGGAAGAGATGTACGTGGCATCGCACAGACAGGTACCGGGAAGACCATTGCTTACCTCCTACCCTTGCTCAAAATGTGGTCTTTTAGCAAGGCGAGACATCCACAGATTCTCATCATCGTACCTACGCGGGAGTTGGTAGTGCAAGTTGTAGATCAAGCCACATTGCTTACCAAATATATGAATGTCGTCATTCGTGGTGTTTATGGCGGTACCAATCTAAAAACACAAGCATTTGAAATTTCTGAAGGTCTTGACATCATTGTAGGTACTCCAGGCAGACTATTGGATCTGGGTTACCACGGATCTCTGAACTTAAGAGCAATCAAAAAATTGGTCATCGATGAAGTGGATGAGATGCTGGCTTTGGGATTCAGATCACAGTTAGAACACATCATGGAGCTACTTCCAGAAAAACGACAAAATCTGCTTTTTTCTGCCACGATAGATGAAAATGTCGAAATTTTGCTGGGAGAATATTTTAACGAACCTGAAAAAATAGAAGCAGCACCTTCAGGAACGCCATTGGCAAATATTAATCAAGTCTTGTATCGAATCCCAAATTTCAATACCAAAGTAAACCTTTTGGAAATATTGCTCTCTACAAGACCAGAAATGACCAAAATCCTACTTTTTGTTTCAACAAAAGCACTTGCTGATGAGCTTTATGAAAGAATTAGCTTGGATTACCCAGGGAAAATAGGTGTCATCCATTCCAATAAAGATCAAAATTATAGATTCAATTCTGTCAATAAATTTCAGGAAGGAGCAATCAGAATGCTTATTGCTACAGACATCATAGCACGTGGCTTGGATATAGAAGATGTTTCTCATGTAATCAATTTTGATATGCCAGATGAGCCCCAAAATTATGTACATAGGATCGGTCGAACTGGGCGCGCTGATAAAAAAGGGGAAGCAATTTCACTTGTAGGAGATTTGGATACGGATTGGTTGCAAGAAGCACAAGAGTTTATGAACTATGAGATACCTGAGTTGCCATTACCAGACGGATTGGTGATTTCGGATGTTCTGACTGATGCCGAATTGCCGAAGATCAACATGAAAAATGTACTTGGTAAATTGCCCAAAATAGTTGAAGATAAAAGTGCCTTCCATCAAAAGAAAGCTAAAAATGTAAAAGTAAACGTGAAAGTCAGGCATAAGGATAAGATGTTTGAGAAGTATGGAAAACCCAAAACCAGAGGTCAAAAAAAGAAAAAATAGGTACTTCTCCGACAAAATAATGTATCCTACAAGACAAAAAGAAACTTTTCGATTATATCTAAAAGTATGAGTACAAATTTTGACTTTATAACTTACATTAATAATTGTCAAAATATTATACTTTTACAGGTTAAATCAACAAAATACAGATGCTTGATATTGGAGGATTAAGTGGATTTCATAGTGAGAGTACAATCTATATGATTTTATTTACCAATGCGATGACGATCATTTTGTCCTTGCTATTGGTATTTACCTATGACAAGACCACGTCACTGGCTGGGAGATCTTATAGTTTCATACAATCCTTGTTACTAATGTCCGTAGTCACAGCGACCATCATGCAGTCTATCGGCGACAGTCTGGCTTTGAGCTTCGGTATATTCGGTGCGTTAGCTATCATACGATTCAGATCCAATATTTCTGACCTTCGTGATATAGCATTTATATTCGCTACCATGGCAATTGGTATCGCTTGTGGTGTCCATTCCTTCCAAAACGCCATCATTGGTACAGTTACCTTTTGCCTTATCATCTTTTTACTAAAATTGAGTCCTTTTGATCCCAAGCACAATATCAAAGGTAATCTGAGAATAGAAACAAACAATAGCCAAGTCATTCTAAAACAAATAGAAGCAATTTTGGCCAAGTTTACACATAATAACAACTTGTCGAGATATCGTATCATCACCTCGCCCGACGGCATCACAAGCCATGAGTACGAATACAGCTTTGTCGTTCAGGATATCCGTTCTGGTCATATTTTACTTTCTAGTTTCAATGATATAGAAGGTATAAAGGTGACAAAGTTGCTTTTTGAAGACAAAGTTTTTGCTATCAATAATTTCTGATCCATGCAAAAGTTTAATATTTTTTATTGGTTGATTGGCCCTCTATTGATTGTTTCAGTATATTTATTGACCAATACCTTGAGACTCAGTCATCGTGAATATTATGGATTTGCTGAAAACAAACAGTCTGAAATCAACTTGGATAAGGATGTGACCATTGTCAAAACTTTGGTAAAAACAGGTGACAAAGTTAAAAAAGGGCAACTGCTTATGATTGTAAATAATACGGATATTCATCAGCAGATCAATCAAATTCAAGTAGCAGAAAGTGGTATTCAACTCAAAAATGACTTGACTGAATCTGAATTAAAATCCGAAATTCTGAAGCTAGAAAAGGAAAGAGATATTGAAATAAGCACAATTCACACCAAAATCAATAGTTTGCAGCAAGAAACTGATTTTTATAAGTCCTTGGTTAATTCTAATGATGTCAAAGATTCGGAAATTCGCAATCCTAATGAAACGATGATTAAAAATCTAAATGACGAAATCAAAGAAATAACACAACAATACAATAATAATATAGCCTTGTATCAAAAAATGATACGCCAGCCCAAACAAACAAAAACCGAAAAAGCCTTGTATTCTGATAAAAAAAATTATCTACAATCAGAGATTAACAAATTTCAAATCATAGCGCCTTTTGACGGCGTAATCGGAAGTATCAATATCAGAGAAGGAGAATATGTTAAAGCTTTTACGAGCTTGATCAGTTTCTATGAAGCAACGCCGCCGATGGTTTTGGCATACGTCCAAGAGAAATACGATATAAAAATAAATACCGGGGACACAGTTTGGATATCTTCTGCCTACAATAGTGGCAAGAAAACAAAGGGAATCATCTCTGCCAAAGGCAACAGAATTGTCGAAATACCAGAGAAGTTTCGTAAAATTCCCGATGTTCGTATTTACGGTATTGAGGTCTTTATAAATATACCAGCGGATAATCGATTTTTACAAAAAGAAGTCCTTCGCATATCTGATATTGAATGATTTAATAAGATTTACAGATATATGCGATACTTCATACTCTTATTGTTCTTTTTTTTGATACATGATGCGACTTGCCAAAAAGTAAATCCATCATCATTGCTAAGTGATGCATTATCTGACGAACGCATCCAGTTAGACACCAAGCTACTGCAAAAAATGGAGTCTTATGATGATAAATTGCCTATCCTCGAAAAAATAGATGCAAGGACCGAATTCGACCGATTGCTGACATCACGGCAAGAATTTATGCTGAGAACCAGTTTCAATAGTCTTCGACAACGCAAGGCAGAATACCAAAAACACCAATCATCACTTCAATTGTACAGTACAAAAGCTATAACTCGAACCAATGAAATCCTAGCAAAAAGAGTTGAAAACATCTTGGATTGGGTAGAGACAAAAGAGCAAATGGACTTTCAAGAAAAATACAATAATTATTTGTTAGAAAAGGAAGCACTCATACGAAATATCCTTGTCGCTGGGGAAGCTATAGACTTAGAAGACTTGATTTCAATAAAAGAACAAATATTAGAAAACCAATTAAAATCGAACACTTTAGAATTAAAAAGGAAAAACAATTGTGAATCTTTAAAAATAAGTGAAGGAACTATAATCAACCTAGATCAGTGGCCTTCGGTAAGTCAGATTTTGTCGATTGTAAATAACATAGCGCCAGATATAGAAAAACATCCAGAAATCATTGAGTTGGATGCCGAATATAGATACTTAAATATGGATCTACAAACTGAAAAAGCAAAATCACAAAAGATCGTTGACTTTGCTCAAGCAAAATTTACCGTTCGTGATGATTTACTCTTGCGCAATAGATTTTCGATCGGAATGGGTTTTACGATACCTTGGACAGGATCTTATCGAATCAAAAAACAAGAAAATTTGATCAAACAGGAAGATGTAACAAATAAAAGCGCAATCAGAAAAATTGAAATACAAACCGAGTTTGAAACTTTGAAATCTGAAATCAACAGTGAAGCACAATCATACCAGCTATGGCAAAATTTATCATCAGACAGCACGTTGATAATGTTAAAAAACAAGATAGTTAATTCTGGCAGAATGGATCCAATAAAGATTCTTGAACTTAAAAAGAGCACACTCGATATCGAAACTAAAATTTTGGAGCACCAGCAAGCTATTTATAGACTGTATATCAAGCTTTTGGAAGTTTCAGGCAAGCTTGTCGAGCGTCCTTACCGTAATTATCTCGATTGGCAGCTTCCCTTGATCGAAAACAACTAATGAGCCTTTAAGATATAAATTTCAAAAACTTGAAATTGGTCGGTGTAGATGTTTCCGCATCCCACATATAATCGTTTTCTTTAAAATCCTTCAATAATTCGGGATTCTCTATGCTATACCTGACAATGTACGAAGCCATTAGTCCACGTGCTTGTTTAGCGCTAAAAGACACGAAAGTGCGTTTACCATTTCTGATTTCATAAAACTCAAAATCAATAATCGTTGCTTTTATGTTTTTGGTTTTCAAAACTTTAAAATATTCTTCAGAAGCCAAATTGCAGATAATATTTGATTTGGTTGATTTGAGATCCTTGTTTAATGCTGAGGTGATCTTTTCTGACCAAAATTGATACAATCCTACTGTTTCTGAGGTAACTATTCGGCTAGCCATTTCCAGTCTATACGGTTTGATGGCATCTTTTGGTTTTAAACACCCATATAGACCTGACAAGATCCGGAGATTTGATTGTGCATAATCGAAGTCCCGTTGATATCCCAATTTTTTGCATTTAATCCTGCAAATACTTCACCAGTATAAGTAAGTACCGCCGGAGATGCGGATATTTTTTTATTATAAAATTCCTTAAATCGTTGATAATTCTGTTCTGTCAATTTATCACTCAGCGACATAAAAGTTGACAATTCTGATTTCGACATTTTTTGCAGAATGCCCATCAATTCTTTGGTTTCTTGCACAAATTGTGGTTTTGTCATTTCGAATGGAAAATTCTGACAATACGGCTCCATAGTTTTGGAAGGCGAAACAATCAACAACATCATTTAATACTTTGGGGAAAACAATAATATAGCATACTTCATGGTATTAAAAGAGAAAAGCCCCTGCAAGTTTTCACACCTGTCGGGGCTTTTCAGATATACGCTTACTAGTAAAAGCCGCCCATAACGGCTCACCGTATTTTTTAGTTACCTTTGATGATACTTGGCTCAGCTTGAGGTACTGCCTTTTCTTCTTTTGGAGGCAAAACAGTTCCTATTACTTGCAATACATGATTGTCAGGGCCTTCATTAGTCGTAATAGTTACTGACTTATTGATAGCACCAGTTCTTTTAGTATCATATCTGATCTCTAAAGTGCTACTTTGACCAGGAGCAATTGGCTCTTTTACCCACGTAGGCACAGTACAACCACAAGATCCTCTTGCATTTTTGATCACCAACGGTTCAGTACCTGTATTGGTAAATTTAACAACTCTCAATGGCTCTGACCCGTTTTCAATGGTACCAAAATCCACTGTTAATGACTCAAAAGTCATTTTTGCATTAGTTCTCTCAACTGCAACTTCAGTAACAGCTTGAGTTTTTGCCTTTTCAATCATAGCTTCCTTCTTCAGGTCACCTTCAGTTTTGATTGGAATAGGGGCAACTTTTGTTTGTGCTGTTAAAGCAAAACAACTGAAAACAAGTAATGAAAATAAAATTTGCTTCATGATGATTCTTATTTTTTAAAATGATAGTACAAATATAGTGCTTATAATGAAAATTGGATAAGAAAAGTTACAAATTCGCTGTTAAAATACTGTTAAGGTGGTAATTGTCGGAATATTTGTAAGCAATTTTAAAAAACAAAAGGCTTTATTTTTTCCAGAAAGCGCTAATAATTCCTGTTGCTATGGCTACATTCAATGATTCTGCTACCTTATGTTGATATCCCGGTATTGAGATTCTAAAATCAATCTGGTTTTCATTATCTGGGCTGATACCTCTTCCTTCGCTACCCATTACTAAAACTGCTGATGTAGGCATCTCATTTGAAGTAAAGTTTGCTCCATCCAAAAATGTACCATACAACGGTAATCCTAAAGTCTTGATTGATTGCAAAGTATCAGACACTAAGGCTACATTTACCATACTTCCCATCGTAGCCTGTACTACTTTTGGGTGAAAAAAATCTGCTGTATCTTCAGAACGCACGACACTATTTATACCAAACCAATCTGCTATCCTGATGATTGTGCCTACATTGCCAGGATCTTGGACACCATCTAAGTAGATAGCCGAAAATTTGTCTTTTACCCGACCATTAATAATCTCTTCTTTTTTATCACATAATAAAAAAATATCTGATGGCGTTTTCAAATAAGAAATTTGTTCCATTTCTTTAGGGGAAATTATGACAACGTTTTCATGTTCTATAAATGGTAAATACCTTTCGAGATTGCCATTGGTAATAAAAACCTGTTCAATGCTGTATTTTCGCTTTTTTAGTAATTCGATGCAAAGTTTATCACCTTCTGCTATGAATTTATTATAAATTTGCCTGTATTTTGAAAGATGCAGGGCTTTGATATCTTTGATTCTGGCCTTTGAAATCAAAATAAGTTATTTTTAAGATAAAATTTGAAACAGGATATAAAAACAACTGTTTCGTTCAGATATAATATCATTTGGATGTCAAAAGTTCTTACAAAGTGTAGATTTGCTGGATTAATTGGACTTTGCTTCGTCTTGATGCTTACCTCTTGCAATACTAATAAGTATCTCGGGCCAGATCAGACATTATTAAAAAAAACCAAAATTGTATTTAAAAACGAACAAAAAGTACAAGATAAAAAGTCCTTGGAGCAGGAATTATTGACATTTATAACTACCAAACCTAATTCAAAACTCATATTTATTATACCCAAGGAATATGTGTATATGGCCAATTCAGGTCCAAACAAATCCAAATGGTATCACAAAGCATTAAGAAGTCTGGGAGAACAACCTGTATTATATAGTGAGGCTGATGCAAAAAAGATTGCTTTAAATATGGAAAATCACTTAAAATTCAAAAAAGGTTATTATGAAGCTAAGGTTGATTTCCTTACAGATGAGCACTTAAAAATATGGTCATCTACTGGCAAAATTTCAACATGGTTCACTTCTGAAATCATATTTATCGTCTCGACTGGTGACCGTTATACCATAAAAAACATAACGTATAACAGTGAAGATAAAAATACACTTAACTTTATCAAATCGAAATCTGAGAATGCCTATATCCATTCTGGCGATTATATTGACTATAATAATTTCGAACTTGAAAAAAGTAGATTGACCATAGAAATGCAAAATCATGGGTATAATAATTTTTCTAATAATTATTTTGAAATATCGGGTGATAGCAGCTTGACAAAAAAAGAAGTTGATATTTTTATAGATATACAATTACCACTTCCCGATACTATCCATAAGCGATTTACGACAGGGCAAATAAATGTGTACACAGACTATTTCAAAGATCAAAATACAAATGACCTTGTATCTGAAACCATTGAAGGCAAGACATTTTTTAGGCAGTCTATCACGTACCCAGTAAAACCATCACTACTTACTAACTCTATCTTTTTTAAAGAAGGAAAACTTCTAAGCCGTGATGATCGACAAAAAACCTTCAGAAAACTAAATGCACTCGGTACTTACCGATTTGTAACTATACATCCCAAACAAGATGCAATCGCAGATACAGTAATGAATTTCGATATCTTACTCACGCCTTTTGACAAAAAATGGGTTTGGGATGGCGCATTGCAAGGTTATTTCAGCACGTTAGGTGCATCCCAATTATTTGGTTTCTCTGTCTCATCCCAATTTGTAAACCGCAATCTGCTAGGTGGATCTGAGCGTTATTCACTTAGGACGGAAGCTGGTACAGAAGTAGGTCTTAACACAAATGGCGCTTTGGTGCGACGTACTTCCAATCTGTCTATTCAAAACAATCTCAATGTCCCATCATTTCAGGATTTTATAGGGTTGGGAAGACTCGGATGGAGATCAGGTATCATTAAGGATCGATTTTACAAAAACTTCGTAGAAGAAGCTAGTACAAATATTGGCCTTGGGTTCAGTGTAAACAATATTATTAATTTTTATTCCTTAAGCTCTTTTAATGCGTCTTTTGGATTTGATTATACTTCTCCAAAAAACAACAGATATATCTTCAGACCATTAGGATTTAATCTAGATTTATATGACATCCTTGATGAAGCCAGATTTGAAGCAAATCCATTGATAAAATTATCTTTTCAGGACATATTGGGTACAGGTTTTTTGTTTAGAGACTATTCATACATCTATAATAAGAGTAAAAACAAAAAAGGAAATTCGCTTTTAATTATCAATAACCTAGAGCTATCGGGATGGGAAGTTCATCTTTCTAACCTATTGTTCAATTCGATATCAGGTAGTAAAAATGTGTGGAGTCTGAATAATATTTCATTTGCAAAATATGTCAGATATGAATTTGATGGCAGATTTAACAAGGAATATAGCAAGACTAGGAGTTTTGCAGCAAGACTAAATGTAGGCGCTGTTGTACCATTTGGTGAGCTCAAAGTGGCACCTTTTGTCAGACAATTTGGTGTCGGTGGTCCGAATAGTCTCCGAGCCTGGAATGTAAAGCAACCAGGTCCAGGAGCTTATCGAAATCCTTTGGACAAGATCACCACTTCACCACCAATTTATGTAAATCAAGGCGATCTAAAAATAGAGATGAATGTCGAATATCGATTTAAGATTGTAGGCTTCTTAGATGGTGCAATATTTACCGATATAGGGAATGTATGGACGCTAAGACAGGATGATACAAGACCTGGCGCTGCTATTTCAACAGCTTTTGTCAACCAGTTTGCAATAGGAGCTGGATACGGTGCGCGATTCAATTTTGATTTTTTTATTATCAGGTTTGATTTCGGTTATAAAATCCGAAACCCTTACGCTGATGAATTTACTGGCACTAATTGGTACACATTCAAAGAAATTAGACAGCAAGGTTTAGGCAATCTACAGGTTGGAGTCAATTATCCATTCTAATGAAAAATTATATAAAAGATTGAAAATTAACACAAAAACAAATAATTTTTGACTTTGAATTGAGCAAAATCTTATTAAATATGTTATAACTTATTATCTAAAATATAAATTGATAAAAATGAAAATTAAAAATCTGAAATTCATCGTCCTTCTTATGGCGACTTTCTGGCAAATGAACCTGTTTAGTCAACCACATACCATGCCTAAGTTAGCATACACTTATGATGCACTGGAGCCGTATATCGATGCCCAAACGATGGAAATTCATTATTCTAAACACCATCAAGCGTATCTCAACAACTTGAATAAAGCTTTGGCTGGTACAAAAGCCGAATCCTTACCACTTGGCGAACTTCTTATATCTGCTGAAAGACGCGGCGCAGCAATTCGTAATAATGGCGGCGGGCATTACAACCACAGTTTATTTTGGGATATTTTAGCACCCAATGCTGCAAAAACACCAGAAGGTAAATTGGCTGATGATATTAAGAATACCTTTACATCGCTCGATAGTTTGAAAAAACTCATGAATGCAGGTGCAGCTACCAGATTCGGATCAGGATGGGTATGGCTGTATGTTACTCCAGAAAAAAAACTGGCTATTTGCTCTACACCCAATCAAGATAATCCTATAATGGATGCAGTAAAAGATAATCGTGGAATTCCAATTCTCGGTATTGACGTTTGGGAACATGCGTATTACCTAAAATATCAAAATAAAAGAGCCGATTATTTAGGAGCCATTTGGAATGTAGTGGATTGGAATGCCGTCAATAAAAATTATGAAAACGCACTCAAAGATCCATTACTTAAAATGATAGAAAAAGATGCTTGGACTGCATTAAAGGATTTCCATTCTGTCATGGCACAAACTTTCCATCCTATGGAAGAAGGTAAATTTGGACCAATCAGAGAAAGATCTGGTGAAATGCTTGCAAAAGCAAAGTTGCTGGCATCTTCCGCGGTACCTGCTTCATTCAAATCAACAAAAATAGATCAAGCCATAAAAGGCCTAGTAGATGGATCTGCGAAGTTGGATAAACTTGTCAAAAAGAATGGTAAAGATGAAAAGATAAAAGAAAGCCTTATCGCATTACATGACACATTCCACATCATACAGGGACTTTGTAGTGATGAGCATTAATGTAATGTAAAGATAGCTTAATGATACTTGGACACGAAATGGTCATAATTTTGCAATGCAAAGTGTAAATTAGTATCTAAAATTTAGGACTTTTTTAACAGCCGAAGATTATATTTGTTACAACAAATGTTATCTTCGGCTGTTATATTTTTATGCATAACCGATTAGTTATTGGTGTATGATTCAATGCTGTTTTTGAAGTCATAAAAATCTTGTATGGAACGCAAAACATTTATTAAGATGCTTGGAATTAGTGGATTGGCTGCAGGCGCTAGTCAATTGTCTTCATTAGAAAAATGGACTAAAGATCTCACGCCTACCGCTCAAATGCCAGTGCTTTTTCTTGGCCATGGTAGTCCCATGAATGCTATCGAAGAGAATGAATTTGTAGCTGGATTCAGAAGAATATCATCTGAAATTCCACAGCCAAAAGCCATACTTTGTATTTCGGCGCATTGGTACACACGAGGTACTATGGTCACCGCTATGGACATGCCTAAAACTATCCATGATTTCGGTGGATTTCCTGATGCGCTGTATGAAGTGCAATATCCAGCTCCTGGAAGCCCAGCATTAGCCAAAGAGACAGCAGAAATATTAGCGCCCATCGTTGTAGCGCAAGATGAAAATTGGGGTCTCGATCATGGTGCGTGGAGCGTAATAAAACATCTCTATCCGAAAGCAAACGTACCTGTAATTCAGATGAGTATCGACTACACGCAGCCTGCTTCCTATCATTTTGATCTTGCAAAAAGATTAAATTCCTTAAGGCAAAAAGGAATTCTCATTGTTGGCTCAGGCAATATAGTCCATAATTTAGGTCTTGTAGATTGGAAAAACCTGAATAAAACGGATTATGGTTTTGATTGGGCTGTTGAAGCCAGAAGTAAGATCAATAATTGGATGTTAGATGGAGATTTCCAACCAATAATTGATTATACAAAACAAGGAAAATCTATTCAACTTGCAGCGCCTTCTCCGGACCATTATCTACCATTGGTTTATACTTTAGGTTTGAAGAGTAGTAAGGACAAAATCTCACTTTTCAACGATAAGCTCCTTGCAGGATCATTGAGCATGACATCTGTTTATATTGGGTAATTATCTATAGAAATTCAAATACTTATTGATATTTTCTTAAGCTATTTCATTTGTTGATTGCAGAATAAAATTGAGTATATTACTTGAATTCGTCGTATTTAATATTGCAAAATGTAATTTATATTAAGGATTAAATAAAAATCTTAAAAATATGTTATTAATTGAACTTTTTAAGCGGTTTCATTGTCATACTGTCAGATAAGGTGACTAAAAATAATCATCTTCAGAATAATAAACTCGAATCAATCAGTCAATAATTTTTATGCGTCAACTCAAAATAACCAACAACATCACTTCAAGAGAAAGCCTTGCTTTAGAAAAGTATTTGGTAGATATTGGACGTATAGATTTGCTGAATGTAGATGAGGAAGCTGATTTGGCAAGAAAAATCCGCGAAGGCGATCAATTGGCTTTAGAAAGACTCACCAAAGCTAATTTAAGATTTGTCGTTTCAGTAGCAAAACAATATCAGAATCAAGGACTTTCGTTGGCTGATCTTATTAATGAAGGCAATGTCGGACTTATGAAAGCTGCCAAGAGATTTGACGAGACAAAAGGGTTTAAATTTATATCTTATGCTGTATGGTGGATCAGACAATCTATTTTGCAAGCCATCGTAGAGTACAGCCGAATGGTGAGACTACCACTCAACAAGATGACTGCATACAATAAAGTGAATGATGCATGGGTAGCCTTCGTCCAAAAAAATGAAAGAGAACCAAGTCACGAAGAACTCGCAGAAATCTTGGGTGTAAATCCTAAAGACATACCCAATATGCTGAAAGGTGGCAACAAACATGTATCTGTTGATGCACCGCTATCAGATGACGAAGGTGCAGCAACGATGGTCGATATGATGACACTAGGTGATGAAGATAGTCCTGATCTCAAGCTTATGGAAGAATCCGTGCGGAAGGAAGTTTTCGATGGGTTAGAAATCTTATCCCCAAGAGAAATACAAGTCGTTTCAGCTTATTATGGATTGGACGGCAATAAACCTCTGAATCTGGACGAAATAGGTGATCTCTATGACTTGTCTCGTGAACGTGTCCGTCAAGTTAAAGAACGAGCCATCCGTCGTATGCGAAAATCGCTAACCAAAATGCACTCAAAACATTTTTACGATAATCTTTAAGCTGGGCTTTTTTCGATATTACTTGTAATTACCTCATACAGGTAGATACCATAAATATATTACAAAAATATTTGGTATTTTATTTACCTTAGCCCTTCAAATTAATCGGACGCTTCAGGAATGGATATTGGTGACTTTTTCAGGTTTTTGTTTAAGATGACTTTGTCACGCAATCAGATGACTAGAGATATTCAATCTATGCGTACAGATATTGCTGATCTAAAGTCGATGCTTGTCCCTTTTACAAAAGAAGAAATGGAGTTATTGTCTTTGAATCAAAGCAATCAATCGAAAAAAAAAGGTTTTCAGCCACTAACTAAGGGCATTTTCAATACGATTTACTACGAGCCATTGATAGCGTATGCAATAAAATCGTATCCCGGAGATAACAAACTTATCCTTATTACATCAACAACAGACGAATTTATATATCTGATCAAGCCTGAATATACCCAAGTTTATATGAATAATATAGAAGCAGGTATAATCACACCAAAAGGAGAATTCTTTAGTATCAATAAAACACTTTTGGCTACTGTGGATGGGGCTGATCATTTGCCTACGCACGCTGTTTTTATAAAAAACAAAAATGTCGGTTTTATTGCTAATCCGAAATATTCAGAAAAGACAATTCCCAGGGCATTTACACTACTTAAAGACATGAATATTGATGAGCAAAATATATTTTTGTGTCTTACTTTGATAAACTTGATTGAAGAAGCACAGTGAAGTCTTCAAAAAATGGAAAATTTTAAAGGATTAAATGGGAAAAGAAAAATACAGTGTAAAAACCAACTCAAATCACCTTACCTATGAGTTTATAAGTGAAGGCCCAAATGGTAAAATCGCCAAAATAGTGGTTTATCAGCATATGTTTGACAACTTCTATAATTTAGCTTTTGGGGATTTTACAAACCAACATGAAATATTAGATGACTTGATTGTTTCTGACAATGGAGATACTGCAAAAATCTTATATACAGTCGCATCTACTTTATATGATTTTTTTCAGCATTACGAAGGTACTA
The DNA here is from genome assembly GCA_016717105.1 of Saprospiraceae bacterium. GTDB lineage: Bacteria > Bacteroidota > Bacteroidia > Chitinophagales > Saprospiraceae > OLB9. Next base: position 76,362 of record JADKGF010000005.1, on the reverse strand, counting down.
TAGTTTTTGCTCAAGGAAGTACACATTCAAGGAATAGACTATATAGACGCTATTTATCACAATTTCTTGATATCATAACTGAAAATTTCATGCTATTTGGTGAACTTGACGGCATAATTGAACGTTTTCAAAAGGGTAAGGATTATGCATCTTTCTATATACATAAATATTAAATTCATGATAGAAGTAAAAGAAATGACTTCAATGACTTCCAATATTACCGTCGATAAATCTCTTGATGAGAAATACAAAGGGAAGATATTATTCCCTGAAAAACACAAAAGGGCCTTAGATCATTTTAAAAATCGAAACATACGACTGGAAATTAAAGAAATCATAGAAAAAGAAAAAATTATGAAACCGTAAAAATGCATTGATCGAACATACTTACTTTGAGCCCATCCATAAGCTATGTTAGCTTATTCTAATGCTTTAACTTTTTCCACAATTTAAAAACATATTTATCAGTTTATATCTTTATATGTTCCATTTGTTGTAAATTTGAGCCAATAAATTATAAGTAATGAGTGTATTAGATCTTGCCCGAATCATCATTTACAGGTTTCACGAAAAGGGATTAGAAATTTTTCTTATTAACAATGAAATGAAACAAGATAATGATATTTGGAAAATACCACAAGGTCTAACCCATCAGCTCAAAGAAGACGCGCTGCTCAAAAATGTCATCGATCTTGATGAGACGGAAGATGAACACGGTCGCACGATCAAAACATTTGCTATAGAAGGTGACTGGCACGATATCCCATCTATCAGAGGCATGTTGAAGCATGATGTAAAACTGGTAAAAAGTATTGTAAAAGAAAACCTACCAGGAAGTGAAAAAGGTGCATATTTCGCAATCAAAGAAGCTGTAAGAAAAGTAATGCCACAGGAATACAAAGCGATTAAAGAATTGAAAGAGATTCTTTTTGACAGAAATTCGGTGACAAATATTTAATACACAACATAGTCTAAGGATGACCTCAAACCCTTCGGCCTTTTCGGGTACAGAATTTAATTTTATCGGTGTTCAGCATATTTATCATGGCAAGGTAAGAGATGTATATGACTTTGGTGACCAGCTCATTATGATTGCAACCGATAGGATTTCGGCATTTGATCACATCCTTCCGAGACCTATTCCTTACAAAGGACAAGTACTCAATCAATTAGCTAAACATTTTCTCGAAGCAACCGCTGATATAGTTCCCAACTGGCTTCAAGCTACACCAGATCCATGTGTATCAGCAGGAATCAAGGCCACTCCTGTTAAATTGGAAATGGTCATCAGAGCATACTTATGTGGTCATGCTTGGAGACTATATAAATCTGGGATAAGAACTATATGTGGTGTGAATATGCCTGAAGGTTTGAAAGAAAATGACAAATTTCCTGTGCCTATTATTACGCCATCAACAAAAGCATCCGAAGGGCATGATATGGATATAAGTGTGGGTGAGATATTGGACCAGCAGATTGTAAGTCAAGATGTGTGGGACACATTGGCAGATTATACACGATTATTATTCCAACGAGGCACAGAGATGGCTGCTGAAAGAGGATTATTATTGGTTGACACCAAATACGAATTCGGTATTGTGGATGGCAAAATCATTCTTATCGACGAAATACATACACCAGACAGTTCGCGTTACTTTTTTGCTGATGGGTATGAATTAAGACAAAGCAAAGGAGAAAATCAACCTCAGCTATCCAAAGAGTTTGTTAGAGAATGGCTAATTTCCAATGGATTTCAAGGATTGGAAGGTCAATCAATACCTGATATGCCAGATGAATTGATCAATGAAATATCGGCCCGATATATTCAATTGTACGAAATGATAACTGGCAAAGATTTTATTAAATCTGACAATAGTGATATCAGATCTAGGATAGAAAAAAACGTAACAAGCTACTTGAATAGTTTGTCCTGACCTTTTCTTAAGGTTATTATCCTTTTAACAGCTTGAAATTTTTGGTTTCATTTTTTGCAATAATGGCAATAATATATAGTCCGCTATGCAAATCGCTCAAATCAGTTTGGCCATCTTGATCCAAAACCAATTTCTTGACCATTTTTCCAGCCAAATCAAAAACCGAAACAGAGCAATCACTTTCTAGTTCTAATCCTGTGATTGTCAATTTTCCTAATGTAGGATTTGGGAAGATATCTATTATCCTTGTTTGTTTCTCATTCTTGACAAGTATTACATGTGAATATGTTTCTTTCCCATCGAAATCAACTTGTCTGAGTCTATAATATGCATAAGCTTTATCAGAATGATGGGCAAAAGAATAGTATTATTTGCCTTAGTTGATGTACCATTACCCTTGACAATTCCTAATGGAATAAAATTTGCACCATCACTTCCAGTTTGAATTTCGAAATAATCATTGTTTGACTCCTGATGATGTAGCCCAGAAAAGGCTCAATGATGTTGGAATTTTCTTTGCCATAAAAATCAGATAATTTAATAGGTAATGGTGCATTTACTGTTAACTGGGCATTCATGTACCGACCCACATAGAATCTGGAGAGCCTTCCACATTTTAGTAGCAAGTATATTCCCCAGTACCCTTGCGTTAAATTTGGTCCAATATCTTTTTTATATTCATCATTATTTCCTGTATCTTTATCATAAGTCATAGTTAATAAATAATTTGGCTCCATGATACCTCCAAAACTAGAAACGCTTCTAAATGAGCATAGCAAGATCATCTCCTTATCCTGCCACGGATTGCCCCATCCAGCTTGTTAAAACTGAACATTTGCCAAATACTTTGACCTGCATTTATTGGGCCAGCAAGATTTACATTGTCCTTCCCAACCAACATTTGCATTTGATTGAATAAATGTAATAAATAATAAAACTGAATAAAAATTGATTTCTTCATCTCAAATGTGCATTTTAATTATTAAATGGTAGAGTTTACCGATTAAACGGTATCGTCAAACTTATTGTAAAAGTAACACTTTGTACATTTGAGCAAAATATTTTATTAAATATTTTTAAAAATGGCATAAAAAAAGGGCTGAATCCTTGGATTTGCCCTTTTTTCTTTATGATTACTAAAAATCTATCTAGCGAATGCTGTAGCTCTCTTTTCTCTGATTACTGTCACTTTGACTTGTCCAGGATACTGCATTTCGTCCTGAATCTTCTGCGAGATGATAAATGCCAAATCATCAGCATATTGATCCGTCACTTTTTCGGATTCGACGATGACACGCAATTCTCTTCCCGCTTGAAGTGCATAAGCTTTTTGTACACCTTCATAAGCCAATGCCAATTCTTCCAACTCTCCAATACGTTTTAGGTAGCTTTCGAGAATTTCTCTACGTGCTCCAGGTCTTGCTCCTGAAATAGCATCACAAGCTTGTACGATCGGCGATATGATATTGTTCATTTCTATCTCATCGTGGTGCGCACCTACTGCATTGACGATAACAGGATGCTCTTTATGCTTTTCGCACAATTCCATACCGAGTAATGCGTGTGACAATTCAGAATCTTCTTCAGCAACCTTTCCAATATCATGGAGTAAGCCTGCTCGCTTAGCCATTTTAATCTGCTTAGGATTTAGGCCTAATTCAGCGGCCATTGTAGCACAAAGATTGGCTGTTTCGATAGAGTGCTTAAGTAGATTCTGACCATAAGAAGATCTAAATCTCAATCGGCCTACCATTTTTACCAAATATGGAGCCAAGCCATGAATATCCAAATCGATAATCGTACGCTCTCCTATTTCTACTATTTGTTCATCAAGTTGCTTTCTAACTTTGGCGACAGTTTCTTCGATTTTTGCAGGGTGAATACGTCCGTCTGCTACCAATTTTTTTAGAGACAATCGGCAAAGCTCTCTACGGATAGGATCAAAACTAGAAATCACAATAGCTTCCGGTGTATCATCGACTACAATTTCAGCACCAGTTGCTGCTTCAAAGGCTCTAATATTTCGTCCTTCACGACCGATAATCTGTCCTTTGATCTCATCTGACTCAAGATTGAATACAGAAACTGAGTTTTCAATGGTGATTTCTGCACACATTCTTTGGATCGTTTGGATGACAATCTTTTTGGCTTCTTTATTTGCATTCGTGTGTGCGTTAGCGATTGCTTCTTTTTCGATAACCATGGCATCGTTTTGCGATTTGGCTCTCACAGCATCCAGCAATTGTTCTTTAGCTTGACTTTCAGTAAGCTTCGATATCGTTTCCAATTCTTTGATGAATCGCTCACTTGCTGTGTCTAATTCTTCTTTCTTTTTAGAAACAATTTTCATCTGTACGTCGAGATTTTCGCGGATTGCATTTATTTCCTGTTCTCTACTCTCGATAGTCTCCATTTCCGTAAGGATAGCATCCTGCTTTATTTTCAACTCCTTCTCCATGGCAACAGCCGTCAATTCTCTTTCTTTTATTTCGACTTTTTGTTCAGCTTTCCATGTTTCAAATTCGGATTTCAATTTTGCAAAATTATCTCTTGCTTCTTGAATCTTCTTCTGCTTGACAGACTCGTTTTGTTGTTCTGCACGTGCGATGATTTTCTCAGCCTTATTGTCAGCTTCGTCCATCTTGCGTTTTGCGGTCAATTCCGCTTCTTTGATTGTGATATCTGCCTTATCGTTGGCCTCCTTCACTTTTGATTTGAATAATGCTTGGATCACAAAATAACTTGCGCCTCCACCCAACACTATTCCCAAAATAATTCCTATTATCGGACTCATATTGTGATACGATTTAAAAAATGATTAAAAAATATCCCTTGCGGGCATTCATATGGGGAAGGAAATAGCAGTAATATGAATATACTAAATTTAAAATATAAAATTGGCGAAATTTTTCTACTCTGATTCGTCCAAAATATGATGTATATTCTGCAATCGGTTATCCAAAGCATTGCGACTAAAGGCAACCGAAGATTTTTTCAGATCAAACGTATAAGATAACATGGTCATGATTACATAATCAAGCTTATCTCTACCTGGATAGGTTTGTTGGAATTCTCCTATCTTTTCGTTGAGATCTGTTGTCAGCTCAAGTACGACAGACTCTTCTATTTCTGTGACTTTTACAGGAAATGTCCTCCCTGCAACCGTTACACTTATCGTCTTCAGATCATCCTGTTGCATTATTTCTGGCTTGTATGATTTGAATACATTGATCTATATCTTCGATAAAAACGTCCAACTGGTGCTTTACTTCCTCCATACCATCTATATTTGATGTCATGATAGTGTTGCTATTGTCAGACCTGATATCTTGCTGTGAAACTACTGAATTGAATTTTATTTGTGCTTTATCTTCCCTTTGATTTGTAATATTAAGATATTGCGATTTATATTGATCAGCCTCTACTTTTAGATTGCTGAGTTGAACTTCCATTTTTTTATTTTCTGATCTCAAACGACGATTCTCTTCTTTCAGCTTGTGAAGCTTTGTGATGATTTCATCGAGATTTTTAACCAGATTTTCCATCAAAGATATTAAATATTTTTATTATATACCTATTTTCTTATTATTGCCTGTGTTTTCTCTTCTAATTGCTTAGTAAGTCTGGACATTATTTCATCTATTTCCGTATCATTCAAGGTTTTTTGTTCATTTTGGAAAACAAAAGAAACCGCATACGATTTTTTATCTTTTCCCATCTGTTGCTCATTTTCATAAACATCAAAAAGAGAAATCTGTTTTAACAATTTTTTATCTGTTTGTCTTGCAATCGTCTCAATTTCGGAAAATTTCACCTTTTTATCTATGACCAACGCAAGGTCTCTCCTCACAGACGGGAATCTACTTATTTCAGCAACTTCAGTTTTTACTTTACCTGCAAGCGACAACAAAACATTAAAAGCTATTTTTCCAAAATATACGACTGGTTTGACACCCATTTTCTGACAGACAGACTTTTTAATTTCGCCAAACTCAGCAATGACTAATGGACCTCGATGGATTCTGAGCCCGTAATTATACTCAGGACTATCTTCCACTTCACTTACTTGATACTGATTTATACCTACTTTGGCCAAAATAGAAAAAACAACACTTTTAATATCAAAAAATGATTTTTCTCTTTTATTGTCTGAAAGCCAAGATTCTTCATTTTTTTTGCCCGTCATGAATACAGTCAACCATTCATCTTCTTGATAGGCCTTGTCCCTTTTCTTATATGACTTACCGAATTCAAAAAGAGATAAATTGGTCTGTTGTCTATTAAGATTGTATGAAACCGACACTAATCCACTTACCAACATATCAGGTCTCATGATATCCAGATGTATGTTTGATGTATTATTTATATATACAAATTCATTTTCATCTGCAATATTCAACCCATTGTAATGCCTCGACTCGATAAGAGACAATCCCATCATTTCGTTGAAGCCATTGGATGCCAAAAAATCAGAAAGCAACTCTTTAACTTGATATTTGTCTGGCTTAATAGTATATGAAATTGTGCTTTTTATTTGGGAAGGTACTGGCACACGATTGAGTCCGTAAATTCTAACGATCTCTTCGATCAGATCTACTTCTCTAGTGACATCTGATTTATTTGTTGGGATTCGCACCAAAATCGAGTCTTCATCCAAAGGTGTGATCTCCATATCCATAGCCTGCAAAATGGCATGTACATCATCCTCTGGAATTTCAGTACCAATTAGATTATTGACTTTGTCATAATATAATCTTACCTCTGCCTCCTTTATCACTTTAGGATATACATCTATGATCGTATTGCTTACCGCGCCTCCTGCAAGTTCTCTTATCAATGATGATGCTCGCTTTAGCGCAAACTCAGTAATATTAGGATCGGCACCTTTCTCAAATACTTTCGCGGCATCGGTTCTCAGATTATGCCTTGTACTGGTTTTTCTGATACTTTTTGATTGGAAACAGGCCGATTCTATAAAAATATTTTTTGTACTCGAACTTACGCCACTGTCAAAACCACCATACACACCAGCCATACAAAGTGGTCTGCTTTCCATATCACAAATCATCAAATCATCTTCATGCAGTTTTCTTGTCACACCATCGAGAGACAAAAATTCAGTATCACTTTGCAGTCTTTTTACAACAATTTTTTTATTGCTAATCTTGTCTGCATCAAAAGCGTGAAGTGGTTGGCCTAATTCATGAAGCACAAAATTAGTGACATCGACGATATTATTTATGGGTTTTACACCAATGGATTTTAGCAATTTTTTGAGCCAATCAGGAGACTCTTTTACTGCTATATTATTGATAGTGATACCTGTATATCGGATACAAGCTTCTTTATCTTCAACTTCGACATCGATATTCAGTCCTACCCTTTCGGTAATAAAACCAGAAATGTCTGGCTCAATAATTTCTTCAGCATATTTTTCATTTACACGCAAGTATGCTAAAAGATCTCTAGCCACACCAAGCTGTGATGTAGCATCTGACCTATTGGGTGTAAGCCCTACTTCGAACACGAAATCGTCTTCTAACTTATAATATTGAGCAGCAGGTAATGCAATCGGTGTCTCGCTAGGTAAAACAGTGATACCTGAATGGTCATTCCCAATACCGAGTTCATCTTCAGCACAAATCATACCTTGTGATTCCACGCCACGGATTTTTCCTTTTTTGATGGTGAATGGCTGGCCTTCTTTATCATACAACTGAGTACCAATCGTGGCAACCATTACTTTCTGACCTTTGGCTACATTTGGGGCACCACAGACTATCTGAAGTAAATCTTCCTGTCCAATATTTACATTGGTTATTGACAATCTATCTGCATCAGGATGTTTTTCGCAGGAAACAACTTCTCCTGTGATTACACCTGTCAAACCACCTTTTATAGATTCGACCTTTTCTATTCCTTCCACTTCAAGCCCGATGATAGTCAGCATCTCCGCTATTTTTTCGGGTGTGTAGGCAATATTAAGATATTTTTTCAACCAATTCAACGACAATTTCATACTCCCAAGGTCTTTTTATTCCAAATGTCACTTATTCTATTAATTTGTTGAATATTACAGATTACAAAATTATATATAAAATACACTTGTTACCTTTCAACGATGCAAAATTAACTATTTTTAATCAACAAATGAGAATATTTGTGTAAATATCAATTTTGTTTTTACTATAAAGGTAAATAAAAAAATGTTGGTACCTTTACACCAATTCAATTTATGTTATGAGTTTAAAAGATATAAAAGTCATTGGGTTTGATGCGGACGATACCTTGTGGATCAATGAAACCTACTTTAGAGAAGCTGAAGAATGTTTTTTTGATCTCTTGGAAGACTACTTACCAAGACATAGTATAGCCCGTGAGTTATTGTCAACTGAGATAACAAACCTACCAATTTATGGTTATGGCATCAAGGCTTTTGTGATTTCTATGGTAGAGACAGCATTGAAGATCGGTGGTAAAACATTGCCAATAGAAGTTATATCAAAGATTGTAGAAATAGGTAGAGAACAATTGCAAAAACCTGTAATTTTATTAGATGGCGTCAAGGAATTGCTCGAAGAATTGCAATCAAAATATAAGCTTGTAGTCGTGACCAAAGGCGATCTGCTAGATCAAGAAAGGAAACTTGAAAAGTCAGGTTTAGCTCCATATTTCCACCATATAGAGATTGTCTCTGAAAAAAAGGGTCACGGATTACCAAAAACTACTGAATCACTTGGATATAGAAGCTCCTTCATTTGTTATGATCGGTAATTCACTCAAATCAGATGTATTGCCTGTATTGGAACTTGGGTCATATGGCATTCATGTTCCGTTTCATACCACATGGGAACACGAACGTGTAGATGTCACAATAACAGACCCAAAATTTTTCCACGCGGAGAAAATTCACGAATTACGCAATTTATTTTTATAATGTTACAAGAGATAAATACAGATACTTGGCACAGAAAAGAGATATTCGATTTTTTTTGTGGATTTGACGAACCATACTTTGGTATTACTGCTGATGTTCACGTCAGCAAAGCTTATCAGTGTGCTAAAGAAAAAGATATTTCATTTTTCGTGTATTATCTGCACTGTACACTCATCGCCATTAATCAAATCGACGCACTCAAATTGAGAATATTGGAAACAAAACCTGTCATATTTGATACAATCCACGCTTCAGCTACTATCAATAGACCAGATGGTAGCTTTGGATTCAGTTTCATAAATTTTGAAGAAGATCTTCAAGCATTTAATGCCAATTTCCAACAAGAAGCAGATCGAATTCGTACTTCAACTAATCTTTTTCCAGATAGAAATGGTCAAGATTGTGTGCATCTTTCGGCGTTACCATGGATAAAATTTACAGCTCTTTCTCATGCGCGTCATTTCAGTATCAAAGATGGCATTCCGAAAATATCATTTGGTAAAATGACAGAAATAAATAATGAAAAAGTCATGCCTTGTTCGGTTCATGCTCACCATGGCTTGGCGGATGGAAGGGATATCGGCTTATTTTTCGAAGCATTACAACAGGCACTCGACCGATGAGACAATCATAAATTAATGCATTCGATCGCCGCGTAAGGCTCTTTTTTGCATTATCTCTGCTTCAAATTCCAACATTTCCTGCCATCTTGCTTTGACTTTTTCTTCAGGTGCATACAATTTTGCCAAATCGAGAAATGTCCTATAATGTCCTGCCTCTGATACCATAAATTCATGGTAAAATGTTTTAAGTTTTTCGTCAGATATGTGTAATGATAATAGCCTGAATCGCTCACAACTTCTCGCTTCGATCATCGCAGAGATAAGTAATTTGTCTGTAAGTCTGTCTTCTTCATTTCCACCTTGTCGCTGAAACTTCATCAGTTCAGTAACATAATCATCAGACCTATTAGCGCCAAATTCAAAGCCTCTCAGATTTAGTTCTTTTAGCACCTTACGGAAATGGCCCCATTCTTCTGCAACAATTGGGGTCACTTCATCCACTAACTCCTTCTTGTGTGGATATTTTACAATCAGTGATATACACGTAGATGCTGCTTTTTGCTCACAATATGCGTGATCTATCAAAATTTCGTCTATGGTTTTTTCTGCAATATTGACCCAAAACGGATCCGTTGCCAATTTTAATCCTAACATCTCTAAATATTACCTTTTCACAATGATTTTATGCAAGAAATTTGCGTCATGAGTGCGTCCACCTCATAAATTTCGTATAATTCAAATCCAGAAGACCACATAAGACCTATTGAATCCAAAGGAGTTTTGGAAAGCGAATTTAAATCATCTTCAGAAATTGGATATTTGACATGATACATCGCGTGACCAGTATAACTTTCTAATTCGCTTACCGAATTTTCGAATGCATTCAAAACAATATTTCTTCCTGATATCAAATTGATTTTGAGCATATTATCTTTTTGAATTATACCATAATTTTTAGAAGCATCTTTTGAAATTATTTTAATTGTAAAATTCAGATAAAATTGTTTAGCCACTTTGGATATGCCGGCACTAACTTGCATCAACTCTTTTTCCTTAAAATACCTCTTCAGTTTATCTGGAGTATAGTTAAAAAGAAACTTCGAATTCGTCTCAATGTACCTTATCTTTTTAATTTTTTCATCTCGAATTATTTGACAACCATTATTTGCCACCAGCTTATTCACTTCTATTTCTTTAGCAGGTGGTGTTGGTGGTGTATTCGTCAGTGATGAAACACTAATGCCGTAGAGATCACCAAACAAATGAAGTTTTTCGTTTTGTTCCTTGGTAGGCAATGACGGGATTTTTTGAATTTTTGCTATGTTATCGGCAGAAGCTCTATAATTGTTTTGTGCAGTTTCTATCAAAGATTTTAATTCACCTATTTGCTTCTTTGATTGATTTATACCGTCCTTATCTTTGGATTTCTTTGCTTTTCATAAGCAATCTGCATAATTGCCATCTCTCTATCCAAGCTGTCAAATACCACAAATTCTTTAATTTCCTTGATCTTAGCCCCTGACAAAATTTGAGTCCATGCTTGACTGAAAGTACCATCCATTGTATCAGTAACCGGTGTAGTCATTGGATCGAGCTCATTGACAAGCAAGCCAGCAGAATCAGTTTCGATCTCATGCTTTACCATTTCCTGCCATCGGCCATCATTAAAAAGTATAATTTTTTGACCCGACAACGTTGTTACTTCTCTCTGACTGTAAGCAGGTACCCAGATTAAAATAAAATACAGTAAAATTGCTGACAACTTGACCATTTGCAAAAATAGATAATGAATGGCAAAGATACGGCTTCCTAAGGAAATTTTTGAATGATCATCAAAATATCAATTCTTGGCCCATTAATCGGATAATGCCTGATGCTTATCGAAAAAAACTGTCAGCCTGAAACCAATTTGAGCTAAAAAATTGTTACAGAGTAATAATTAAATAGAAAGATATGTCAGAATTCGAAAAAAGTAACAGAGGTGAAAGTGCCAGCTCAATCATAAAAAATCATATGATATGGTCGATGGGTGCTGGTTTTATACCTGTCCCTATTGCTGATCTTTTTGCTGTAAGTGCTATCCAGCTGGATATGATCAGACAGTTATGTAAGGTATATGATATCGATTTTAAGCAAACAGAAGGCAAGGCAATGATTACCGCATTGACAGGATCAGGATTAGCCCGGCTGGGCGCTCGAGCTGTAAAATTTATACCCGGTGTTGGCTCTATTCTAGGTGGAGTTACCATGGCTGCTTTATCAGGCGCTTCTACGTATGCCTTGGGTGAGGTATTCAAAAAACACTTTGAAACAGGCGGTACATTTCTTGATTTCGATCCTGAAAGACTTCGAAAGTATTATAATGAAAAATTTGAAAAAGGCAAAGAAGTAGCTGACGAACTGCGTAAAAAACAGGAAAATATAGCAAAATCTGCCGATGCAAATACGGCAATGGAGAAGTTGAAAGAATTGGTAGAAATGAAGACCGCAGGTTTATTGACTGATGAAGAGTTTGAAGCGATGAAAAAGAAGATAATCGAACAATAATTGTGTCCAGTCAAATGTAAATTTTTAAGTTTTAGGTGTCCAGTCGAATTCATTGCTAAGGCAAAGCTTTAAATAATTGTTTCAGAATCGACCCTAATTTCTTTTTTATGGTGAGTCATCAAAAAAGGAATATTTTGCTACCTTTGTACCTGCAACCAAATCTTATATTGAAAACCGCATTTATAGTCAGGGCTTTATCGCTGATAGGCATCATCATAGGTGCCTTGTTGCTTTTTAACGGTGCGCTTATGGCTGTAGCCCAATATTATGACATTCAACTAACTTCTGAAGATGATTTGTTTGCGTTACTAAAAGACGAAAAATACACCTTAGCCGTAAAGTCAATTGTAGGGCTCAATCACTTTTTGACGTTTATAGCTGCGCCATTTGTCTTTATTTTTATTTTTTATAAAGGTAAGGTAATTAGATACTTGCAATTAAATCATTTTCCGCCGCCACTATTATTATGGTTTCCTTTAGCCTTATTTTTTTTATATCCACTGATGGGATTTTTGACTTTTTATATCAGTCAGTTGGAGTTGCCAGCATTTATGGCAGAGATGGACATAGATGCAATGGAGACGCTAAATAGCCTGCTCAAAATGGATAGTGTAGGAGACCTTTTTATCAATCTCTTCCTTATTGCCATTTTACCAGGTGTCGGCGAAGAACTATTATTCAGGGGTATCATACAAAAAGAAATCACCAATCGCTGGCACAATCCACATCTTGCAATTTGGGTGACAGCTTTTATTTTTGGGGTATTTCATTTTCAGATAGTAGGATTATTGCCCAAAATGATGATAGGTTTGGTATTAGGATATGCATATTACTATTCAGGGAGTCTTATCTTGCCTATGGTCATGCATGCCCTGAACAACGGATTTGCCACTTTGGGATACTTTTTAGCAGGAAACAAAATAGAAGAACAAGATGCCGTAGTTGAAAATATACCTATAATCCCTGTTGTAATTTCAGTTTTAGGTTTTATAATGATCATGACTTTTATACATAACCAGTATTCACCAGCCAATCCGGAAATTAATGAATAAAAATCAGGTACTTAAACAAAGGACATTGACGGGTATTATTTTTGGTGTGATTGTCATTACTTTGATCCAATCTGGTTCTTATGGAGCCATCCTTTTGGCACTAATAATTGCCGTGACGGGCAATGTCGAATATATCAAAATGATATTTCCAAGTGAAAATCTCAAGCTAATAATCTGTCTATCTATCAATATTTTGGTAATCGCAGGTCTTTTATTTATACCGCCAAATACATCTATATACTTGTATATAAGCTTATTATCTTGTTTTATGATGATCTTAGGAATATTGAATTTATACTTGCCTATCATTCGTCATGAACTTGTCTATTGGATAGTTTCCTTATTTTATTTCGGACTGCCTTTTGGTTTGTTTATCTCTCATCTATATAATGTTACGCCTTATTTACCCTACTTCTGGTTATCGGTTTTGATTATGATCTGGATGAGTGATTCTTTTGCTTATCTGGTTGGCTCACGTATAGGAAAGCATAAACTTTTCGAAAAAATTTCGCCTAAAAAAAGTTGGGAAGGCTTCCTTGGTGCTGGTTTTATTGCACTTCCGATTGCCTACTGGTTGGGCAGTAGTTATTTTAATACAGCAGCTGATATGTATGGTATTTCGCCTGCATCAGTAGGAAGTTCAGGTCTATTTTGGACCATGATTGCTGCAGCAGCGTGGATAATAGGGACTATGGGCGACCTTGTAGAATCCTCCATAAAGCGGACATTTGGCATAAAAGATTCAGGAAATATTTTGCCGGGTCACGGTGGAATTTTAGATAGATTCGATAGTTTTATATATATTCTACCATTTGTATTATTTTTGCTCTCTTTTTATTCACAATCGAAATCCATATGACAATTCATAAAGAAGGTTATCCTACCCTTTTGTTTAGTTTTATTTTTTTAGCAATCATAAATATTGTAGTACATACATATTTGTACCCGCTTTTTCCATTTTTTGCTTTTATAAGCATAATTTTATATCTATTTTTAATCTCTTTCTTCAGACGTCCCGATAGAAGCGTTTCAATTTTGTCAGATACAGATATCCTGTCGCCTTGTGATGGTAAGGTTGTAGTCATCGAACAAGTTTATGAGCCAGAATTCTTAAAAGCAGATTGTCTCCAGGTTTCAGTTTTTATGTCACCACTTAATGTACATATCAATTGGCATCCTATAAATGGCGAAATCTTATATTCGAAATATCATCCAGGAAAATTTCTTGCTGCTTGGAATCCCAAAGCTTCCACTGAAAATGAAAGAACTACAGTCGCTTACGGAGTTAGAACAAATAAAATTGTGCTTAGACAAGTAGCAGGTGCTTTAGCCCGAAGGATTGTTTGTTATGCCAAGTCAGGAAATCAAGCCACCCAAGGTGGTGAAATGGGATTTATAAAATTTGGTTCTAGGGTGGATTTGTATTTGCCATTGGACACAAAACTCAACGTTCAATTGGATCAAGTCGTCACAGGAAATAGGACTGTATTAGCGACACTGCCTAAATAAATATCTCCGTTATTGTTTGACAAATTTTTTGGTGATTACTTGTTCGTCAGTTGTTACAACTTGTAAAAAGTAAGTTCCATTGGGTATCATATCTATTGGTATTTCCATACTCGTACCGTTCAATACGCCTTGAAAATGTATCTGTCCCTTTATGTCTAAAATCTTAATATCTGCTGACTGAACTCCATCCATCGTTAAATTCAGTGATCTATCTGCTGGATTTGGAAATATTGTGATATCGGTTTTTTGTTCCGTACCTTTCATATATTTTATACCGAAATCCGCAGATTTACCATCAAAATCAACCTGTATCAATTTTATGTAAATAGGAACCGAAAGGTCGTGGTATAGAAAAAATGTATAATCTGTATTTGAATTTCCCGACCATGCTTTGGAAGATTGGCGGCCAGTTTCTTCAAAATTTATCCCATCTACACTAGTCTGGATACTATAGTAGTCACTATTTACTTCCCTGGCTACATTCCAAGACACAAGGATTCCACCTTCTACTCTATTGATTGCCCAATTAGTAAGATTTACAGGCAAAACAACACTCATTTTGTCATAAAAATTGATCAAATCCAAGTCTATATCTTCGGGTGTGATACTTACCACTACATTATCATCATTTATAGCATCCATATCAGATATGCTATCGTATCCAGGAGCATTTAATGATCTTACAATGTAATTTCCAACAGGAATGTCAACAAAGATATAATATCCACGGCTATCAGTCCATGTTGTCACCTGATTACCACCTTCATCTAGTACAGGATCACCATTTTCGTGAAATAATGAAATTTTACTACCTACCAAACCACGATTAGTTGTTTCTTCTAGTACAAAACCAGAAACCGAACCTTTACTTCACAAAATCCAAAATCTGTAATTTTCATAGCCTGACTATTGCTAATACCATCATCTAAAGATCCGTTGGCATAACAGATTGTCAACTTATTGATCATTTCGACAGTATTCAAAACAACATAACCCAATGAATCATTATGTCTCAAATCACCATTAACTCCTGGAATATAATCGCTTACAATACTTTGACCAATAATGTGAAATGAATGATCAGCCTTGGGAGCTAGAATCTGAACAGGCACTGACTTACCGTTTATATCTGCAAAAAAACTTAAAGAATCTTGAAAGGTATGTTCATTGGCCAATGATGCAGCTAGAAAATCTATATCCCAAATATTGAAATACTTTAGTATAATTGGTTTTGAAAATGTGAATTCCAAGCATACAGGTTGATTATGTTTTTCTGCTGTGATTTGGAACGCAAAGGCCCCACGACCATAAAAAGTATTTGTTTTTGTATAATCATTAAACTCACTTGGATTGCCAGTATCAGTATTTTGATTGAATGGATCAATAAGCCGTAGTTGCACATCTACACCATTAATATTGCTGTATGTCTGTAAGGTATCATTGACCTTCCAAACAGCTTTATTTCCAGTATATGCGCCTTCCCATGTAAAAACAGTAGGTGTATTGCAAGTTTGGGCATACATAAACACGCTTACCAAAATAAATATTCCAGTGGAAAAAACATTCTTTGTTCTCATAACATATATAATTAACGGGTGCATAATATTACATATAACATTTTCATTACATATAACAAATATTATATAACAAAAATCGTGCGAGTAATTTAAAAAGTGCCTTTCATTGTTAATACTATCCAAAAAAAACCAAATTTTTAATGAAAACAGGTCTTTCTTTTCACAATCGACCAAAATGAATAAAAAGGATGTACTATACTACATCACAATCATTTATACTTAATAGATTTTTATTATTCATCAAACTTATTACCTTTGCAAAAAATAAAATCATATGTTGTCCTCATATTTCGAAGCTGATCAAACAGTGTTTCCAACTCAATATTTCTACAATAATATTTTGAGCGTTGACCATAATGAAGACATTTTTAATAAAAAAGGAATGGTAATAATATCAAGCCATGATGCGATTTCTACATCAATTTGTAGGCAAATGACAACGTATTTCAATCATTTCAAGAATTTACAAATCGATTATGCCGGCATTCTCAAAAATCAAGACCCTAAGGCTATTGACTTAATAATCAATGAATTAAATTCCAAATCAATAATACCAGTTTTTGTGGGAATTTCAGCAGAAATTGCAGGTCAGATTTCGGCTTCTTTACAGTCTGGTATGGTACAGATTGCAAATAAAATTAACAATCTCACACATCCAACTGCTTACATTCGAAGCAATTTCTTGGGCTATCAAAGACATCTTTGTGGCTTGGATGATATACATGAAATAGAGCAGCACTTATACGATTCCATGAGTTTAGGTAAAATCAGAACTTATCCACACCTTACGGAGCCGGTATTAAGGGATGTTTCTATCATACACCTTGATCTATCATCTATAAGATTGGCTGATTGCCCTGGCTGTGCAGATGGCTTACCTACTGGGCTTAATGCAGAAGAATTGTGCCAATTAATGAAATATAGCGGCATGTCTTCACAATTGAAATCCTTCTTTATCAATACTGATAATCTTACCGATGATTCTAAACAAATCCATCATTTAATCGCAGAAAGTATTTGGTATTTTGCAGAAGGCCTAAATCACAGGACCAAAGATCATCCTTTTTTGTCATCTGACTTTTCAGAATTTATAGTTTATTCGGAAAGTTTAGAAGAAGACTTGATATTTTTAAAAAATAACCAAACTCAAAAATGGTGGATCAAGAAACCAGATTCAAATCCACCAAGATATATGGCTGTCTCTTATGAAGAATACCAGTCATCTATCGGTGAAGAAATTGCCGAACGTATCATGAAGTTTATCAATGAAAACAGAGATTCGGCATAGGGAAGTAATAGTTATTACAGATTAATGGGCTAAGATTCTCATAGGATTTTCTCCACACTAATCCCACGGCTGCCTTTTAGTAAAATTGTGATATTTTTATAATTCTTAGTGTGGAAATAAAGCCTTGCAAGATCGGTATTTTCAAAATAATTACCTCTTTTTCCCATACCTGCCGAACAGAATTGATGACCAATAAAAATGACATCAATAAAATCTTTGTCATTCACGAGATCTATTATTTTTTGATGCTCTGACGGCGCATATTCACCCAATTCGAGCATATCTCCCAAAACTACTACCTTGGGCCCCAAAATTTTACTAAAACTCTCTATACTCAATACCATGGATGAAGGATTGGCATTGTAGGCATCCTTAATTATGATATTTGTATCAATTTTCAATATTTGGGATCTGTTATTATCTGGTGTGTATTCGCTGATAGCTTCAATAATTTCCGCTTGCTCTAGACCAAAATATTCCCCCACACAAATTGCAAATGCTATATTAGGGAGATTGTAAGTCCCATATAGTTGTGTTGTAACTTGAACGTTTCTATAATCCAATTTCAGTGTTGGTTCAGCATCTATTAGATTGAGCAACGTTTGTACTTCGTATTGTATAGTTTTTACTTTTTCAGGAAGTAATGACATTAAAACATTATCGTCTGAATTGATAAAAATTTTTCCTCCATGCTGGGCCAGATATCTGTACATTTCAGATTTACCTTTTTTAATACCTTCTACACCACCAAATCCTTCCAAATGTGCCTTACCAATATTGGTTATCATTCCGTAATTAGGGGCAGCTATCTGGCACAATAAGTCTATTTCTCCTTGATGATTTGCGCCCATTTCAACTATCAAAAATTGTGCATCATCAGGTGTGGATAAGATAGTCAGCGGAACTCCAATATGGTTATTTAGGTTACCTTCGGTAGCGTGAGTTTTAAATTTTTTACTCAACACATTACGAGCCAACTCTTTAGTAGTTGTCTTTCCATTGGATCCTGTCAAAGCAAGGACAGGAATACTTAATGTCGATCTATGTTTATTTGCTAATTGTTGCAATGAAGTCAACACATCTTCTACAACTATGTATCTTTTATCGCCTGAGACCACTACACTTTCATCATCTACTACTACATATGATGCACCCAATTCCAGAGCTTGGGCCGCAAATGTATTTCCATCAAAGCGACCACCACGTAGTGCAAAAAAAATCGATCCAACAACTATTTTCCTGCTATCAGTAGAAATAGCACGGGCTTCAAGCCATACTGTATATAAAAGTTCTATATCCATAAACAAAAAACCCCTGCAAATGCAAGGGTTAATTTTAAAATTTGATCAAAAATTATTTATATCTTCTTTTGATTTTTTTACCACTTTCTTTGAAGTTATTACCTCCAACGTCTTCATTACCTGCTTGACCTCCTACTCTGATCATAGCACATCTGAAACCAATAGTTCGGTCAGATTTGTCCTCATCTTTGTATCTTCTAGCACCTGGTGACAACCAGAATAATCTATCCGCCCATGAACCACCTTTGTACACTTTAGACTTATCACTAACCAATGTGGTCTCGCCATAAAGGTACTTGATATAATCTTCATCGCCATCTTCATGATTTCTAACATCACCTTTTTTATAATTTTCGCGATCTTGAGCTTCTTCATCATCTACATTTCTGTACTTAAGTCTACCTAAAGAATCCTTTTCTACTGGTTTTCCTTCTTCGTCAATCACCAATGTCTTGAATTGATTACCTCTATAAGGATTCAATTCATGGTTTTCTGCATCATTTAAAGTAAGCGATGTCATTGGACGGTATGTGTCCGCAGTCCATTCATTTACATTACCTGCCATATTATATAAGCCAAAATCATTAGGCAAATAAGATCTAACTGGACCACAGAATGACGCGTTATCATTCAAATTACCTGCAAGACCCATATAATCTCCACGACCTCTCTTGAAGTGTGCAAGAATTCTACCTTGACTAGCTGTTCTTTTTTGTATCTTACAGTATTGCCATTCCAAGGATAAATTCGTCTTTCTGTATATACTTCGTCTTCAGAAGCCGGTTGGTTACCTTGTAAAGCTAGAGCTGCATATTCCCATTCTGCCTCCGTAGGAAGTCTATAATCTGGAAGCAAAATACCATCATCAAACATTACCGGTCTTTCACCACCGTTTACTAGGTTTGGAAGATTTTTCTTAACGTTACCTTGATATTGACCTGTAAGATAAGCTTTTGTATCAAAATTATCAGAATCTTTTGAATCAGGAGTTGGATTAAGAATACCCTTTTCAATTAATATCATTTCATTTACTCTGCTTGATCTCCATTTACAATAGTCGTTTGCTTGCAACCAAGAAACACCAACTACAGGATAATCATCATAAGATGGATGTCTGAAATAGGTCTCTACCAATGGCTCGTTAAAAGCAAGCTCTTCTCTCCACACCAATGTGTCAGGTAAAGCTTTTCTATATACTTCGCCATAACTCACATATCTGTTTTTCAACCAATGCAAGTAGCCACGATAATTGATATTCGATACCTCTGTTTCATCCATATAGAATGAAGATACAGTAACCCTGCGAGGTACATTATTAAATTCGTAAGTGATATCTTGCTGAGTAAGACCCATATTGAAAGTACCACCTTCTACAAGAACAAGATTCGGACCATCGATTTGGCCTTCATAATCCTTCTTTTCGAAGCCGCCCCATTCAGGATCATTATACTTCCAGCCCGTATCAGATGCTGTTTCACCGCTACCTTTCTTACTGCAGGAAGCAAAAATTATGGCAACAAATGCCAAAAAACTTAATGAATTAATTAAATTTTTCATTTACTGATATTCTTATTTTCTATTTTAGCGCCCAAATATAAGGTTATTTTAAAAAACGCAAACTAAATTAACAAAAAAATGATGCTTTAGCGAAATAAATGTTCCAGAATCACCTAAAAATCTGATTACAATCGTTATAATCAAATTTCTTAGGATATAAATAATCAAAATTCAAACCGAGTCCGACTTCATGACTTCCTCCTTGTTGTAAACCTAATTCAGACAAAGTGAGGTCAAAACTATACGTGATTTTTAAAAAATCTTTTCGTACTCCAAATGAGGTGATCAATGCGTCACCATTGTATAAGGTGTGTCGATACCAAAGTCCGCCATGTACTTTATTGACGGAAATATATGCACCCAAATTTAGTTGATTAAAATCGCGTTGTCTTTGGATCATGATATTTGGAGATATAAACGTAGGATCTACATTTTTATTGCCTGATCTCAAGATAATTTGTGTTCCGCCATGTAGTACAAACCGCACAGGTAAGGACTGTAATGAGCCGTTATTAAAGTTTTCACCATTGAGAAACGATATGTCAGGGGTATTCAGATTCTTAAACCCCAAACCAAGATAATAATCAGGACTAGATAATAATAAACCAGCACCAAGATTTAAATATGTTTTGGAAGTTTCGCCTGCTATTAGTTCTTTGGTGGGATACGGTGTACCTCCAGGAGAAATTGGACCTGAAATCGGATCGATGGCATCACCAAATAAGAGTTTACTAGTATTTAAAGCCATATTATTCAATCCAACTTCAAATCCACCTTTGACATAGACGTCACCTTTTATCCGAATTCGATAACTATAATAACCAGTCACGCCTGTATTGCGCAGAATACCATCTCCGGCATTGTCAGCGAGTAAACTAACACCAATTCCACTCTTTATGCTGCTTAAATACTGATCGTATGCCACTGAATAAGTAGAATAAATTTTACCCAATCCTGGCCATTGATTCCGATAATTCATCTGAAATACAGGACCACGACTATTACCTGCCATCGCTGGATTTAGCTGAAGATAGGCATTATAAAACTGGCTAAAAACTGGATCTTGTGCTGATAACTTTCCAAAACTATACATTACAAGTAACCAAAGCACTAAAAATCGCTTTGCTTTTCTTGTGAATGGATAACATACCAAATTAAGAAAGTTTATTATTTTTGTCATTAACATTTTCAAAACAATAGAACGGCAAATATGGACGTTTTATGTCGTAATTCAGATTTTTTTAACATAATTTTATTTTTGTTTTCATTTGACTCAAAATACCATTGATAAATTTACCTTGGAATAATATAAGAAAAATAATATGACTCACAACCATAACCATCATTTCATGAAAATAATAAGCCTTGTTTTAGCAACAATTATTCTGAGTATCTCGGCTATAAAGGGGCAGGATGTACAAAGCTACCGTTATAATATAGAATGGAATCAGAATACAACAACATCCAAGACTTACGAAAGTTTGCATTTCGATCATCAAAGCGTTTTTAATGATGCTAATAAAGATGTATCGGTATTTTACCAAAAATTTCCTATCAGGAAGCAAGATTGGATCAAGCAAGATTAATACCTGAAAAGACTGAAATCATCGATGTGTCAGAAAGACTGTACAAAACTATCACAAATGTAGCATTTGAATTTTCTGCTAATATATCAGAAGTTCGAGGATCATATACACTTCATTTCACTGCCATCCCGGTAAGGCGTACCCATGACGGAAAGATAGAGCGCTTGACAACATTCAGTATAGAAACTACACTGTCCCCTGTGACTATGAATCACCAAAGAAATCCAGATGCAACTTTTACTTCAGTGCTCGCTTCTGGAGACATTTATAAGCTTAGTGTAGATCAAGCAGGAATATTTAAGATGGATAAGGCCTTTCTCGAGTCGACTCTAGGCATAAGTACCGCAAATTTAAACCCCAAAAAAATAAAAATTTACGGAAATCGTGGTGGCCGAGTACCAGAATTAAACAGCATTTCAAGAACTGATGACCTTGCAGAACTCCATATTTTTGTATCGGGAGAAGAAGATGGTAAATTTGATAATGGTGATTTTATCTTATTTTATGCAGAAGGTGCTGATATATGGAAATATCAAAACGCAAATAATACCTTTACTTATGAAAAGAATATATATGATAATGCTAATTATTATTTTCTAAAAATCGACAATAAAGATGGGCTGCGCATACAAAAAAGCGAAGAAATCAATGAGGATGCAGTGGCCACTTCCGACCGATATGACATGTTGCAACATTTGCAAGAAGACAAAGTCAATTTATTGGGAAGTTTTTCTGCAGCTGAAGGAACAGGAAAAGACTGGTATGGTGATGCTTTCACTAGTAGCTTTAAAGAAAAAAATTATACTTCAAAATTTGATTTTACAGGTTTAAACAATTCCGACCCTATTTAAATGTCTATGATATTTGCCAGCCGCAGTAGGTCTAATGCGGGTATTACGCTAAGTATAGGTAGCAAAGTATTTAGCAAATCTGCTGCTTCCGTTGCAGTTACAGAAATAGAATCGTTGTATGCTAGGAAAGTATTTTTTACGGAATCATCCATCATAAACGAGACCAATCCTACTGTCAAGCTATCGTATGCACCCAATGCATCAGACGCCGAAGGATGGCTTGATTATATTCAAATAGTGTTCAAAAAGAAGTTAAACCTAGGTTCCGGACAGTTTTCGTTTAGAAATAGGACATTAAAAAATGCAGGTGTCGCAGCTTATAGTATAACCAATTATACCAATCAGCAAATATGGGACATTACTAATCCTTTCGAACCAAAAACAGTTAGTGTCAACAATAATCAAATAAAATTTAGATCGACTGACATAATTAAAGAATTTGTGGCACACAATGGATTAAATTCTGCGTTTGTTCCGACAGCTTTGGGCAAAATTCCAAATCAAAACATTCATGCTTTAAATGATGAAGATTTGATCATCGTTTATCACCCCAAATTTAAAGCAGAAGCTTTGAGATTGGCAACACACAGGA
Source organism: Saprospiraceae bacterium (assembly GCA_016717105.1). Classification (GTDB taxonomy): domain Bacteria; phylum Bacteroidota; class Bacteroidia; order Chitinophagales; family Saprospiraceae; genus OLB9. The sequence continues at coordinate 53,068 of JADKGF010000005.1, read as the reverse complement.
TGAATCATAATGGATATAAGGTGTTGGCAGCTGACGTAACAGAAGTCTATAATGAGTTCAGTGGTGGACGAGTAGATCCTGGTGCTATAAGAGACATGGCAAGATTGCTACTTTATCGCAATCCTGATTATAAGTACATGTTGCTCTTTGGTGATGGATCTTATGATTATAAAGGTATAGCAAAAGACATTCCAGCTGAGAATTATATTCCTGTTTATGAAACAGACGAATCACTTGATCCTATAGACGGATTTCCATCTGACGATTTTTATGGATTGTTAGGCGATACCGAAGGTGTAAATCTCGTAGGAGCAATGGATATATTTATCGGTAGATTGCCCGTAAAAACTGAACAAGAAGCTACCACATTGGTAGATAAAATTATACATTATGACACATCTCCAGATACACAAGGAGATTGGAGACTATTAAATGGTTATGTAGCGGACGATGAAGATGGTAATACACACCTCCGCGATATAGATGATATAGCAGTCCTTGATGAAAACAGACATCCATTGTACAACCAACAAAAAATGTATGCCGATGCTTATGTCCAGGTATCTACTTCGGGCGAAAAAAGATATCCCGAACTCAATAAACAAATCAACGAAAATGTCTTCAAAGGACAGCTTTCATTGACATATCTGGGTCATGGCGGACCACTAGGATGGGCACAGGAAAGAATTCTGACGGTAGCTGATATACAAAATTGGACAAATTACAACAGTCTAACTCTACTTGTTACAGCAACTTGTTCGTTTGGTGCTTACGATGATCCTTCGATTACAAGTCCTGCCGAGCATGCCATTTTAAATACGAAAGGTGGCGCTATTGCCTTGATGACTACAACTAGAGCTGTTTATACCAATTCAAACAAACAGCTTACAGATGCTGTTCATCAGCGATTATATAAAAAAACAAATGGAGTTGCGCCTACGTTTGGCCAAATCCTAGGTGAAGGAAAAAATGCTTACTCTGTGGAGTTTTTTAGAATCAACTCAAGGAAGTTTTCTTTATTGGGTGATCCGTCTCAGCAAATAAGCATGCCGGATCTAGATGTGGTCACTACGCTTGTCAATGGAAAAGAAGCAAGCACTGCCACAGATACCATCAACGCACTCGAAAAAAGTCACAATCGAAGGATTAATAACTGATGCCGCTGGCAATATTAAAACCGATTTTAATGGTACGATCTATCCAACCATCTTTGATAAAAAATCTAATTATGAAACTTTGTCAAATGACTCTGGTTCTCCTAAATTTAAGTTTACAGCTTATCGGACTATCATCTTCAAAGGATCAGCATCTGTGACAAATGGAAAATGGAAATTTAGCTTTTGGGTACCTAAAAATATCAATTATTCTTACGGTAAAGGACGAATTTCCTATTATGCTACTGATGGCAATCAAACAGATGCTGGTGGCATATTTTCCAATTTCATAGTAGGTGGCAGTTCACAACAAGTAGTCGAAGACGATGAAGGACCACAAATGGATGCTTTCATGAACGATGAAAATTTTGTTTCAGGCGGAATCACCAACGAAAATCCTGTGCTTTTATTAAAATTATCTGATGACCTAGGAATAAATGTTACTGGCAATGCAATCGGGCAAGATATCACTGCTACACTCGATGGAGATAACAAAAACATCTATATCCTCAATGACTTTTATGTCTCCCAAAAAGACAATTTCAATAGTGGCGTCGTACGTTTTCCTCTTAGCAAAATAGCACAAGGAAAGCACTATATCATAGCTAAGGCGTGGGACATTTCGGGCAATTCGACAGAAAAGAGAGTTGATTTTGCTGTGAAATCACTAAATAACGAAGGCTTGAAACACGTGTATAATTACCCAAATCCTTTCACATCACAAACGATGTTTCAGTTTGAGCATGATTTGGTCAATACAGATTTGGATATTTTGGTCAATATTTATTCGATTACAGGAAAATTGATAAAAAGTATCACTCAAACAAAATATTCTACGGGATTTAGAGTTAATGATATTGGTTGGAATGGACAGGATGATTTTGGTGCCAGTTTGGCGAGAGGTGTGTACCTTTATAAGATTCATGTTCACTCAAAAGATCTTAACATAACGAGAGAAAGTAATTTTGAGAAGCTAGTAAAACTTTAAATTATCATTTTAACAAATTTTATTTTGTAATATTGCGCAAATTTTAATTCATTCGTATGATTCATAAATCTATCATCTATTTTATTGCCTGTATTTTGGCCATACCTGTTACTATGAAGGCTCAGGTTTTTGATCCTGCAAAAGGCTGCGTTATAGACAATAACGGCAATTGCGTATCCAATACATTACTGACAGCTTTGCCTTTTCTACGCATTACACCAGATGCCAGGTCTGGCGCCATGGGTGATGTAGGAATTGCTTTGACACCAAATTCTAATTCGATGCACTTTAATGCTTCCAATCTGGTATTTTCTGAAGATCAGTCTGGATGTTCATTTACCTATACACCTTGGCTTTCAAATCTGAATCTTGATGACATCTTTTTGTTGTATATGTCGGGATTTTATAAACTAGACGAAAACTCAGCTTTAGGTGGAGGTATCAGATATTTTTCATTGGGAGATATCGAATTTACAGACAACAAAGGTGGTCCATTAGGTACCGGAAGACCGCGTGAAGGTGAATTTTCTATAGCTTATGCGAGAAGACTTGGTGATAAACTCAGCGCATCTCTTACAGGAAAATATGTATTTAGCAACTTGGCATCAAACCAAAATGTAAATGGTCAAGACATCATCACAGCGAAAGCATTCGCAGCTGATCTTGGACTCAATTACAGAACTAAAACCACAATGGGTGGATATAAAGGCGAATGGTCGTTTGGTATGGCTCTGACCAATATGGGTTCAAAAGTATCCTACACTAGAGATAATGTTGTAAAAGATTTTATTCCTGTCAATATGGGCCTTGGATCTGCATTACGATTGGACCTTGACCAGTACAATTCACTCACATTCGCATTGGATTTCAATAAATTGATGATACCTACACCGATTGCAGCACAAATAAAAGATGACAATGGCAATAATGTACCTAATCCTGAATATGATAAGGATGGAAATAAAATTGCAGACTACAGAGAGAAATCACTTTTTTCTGGAATGCTCGGATCTTTTGGAGATGCGCAGGGTGGATTTAAAGAAGAAATCAAAGAAGTTTCTATCAGCTTTGGTGCAGAGTACTGGTACGACAAACAATTTGCATTCAGAGGTGGATATTATTATGAAAGTGCCGAGAAAGGCAATAGAAGATATTTTACAGTAGGAGCCGGTGTGAAATATAATGTATTCGGTATCGACTTATCTTATTTGATTCCTACATCTACTATTCCTAATCCATTGGACAATACATTGAGATTTTCATTATTGTTTGATTTTTCTGTTTTCCAAGCTGATGGCGGAGAATAATTGAAGTTTTTATAGAAAAAAAAAGGGAAGTATTAAAACAGCTTCCCTTTTTTTATGAATGTAAGGCAAGATTTTGTTATAAAATCTGAAAAAAAACGAGTTCAGTGAACCGTTATTTCACTCCTTATCCTTTTTCTGATCCTTGATCCTTTTACTATCTTTCAGGGCTTTATCTATGATATATTCAAGTTGTCCATTGACACTACGAAACTCATCCGAAGCCCACTTCTCAAGTGCTTCATAGGTTTTGGCATTTAGCCTAAGGACAAATGACTTTTTTTCACTCATATTATTGATGTAAAGTACCTGTATTGACCACTGGTGATGCTGCTTTATCCGAACATAAAACTACCAAAAGATTGCTTACCATCGCTGCCTTTTTTTCTTCATCTAGGTGGACAATATCTTTTTTGTTTAGTGCTTCCAGTGCCATCTCTACCATACCGACTGCACCTTCTACGATCTTGCTCCTAGCTGCCACAACAGCCGAAGCCTGCTGGCGCTGTAACATGGCACTTGCTATTTCTTGTGCGTACGCTAGATGGCTTATCCGCGCTTCTATCACTTCAATACCTGCGATATTTAATCGTTCAGAAATTTCATTTTCTAACATTTCATTGATTTCTGTAGAACTGGATCGAAGTGTGATTTCCGCATTTTCGTCTTCAAAATTATCATAAGAATATGCCATAGCCATTTTGCGCAAAGCAGATTCACTTTGGATGGTAACAAATTCCTGATAATTTTCGACATCAAAAGCTGCCTTAAATGTATCCTGAACTTTCCAGACGACGACAGCAGCTATCATTATTGGATTTCCTTGTTTATCATTAACTTTCAGTTGTGTAGTTTCCAGATTATTTGCACGCAAAGAAATTTTTCTTTTGAGCAAAAGCGGATTTGCCCAAAAAAATCCTGATTCCTTGATTGTTCCAGTATAGTCTCCAAACAAGGTGAGTACTCTAGCACTATTAGGCTGGATAGCCATAAATCCCAACAAAAGAAACAAACCTATGACAGCACCAAAAATCCCTACTCCGATAGGTAACCATTGCATTTTTAAATTTATAATAGAAAAAATAAGGATGGCTATACTCAAAATGAGCATAAAATAGCCTGAAAATGGTTGAATTGATTTTTCTGATTTCATGTTTTTGATTTTATTATTATGATATTATTTTGATATCATATCGAATAATATATTTTCGTCATTAAAAGTTTCAGAAACGTTAATTATTTTCTAAAAATTCAAACAATATGGTCAAAAAAGCCGTTTGTGCTTTACAAATTGTAACTTTACACTTTAAATTTAGATAAAAATATGAGCGCAGAGTATAGATCTGATGTAGAAGCGGTGGACGCAATGGCTAAATCATTCAGAGAATTACGATCAGAGATAGGAAAAGTCATTATAGGTCAGGACGATGTAGTCAAGGCCGTAATTATATCACTTTTCAGCAACGGACACAGCTTGCTAGTAGGTGTACCTGGGCTGGCCAAAACCTTATTGGTTAGTACTATAGCTGATGTATTGGATCTGGAATTCAAAAGGATACAGTTTACTCCTGACCTCATGCCATCGGATATCACTGGATCTGAAATCCTCGACGAAAACCGACATTTTAAATTCAATAAAGGTCCTTTGTTTACCAATATCTTATTGGCCGATGAGATAAACCGTACACCGCCAAAAACTCAAGCAGCCCTGCTAGAAGCGATGCAAGAAAGATCCGTAACCGTAGCAGGAGAAAGACATGTACTTTCAAAACCATTTTTTGTATTGGCCACTCAAAATCCGATAGAACAAGAAGGTACTTATCCACTTCCAGAGGCACAGTTGGACCGTTTTATGTTTAACATTCCACTTGACTATCCAAGCTATCAGGAAGAAGTTCAAGTCGTAAAAAGTACAACATCAAATGATAAGTATGTTCTAAAAAATATTTTGACAGGAGATCAAATTTTGGGATTTCAGTCTTTGGTACGTAAGATTCCTATCGCTGATAATGTACTCGAATATGCAGTATCTCTTGCGTCAAAAACAAGACCAAATACAACATTAGCCACCCAAGAAGTCAACAATTATATATCTTGGGGCGCTGGACCAAGAGCTTCTCAATATCTAGTATTGGGTGCCAAATGTCATGCTGCCATTCACGGTAAATATTCGCCAGACAAAGAAGATGTACAAGCGATAGCCTATTATGTGCTTAGACATAGAATAGTCAAAAATTATAAAGCCGAAGCTGAAGGCATCACTGAAGAACAAATCATCAAGACATTGTTTTAATTGTTTAGGTCAAGCACAAAAAGTCGCGTAACACACTCATATACAATCAATTAATCAAATTAATTAAGATCAAAGTTTGCCAAAACAGACAAATACTTCTATCATTTCGCTAAACGTTCCCCTTGGGCAAACGTTATTTTTATATTAAGAAGTGGATATTTTCAATGACTTTTGATTTCCGAAACGTCATAATCAAGTGCATATAATTTTATCATCAAAAAATTCAAATCATGAAATACCTTAGTTTCATTCTTCTACCTTTATTTTTATTATCATGTGATCCAAAAGACTTACAAAAAGTTTTGGACACTGTAGGCAATGTCCCACTTAGTAACGCCGATATAGCCGCTGGTCTCAAGCAAGCCTTAGATAAAGGTGTGGACCAAAGTGTAAAAACACTTGCGACAACAGATGGATATTATGCATCCATTTATAAGATCTTATTGCCTGAAGAAGCAACAAAAGTAATAGACAAGTTGAAATTCATACCTGGATTTACAAATTTGGAAGAAGAAGCCATAAAAAGAATCAACAAAGCCGCCGAAGATGCCGCTTCAAAAGCTGGACCGATCTTCCTTAGTGCCATTAAACAAATGACATTCGATGATGTGATGGGCATACTGATGGGCGAAAAAAATGCAGCAACACAATATTTACACAATAAAACATACACACCATTATACAATGAATTCAAGCCAGTTATGGTCAGTTCACTCAATAAATTTGGTGCACTCGACCTTTGGTCAGATGCTATCAACAAGTACAATTCGCTGCCATTTGTTACCAAGATCAATCCTGATTTAGCAGACCACGTCTCATCTAAAGCTTTGGTCGGCTTGTTTTCCCTTGTAGAGAAAAAAGAGCTCGGCATCAGGACGGATATCTCACAGCGCACAACTGATTTGTTGCAAAAAGTATTTGCTAAGCAAGATAGATAAGTTGATGAGTTGAAACTTTAATAGGAAGATTAAAGACTAAAACAAAAGCCATGATTTGATGATTCGAATCATGGCTTTTGTGTTTTTTAGCAAATCTGGAAGATTAACGGAAATCTACTTTGTGAAATATTGGCTTATTAAATCATGCGAATTTTCAATACTATAAGTATTAATTGAACTATGTGGGTTATAAAATATATGATCCTTCTAAATTATTACTTTCAATATATTTTCCTTAACCACCAAAAATCTTCAATAAAATCCACTAAAAATCAATAAAAAAACCTTTCAGGCAACGTTTTATACCTAAATGACAGTATTAATAGGTAAGTGTATTAATTTTGTGAACATCACAAAAAAAACGAAATGCAATGACAAGATTATATTTAATAATTTGGGTTGTTTTACTGGTTGGTTGTCAAAGAGAAGATAGTGATATCATAGAGCCGATTGATGTAATAGTAGCTGAGACAGAAACATTTTTTGATAGCCATTTTATCGGTAAAACAACAGATGTCAATGGCAATGCAATAGAAGATGTACAGATAAATATAAGTGATGATAGAGATTATACTACAGAAAAGGGTATCTTTCTATTCAATAATACTAAAACCAATAGTTCAGGCGCATTGATACATTTGCACAAAAATGACTATTATGATCAATATGTTTTTGTACCTAAAGCAGCAAATCAGTTCAGCAATCTCAATGTAGTACTTAGAAAAAAAGCAATCCTTTGGTTTTCAATAGTGCAACGCCAAATGAATTGCCATTAAACAATGAACTCAATCTTACAATACCTGCATCCACTTTTACACATTCTAATGGTGATGCTTATCAAGGTCAAGTACAGTTTTATATAGATTATGACCCAATTTCTGGCAATATACCCGTGATTAATAAAAACTTTAAACAGGGCATTTTAGTCAGTGATACCAAAGTAAACTTTATTTTTGAAACTGTGGATGGAAGCCCGCTTGTGATTTCCAAACCCTTGACATTCAGTACAAAAACAAAAAATGCAACTATCGGCTCATTGGATAGAAACAAAGCAAAATGGGTAGAGATAGGGAAAGTAGAAAATGATAAAACCTTTGCAAATATTGATCATAATGGACCGTACATCATTGGCCAATTTAGCCCTGTCACAAGGATACATACCCAAGTGGTCAATGACGTGGATGCAGGTGTTTCTTTCACAACTTTATCCATCAAAAATGCACAACAACAAACAATCTCAATACAGCCTGATCAAGATGGGTATGCTGAATTTTATGTTCCGTCCAATACTGATATATCACTTGCCGTCACTGATGTTTGCGGCAATGTCTTGTCCGAATCATCGATACCTGTAGGTCAAGATAGCAAGCAGCAAATTCCAAATATCATACTGAAGAGCCAAGATTTACTGACTGTAAAGTCAAAAATTGATGCTTGTGGATTGCCTCTTTCAGATCAAGATTTGGTTAATGTACATTTCCAAAGTGAGACACAAAATCTAGTAGCCTACCAGTCTAAAAATGAACAAACATATGTGATACCATCTTGTACCCAAATAACCAAAGCAAGTTATTACAGAGGCAAAGAACGCCAGTTTTCCATTACCTTTAGTGGCGATGTCAGTTCCCAATTCTTGAATATTGATGCCATGCCGTTGTGTATAGAAAAAATTTCTGGCTATTTTAGTGTGAACGACGTTCCTGTACAATTAGAAATGGATCAGTTTTATATTTACAGAGAGCATACTGATCCCAAAAATGTTGTAATAACTGATTTAAATGGTTTTGTGATCTCAATTCCAAACGTGGATGGAAAAGGTCAATACAAACCCGATGCCATCATATTTAATCATCCTTCATTATCTGATTGTCAGCTTGATTCATGCCGCGATATGACGGTGTGGATTGATGAAATCAGTAATCCTGGCGATATTGTAAAAATCAGAATAGAAGGGATGATGAATGGCAACAAAGTCGAAGGAGAATTTATCAATTTGCTCAAATACTAACGATAACGATCCCAAGTGAATAATCCACTCGACGATATAATCAATGGTTGCCGGCAAGGTCAGCGCAAGTCTCAAAAACAGCTGTTTGAGTACTTAGCGGGAAGTTTATTGACGGTATCAAGGCAGTACACACCCAAGGCATTGGATCCGATGGATAATTTGCAAGACAGTTTTATAAAAATCTTTGATAAGATACACACTTTCGACCCAACTCGAGGCAATTTTGAATCGTGGGCTCGGCGAATTGTGATCAATACAGCCTTAGACAAATTGAACAAAAAAGGTATAGAAGAAGTGGTATTGGAATATGAACATTTGCCTGAAATATTAGAAAGCAAGATCAAAGACACAGAAGATATCGAACAGTTAATGCATATAATTTCACAATTGCCCGATGGCTACAAACAAGTGTTTTGTTTGTATGAAATAGAAGGATACAGCCACAAAGAGATAGCCGAACAGCTTCAGATAAAAGAAGCAACTTCTAGGTCTCAGCTAAATAAAAGCAAGCAACTGTTGAGATCTTGGGTGATAAAAATGGAGCAACCTGTTTTTTTAAATATACAATCCGAATAAAATGTTAGATAACACAAATAATTGGAAAGATAAAATGCAAGGATTGAAAAACCATGCATCACCGATAGATCTACCTTTCGAATGGGATGCGTTGGAGCGCAGGATGGAAAAAAGAAAGCGACGCAATCTTATATTCTGGCTATGGCCAATGATGCTGGGATTGGTACTTTTATCGGGCTACCTATTTACCAAAAACAAAACAACAAATGTGGCTCCTACCCTATTGCAATCAAATGAAAAACTGTTGCCACAGAACATCAAAATAAAATTCCAACCTTAAATGAAAACATAAGTCAAAGCAATCAATTTTCTAATGTAATCAAGGACGAATCAACCATAAAAAAGAATCAAAATTTCATCCATCAAAGGAAACAAATTCATCGTCATCAAAAACTGAAAAGAAAGTCGTATCATCTGAAAAGCAAGTTTTTCCAAATGAAATCCAAGACATACGCAATATAAATCCATTGCAATTAAAAGTTATCAATACACCACAAACATTGGACGAAATCGCAGCCGCGACTCCTATGAATCAGCAAAAGGACGATTTCCAATTTATTGATAATCATACTAATACATTAGAGAAAGTATTTATATCCTATTTACCACAGACCACGCTTGGCGCAATAACACACAATGCGCAACACCCAAATTTGTCACATTCGACGATAGTCGTCCAAAAAGAACCTAAACCTTTTTTTGTAGATGTACGCACGATGGTAGGACTATCGAAGTATAATTATAAAAGCTTAACCAACGAAAACATCGCCCTTATAGATCAAAGAAAAACCAATGAACGCGCTTTGGAAAATGTAGGTGGAAGATTCTCCATTGGTAAAAGTTTTAGTCATCAGTGGTACGCATCAATAGGTATGACTTACACGAGATTAAATGACAAATGGAACAGTAGCCGATATGATACAACAGATATTACAATCCAAAATCAAGTCCTAGAAACTTACACCAATCATCTAGGGCAAGTGGTAGAACAAACTGGAAGCAAACTTGCAAAACAAATCTCCAAAGTTACTCAAACACGTTACAATTCAATAGAGCAAATATCTGCAACAATAGCTCTTACCAAATTCTTTAAAGTCCATAAAATGCGATGGGCTGTAGAAGTCAACATGTCCATTCCTACCTATACCAAATTTAGTGGTCAGGTCTTGGATAATGAAGGGAAAATGATGGAACTTAATAAAGTCTACCAACCCTTTAACTCTTTACAATATGGTATGCATACATCCTATATATATCCGGTGTCCGGAAACCTGGCTATATATGGCGGATACGATTATAACTTTTCCCGATTGCGAAGCGATTTGGGATACTTAAGAACACATCATCTTCATTCCTTATCATTGGGTATGAAATATTTTATCAACAACTAAAATTAATTAGAAAATGAAAAATAGTTTAACTTTTCTCTTGCTTTGGCTGTCCATCATCCTGACAGCACAACAACAACCAGGAACCATCAATGTCAATGTAGAAGACGGCTGCGGCAATGCATTTGATAAACCTGTAACCATAGATTTGTACCAGATCATTGGTTCTAATGCAACAAAACTCACATCCAGTAACATTCATCCTGCTACCTTTGACAATTTGGACCCAGGATACACGTATGAAGTTAGAATCTCTTCTTCGGATGTATCTAAAACCGATGTTTCCATCAAAGATGCTTATGCGATGAGGAATATTATTTTGGGAATTTTTAATAACTTAACATACCAGCCTTCTATATTAGCTGGTGATGTCAATAGCACTAATGGGATCACAACCTTGGATATTGTATTTCTTACTAGATATTTGGTACAGATACCCAATCCACAGGTTTCCTATGATGAATGGTTTTTTGTAGATCAAAAACACTTGAATTCTTTGGATGTTAGTCTAAAGAATAGAACAATCATACAAGGTATTCCCAATGGGCTACAAGAAATTACTTTTAATGGCTATCAACATGGCGCTGTGGCATCTACCATACCTGAATTATGTGCAAGCTGCACTGAAGACAGCACATCAACTAAGGCAATACAAATTCCCAACATCAATGTAACCGCTGGTCAACAAGTAAAATTTGTGATAGGTTACCTTTATGATGCCCAAGATATTGGTGCTTGCTTTTCTTTGAAATATCGAGATGGTGTAGTTTCGGCAGTGTCAGCAATTGCTGGAACTGTGACCAATTTCATTGATTCTACTGCGACCATTAATATCGCTAAAGTTTTTGATTCGAATACACCGCCAATTCTTGATTTTGCGCAAATCACATTTACACCCACAAAATCTGGCAAACTAACTGATTTTTTCAGCCTGAATGATCAATATAAAAATGAACTCGTGTACAAAGTCGGAAATTGTCTGAAAACTTACCAAAAAATGTCCATCAACGCAGCTAATCTATGCCCTGTTACTTGGCCTGCTGACACTACGATTCCAGACTGTACTTCCAATCATAACACAGGAAGCCCTATCATTGATCCTGCTTGTGTCAACATAGTCTTTGTGTCCCATTCTGATGAGGTTTTAATACCCTGTTTAAAAATATTGAGAATTTGGAAAGCCTTAAATTGGTTAACAGGAGAGATAAACACACATTTTCAAATTATACGTATTGATTCTGATTTAAGCTTAAGTTGTCATGGAAATGTTAATGTTTTGGCTCAAGATAGCTTCATAATTAGCACAGTTGATTTGATTAAAAATGGTAATCTCAGTCACCAATTTTCATTTTCTGCTACTGATTCATTGCAAAAAACATTAAAATTATACAATTCGCCCCCATATACTTTTGATGTAACGGTCTATGACTTAACTGACAATACCTCATGCATCTCAAAGGTTAATATGGTTAAAAATGGTTGTTATGATCCTGTAAACATTATACCAGAAATTAGCGTAAATGAAACCAATGGTGCGTATGTCGTTAAGGGATCAATGTTTGATGGCGGAAACGAATATCACTGTCTGGGTGTCATCGGTGAATTCCAAATAAATTGGCAACAAGGCACACACTTTTATGATCAGTTGACCTTTAATTATAATCAGTACAAAGGCACTCAACTAAAAATAAACATCAAATATAAGATCAATGGCAATTTCGTTGATCAACGCCAAGTGAAAATTAATTTTTTGACAGACTCGCCACCGACGCCATTCGAAATAGCTTGTTACGATGATCCTGTGGTTAAAAACGAATTGTTTGAAGTTTCATTTTTCTCTTCTACATTCAATAATATTTATGCATTGCAGGCGGCGATCAGGCTCAAAGACGCCATTTTGGTGAGTACTGAGAAAAAAGCGCTAAAAGACATCTACTTCAATGAACAATTGCACTCACTTCGATATTCATGGTATCTTCGCACAGTCGAACCTTTGACCTTGAGTAGTACGGATACATTGTTTACCATCACTATCAGACCTACCGAGTCTGGAAATCTAGCCAATATCTTGAGTATCGCAGATGACCTAATGCCATCCGAAGCTGTACTAAACGACTTCGAGCAAACGAAAGTAGATCTGGTTTTCAGATTCCTAAGAAGACCGACGAATACGCAGAATTTGACAACAAATGATTTTAAACTCTATCCAAATCCGACAAGTACAGGTGCATTTACCATAGAGTCAAATGGAATCGCTGATGGAACAATAAGCATCTATAATGATAATGGACAAGAAGTTGCTTTCTCAAAACAAGAATCTGTTGATGGCGTTTTTGAAGTATCGATGCCAGATGCCATTCAAAATGGCGTATATATGGTTCGATTGACTACTGAAAAAACCGTAACTAACAAAAAAATGATTCTGATGCGATAAACTCATTTTTATAAAAAAGGCACTACCAAGTAATCATTTGGTGGTGCTTTTTTTTTGTGATTGTGAATGCTTAGAAGGTAAAAATACTAATTGTAATTGAAGGCCAAACTTATATGGATTTATGACAATTTCACTTGATAATTGGTGCTACGACCACTTTGATGTGAAATAAGTAAACCTTTTTCTACCAAGTCTTGTAAATGCCGAGTAGCTGTTGCTTTTGATACCCTAGAAATAGATTGATATTTTCGTGCATTCATTCCTCCGACAAATACTGTTTCTCCATCTTCAAGCATTTTATATAACACTTTGCTCTGTGCTTCATTGAGTTGAGTTTTATTTCTATCAAAAAAAGCTGTTTTTTTAATCAAAAAATCAATTGTTGTAATAAAATCTTGTTGTGCATCTAGAATTGTTTCTGAAAAATATTGTACCCAATCTGTCACATCATTGCTTCTCTGTGCTTTTTTTAATGCAGTATAATAGGCATTTTTATTACGATCAATCGCTGTCGAGATACTCATTAAAATAGGTCTATTTAAACCTTGTGCTAATGATTTTTCTGCTATAATCCTACCTATTCTGCCATTTCCATCTTCAAATGGGTGAATCGTTTCAAAATACAAATGAGCAATTGCTGATCGAATCAATAAGTTTGCAATTGGGCGTTTCCCTTGTTTTGTTTCATTAAACCATTCATAGAATTTTTTCATTTCATTTGGTACTGAACTGATGGTGGTGCCTCAAAATGCACCACTTCTTTCAATAGACCCAGAGACAACTTGCATAGGCTCAATATGACATCTGTATTGACCACTATTTATGAGTTTATTGCCCATCATCAATAAATTATGCCAATCAAAAAGCTGTGCTTCTGTCAAATCATCATCAATTTTCTCTCGAGACTTAACCAAAAGCATAGCAATGCCTTCTGCCCGTTTATCTTTAATATGGAAGCTGGGCGTTGGATAGCCTAAATTTTTTCGAATGCTCGAAACCAAATCTTGACGACTCAATATTTCGCCTTCGATTGCAGAACTTTTATTGCTTCCTTTACAAGTACATTTAGGATTGTTTCTGATTGTTCATTACCAGATAAGCTTTGTATATATCCTTGACTTTCTCCGGCCAAGGCTGTAAATCGCAATGCTATTTCTGTGAATTCGTTTTCATTGTACCTAAATTGAAGCCAATCTTTTTGTTCCCAATTATACATCATGAGCCGATTATTTACATTATTCGGCTCAAATATACGAAATAAATGAGCCGATTAGCCATTTCAATCGGCTCATTTGCAGAAAAAAAGCCTAGTTATATTAAAATCTCTGCCTAAAATCCCCTAAAGTCTCTTCCTACACCAACATCTCAAACAACATCGGATTGTTGTTGATATGTTCGTAATTGATTTTGGCAGCAGTCAATCTATCTATCAATGCAGGAAAGTCATCTTGATTTTTTAGTTCGATACCTACAAGTGCAGGGCCTGAGTCTCTATTGTTTTTTTTGGTATAAGCAAAGTGGGTAATATCATCTTCAGGTCCTAAGACATGGAGAAAATCTCGCAATGCTCCAGCTCTTTGCGGAAAGCGGACGATAAAATAATGTTTTCTATTTTCCCATAGTAGGGCACGCTCTCTGATCTCTTCGGTGCGGCTGATATCATTGTTACCACCACAGATGATGATACCTACATTTTTGCCTTTGATTTGATCTCTGATAAGTGCAAGGGCAGAGATACTGATAGCTCCGGCTGGCTCAGTTACGATGGCCTCATCATTGTATAGTTTCAACATCGTAGAGCAAATTTGACCTTCAGGAACCAAGACAATTTCATCTACTATCTCTTTGCAAATATCAAAAGTATGCTGTCCAACGCGTTTTACCGCTATACCATCTGCAAAGGAATCTATTTTGTCTAAGGTAACAACTTGTCCAGTATTTAGTGATGCATGAAGCGCCGGCGCGCCTTCTGATTCAATGGCTATGATTTTGGTGTTTGGTGATCGTTGTTTGAAATAAGATCCAACACCACTCAATAATCCTCCACCACCAACTGCCACCAATAATATATCCAATGGTTCAGGACACTGCTCCAATATCTCCAATCCTACAGTGCCTTGCCCAGCCATGACATCATAATCATCAAACGGGTGTATAAATGGCAAACCATCCAATTCACACCGCTGGATGGCCGCATGATATGCATCGTCAAATGTATCTCCGACCAGTACAATATCTACGTACTCGCCACCAAAATGTCGCACCTTAGATATCTTTTGTTTTGGTGTAGTAGATGGCATGTAGATCGTGGCGTGAATCTTCAGATTGGAAGCTGCAAAGGCGACTCCTTGTGCATGGTTGCCTGCACTCGCACATACGATACCGCGTGTGACGAGTGTAGGTTCCATGACAGAAATTTTATTGTATGCACCACGGATTTTGAAGGAGCGAACGACCTGCATATCTTCTCTTTTGAGCCAGACATTGCAATCATATTTCCTAGATAGTGAAGGATTGCGTTGCAAAGGTGTAGTATATACTACTTCTTTTAGTCGTAGATGTGCTTCTTGTATATCAGTTACTGCAACCATTGATGAAATTAGGAATTACAAAAGTTAAATGATAAATCATTAATTTCTTTCAGGTCTTAGACTTCTTACGGTCTTTCCTGTTTGCCACATTTCTGAGTCGCGAAGTTCTTTGAGTTCTACTTCCAACTTTTCTCTATAATCTGGTTGAGAATTGCTATCAATAGACCTTTGTGCTTCGTTGCCCGATGCGACACTGTCGTATAATTCAGAAAAGACTGGAGCTACCGCATCTCTAAATTTGTTTTTCCAATCCAAGGCGCCACGTTGTGCAGTCGTGCTACAATTGGCATACATCCAGTCCATACCGTTTTCTGCTACAAGCGGCATGAGTGATTGCGTCAGTTCTTCTACTGTCTCATTGAATGCTTCAGATGGCGAATGTCCACGTTTGCGCAATTCATTATATTGTGCTTCGAAGATACCTTGTACAGCGCCCATCAAACTACCACGTTCGCCAGTAAGGTCACTATATACTTCTTTTTTGAAATCGGTTTCGAATAGATATCCTGACCCTACACCGATACCCAACGCTACTACCCGATCAAACGCTTTACCAGTCGCATCTTGGAAGATCGCATAGCTAGAATTGAGTCCTTTACCTTCTAGAAATAATCTTCTCAAACTGGTACCTGAACCTTTTGGCGCTATCAATATGACGTCAATGCCCGCAGGTGGTACGATACCCGTTCTTTCTTTGTAAGTCACACCAAATCCATGCGAAAAATACAAAGCTTTGCCCGGTGTCAAATACGGCTGCAAAGTAGGCCAAATAGCAATCTGCGCTGCATCAGACAAAAGATATTGGATGATAGTCCCTTTTTCAGCTGCTTCTTCTATGCTAAAAAGCGTCTCACCTGGTATCCATCCATCATTTACTGCTTTTTGCCATGTCGGCGAATCCTGTCTTTGGCCTATGATGACATTAAACCCATTATCCTTAAGGTTCATCGCTTGACCAGGACCTTGTACACCATAACCAATGATGGCGATGACTTCATCTTTGAGTACTTCTCTGGCTTTTGCCATAGGGAATTCTTCTCTGGTGACTACATTTTCTACTGTACCACCGAAATTTAATTGTGCCATACTTGTTTAATTACTAATGATAAATTTTTGAATTACAAATTAATTGATGAATGGTATAAGGTATATTTGGTTAGGATATTTACATGCTAAAAACGCCTTCATTTTTGTCTAAGAATTCATTTTCCACAAGCGCCTCACTTGGCACTCTGTATTCAAATTCTTTCACTTTATTGTGAAAACCATCGCTTTTTTTGATGATGGCAATTCTTGCGGAACGAACAAATTCCAAAAGGCCGTATGGTTCTAAAGTTTTGATTAGATTGTTTATTTCTTCTCTTTGACCTGTACATTCGAAAATGATAAAATCTTTTCTAATCACAACAGCTCGAGCGCCTTGTTCTCTCAAAAGACGTTCCACTTTTACTTTTTCGGTAATGACATCGGCGGCTACTTTGTAGAGTGCCATCTCTTGCCATATAATTTCGTCATCTGTATTGAAATCAACCTTGAGTACGTCGAGCAATTTCTCTATTTGTCTTGATAATTTCCTGACAACATCTTCGGTTTCATTGATGACAATGGTGAATCTATGAATACCTTCTACTTCGCTTGGCGACGTATTTAGGCTTTCGATATTTATTTTTCGACGGGTAAAAATGATGGCCAATTTATTGATCAAGCCTATTTGATTTTCCGTATAAACGGTAATAGTATATTCTTGCTTCATTACAATTCTTCTTTTGATAATATAATTTCCGAAACTCCGCGACCTTGTGGTACCATAGGGAAAACATTATTCTCTTTTCCGACCATAACTTCCAATAAAAACGGATTTTCATGACTTAAAATATCTTCCAATGTGCTTTTAAGTTCAGCTCTTTGATCTACTTTTTTTGCTTCTATATTATACGCTGCTGCCAATTTTATATAATCTGGACTTTTGATATTGACAAACGAATATCTATTCTGATGAAAAAGCTCTTGCCATTGTCTGACCATACCAAGAAACTGATTATTGAGAATGATGATTTTTACATTGACATTAGCTTGCATGATGGTACCTAACTCCTGCAATGTCATCTGAAATCCACCATCACCAATAATGGCAATGACCTGTCTATCAGGTGCACCATATTTTGCTCCAATAGCAGCTGGCAGTGCAAATCCCATCGTTCCAAGTCCACCTGAAGTAACATTAGACCTAGTGTTATTGAGCTTGGCGTAGCGACATGCGACCATTTGATGCTGACCTACATCTGATACAATAATTGCATCTCCTTTGGTAATTTCATTGATACATTTGAGTACTTCTGCCATTGTGAGCGTCTCTGACTCGGGATTTTGCTCAGGAAAGATGACTTTTTCGGTTTCTTTTATGGTACAATCTGCAAATTTTTGGAGCCAGTCTTTATTGTCATTTTTTTCAATCAATTTAGTCAAGAGCGGCAATGTTTCTTTGCAATCGCCCCAAACAGAAACGGTACTTTTAACCTTTTTATCGATTTCAGCTGGATCTATGTCAAGATGGATGATTTTTGCCTGTTTTGCATATTTGTCTAGTCTGCCTGTTACCCTATCATCAAAACGCATACCCACAGCGATAAGTACATCACATTCATTGGTAAGAAGATTCGGTCCATAATTGCCATGCATACCCAACATCCCAACTGCAAGCTCATGATCTGTCGGTATCGCACCCATTCCTAAGATAGTCCAAGCAGCAGGAAAATTTCCTTTTTCGACAAAAGCTTGAAACTCCTTCTCTGCATTTCCCAAAATAACACCTTGACCAAAGATGACAAAAGGCCTTTTTGTTTCATTGATAATCGCAGCTGCTTCCGCAATATAAGTAGGCCTTACTTCTGGCTTAGGTTTATAACTTCGGATGTGGAAACACTTTTGATAACCTTCATAATCAAAAAGTTGCAATTGTGCATTTTTGGTAATATCAATGACTACCGGCCCAGGACGTCCAGTACTAGCGATGTAAAAAGCTTTTGCCAATACATGTGGAATTTCTTCAGCATTGGTGACTTGATAACTCCATTTTGTGACAGGAGTAGTGATATTGATGACATCGGTCTCTTGAAAAGCATCTGTACCCAACAAATGTGCAAAAACCTGTCCCGTTATACATACTACAGGCGTAGAATCTATCATGGCATCCGCCAAGCCTGTAACCAAATTGGTTGCACCTGGACCGCTTGTGGCAAAAACTACACCGGTTTTGCCTGATACACGGGCAAATCCTTGCGCTGCATGGATGGCACCTTGTTCGTGACGCACTAAGATGTGTTCTAATCGATCATTGTAATCATAAAGTGCATCATACACTGGCATTATCGCACCACCTGGATAGCCAAAAATAGTTTTTACGCCTTCCTGAATCAAAGCATCCAATAAGGCCTGTGATCCCGTTACTTGTTTAGTCGCGGTTGGTTTTATATCAATATTCGGGCTTGTATTTGCGGTCATACTGTGATTGATTGATCGTTTAAATTGTTTATATACTGAATTGATTTTGAGAATTCCTGCTTGATGCAAGATTTAATATCATTTATTGATTTGTCACAGGATTTAACTGATTTCTGGTTTTCTATAATATAACAATAAGTCGGTAGATGAGACATCTATAAATCCAACTTGGCGCAACATTGTAACCAACTGACCACGATGATAGGTAGAATGATTTAGAACATGTGAAAGTATTTCATAAACCGGCTGAGTGAAGGCTTCTCCATTGATTCTTTTATAATGTTGAAGACTTGCTAGGTGCTCATTCTGCATATTTGCGATAAAATCTACCAATAATTGACTACTATTTTCCCACAATCTTAAGGTATCAAGTCTATCGCCTTTGAATGTAAATGGCAGCCAACTGGGATTTTCAATATTCATGAGTCTTTCATACCAAACTTGTTCAGCGGCCACGATATGCAAAACTGTTTCAGCAATTGAAGGAAAACTACTCACCAAAGGTTGAGTCCATTGATCATCCGTCAAGCTATTAAGCCATTCAATGGCCTTTGTATTTGCCCATTGATTATATTTTGCGATATCTAAAAAGTATTGTTGGGTCATGATTTTTTGGAATGTATATTTATAAATTAGATGTCAAAATTCATCTGTCACACAGCCTTCAGAAGCATCTTTCACACTTCTAGCGTATTTATACAATGCACCATTTTTCACGGCAAGTGGTGGCTGAATCCAATTATTTTTACGGTGTGCCATTTCAGCATCAGAAATATGTAAAGTCATCATTTTACTACTTACATCCAAAGTAATGATATCATCATCTTGCACTAAGGCAATTGTACCACCATCATAAGCTTCTGGTGTAATATGGCCAACAACAAATCCATGGGTGCCACCACTAAATCTTCCATCTGTAATGAGTGCCACACTTTTGCCCAGTCCTGCTCCCATGATCGCGGAAGTAGGTTTGAGCATCTCAGGCATACCCGGAGCTCCTTTAGGTCCAACATATCTGATCACTACAACGTCACCAGCTTTTACTTTTTTTTGGGCAATACCTTCAATGAGCATTTTTTCTCCATCAAAAACTCTGGCTGGACCTGTAAATAATTCTCCCTCTTTACCCGAGATTTTAGCCACACCACCTTTAGTAGCTAGATTGCCATACAATATTTGTAAATGTCCTGTTGCTTTTATTGGAGATTCTAATGGGAGAACGATATCTTGTTTGCCAAAATCAAGGTCTGAGACATGCTCCAAATTTTCTGCAATGGTTTTGCCTGTCACGGTGAGGCATTCACCATGTAATAAACCATTGGATAATAAATATTTCATTACCGCTGGGATACCTCCTATTTCGTGCAAATCTTGCATCAAGTATTTACCACTGGGTTTCAGGTCTGCGAGTACAGGGATTTTGTCACTTATAGTCTGAAAATCATCTTGCGTCAATGATACACCTACGCTTTTAGCCATAGCGATCAAATGCAAGACCGCATTGGTACTTCCGCCCAAAACCATGATGATTGTAATTGCATTTTCAAAGGCTTTTCTGGTCATGATATCAGATGGCTTTATATCCTTTTCCAACAAAAGTCTAATAGCGGCTCCCGCATTGATACATTCTTGTTGTTTTTCTAGACTCAAAGCAGGATTGGATGAAGAGTAAGGCAAGCTCATGCCCAATGCTTCTATTGCACTAGCCATGGTATTGGCTGTGTACATACCACCACAGGCACCAGGGCCAGGACAAGCATGTCGGATGATGCCTTTGAAGTCATCCTCGGTAATGGTTCCTGCGACCTTCTGTCCCAAAGCCTCAAAAGCCGAAACGATATTTAAATCCTGTCCTTGATAGTGACCCGGAGCTATTGTACCACCATATACCATGATTGCAGGTCTATCCAATCTGCCCATAGCCATAATGGCCCCCGGCATGTTTTTGTCACAACCAGGTACTGCAATCAAGGCATCATAATATTGTGCACCACATACTGTCTCTATACTATCCGCAATAATATCTCTAGATACCAAAGAATAACGCATCCCATCAGTACCATTACTTATGCCATCACTTACTCCTATAGTATTGAATATCAACCCAACCAAATCTTGCGTCCAGACTCCTTTTTTGATTTCTTTTGCCAAATCATTAAGATGCATATTACAAGTATTGCCATCATATCCCATACTGACTATACCCACTTGTGCTTTAGCCAGATCTTCCGTGGTCAATCCGATACCATACAACATCGCTTGTGCAGCAGGTTGGGTGACATCTTGGGTGATAGTGCGACTATATTTGTTGAGCATTATATTAAAAAATTACAATAAAGAAAATATCAAGTACAAGGAATTTATACTTCAAATGGCAGGAACGGACAATATTAGAGATTATTTTTAAATATTATATATTTTTCTACGATTCAATTTAAAAAAAACTTATATCCATATTTAATGACATCATTTTCTGTTTTATATATTTGAATTAAATGTCTAAATGACTTTATTATACTTTTACATTTAAAAAAGCCCTTCCGTAATTAGTTTTAATTAGGAAGGGCTTTAAATATTCACCTTTTAAAGCTGAGCTTTCTTACTCAACGATGATCATTTTCTTAGTAGCTGTGTAGTCACCGCTTACTAATGTGTAGTAAAGTACACCACTTACGCCCAATTGATCTTTAGTGAAGATCTCACTGTTCAATCCTTTGATTGCATTGATGTTTCTTACTGTTACTACCTTACCAGTTACGTCATATACACTCAATGTTGCTGTCGCTGCCTCTGGCATTTCGAAGCTCACTGTTGTCATACCTTTGAATGGGTTTGGTTCGTTTTGGAACAATTCGATACCTGCTACTGGTGCTGTTCTTACTCCTAAACTTACTTTTCCTACTTTAAGGTCACTGTTATATGACTCTGCTCTCGTTACTTCTGAGTTCAAGCTGATCATTTCACTTACTTTCATCGCTTTGTCTGCTTTTACTGTAAGTGTGAATAATACTGCACCTTCATTTGCATTTACTGCTTCACTTGATGCATAACTCATTGTTACTACATTGTCAGAGATTACTCCTACGTTGTTTGCATTTACTTCTAACACTCCACTTTGAACACCTACGAAGCTTGCTCCGTTCAAGTTCATTGTGTATTGGAAGCCTGATACTTCACTGAAGTTTGCTGCTGTAACTGGTATTTCTACCACTTCACCTGCTGCAATTGATGCTTCTGCTACGCTCATTTCTACATTTGCGTTGCTTCTGCTTTCTACTTCTGGTGAATTTACACTTGTGCTTACATTACCGTTTACATCTCCGATCTTAACTGCTACAAAGTTTTGATTAGCCTTGTCTGCACTTAGATTTTCGATTTCAATCAATTCTACACAAGTGATTGGTGATGTACCTACTGATGTTCCAGCTACAGGGAACTTCCAGCTTGTATTATTTGGCAATGCTGTTGTTACTCCCAAGATCAATTTTCTTAGATCGGTAAGGTCACTTGCTGTTACTTTACCGTCATTGTTAGCATCTGCTGCTATCAACTTGTAATTGCTGTCTAACGCTTGTAAGCCTAAGATATGTCTTTGGATCATTACTAGGTCTAATGTGCTTACACCATTCAAGTAATCACCACCTTTTGATGCTGTGATTTCGTATGTCAAGCCATTGT
This sequence comes from Saprospiraceae bacterium, assembly GCA_016717105.1. Lineage (GTDB taxonomy): Bacteria > Bacteroidota > Bacteroidia > Chitinophagales > Saprospiraceae > OLB9. Next base: position 30,215 of record JADKGF010000005.1, on the reverse strand, counting down.
AGTTTGACATGTCAAATGTTCCATTAGCTGCTGTCTGTACTGTCTTAGGATATTCTGACATATTGGCATCAAATGTTATTGATACATTGTTTACACCTTGACCTGATATCGTTGCCACTGTTCCTGATACTCTTGATGATGGAGTTGATCCATTACCACCTCTTACGCTTAGTACTACTGTACAGTAATCAGTATTCCATGCCTCATCCCATACACTCACTTGTACGTTGAAATCTCCTGCTGTTGTCCATACAAAGCCTGCGCTTCTTGATGATGGTAACCACTTGTATGCTTTACCTTGTAAATACTCTGCTTGTGTTGCATTTACACTCACGCCACCTACTACTTTGTAGAAGTGCTCCTCATTTACTCTTGAGTAAATTGGTGCTGCTCCATCAAATGTGAAGTACAACTTGCTTTGTGGTGTACAGTTGTCAAATGCGCCTTTGTCGAAGTCTCTTGCCCACAATTCTACCATCTGTGGATTTGTTTGCATCAATGCTGTACTTACACTTACACAATATGGTGTTGGTGCTTTCTTATCTACTACCATTACTGTACTTTCACACTGATCTACGTTGCCACAACCATCTGTTACTTTCCACAATACTTTGTGGCTGATATTCTCTGCATTCAAGATAAATGCTGTTGCACCTGTTCCTACTGGTAATTTCGCTGTGCCTCCACTTGCTGCTGTTGGCTTGATGTACGTTACATACACTAAGTCTGCCAATGGTAAGTTTGGATGTTGATTTTGTAATGCTACCCATGTTGGGTTCAATACGCCTGAGATATACTTAGCCTGTGGTACCCAGATTCCGTTCCATGATTTGTTCACAAAACTTGATCCTAATCTGTCTACTGTTCCATCATTCCAGCCATCAAAGAACATCTGCCACTTAATCCAGCTCTCTTCTGCACAGATCAATTTGTCGCTAGCTGATGCTTCCAATGCTACTGCTGCCTCACATCCGCCATTTGGATTCTGTGGATTTGGATTTGCTGCAAACATTTGGTTGGTACAGCTCAATACTGGTGCTGTTACATCTTTGAATGCATACCAGTGTACGATTGGTAAGCCTGCGATTGTGTTGATCTCCTCGCCTGTACACCAATTCTTATAGCTATATTTTACTCTCCATTTCTTACATGCTCCATCTTCGAACAAGAAGGTATCTATCGTGATGTTTTCGCCCACGATATCACACTGACCATAGTTCACGATTGGACGCTTGATGATCGCATTCGCTGCATCTCTCGCATCATCCAATGTAAAGCTACATTTATCCCATTCTGTCGTTTGGTTCTGATTAGGGAATGTTACGGTAAATGGTGCTGTCAATGTTGCTACTGTAATGAATTGTGGACATGTTACTACTACTGCGCCTTTTGTAACTTTGAATGTTCTTCTTACTGTTCCTGACTTACATACTGGGTCATGACTTCCTACCCACTGATCTTTGTATGTGACTTCAAGATTTGAACACAAGTCATTTGCTTGTGGATATCCTGTCATCGTAAGATTTACATCATTTACATTCGTCTCGAATCTAAGCTTAGATTCAATTCCATATCACATGTGATCGTTACATCTGGTGGACATACCAATGCTGGTGGCAATTTGTTCTCTACTCGGATTGTTACCCATGTAGTGTTATAATTGTCCTTCATACCATCGATGATATCGTTATCTCCGATCACTCCATTCATGTTGCCATCATCCCATACTCTCAACTCTACATCATGTAGGCCATAGTCTGCTCCTGCTGGGAATATCCTCACAACAGAACTTAACAAACTCACCGCCATCTGTATCTTGTGCATTATCTTGTGGGTGGAACCACACTGCGCCTGGTACCTCACTTGGGTAACCATTGTTGTCATTGTAAGTACTGTTGTTATTGTGTGTACCGTTTGCGCCTACGTTACCGCATGAACCTCCATCTACTCTTCTTACTTCAAATCTTACATCTGAACAGTGGTCATATGAACCATTGTCTATCTGCCAGCCATAGATCTTGCCTGCTCCATCTGCTCCCGTACCTGATCCTGTCAAGCTCATTACTATGTTCTGCTTAGCTACAGCTACTGGTGCACTCGCATCGATTACTGTTAGTGTCGCTGTCTTTTCTGACACGTTGCCACAACAGTCACTTGCCCAATAAGTAATGGTATGTACTCCTTTTGTAAGGCCTGTGATTCTGAAATTAGGGAAAGTTCCACTCAAGGTTACTCCTGAAGGTACTTTTACACCCCATTTGATCTCCTCTGCCTTCGCACAATTGTCTGCCAATTCCCATGGCTGACCTACATTCCAGTTGCTGCACAGCCCCACGGATCTACACCAACTATTGCATTCTTAACTGTAAAGGTCGGTGCTTTCTCGTCTGTCGCTTTGATTACTTGTGTATATGTGAATACTTCACCTGTACACCAGTCTAACAATTTCCAGTTTCTGATCACTTTCATATTACCACTACAACCAATTCCACATGCTGGGATAACATCATCTGTATATGTGGTATATAGATTACATACGTTGTTATCTACTTTCTGTGCATGGAGTTTTCCATCATATCCTATTTGGTTATAAGTGAAATATCCATTTGCATAACCTTCATGTAATTCTACTACTGAGCCTGTTTGTGCATAATCGTCTGCATAAGCGCCGATGTTGGTTGCACTAGCTGGTTGTGTTCTTGAATCTACATCTAAATATCCTGCTATAGCCGCTGGTGTTGCATCAAGTCCACATGTTAAATGTACTTCACGCACTGGTGGAATTAGGTCTGTTACACTTATTGGCTCGAACGCAAATCGTTGGGTACAATATGATTTATTGCCCGATGCATCCTCAAACGTCCAACTCCTTACCAATTCCCTCGTGTCACATTGGTCGCCACCATTTATCGCATCCGTGAATGTTGCACTTACCGGACCACAGCCGTCTGTTGCTGTTGGTGGTGTCGTCAATACTGACTTGTTTGGACTCACACCATATAACATTGGTACTGTCTCATTTTGGATCACGGCTAGGTCGTAGCAATTGAATGTACAGTCCTCTGACGGTACTGAACAATTACATTCTACTACTGGTGCTAATTTGTCCTCGAAGATTACTTCGCCCCAACATCTATTGCCATTACAAATATCGGTAACTTCAGCTATTAATACTTCCCCAATATGCAATGTGACATTACTATTGTCTATAATTTCTCCTGTGCTCGTTTTGATAACTACATTATAAAAATATTCATTATATGACCCTTCTAATATAAAATCGCCACTCATATTAAATTCACAATTCTCATCCAAGCTTACATGTACTCTGTCATTGCACACAATGGATGTCTCTTGGTGTATAGATATTATAAATGAGATCGGTTGTCCCTTACAATTGCCATCTGGCCCTGTAAATACTGGTGTTACAATGATAAATGCCGTACCTGGTTGGGTTGCTATGAATGAAATATTGCCTGTACCACTAGCTGCTAAGCCTATAGATGTGTTGTTATTTGTCCACTGATATTGAATCGATGCGTTGCCATAACAGCTTAATATTTCGGTAAGGCTGCTAAAGGTTACATTCACTTGTGACATATCGCACATAAATACATCTGCCACTGGCTCTATTACAGGAACTGGATATACATTTGTGTTTACCATATTGCTTTCACCACAACTTCCAGTACCCGCTGTACCCGCAAGTGTAGTACCACAAGCTGTTTCTAAAACATATCTTGCTTGTATAGAATAACAGCCAGGAACCATGCTAGTCATTGGATTTGCTGTCCAAGCACCACCATTGATACTATACTGAATACTAAATCCTGCTACAGGTGGAACTGCTGGAAGAATAAAATCCGACATACAAGATGCTCTTGGCATTGTAATAACCGGAGCAGAAGGAAAAATAACGACACTTACCATTGCACTCGCATCGCATCCTGCTATAGTACTTGGTGTCAAAGCAGCCGTCAAACCACAAGCTGCCGTATTTACATATCTAGCTGCAATCGTATGGCAACCAGGTGTTGTTGGAATTGTTGGCGCTGTTGCCCATGCTCCACCATTGATACTATATTGTACGGTAAAGCCTACAACTGGTGTGACTGCTGGTAATACAAATGCTGCATTACAAGTATTCGTTGGTGCAGTGAGTACTGGCTCTGATGGGTAGATCAATACACTTACATCTGCACTTGCATCACATCCTGCTATCGCACTTGGTGTCAAAGCTGCCGTCAAGCCACATGCTGCCGTATTTACATATCTAGCTGCAATCGTATGGCAACCAGGTGTTGTTGGAATTGTTGGCGCTGTTGCCCATGCTCCACCATTGATACTATATTGTACAGTAAAGCCTGCAACTGGTGCTACAACTGGAAGTACAAATGCTGCATTACAAGTATTCGCTGGTGCAGTGAGTATTGGTTCTGATGGATAGATTAATACACTTACATCTGCACTTGCATCGCATCCTGCTATCGCACTTGGCGTTAAAGCAGCTGTCAAACCACAAGCTGCCGTATTTACATATCTAGCTGCAATCGTATGACAGCCTGGTGTTGTTGGGATTGTTGGTGCTGTAGCCCATGCGCCACCATTAATACTATATTGTACAGTAAAACCTACAACTGGTGTTACCGCAGGAAGCACAAATGCTGCATTACAAGTATTCGTTGGGGCAGTGAGTACTGGTTCTGATGGATAGATCAAAACACTTACATCCGCACTTGCATCACATCCTGCTATCGCACTTGGTGTCAAAGCAGCCGTCAAACCACAAGCTGCCGTATTTACATATCTTGCTGCTATCGTATGGCAACCTGGTGTTGTTGGGATTGTTGGTGCTGTAGCCCATGCACCACCATTGATACTATATTGTACGGTAAAACCTACAACTGGTGTTACTGCTGGTAATACAAATGCAGCATTACAGGTATTCGTTGGAACAGTGAGCACTGGCTCTGATGGATAGATTAATACACTTACATCTGCACTTGCATCGCATCCTGCTATCGCACTTGGCGTCAAAGCAGCCGTCAAACCACATGCTGCCGTATTTACATATCTAGCTGCGATAGTATGGCAACCAGGTGTTGTTGGAATTGTTGGCGCTGTTGCCCATGCGCCGCCATTGATACTATATTGTACAGTAAAACCTACCACTGGCGTGACTGCTGGTAATACAAATGCAGCATTACAAGTATTTGCTGGGGCAGTGAGTACTGGTTCTGATGGATAGATCAATACACTTACATCTGCACTTGCATCGCATCCTGCTATCGCACTTGGTGTCAAAGCTGCCGTCAAACCACAAGCTGCCGTATTTACATATCTAGCTGCGATAGTATGGCAACCAGGTGTTGTTGGGATCGCAGGCGCTGTAGCCCAAACACCACCATTGATACTATATTGTACGGTAAAGCCTACTACTGGTGTGACTGCTGGTAATACAAATGCTGCATTACATGTATTTGCTGGTGCAGTGAGCACTGGCTCTGATGGATAGATCAATACACTTACATCCGCACTCGCATCGCATCCTGCTATCGCACTTGGTGTCAAAGCTGCCGTCAAGCCACAAGCTGCCGTATTTACATATCTAGCTGCGATAGTATGGCAACCAGGTGTTGTTGGGATCGCAGGCGCTGTAGCCCATGTACCACCATTGATACTATATTGTACGGTAAAGCCTACAACTGGTGTGACTGCTGGTAATACAAATGCTGCATTACAAGTATTTGCTGGTGCAGTGAGCACTGGCTCTGATGGGTAGATCAATACACTTACATCCGCACTCGCATCGCATCCTGCTATCGCACTTGGTGTCAATGCTGCCGTCGAGCCACATGCTGCTGTGTTTACATATCTAGCTGCGATAGTATGACAGCCAGGTGTTGTTGGGATCGTAGGTGATGTTGCCCAAACACCACCATTGATACTATATTGTACGGTAAAGCCTACTACTGGTGTGACTGCTGGTAATACAAATGCAACATTACATGTATTCGTTGGGGCAGTCAGCAGTGGTTCTGATGGGTAGATCAATACACTTACATCTGCACTCGCATCGCATCCTACTATCGCACTTGGTGTCAAAGCTGCCGTCAAGCCACAAGCTGCCGTATTTACATATCTAGCTGCAATCGTATGACAGCCTGGTGTTGTTGGGATTGTTGGCGCTGTTGCCCATGCGCTTCCATTTATACTATATTGTACGGTAAAACCTACCACTGGTGTGACTGCTGGAAGGACAAATGCTGTATTACAAGTATTTGCTGAGGCAGTGAGCACTGGCTCTGATGGATAGACAAGAAAACTTGCTGTTCCCATACATGCTCCAGCAGATGTGGTAAATGTTGCAATAAAACAACCTGCAGTGGTTGGTGTAAATTCACCAGTTACAGGATTAATCGTTCCTCCACCAGAAACTGACCATGTTCCTGATTCTGCGCCTGTTCCAGTAAAAATTACTGAAGAACCTCCTAAACAAGTGTTTTGAGCAGTAATTGTCCCAACAACTTGAACTGTTACTGTATATGTCACACAGCTACCTATGCCATTATTTGTCAAGCCATTGATATCTCCAGTCGCTCTACAATCATCACCTGTTCCTGAATTATCAGTACCATTCGGTCCATTATTGTATGGACAGATCGTATATCCTACTGTCTGACTTGTGGTGCCAGTATTTACCAACGTTCCGGTCTCAATTGTTGCGCCATTTGCTCTGATTTGATTTACTGCTGTGGTTACGCCTGTTATATTGCTTCCTGCTACTACTGATGTTACTAAGCCATTTGTTCCACTCACCAAAGTAAGCGTTCCTGGGACTGTACCTCCACTACATATTGTAACCGTATGTGGATTGCCATCACCATCACTATTCGTTGGGTCGCCATCGGTAATGTCTGCCTCTGGTGTTGGTAAGATCGTTACTGTATATGTCACACAACTGCCAATGCCGTTATTTGTTGCACCATTAATATCACCAGTCGCTCTACAATCATCACCTGTTCCTGAATTATCAGTACCATTCGGTCCATTATTATACGGACAGATCGTATATACTACTGTCTGGGTTGTTGTGCCTGTATTTACCAACGTTCCTGTCTCAATCGTTGCGCCATTTGCTCTGATTTGATTTACAGCTGTGGTTACGCCTGTTATATTACTTCCTGCTACTACTGAAGTCACTAAGCCATTTGTTCCACTTACATCACCACTATGTTAAAGTTCCCGAGTACTGTACCCCACTACATATTGTAAATCGTGTGTGGGTTGCTATCACCATCACTATTCGTTGGGTCGCCATCAAATATCATCTTGCTCTGGTGTTGGTAAGATCGTTACTGTATATGTCACACAGCTACCTATGACTCCATCGGTAAGACCATTATCGTCTGCACCTGCTACAGCGACACAGTCATCTCCCATTGCGCCATTATCTATCCCATCAGGTCCAAAACTGTAAGGACAAACAGTATAAATAATAACTTGAGTTGTTGTGCCTGTGTTTAATAATGTACCTGTCTCTATTTGACCTCCATTTGCAATGAAGCTACCCTCAGTTCTGACTATGCCTGTTACATGTGGTGCACCATTTACATTTACACTTGTAACAATTGCATTATCTCCAGTCACTATTGTTAAAGTACCTGGTGCTATACCTCCACTACATATCGTTATTGTATGTGGATTATTGTCACCCATCACTATTGGCTGGGTCGCCATTGGTAATATCCGCTTCAGGTGTTGGACATGCATCACAACTTATATGTGCTAATGATGTATTTACCATACAATCAACACAAGAAGGACTTCCGCCAACTGTATTACCATCCGGATCACTATTGTCTGTAACTGAAATGGACAGGCTTGAACCAGCAACATAGGTAATGGCAGTTGACCTTTGGGCACCGCTACCAAAAACATAGCTAGTTATGCCAGGTATACCTGTTATTGTGTATGTACCAGTCCCTAATTTTTGTGGTAAACCTCCAGTGATGGAATTCACAATAACATAAAACGTACCAGTAGGAGCTGGAGTAACACCATCAGCTTCAAAACATGAAGTTGAAACATTAATAAGAATAGGATCTAAGACCATTCCCATCGTGGTCCCTGTTGTAAGTGATCCACACCCAGTAGCTCCACCAGTTGTAATAGCAGATTGAATTTGAGATAACAACATTCCCACAGTTGGTGCAGGTACAAAGGCACTGGCCGGAGGATTAATTCTATAATGAAATCCATAAATTGTGTAAGTACCTGGCGGCAATGATGCAATGTCAAAATCCACCAGTGTATTTATGGCAGGCATTTCTGCAAAATCAGGAGTTCCATCATTGTCAGCATCTCCATCAATTATTTGAACGATAACACCTGCAGCATTGACTACAAGATATACATAATTATAATCTGATACAGGTGTACATATGGGTGCTAACCAACCACTAACATTAGTAACATTGAAACCGCTATTACCTGTGAAACAGGTGAACCACCAGCCGAAGATGAACAGAAATTGTTACATCCAGTAATAGTAATTGCGTCTCCTCCATTAGCATCACATGTTGTGCTAATTGCTGGAATGCATAATGGACACGAAGTAATCGAAGACATAGGTGTGGTCGTACCAGCCCCAGAAGAAGAGCCAGACAAAGTGACTCCTGATGTTTCAGGTGCTGAGTTACCACTAATGAGTGAATTAGTCAAAGTAACTGTTCCAGAACCTGCAATACCGCCTGCAAAAGTAGCTGGAGAAGTATTATTGATCACAGATGTATTGGTTAACGAGAAACTAACACCATCAGAGAATATTCCTCCACCGCCTTCTGATGCTGATGAATTTCCTTTAATAAGGACATTATTAAATGTCACAGGTGTGGTACCATTTTCTAAATAAAATGCCCCACCTCTTGAAGCTTGATTGGCTTCGAAGGTAGAATTAGATATTGATAAAGTAGAAATATTTGAAGTACTACTAATATTAATGGCGCCTCCATAACCACCTGCAGCGACTGAACCTGCAGAGTTTGTACAATAATTGCCATAAAATGTGGCGTTTTGAATTGTAACATCCGGTCCAGCAGCTATTCTGATAGCACCACCACCACCTGCACCTGTTGATGCTCTTGAGTGATTGCATGAAAAAGTGGAGCCATTAATATTCAAAACACTTGTGCTACCATTAATCCCAATAGCTCCACCATCTCCAGTATCTGTACCAGAAAAGTTTCCACTAAAAGTACCTCCGGTAATGTTTACTGTAGGTCCACCATTTGATGGGAATGAAGTAACACTTATCCAAATAGCACCACCACCAAAACCTTGTGTCCTATTACAACTAAAATCTGTATCTGTAATGTGTACAACTAAAGGACCAGCGAATTCATCTTCACGTATTTCCAAGGCACCTGTAGATGGTGTTTCTGAAACAGGCGAATTGTTAGAAAAAACACTATTTATAATTGTTACATCACTGGCATTATCGTCATTATCTATTCTCACTGCTCTCATTGTAGGATTACTATCAAATATACAGTTTTCTATTCGTGTATTGATCATATCCGTGAATAAGATTGCATTTGCATTATACCCAATGAAACTTAAATTTCTAATTTTCCAATTAGTACGTCCATCAACACGAATCCAAGATGCAGCTGCAGCAAAATTCGTTATTATAGAACCTTGTCCATCAATAATCACATTGTTGATACTTGCATTTATAAACTGAGCAGTGTAAGTCATATCACCGCCAGTACCATTACTATTATAATTACAACTTGTAATAAACTTCATATATATGTCACCGGCACAATCATTGATTGCATCCATACCACCGTTGGATGAATTCCAATCGGTGATAGGATTGGTCGAACTTCCTAATAAACCAGAAGTAGGTGACACCAATCCGGGATGGGCAAAATAAATTACATCGTAAGTGATACCACCTTCAGTAATAGTCTCTGCTCCAGCGCTACCCACATATGCGGGACATGCAGCATAACTTTTTGAAGGAAGTAAAAATGAAAGAAAAATGAAAATTGAAAAAAAATAATTAATTAAAAGAGTTTGATGCTTCTCTTTAAAGTTAATTTTAGTTGTAAATAATCTCAGGTTTGAATCATTCATGATAAGTTGGTTAAAATTTATTAAATAATAAAACATTACACATAATCATGAGACTATGTGACTATCATGGTTTTGAGTGGTTTCTATTATCGATTGTAAAATTATATAGTGAAATTTTATTTATAATATTTTTTTCAATATATATGTCCCGATTCACGGAATCAGGACACTATTTGTTTACATCCATCTATAAATTTTCATCTTTTTCACATTTAGTCTATCTATTAAATATAAGTGAGTTGTTTGATTTGGCGATCAATCTGTATAATTACCTAAATAGATTAAAACTTATACATTAGGGATAAATAAAAGATCCCGTTTTAATCAGAAATAAAATCTACCATTGCCTTTACCAGTTTTGTTAGAAATTCAAAACCAATGTTTTTATTCTCACACATTTGTAGCTATATTTATATCTTTATTTTGATAAATATGTACCTTTGCTAAATATGTTCTATTTGGTTATTTAATCGTAATTGTATTCACTTAATGGGTGGTCTCAAACAATTAATTCTAATTTTTATTTGTAGTGCTTGTGCAATAGGTTTTTATCTATTAAGGCAGAAGTATAATTATACTAAAAAGTTAAATTATAGTATTTTAGGGTATTTTTTGGCTTCACTGTTTTATATCTTTGGTTTTGAATTGCTCATGTCAATAGTACCGCGAGACACTTCCAATTTTATAATTGTATTACTTTCATACATTTTTTATCCTGTACTGCTTACCATTAGTCCGCTTTTGTATTTATACGTCAAGTCCTTTTCCATAAGTAAAATGGACATGTTGACCTTTCAATACAATGTAAAACATTTTGTGATTGCGTTTATTCTATTAGTTATTAATATTTTTACGATAATTGCACTCCAAAACTTGCCTGAAGATTCCGATAAGACTACCCTTTTTCAAAATATAGCGACTTATCTTAATTTTACAATTTTCTTTTATGTATTTCTCATACAGAACATTGTGTATCTCTATTTGGCAGTCATGCTTTATATGAATCATCGGCAGATTTTTCAAATAGATAAGGAAGATACAGTAAAAACCTTAAATTGGATAAAACTTTTCTTATTTTCATACGGTGCTATTTTTGTGATTTTATATTTGTTTCAGCTACAAGGCCTGCAACCTATCAAGTTGATTTTTAGGATCAGCGTATTACTTTATGTAGGCGCACTTGTATTTTTTGGAATTAATGATTATGAAGAATTGAATGAAAATTCATTGGCAGATGATGATGACATTTTAAATACAAGTAATAGCAATATTGATTTTTTGAAAATTGAAAATTTAGTTGAATCTGCCATCAATTCTAAGTTTTACCTGAAGCCTGATATAAATATTCAAATTTTTGCGCAAGAAATCAGTTCAAATACAAAGTATGTATCAAAATTTATAAACCACAAATATGGAGTGAGCTTTTCTACTTTTATAAATGAACTTAGGATTAAATATGCATTAGAAATATTAAAAAAGGAACAATACGCTCATTTTACGATAGAAGCAGTCGCCAAAATGGCTGGATTTAATTCGAAATCCGCTTTTAATGCGGTATTTAAGAAAATAACTAATCAAACTCCTACTGAATACAAAGAATCACTTAACATTCAAAGTTCAGATGCAAGTTGAATAGAGTTATGCCCCGAGTTATTGTATTTTCAATATTTTTTTGGTGATAACACAATTATTTGAAGTTAGCCTTATAGTATAAATCCCTGTTGGCAAAGTTGACATATCAAATTGTAACAACTCTTTTCCCTTTGATATTTGATCTGAGATTAGATGTCCAGTGAGACTGAATAATTCAATCTTTGTTGTAAAATAAGGTTGTATTTGGAGTACATCTGCAACAGGATTAGGAAAAATTAATACTTTGTCCACAGAATCATCAGCATTTGAAGATGTATTTCCTATTTTGATGTCAGTTTTGTAAACACATAAGCCTCCACTTTGATTTCCTAGTAAAAAGTTCATAAAATCATCTCCATCGATATCGCCTAGAGCAGGATGAACATTTCTTCCATAATATAAATTGGATGACAAATCAGCTTCATAATTAAACACAGATGTTGGTCCAAAAATATCGCTATATATCCTTAATGATCCATCTTTTGTACCTATTATCATTTTTTGCACATCATTGGTCATAAAGAAAAACGGCGCCCCATTTAAATCGCCTTCATTTTTAAAATCTTTGAATACATTTCCTAAATTTTTGACATTCGAAGGAGAATTTGGATCGGCAATAAAAACAGGCATACCCCGCGTTCCTATGTTTTTGAAAAATGTGATCTCGTGTCGCCACTTTGCAATCAATAGGTCATTTAATCCATCTTTATCAAGGTCAACAATATTTGGAACAGCATTTAGTCCTACATTAATATTCATATAATTTTGTATCGGAACAGCAAAGTCACATGGTAAGTCTTTTGATGCCATATTTTTGACAAAATAAATAGTACCATTTCCATCTCCTACTACAAGGTCTATCGCTCCATCTCCATCCAAATCACCAAAGGCTGGTGAAAGTCTGCCACTTATAGTCACGCCAACTGTTGAAAACCTTAAGTAGTCATCAGTTAATAATTTGTATTTTGGTGCACTAGGTGTACCTATATTCAAATACAAGACCAATCTATTTTCATATTCATTCGAAGGTTTTACAATATGTCCACCTATGACTATATCCATCAAACCATCGCCATTCACATCACCTAGTGCTGGGCTAGACGCTGTACAAAAATAAATCATATCTTCCGCAAGCCATGTCTTTGTCGCTAGTTTAAAGATGGGTGCACAAGTTTGCCCTTCATTGATATACAACCAAATATGCTCACTTGTCTGACCATCTTTTGTATTATTATGCACCGCAATAAGATCCTTTTTGCCATCATTATTAACATCAAGATAATATGATGATACAAAGTAATTTATACTCGCTGGTTCTTTTGGATATTTATACATTGAATCCGTCATAAAAGCATGATCTTTTGTACCACCATTAACTAAAAGTTTGATATTAGATTCCTTACCATCACCGAGCAAAATATCCAGTACACCATCACAATTCTGATCAAAGCCCATAATAGATGATCCTGACCCAGCATGAATGTATTTATTTTCAGAATGAGTAAAGTTTGATCGCATTCCATCAGCGCAAGTTTTCGGATCGTTGCTTAATACGATTTCAGATTCAGTAATATCTAATGTAAACTTGCCGAAACATTCGTCAGCTATAACAAAATCAAATACATCATTGGGAAGATTTTCTCTACTTGCATATTCTTATAAAAAGAACATAAATTTCAGCTTTATCGAAAGTTAAAATATCTAAGTCTCCATCACTATCAACGTCTATTATTTCAGGAAAGCTTATCACTGTTAACTCAATTGGCTTTAGTGTATCAGAAACAGTATAGGATAGGAAATAGGAAGATGAATTTTGGAAAAATACTTTTTCAAATTTAATAGTACCACTTTCCCTTTTTGATTGCCATACTTCAATGTTACTATTGTTTTGTCCTAGTGTAAATATATCTTCAAGTCCATCTCCATTGTAATCTCTTAAAACAGCCCAAGTCTTAATAGGTGGAAAAATTTTAACCCAACTTTGATCATAACGATAATTAATAGTTCCTTGCTCTCCTTCATTTATAAAAGGTATAAATCGAGCGGCAGATTTTTCAAAAACTACTAAATCCTTTTTCCCATCATTATTAAGGTCTATTTCTGAAAATTGCGGAGCTATCAAGCCACCTGCATAAGCATTAGGTAATACCCTGTCTGTTGTAAACTCAATTGGAAATAAATCAAAATTCTGGGTAATACCTCGAAAAGGAAGTAAAAATGTCAGACAAAATAAATAAACTTTTGTTCGCTTTAAAAACTTCATATTGAAAAATCAAACCATTGCATTATATAATGATACTGAGTGGCAAATAGTTAAAAAAAAAAGGCTTGAGCCATTTGACTCAAGCCCTTAATCACACTATTTAATAACAGTAATATCACCATAAATAACCTCCTTAGAGCCATCTTTAAATACTACATTTACTATATAAACATAAACTCCTTGTACAACTGGCGAAGATAAATATTCTCCATTCCATCCTTCCTCTGGTTGATTGGCTTTAAAGTTATTATTTTGAAAAACCAAATTGCCCCATCTATCAAATACTCTAAGATCTTCAATTATCTCAATATTAGCATCATCACCAATAGGGTAAAATAACCGTTACCTTTTCCGTTTGATGAAATAATATTGGGGAAATCGATAATATTTTGTCGCTTAACGTTGATAGTTAGACTAGCGACTCCTGTACATCCATTTCTATCAGTAACTATTACATTAAAAGTAGTATTGTCTTGAAGCTTTGTCTTAGGATCAAAACAATCATTGCAACTGAGTAAAATTGAATTATCCCAACTGATACTTTCTATATCTTCTTTTTTAATGTTTGTTTTTAAAGAAAGTTGTATTTCCTGATTTATAAATGGATTTGAAATATTGGTTGTAATATCAGCTTCAATCATATTTGGCTCCGCTACTTTAATTGCAGATAAATTTGCAGTACAACCATTTTGGTCTGTAACTGTAACACTATAATTTCCAGCACACAAGTCAGAAATTTGTGTCAATCCGTTCCATTGACTATTTGACCAAACAACTTGAACTGGATTTACAGCACCATTTATTGATAGATTAATACTTCCATCACAATTTCCAAAACAGCCTACACTATCCACTTTTGTCGTAATGGTCATTGCACATGGCTTGTCTTCAATTATAAAATTACAAACTTGAGTACATCCATTATTGTCAGTAACAGTTACGGTATAATTGCCTGCTGCAAGTCCTGTGATATTATTGTTTCCAGAAGAATTATTGTTAGTAATTCCACTTTGTGGTCCACTCCAAGAAATCTGATAATTAGCAGTGCCTCCAATAATGTTGATAATGGCAGATCCATCTTTTTTCCCCTTTTGAGAAATACCCAAACCACTGCACGATATATCCAAAGCTGTAGGTTGACCAATGATTACATTATCTGTTACTATACAGTTGGCACTATCTGTAATGGTGACATTGTATGTACCAGGAGATGCATTGGTTATAGTTGTAAGGCCATTCCACGCTGAATTGCTCCACTTTATAACAGTAGCACCGATAGCACCTGTGATTATCAAGTTAATTTTACCATCATTACTTCCAAAACATTTTGTAATTTCACCTTGTGCATCAGCTGTCATATTACATCCAGGAGCATTGATGGATGATTGACATACATCAGTACAACCATTTGCATCAGTAACTGTAATATTATATTGACCTGCTGATAGATTGGTAATGCTATAAGAATTTTGAGCTACATTTTGCATTTGTCCATTTTGAGTCCCTTGCCATGAAACTGAATAAGGAGCTTTTCCTTGACTCATAGTTATCTCAATCATTCCGTCTGCACCATTTGCTTGACTCACATTTACAGCATTACAAGTTATCTCTAAGGCTTGTTGTGATGTAATTGTTACATTAAAGTTTGCAGTACATCCTTTACTATCCGTAACAATAATAGCATATGGTTTTGCCAAAAGGTTATTAAATACCGAAGGGCTAACTGCATTAGCTCTATTCAAATCACCAGATATGTTATAAGGACCTGTACCTCCAGACCAAGATATTGTAATGCTTCCATTATTATTACCACATGTGGCATCAGTTTTAGTTGTTGATCCCGTTGGGCCACCAGAATTTGCAACAATTGCTGATGCGACTGAAGTACAACCATTAGCATCAGTCACAACAATACTATAGGAACCTGAAGCCAAATTGTTAAATACGCTTGGTGATGTCGCATTGGAAAGCGCTAGATCCCCTGTGATAGAAAATGGAGCAACTCCATTGGTCCAAGTAACAGTAACATTTCCGTTATTTGCACCACATGTAGCTGCTATACTCGATGCATTAGCAACAGGACCTGTACCATTGCCAATACTAGCTGATGCAGTAGATGTACATCCATTGGCATCAGTAATCGTCACTATATATGTACCCGAACTGACATTATTGAACGTTTGTGGAGAAGTCGCATTATTTTGAGAAAAGCCTCCAGAAATATTATATGGCCCAGTTCCTCCTGCCCATGACACTGTAAAACTACCATTACTTTGACCACAAGCGGCATCTGTTTTTGTTGCTGAAGCAGAAACTGCAGAAGACCCAATTATTGTCACTGTTTGTGCGCTTGTACATCCATTAGCATCAGTGACTAGCATATTATAAGTGCCTGGTGCCAAATTATTAAATATACGAGGGCTAGATGTGTTGCTAGCATTTAAGTCACCAGTTATATTGAATGGGCCATTACCTCCTGACCACGATAATGTTATCTGACCATTATTATTTCCACAAGTAGCGTTTGTGGATATTACCGAAGTAGTTGGGCCACTTATATTACCAATATTTATTGATAGCGGTACAGAGAAACCACTAGCATCAGTGAGTGTGAAATTATATATGCCAGTGCCAAGATTTGAAAATAATTCAGGACTACCAGCATTCGCTCTAACTAAATCTCCAGCTATATTAAATGGGCCAATTCCTCCAGTCCATGTAACATTAATGCTTCCATTCGAATTTCCACATTTGGCATCCACTTTAGTAGCTGATGCTGTTGGACCTCCAGAATTTACGACATTAACAGCAGCAACTGATGTACATCCATTAGCATCACTTACAATAACATTATATGCACCTGCAACTAAATTATTAAATACACTTGGTGATGAGGCGTTTGATTGGGTAAGATCACCTGATATAGTGAAAGGAGCTACTCCATTAGACCAAATAACTGTCACACTACCATTATTTCCACCGCAAGTAGCTGCCGTACTAGTTGCATTCGCTACAGGACCAGACCCATTTCCAACACTCTCAGATGCTGAAGAAGTACAACCATTGACATCTGTAATAGTCACCACATATGTACCCGAACTGACATTACTGAACGTATGTGGAGAAGTCGCATTATTTTGAGAAAAGCCTCCAGAAATATTATACGGCCCAGTTCCTCCTGTCCAAGACACTGTAAAACTACCATTACTCTGACCACAAGTCGCATCAGTTTTCGCTGCAGAAGCAGAAATTGAAGAAGTACCTGTAATTGTTACGGATTCAGAACTTGTACAACCATTAACATCCGTTAATATCATACTATAAAGACCTGCACTCAGATTTGTAAAAATTCTTGGGCTAGATGCATTTGCTGCATTAAGATCCCCTGTAATAGTGAAAGGACCTGTACCTCCCGTCCAAGTGAGTGTTATTTCTCCATTATTAATTCCACAAGTGGCATTTATTGAAGTAACAGATGTATTTGGTCCAGGTATATTGCCTATATTTACGGACAATGGACCGAACAACCATTTGCATCAGTCAATATAAAATTATACAATCCTGTAGGAAGATTTGAAAATAATTCGGGACTTCCTACATTAACCCTATTTAAATCTCCAGTGATATTAAATGGGCCTGTACCATTACTCCAATTTACTGTTATACTCCCATTAGAATTGCCACATGTAGCATCTGTTTTAGTTGTTGATGCAATTGGGCCTCCTGAAATTGTAATACTTGCTGTCGCAACAGAAGTACAACCGTTAGCATCAGTAACGATAACATTATAGTTACCTGGAGCCAGATTATTAAACACACTTGGTGTTGTTGCATTGGATTGTGTGAGATCACCTGATATAGTAAATGGTCCAACACCATTTGTCCAAGTTACAGTCACACTCCCATTATTAGAACCGCAAGTAGCAGGTGTACTTGATGCATTTGCCACAGGTCCAGTTCCATTTCCTACACTTGCAGATGCTGAAGATGTACATCCATTAGCATCAGTAATAGTTACTATATATGTGCCAGAATTTATATTATTGAAAGTATGAGGTGAATTAGCATTATTCTGTATAAAGCTACCTGTTATATTGAAAGGACCAGTTCCACCTGTCCAAGACACAGTGTAACTACCATTACTTTGACCACAGGTGGCATCAGTTGTTTGTGCATTTGAAGTCATGCCACTAGAAGAATTAAGTACTATTTGAGCTGTTCCCGTACAACCAGTGGCGGTCTCTGTAACCGTTACCGTATATGTTCCTGGGCCTACATTCATCGGATTTTGTCCTGCTAGGCCTCCTGTCCATGCGTATGTATGGCCTCCTGGTCCTGGCGTAACAGAGATACTGCCATTATTTTGTCCACAGGTCGGTTGTACTGGTGTTGCTATAACATTTAATGGAGAAGATGTATTGATTGTAACAACATCCGTTCCCGTACAACCAGTGGCGGTCTCTGTAACCGTTACCGTATATGTTCCTGGGCCTACATTCATCGGATTTTTGTCCTGAAAGGCCTCCTGTCCATGCGTATGTATGTCCTGCTGGTCCCTGGCGTAACAGAGATACTTCCATTATTTTGGCCACAGGTCGGTTGTACTGGTGTAGCTATAACATTTAATGGAGAAGATGTATTGATTGTAACAACATCGGTGCCTGTACAACCAGTGGCTGTTTCTGTGACAGTTACCGTATAAGTACCTGGGCCTACATTCATCGGATTTTGTCCTGCTAGGCCTCCTGTCCATGCGTATGTATGGCCTCCTGGTCCTGGTGTAACAGAGATACTGCCATTATTTTGTCCACAGGTCGGTTGTACTGGTGTTGCTATAACATTTAATGGAGAAGATGTATTGATTGTAACAACATCCGTTCCCGTACAACCAGTGGCGGTCTCTGTAACCGTTACCGTATATGTTCCTGGGGCCTACATTCATCGGATTTTGTCCTGAAAGGCCTCCCTGTCCATGCGTATGTATGTCCTGCTGGTCCTGGCGTAACAGAGATACTTCCATTATTTTGGCCACAGGTCGGTTGTACTGGTGTAGCTATAACATTTAATGGAGAAGATGTATTGATTGTAACAACATCGGTGCCTGTACAACCAGTGGCTGTTTCTGTGACAGTTACCGTATAAGTACCTGGCCTACATTCATCGGATTTGTCCTGCTAGGCCTCCTGTCCATGCGTATGTATGGCCTCCTGGTCCTGGTGTTACAGAGATACTTCCATTATTTTGACCACAAGTCGGTTGTACTGGTGTTGCTATAACATTTAATGGAGAAGATGTATTGATTGTAACAACATCCGTTCCTGTACAACCAGTGGCGGTCTCTGTAACCGTTACCGTATATGTTCCTGGGCCTACATTCATCGGATTTTGTCCTGAAAGGCCTCCTGTCCATGCGTATGTATGTCCTGCTGGTCCTGGCGTAACAGAGATACTTCCATTATTTTGGCCACAGGTCGGTTGTACTGGTGTAGCTATAACATTTAATGGAGAAGATGTATTGATTGTAACAACATCGGTGCCTGTACAACCAGTGGCTGTTTCTGTGACAGTTACCGTATAAGTACCTTGGCCTACATTCATCGGATTTTGTCCTGCTAGGCCTCCTGTCCATGCGTATGTATGGCCTGCTGGTCCCTGGCGTAACACTGATACTTCCATTATTTTGACCACAGGTCGGTTGTATTGGTGTTGCTAAAACATTTAATGGAGTAGATGTATTGATTGTAACAACATCGGTGCCTGTACAACCAGTGGCGGTCTCTGTAACCGTTACCGTATATGTTCCTGGGCCTACATTCATCGGATTTTGTCCTGCTAGGCCTCCTGTCCATGTGTATGTATGGCCTCCTGGTCCTGGTGTAACTGAGATGCTTCCATTATTTTGTCCACAGGTCGGTTGAACTGGTGTTGCTGAAACCGTCAACTGGGTTGATGTATTGATTGTAACAACATCGGTGCCTATACAACCAGTGGCGGTCTCTGTAACCGTTACCGTATATGTTCCTGGGCCTACATTCATCGGGTTTTGTCCTGAAAGGCCTCCTGTCCATGAGTATGTATGGCCTGCTGGTCCTGGCGTAACACTGATACTTCCATTATTTTGACCACAAGTCGGTTGTACTGGTGTTGCTATAACATTTAATGGAGAAGACGTATTGATTGTAACAACATCGGTGCCTGTACACCCAGTGGCGGTCTCTGTGACCGTTACCGTATAGGTTCCTGGGCCTACATTCATCGGGTTTTGTCCTGAAAGGCCTCCTGTCCATGAGTATGTATGGCCTGCTGGTCCTGGCGTAACACTGATACTTCCATTATTTTGACCACAGGTCGGTTGTATTGGTGTTGCTATAACATTTAATGGAGAAGATGTATTGATTGTAACAACATCGGTGCCTGTACAACCAGTGGCGGTCTCTGTGACCGTTACCGTATAGGTTCCTGAGCCTACATTCATCGGATTTTGTCCTGAAAGGCCTCCTGTCCATGCGTATGTATGGCCTCCTGGTCCTGGCGTAACATTGATGCTTCCATTATTTTGTCCACAGGTCGGTTGAACTGGTGTTGCTGTAACAACTATTGGAGATGATGTATTTATGACAACCACTTCAATATCAGTGCATCCGGTAGCTGTTTCAGTGACCGTGACAGTATATGTACCCGGGCCGACATTCATCGGATTTTGTCCTGCAAGGCCTCCTGACCAAGCGTAAGTATGGCCTGCAGGACCGGGCGAAACTGATATACTTCCATTATTTTGTCCACAGCTTGGTTGTGTTGGCGTTGCTGAAGCTGTCAAACTATTGACTGTAACTGTAACTTCATCTGTTGCTGTACAACCTGGGCTGCTGGTGACCGTCACCGTATAAGTTGTAGTTGTTGTAGGCGAAACATTTTTTGGTCCAGCTCCTGTACCTAAACCATTACTCCATTGATATGTTCCACCTCCTGTTGCTGTAAGTTGTGTTGATAGACCCACACAAATTGCTTGCGGTGAAGCAGAAACATTTGCTATTGGCGGAACACAACTATTTCCATATGAATCTATACATATTTCATCAATTGTTTCAAATACACAAGCAGAACCAGGCCCTAAAGTATAGGTAATACATAATACATATGTAGCACCCGGAGTTAATCCTGTATATTCAGGATTAAAACCAGAAGAAACACTATGCGCATTTGGAACTGGATTCGGAATAGGACTACCACATCCTGATGACAATGCCCAAGTTCTGCTTAAGCATGATGAAGATGGGCCATTAATTAGATTTGCAAAACCTAAGAAACCTGTAGCATCAGCTGTCGCTTCAAAACAGTTGGTAAAAGTTGCGGGGCCAATAATATCACAATCTGGGGACCAACATGATGAGTATGTTCTATCAGCATACGTTGGTACATCTCCCATACCTGGATCCGTACATGGAGCACTACATGTACCACATCCACTTCCTCCAGCCGAGTTATTATAAAGCCATACAGAGTTATCTATAATATCTGTACAATTATTATTTGTGACATCAACAGTTACACAAAAATTATATGTTGTATTTGCAGTGACAGTATATTCATTTCCATTACTACCGAAGTTTGATGGGCCTGAGGGTGTAAGTGGGCCACTACAACTTCCTGCTGGATAAACCTGATAAGTTTTGGTTATACAACCATTTCCAGTTGTACCTACAAGATTAACAAATCCAATTGATGTTTCTGTTGGACCTGTTGTATATTCATAACAAAATTGATAAGATGTACCTGATGTAGCTGGTAAAGGTGGTGTAAAGGTTGTTGTTCCTCCACCACCAGGAAAATCTGCTTGAGCATCGCTACTGCAGTCATAATGCATCCCACCACATGAATTTCCACTCGTACAATCACATGGTGAAGGTGGAGGTGGAAGAGGAATATTTTGCGAGCATCCTGGGTATGTATCGTGAAAGTTCATGACAATAGATGTAGGTGTGCCAGTTATAACAATCACCGCCTGAAAGCACATTAAATTCATGTTATGTGCAGGAAAGGTGCCTGGAAATGTCCATCTTACTTCATCATTTCCTGAGAGAATTGCGCCTGTAAATACATCTCCTGATGATGTGGTAACAGTAGGTGGTGTAAAAGAAACAACATTTACTGAATTGGGATTAAAATCAACACTAAACCAATCAGGGATACCTTCAAGCCCTAACATTTCTAAACAAATATCAAAGGTATATTGTGTCTGCCCACCGCCTAAATCCACAACACTCACTATTGTAACAGATGCCTCATCACAAGCTTTTACACTTTGAAATAAAAATGAAAAAGAGATCAACAAGACAGTTAGAACTAGGTTCTTTGACTTTAACAACTTGAATCTGGGGTTTTTATTAGAATGCATAAAAAGTTATTTATTGGAATAGTAAAAGTAAAATTGTAGAGCCTAAACTATATATATATTTTAGGCTCTACTGACGTGTTAAATTTAAATTTTTATAAATTTAATATTTTGAAAACTATGGGAACTGCCTGTCTGAACTACACTTAAATTATATAACCCTGAAGGTAGATTTTCAGTACTTATCTGAACATTGTTATTTAACGCCGTTGCTTTTATTGATTTATTTATAACTAATGCTCCAACTTGGTTATAGATATTTATTTCCATATTAAATTCTGGATCAAACCCTTCAAAAACAATATTGACAATATCGTTTTGTATTGGATTAGGATAAATAATCATATTATCATTTTCATTACTAATACATGTATTTGGAGAAGATTTTACAACTGAAGAGTAAGTGTATTTTCCATCAAAATCAACTTGTTTCACTCTGTAATAACTAGAAAATCCTACATTTTTATTATCTATAAACGCGTAACTAGAAACTTCTTTTTTATCACCTTCACCTTTTATCTGTCCTATTGTGTAGAATTCATTTCCATTTCTGCTTTTTTGAATTTCAAAATAATTATTATTGGTTTCAGATGCTGTTGTCCATTGCAATATATTTTGACAATCCCTAGAGTCAACGGTCATTGAAGTCCAAGTAACTGGCAAAATAATAGCTTGATATCCTGCGCCTACATTAAAAAAATTAGCAGCATTGTTAAAATCATCATTACCATTGGACATACCAGTACCTGTATTTAGGTTAATGATAGGAGAAAGGAAGGATGGTCCACTGCTACTAGGCGTTATATCACTATCGATATTTGGGCCTCCGGTATTTTGAGAAGTAGAAGTCGCTTGGTTGTAACCAGGTGGTACTCCAAAGCGTACCTGATAAATCCCTGTAGTTAAGCCATTGAAAACATAATGACCATTAGCATCTGTTGTGGTAGTTGCTACTACGTTACCTAAATTATCCAATAATTCAATCAATACATCTTCTAAACCTTCACCACTGTTGTTTATTCCGTTAAGATTTGCATCAAGAAATACATCTCCTTGAATTGAACCTGTAGCTAACGGTGGGCAGGTTGGACTTGCTGCTGTGGAAGTTATACAAGAACTACAAGCGGCTGCTAGACCTGAACCTGATCCACCACTACCCGTTGTCTCATCTCCTGCACGGAAATAACTATCCCCAAATTGTGCATAAACACTCGATATTGTACTACTATGCTGCCAAAAAAAACCCACATTACTTCCCATCAACCCTGACGATCCCGTGGCAACTGAATTACAATATCTAAATCCTCTTGGATCTTGTGTTAACTCTGAACTTGTTCCACTATTTGTTACATTGAAGGTCCATGTACCATTGTTATATATTGTTTTAATAGCAAATGATCCACTTACAGCTGCAGTATTGACTAAGGTAGCTAGAGTAGTTAAAGTACCATCGACGCCACCTGAATATGAAACAAATTCTAAATCACAGTCTGTGGAAGAATACCTTCTAAAAACTAATGCTACACCTGAACCTTGTGTAAAATCAGAATTATTTCCTGATAAAACATAAGCCATTCTTGCTGCACTATTTAAACCTGTTGTGTACATAGTTGTTGACCAATACAATGGTAATCCGGCAGTCATCGTGACGGTTTCAGAATCATAGACTGGATTTCCCGCAAGTTGTGTACCAGCAATTGCTAAACCTGTAAATTGCAAAGAACCAGGACTGTTTGATAAATGATGTCCATCAGCCAAATATTGCAAATCATTATTTGATCCTGTAATATGTCTTTCTGTAAAAATATCTATACCTGTACATGCACCACTAGCACTGTTGCTTACAAAGGTGTTATCTATAAAATTATAGTTTCCACCGCTTCCTGCAGCAATATAAACTCCACCTCCTTCTCCACTTACTGAGTTACTTGTAAAGTATGAACCTGAAATATCATTGTCTGCTACATCATTCATAAAAATCGCACCGCCTTTGGATGTTGATGCTGTGTTAGTACTGTTTCCTGAAAAAGTAGTGTTTGTAATATTTAATACTGCAGCTCCAGATGCGTGTATTGCGCCACCTCTATCTTTGGCTACATTTCCCTGAAATGTACAACCATTTAAATAAAGACTCGCAGATCCAATAAGATTGATAGCGCCTCCGTCATCTTGAGTGTTAACATTGGCCATGTTACAAGTAAATTTCGTATCATTCATGGTTGCAATTGCACCACTTTCAATTGATATAGCTCCACCACTTGCAGAATTTGTAATATTACCATCAAAAGTACAATTATTAAATTCTGTACTTCCTCCTAATACTCGAACAGCACCACCAGCCACAATCCTCGAATTGCAACTGAAAACTGAATTGTCTATTGTTATATTTCCAGAAGTTATTGTAAGTGCGCTTCCAGTAGATCTTGTATGATTGTAAAAATTGCAATAGCTGATAGTTCCCGTTCCTCCTAGTATAGATAAACCATCTCCAGCCCAGTCGCACCCATCAAAATTACAATCATTAATAGACCAACCTGTTGTTCCAGAATTTACTCTAACTGCACCAGCATTATTACCAGTAAATTGTATAAAAGTAAATCCATTTATACTTGCGTTACTGCTAGCTATCGTTGCAAAAGCTATGTTATTACTATTGGCGGAGTTATCAATAACTGCACCATTGCCATTTACCGTCATTCCACCGACTAAATCAAATCCTCCGTTGGCATCTCCCCAGCGATCGCTAGTCCCACTTGCACCGCCTGGAAAATAAGTGCCCGCTGCAAAATTGATCTCAGTAATGCTATGAGCTATTGCATAATCGTAAGCTCCTTTCCATGTTGCAAAAGGTGTCTCTCCATTACTAGAAGCTGCGGCCGCATCTTGCTCGGCTGCAGTTACTCCTGGATAACAACTATTTGGCACAACAGAAATTTGACCATTCAAGTGTTGTGTTTCCCCAAATAAAAAAATTAAAATTAAATTTACTAAAAACGTAAAAGACTTGTGTTGCATAAGTTTTTGGTTTAATAATGTTAGAAAAATAAAATTGTAAAAATTTGAAATCAATTGATATTTGGGGTATGTACATGATTCGGTGGACAAATGTCGATTGTAGAATTATATTTCGTATACTTTTTGCGACCGTACATGTCCTGATTCCGTGAATCAATACATAGTTTTAATACTTAGCTAGGTTTTTTAGTCCAAATCCGAAGAAATTTTGCAATATTTTTTCGTTCGAATTTTGAGTTAACAAATATTTAGTTTTTGTTAACGAAAATTCGTTAAGTTTTTTAAGCTCATGATTACAAATTAATATTTCTTAATAATAAGTTTTAGTTAATTTTTATTTTGTTTAAATTATTTAAAAATACACCACACTAATTCTAGCATTAAGTTCTTTTTTATGAATTATAGGCACTTATTTGATTAGTCACACGATCCTTATACTAATCTTCACAGGCTAACATTACTTTGTACAGATTGAAAAATACTACGTTCATTAGTACCTACATTTCGTTTTACAAGAAATTTCCAATTTCCAATCTATTTATAACCGCCACCCATTTTCAAAATCTTTATAGTACCTTTGCGCAAATAATCAACGACGCATGCAGCATTGGGGAGAATGTATTTCATACCGCAGATATGGTTATCAGGCAACAGGTACACCAGGTATGAGATCAGAATTTACAAGGGATTATGATCGTATCATATTTTTATCGGCATTCCGAAGATTGCAAAATAAGACTCAAGTTTTCCCTTTGCCTGGCAATGTATTTGTACATAATAGACTCACGCATTCGCTTGAAGTGGCATCTGTAGGTCGATCTTTAGGTTCATTGGTAGGACAATCACTTATCGACCATCACCATGCCACATTTACAGAAGATCAAAAGGCATTTTATACTTACGAACTTTCTGGTGTAGTCGCTTCCGCTTGCTTGGCTCATGATTTGGGCAATCCAGCATTTGGTCATTCGGGCAGAAAAAGCCATTTCACATTATTTTGAAGTCAATGCTTCTATGGTCATCAATCAAAAAGCCTTAGGTCGCATTTTGATGCTGAACAATGGAAAGATTTGACAAATTTTGAAGGCAATGCCAATGCTTTAAGACTTTTGACAAGGCAATTTAAAGGTAAACTAGAAGGCGGACAACGTTTGATGTTTGTCACATTAGCTTCAATATTAAAATATCCTTGTGCTTCTTCTCAAATGGACAAAAATTTAATGCATCGTAAGAAGTATGGGTATTTTTTGTCTGATCAAAATGCTTTCGAAAATGTAGTTAATGAGTTCGGTCTAATTCAAGACAATAACATTGCCCATCGACATCCATTTGTTTATCTAGTAGAAGCTGCAGATGACATCTGTTACCGTATCATCGATATGGAAGACGCACACAGGATAGGAATCTTGTCTCGTAATGATACAGAGCATTATTTCCCTTCTTTATTAGCTGATCTTCAAGACAATATCCAACGTACGAAAGAAGTTTTGGTAAAAATTACTGAGAATAATGAAGCAATTTCCTATTTGAGAGCCAAGTGTATCAATGGTTTGGTGATGAAGGCTGCCGAAGTTTTTGAAGCAAATAGCGAGGCAATTTTACAAGGAAGATTTAACAGCACGCTGATGGATGAAGTAGAGAAATCGTGCCCTTATCTTGAAAAAATAAATGAGATATCCATTAATAAGATTTACAATCATCCTTCGGTCATCGAGGTAGAGATAGCTGGTTATAATGTCATGTCAGAAATTTTATCTGTATTTATCGAAGCAGTACTTAGTGAAAATCGTTCTCCATTACAAAAAAAATGCCTACGCCTGATTCCAGATCAATACAACCTATCCAATGACCATGTTAGTGCATACGAAAAAGCTATGAGTGTCCTTGATTTTGTATCTGGTATGACCGATGGCTACGCTACAGAGATGTACCGAAAAATGAAAGGCATCGATATTCCGTCACACAAATGATGTTATTGTAGTCATTTTTTGTCAAATTGAATAAAAATACACAATTAGTATTAAATGGTATTAAATAAAACTTATACTTTTGGACATCCAAATCAAAAAACACAACAAAAAATGTCATCTATGTCAAAATTCAATTTATTAACTTTCATTTGCCTGTTAGCTTCTTTAATTACACATGCCCAGCCTGATCCAATCAGATTAAATAACCCAAGTTTCGAAGATACACCCAAAAGAGGTGGAGAAGGTATAGATGGAATCTCCGGTTGGATTGATTGTGGAAAAATAAATTTCCCAATGGAAACTCCACCAGATATTCATCCCAAAAATTTTTGGGGTGTAAATGTAGAAGCCCAACACGGAAAAACATATTTAGGTATGGTAGCTAGAGATAATAATGCTTATGAAAGTGTGATGCAGGAATTAGCATCTCCTTTATTATCGAAAAAAACGTATAGCTTAGATATTTATTTAGCACAATCTCCAAAATATTTAAGTAGAAGTAGGAAAACTTCACATGAGGCTAATTATACTAAACCTTCTATTTTAAGGATTATAGCATCAGATAAAAATTGCAATGTGCAAGAAATTTTATATAAATCTCCACCTATTGAACATCAAGATTGGAAAAAATATACCGCAATCATGACACCAAAAGATAATGTTGAATATCTAATACTGTCCGTGTATTCAGTCAAAGATGAGAATAATGGTCATATTTTAGTCGATGGTTTATCGGATATTATTGAAGTAAAGCCATAATTTGAAAAATAAAATAGTTAATTAATGTTGCTTCTATATCGTTAATTTTGCGTTAATCAAGACTTATCTACAACAAAAGCACTATTTTTGTGCGTTATACTCCATAATTGATCTGTTTTTATAGTTTCATGTATAAAGGAATTTTTGTATTTTTATTATTATCTGTTAATATCACGCTGATATCTGCCCAGTCTGATACAATCAGATTAAAAAATCCGAGTTTTGAAGATACACCCAAAAGAGGTGGAGAAGCTGAGCGTGGAATAGATGGTTGGTTTGATTGCGGAAAAATAAACTTTCCTTATGAATCACCTCCAGATATTCATCCCAACAATATTTGGGGTATAAATTTGAAGCCCAACACGGGAAACATATTTAGGTATAGTCGTGAGAGATAATGGTATGAATCAATTTCTATACGAATAGATTCCATGTTAAAAGCTGGAAAGACTTATAAATTTTCCATCTACATCGCACGTGCTGAAAATTATATCAGCAAAAGTAGGTTAACTGGTAATGAAGCAAATTATGTTACTCCAGCTGTATTGAGAATTTGGGGTGGATCAAGTTTTGTAACGAAAGAGAATTACTTGCAGAATCGAAACCAGTTACAAATACAACCTGGCAAATGAGCCTTTGAAATAAAACCCAAAAAATATGCGATCAATCACTTTATCAGCTTTTTATGTGCCTAATACAATGATACCTTATTGTGGCAATATTCTTGTGGACAAAATTTCAGACATAGTACAAATTAGTCAATAAAATCATTTTTCTTTGTATCGGTAGTTAATTTTGCGTTAATCAAGACTTATCTACAACAAAAGCACTATTTTTGTGCGTTATACTCCATAATTGATCTGTTTTTATAGTTTCATGTATAAAGGAATTTTTGTATTTTTATTGTTATCTGTTAATATCACGCTGATATCTGCCCAGTCTGATACAATCAGATTAAAAAACCCTAGTTTTGAAGATACACCCAAAAGAGGTGGAGAAGCTATGGATGGAATCTCCGGTTGGTTTGATTGCGGAAAAATAAATTTCCCTATGGAATCACCGCCAGATATTCATCCCAATGGATATTGGAACAATAATTTACCCGCTTCCAGATAGAAAGACCTATTTAGGCATGGTCGTAAGAGACAATGGAACTTATGAATCTGTTTCTGTACGGATAGATTCAATGTTAGAAGCAGGTAAATGCTATAAATTCTCTATACACTTAGCTCGCGCTGAAAATATGTTAGCAGAAGTCGTATGTCAAATGAAGAAGCCAATTATGTTACACCTGCTGTATTGAGAATTTGGGGCGGCTCAGGTTTTTGCCACGAAAGAGAGTTGCTCGCAGCATCGAATCCTGTTACTAATTCAAGTTGGCAAATCAACACCTTTGAAATTAGACCTAAATCCAATATACGCTCCATCACATTTTCAGCATTTTACAAGACACCGACCTTAATGCCTTATAATGGCAATCTCCTTGTCGATGGAGCATCAGCTTTCATAAGAGTACCTTGTCCTGGTGAGCCACCATTCGCAAGTGCCAAAAGTAAGCTACCACCACACAAACGCAAAAAAATCCAACACCTGTCAATACCCCAGCATCTAAAGATTCTCCTGTAGCAACTTCTACAAATAAAAATTTCCAAGCCCAAGATTTTGCATGAACTCAATAAAGGCAAGGCAAAACAAGGTCAAACCATCGAAATTAAAAACCTGCTTTTCAAAGCAGACTCAGCTACGATAGATCGTACATCATATGAAGTATTGGATGATATTTATGGCTTTTTAATGTCCACAGATGAGGTCATAATAGAAATAGGCGGCCATACGAACGGTACTCCACCTGATGAATATTGCGATCGGTTGAGCACAGCAAGAGCTAAATCAGTGGCCGAGTATCTAGTTGAAAAAGGTGTCGATCCATCCAAAGTTCAATTTAAAGGATATGGTAAGAAAAAACCAATAGCAGACAATAAAACAGCTTATGGTCGTACCAAAAATCAAAGAGTTGAAATTAAAATTCTTAATCTGAATA